>JARKQJ010000058.1 GCA_029973955.1 Paludibaculum sp. | reverse complement strand
CGCCGAGTGCCGCCGTCGGTTCGATAATGGAGATTGATCTGGAAGACCAGGGCTACCGTCTGGCGCTTTCCCTCTCTTTCCATGCGGCCAATCCGGACATGCGCGCCTTCAACCTGACCTGGCGCGTCAGCCATGACAGCGAGGATTCCCTGGACACCCTGGGACCGATGATCGCGGCCCGCAGCGTCTCCAGCCTTCGCCTCGACTTCGGCGCCGATGAGATGGTGATGATCCGCATGACCCGCGACCGGGAGTATCCACCTGCCGGAGCCGTGCCCCTTCCCCCGCCGGACGTAGAGAAAAGCGTGAGGCTTTCCGATCCCTCCCCTGACGATCTCCGGCACTTCGCCGCCATGGCGTCAACCTTCGGCGCCCCGTTTCTTCCTTCGTTCCTGTCGAAACCCGGCATGGCCGCGGACATGCTCGCCGCCGGACGGGTGAGCGCCGTGCTGGCCCTGGCTGGCGACTGGATCGTGGGCGGCGTGCTGTGGCGGCCGCTGACCGACACCTGTATTGAGCTGTATGGCCCGTACCTGTTCCGCGACGACCCGGACGACAGTACGCTGACCATGCTGCTTGACGAGGCGGTCGGCCGCATCTCCCGCTCCCGCGCGCGGGGTCTGCTGCTGCGCCAGGGTCCGCTTGCGGGATACGAACGCTTCTTCGACTTCCTGGGAGAACTGGAAATGGCGGGCATCATCGGGCACTCTGCGCGCTCCGTCTTCTACTTCCGGCAGCTCAGGGAGGAGAACGGAGGAGTGGTGTACTGCACGGCCCCGCTGGCGGCATTTCTCCACGAGCAGTACGACCGTCTCTGCCTTCCCCGGCAGGTGCGCGAGACGCACGGCGAAACGGCCCTGGCGCGCGACGCGTCGGTGCTGGCGGTGGAACTGGACTATACACGTTCCCTGGCGGTTATCCGCCCTCTCTGCGCCGGCAGGGACATGGCCGCCAACCTGGCAGGCCATCTGAATCTGCTGCGTGCCGAGGGGATCGCCAACTTCATCGTCGAGATCAATACCGGACGCAGCGAGGACACCGCCTTTGCCGACGCTCTGGCCGAGACCGGATTCGTGCCGCGCCTGCTCATTCCCGACGCTGGACAGGGGGATCTGGTTATCTATGGTCATGC
>JARKQJ010000125.1 GCA_029973955.1 Paludibaculum sp. | reverse complement strand
CCACCCCTCCACCGTCCCCGAAATACACTGTTTCTTCGCCTCCCCAATCACCCCCGCGCAAAACAAGCCCGCCACCGCCCTCCCTCCTCCCCGCACCACACCTCAAACCCCGCCTGCCGCAAGTTCTCCAGCAGCGGCTCCGGCCTAAACGACACCCGCATCTCCACCATCTCCCCCACCCCCAACGTCGACACGCACTCCCGCACCTTCCCAATCGGATGCACCCCCGTCGACAACATCAGATCCGCGTCAATCGCATGCTTCACCGCATACGTCTTCGCCCACTCCGGCTCCGGACCCACCCCCACCCGCGCCTCACCGTAATCATGCGCGCACCCCCCACCGCACGCAGCCTCCTCCACCGGCTGCCCCAGCATCTTCCTCAGTGCCGTCACCAGCTCCTCGACCCCGATACCCGCCAGCCGCGCCGCCTGCTCCACGGTCGCCGACTTCAACACCGTCTCCCGCAGCACCGGGTTCGCCATCTTCCCTAACCCGGGAATCGCCTCCAGCAGCGGCGCCTCCACCTGCGGAAACTCCGCGAACATCTCCGTCAGCTTCGTCTCTTTCTCAATCACGCTCATTGCGCGCCTCCTCTCACTTCGTCATACGCCAGCAGCCGCCGCTCGCCCTCCAGCGCCCGGATCCGCGATACCTCCTGCGTCACCTCCAGCGTCCCCAGATACTCTCCGCTCTCCCCCCGCACCGCAAAATACCGGATGTGTACGAACTTCCCGTGCAGGCTGATCCAGAACTCCGCCACGCTCTGCCGCCCGCCTCGAAAGTCCTCCAGAATCCGGTCGACCACCTCCACGCTCCGCGGCGGATGGCAGTGCTGCACCTTCCTCCCGATGATCGCCTTCGTCCGCGCAAAGATCCGGTCCGGACCCTCGCTGAAGAACGCCACCCGGTCGTCCGCGTCCACAAACGTCAGGTCCACCGGCAACGCATTGAACAGCGCCACCAACTGGTCCACCGTCAGGTTCCCCGTGGGCAGCATAACCGCCTCCGACGTCGCCAGTTTCACTCCAGCCCGGACCACTGCCTCCGGCGGCGCGTACCCCTTCTGCGGCTCCACCAGGCACCACCCATATCGCGGCGAATCCAGCCAGATCTGCCCCCACTCGTCGTCCGTCAGATGATCCAAACACAACGGCAGGAGAATGTTCTCCTCCTTGTAGATCATCTCCTCCATCAGCGTCACCACCGTCTCGCCCAGCGTCGCCGCCACAATCTTCCACTCCTCCACCGCCGCCTGCTGGTGCAGTGCCGCCCCCAGGTCCTTCAGCGCCCCGCGGATCTCATCGTCCTTCCCCCACATCACCTTCGACGGCCCCGTGATCTCGTGTTTCTCCAGCGCCGAAAACACCAGGTTCTCTTTCCGCTGGTAGTGCTTCTCCACATCCATCAGGTCGTTGAACGCCTTCCGCCATTCCAACAGCGCGCCTTCCGAATCCAATCCCCGCATAGCCACCTTCATCGCCAGCAGCGCCGCGCCCAGCGCCGCATTCTCCCGCCGCATCGTGTCCACAGGATGCCCTGGCGCCACGGCCTTCGGCGGCAGCTGCACCAGCACGTCCCGCGTCACCTGCGAATGCAGGTCGCACATCGACATGATCTTCTCCACCGGCATCCCATCGGCGATCAACTGCTGCTCCATCGCCACAATCTCGCTGTAATCCGTCTCCTTGACGATCTCCCGCAGACTCCCCCGCACCGCATCCGGAGACTCCCCGCCATGCAACCGCTCAATAATCTCCCGCAGCGTCCGGATTCGATTCGCCCTGTTGTCAATCAGTTCACTCACAAGAATTGTCCTCAACCCCACCTTACCCACCCTCCCTCCCGCCCCACCATGACTCCAGTCACAATCCACCAGTTGACCCCACCACCCCCCTTCGATATCGTGACCCCAATGCCCGCCCCCAACATCTTCGACTCCTCCGACCCCACCCTCTTCTCCTTCCCCTCCCACGCCCCCGGACCCGCCGGCGCCCTCCCCATCACCGCCGGCCAGCTCCGCCACTGGCCCTCCGGCCACTTGTTCGGTTGGGCCCTCAACGCCGGCATGGGCCTCCCCCCAGAAAAGCTCGGCGCCCCCGAATACCTCATCCTCTCCACCCACGGCGGCCTCCGCGCCCCAGACGGCTCCCCCATCGCCCTCGGCTACCACACCGGCCACTGGGAAGTCAGCCTCCTCGTCGACGCCGCCGCCCGCGAATTCGACACCCTCCACGCCATCCCCTTTGCCGGCTACTGCTCCGACCCCTGCGACGGCCGCATCCAGGGCACCCCCGGCATGTTCGACTCCCTCGCCTTCCGCAACGACGCCGCCATCGTCTTCCGCCGCCTCATCCGCTGCCTCCCCACCCGCCGCGGCGTCCTCGGCGTCGCCACCTGCGACAAAGGCCTCCCCGCCATGATGATGGCCCTCGCCGGTTCCTCCTCCCTCCCCGGCATCCTCGTCCCCGGCGGCGTCACTCTCATGCCCACCAAAGGCGAGGACGCCGGCAAAATCCAATCCATCAACTCGCGTTTCTCCGTCGGCGAAGTCACCCTCGAAGAGGCCGCCGAAGCCCTCTGCCACACCTGCGCCTCCCCCGGCGGAGGCTGCCAGTTCCTCGGCACCGCCGCCACCTCCCAGGTCGTCGCCGAAGCCCTCGGACTCACCCTCCCCCACGCCGCCCTCGCCCCCTCCGGACAGCCCATCTGGCTCGATATGGCCCGCCGCTCCGCCCGCGCCCTCAATGCCCTCGACGAACTGAACCTCCCCCTCAACAAAATCCTCACCCAGTCCTCCATCGAGAACGCCCTCGTCCTCCACGCCGCCTTCGGCGGCTCCACCAACCTCATCATGCACCTCGCCGCCGTCGCCTTCTCCGCCGGCCTCACCCGCCCCGCCGTCGCCGATTGGGTCCGCGTCAATCGCCTCATCCCCCGCCTCGTCGACTGCCTCCCCAACGGCCCCGCCAACCACCCCACCGTCCAGGTCTTCATGGCCGGCGGCGTCCCCGAGGTCATGCTCCATCTCCGCCGCGCCGCCCTCCGCAAAACCCTCCGCGATCGCGACGGCATCGATCCCGAAAACGTCATCATGGCTCCCGGCGCCGCCAAGGCCAAAGGACTCACCGCCACCGTCTGCTTCCCCACCGGCAACCTCGCCCCCGGCGGCTCCGTCATCAAGTCCACCTCCATCGATCCCTCCGTCATCGACCCCGACGGCGTCTACAGAAAGAAGGGCCCCGCCCGCGTCTTCACCCGCGAACTCGACGCCATCGAAGCCGTCAAATCCGGCTCCATCCAACCCGGCGACATCATCGTCCTCATCTGCCGCGGCCCTCTCGGCTCCGGCATGGAAGAGGTCTACCAGCTCACCTCCGCCCTCAAACACATCTCCTACGGAAAACACATCGCCCTCATCACCGACGCCCGCTTCTCCGGCGTCTCCACCGGAGCCTGCATCGGCCACGTCACCCCCGAAGCCCTCGCCGGAGGCCCCACAGGAAAACTCCTCGACGGCGACACCATCGAAATCACCATCGACCGCAACACCCTCGAAGGCGCCATCAACGTCCTGGACGTCGATCTCGCCGCCCGCCCCCCGCGCCCCGGCCTCGCCCCCGACCCCAACCTCCCCGACGACACCCGCCTCTGGGCCCTCCTCCAGCACTTAAGCGGCGGCACCTGGGCCGGCTCCGTCTACGACCTCGACGCCATCGCCCGACTCCCCCTAGGCGCCCCCTCCCCCGGGGACAGTCACCTGTGTCCCAAATCGGCATCCACCCCCAACCCTGTCGCCAACCCCCACGTGGACACAGCGTGACTGTCCCCCCTAGGCGTCCACCCCAATCTCCCCCCAGCCGTGAATGCCGTATTCCCCCGAGATGAGATGAGAAGGCCGGTCCCCTTCCGGCGGGATGCAATAAGCTCCCAATAGTGAACGCACTCAGAGTGCGGGAAAAGGAGACCGGCATGAAGAAGAATACCACCGTGAAATCTTCGCGCAAGACCCCTCA
>JARKQJ010000019.1 GCA_029973955.1 Paludibaculum sp. | reverse complement strand
GCGAAAACGCGCGCCGTTCACCCGCCCGCCGCGCAGACGCTGCCACAGCACTTCCTCGGCGGGCGTGGACTCGCGGCGCATCTGGCGGGCCAGCGGCTTGAGGTGCTGCCAGTATTCGGGCGGGCTGGCGGCGGGATGCTGGTCGTCGTCCGTGGGCATCGGGTTGCTCCTTTCAGTTCCACCTCACCCCGGCCCTCTCCACACGTGGAGAGGGAGAATCCAACGGCCGCCTGAAGCCCCTCTCCATTTTTCATGGAGAGGGGTGGGGGTGAGGTCGTGTCGTCCTGCACGGCATTGTTGCTGCGTGGCCGTTTGAGCTTTACCTCCCCCCGGCCCTCTCCACCCGTGGAGAGGGGGAATCAAACGGCCGCCTGAAGCCCCTCTCCAATTTTCGGAGAGGGGTTGGGGTGAGGTGGGTGAGGTCACGCCCGCTCCAGGTTGAGGGCCAGCAGGCGGCGCAGAATCTCCTCCTCGTCGGCCAGGATGTCATGCGGCCAGCCGTAGGCATCGCACACGGCCCGGTCGAGCGCGGCGTGCAATTCGTCCAGGCGCGGGGCGAAGTCCGCCGCCTCCACCGGGACCTTGATCGCCTCCACGCCGCGCCACACGTTGAGGGCGTTGTAGAGGGCCGTCAGGGTGCGGCGCTCCAGGGCCTTGCCGGAGACCCCCGGCGGGTTGAGCCAGGCCTCGCGCTCCGCGTGAAGCTGCTTCGCGGCGGCGCTGATGGCGGCGTAAGCGGGATGGGCCGTCTCCTCCTGGCCCGGCGGCCAGGGGAACGGGAAGGTCTCGAAGGTGGTGGTGGGCGTGTAGCGGGGATCGTTGCCCTTGCCCAGCCACGTGCCCATCCGCAGCGCCCAGACCTCGTGCAGCCGCGAGTGCAGCACCCCGAAGAAATAGTCGTCTTCTCTAACTGCGACTATCAACTGACAGTCAGGCAAGGTATCTGTGTTAAGCCATACAAAAAGGCGATGTTTTGCGACGCGCGGTGTAGCAATGTAGCGGGTGAGCCTTGATAACCCTTCACGCATACCCGGTCTCTCAGCTTCAAATAGCCACCAAGAGTCTCGTAGATTCTGGGTTTTGTGCTGATCACGGAAAGGCTTCACATTTTCTCGTACATAAGACATGGGAAGCTCATATTCTGAGGCTTCCTCGAGTGGCAACCCGGTGAAGTCAACAATCCAACGCTCATCAGATCGGCGGGTGATACCTTGACCATTCAAATATGGGAAGAGTACATCCTTGTTGTTGCGCGAAGGATTCTTGTTGGGCACGTTCAACATTGCACGAGCTTCATAGCCCGAAAGCACGAATCTTCCAGTCGGGGTGATGCCCATGTAAGCAAGTTCAGCGTTCTCTCTCAGACGGAGGGCTTTGGTAATGTCAATGCTGGAAGTTAAGTCGGAATTGACCGTGCTTACGGGCTTTCCATCCAGCGATCGTTCGGTTTCATTTCCGTCATCAAATCCTACCATTGACACGCGAACCGCCGCGCCTTCAAGAATCCATTCCCGATCTGACCATGCCATGAAAATATCGCCCACGTGCTTAATGCGTTCCAACACTTCCCGATTAGCGCCACCTCGGATTGAATTGGTTGCCAGAAGACCAACACGCCGTACCTTGTTAACTTCAAGTTGTAACCGCGCTTTTTCAAACCAGTATGTGACTAGATCGGCTTCACCATGCATCTGCGGCCACAACTTATAGAGCCGATCAACATACTGATCCCCAAGCTCTCCACGTAATTTCTTTCCGCCCAAAAACGGGGGATTGCTCACGATCACGTCCACGGCGGGCCATTCGGGGTCGTAGAGCGTGCCGTCCTCGCGCACGCCCAGGATCGCGTCCATCTGCTGGATGTTGTCCAGCGGCTCCAGGATCGGGTTCCCGAAGCTCAGGTAGCCGTTGTTCTGCCGCCACTGGATGTACCCGATCCAGACCACGATCGAGGCCAGATCGTGGGCGATCTCGTTGACCTCGATCCCGTGCAACTGGCGCGGGTGGACCTCCGGGAAAGCCAGGGGCAGCCCCTCCCACAGCGGATCGGTGATCACGGCCTTTTCCAGGTCGAGCAGCAGGTTCAGGGAGACGTACAGGAAGTTGCCGGAGCCGCAGGCCGGGTCCAACACCTGGATCGAACGCAGGCGGCCCAACATCCGCTCGCGCAGGGCCTTGAGGTCGTCCAGGCGGTTCTGCTGGAGGCGCTTGTTTTTGTCCCGCACGGCGGCGGCGTAGGCTTCCCGCAGCGGGGCCGCCTCCGCCCGGATGGTATCCCACTCGCGGCGCAGGGGGGCCATCAGCACCGGCTCGACGATCAGGCGGATGTCGTCCTCGCTGGTGTAGTGCGCCCCCAACTGGGCGCGCTTGGCGGGGTCCAGGCTGCGCTCGAACAGCGTGCCGAAGATGGCGGGCTGCACGGCCGACCAGTCCACGTTGCAGGCCCGCTCCAGGGCGGTCAGGGCCTCGAGGCTCAGGTCTTCCACTGCCACGTCCTCGAACAGCCCGCCGTCGAAGTACGGGATGTCCTTGAAGAGCATCTCGCCGCCGTCCTTCATGGCCGCGAACAGCTCGCCCAGGTAACGGGTCAGGATCGGCGGGCGCTGGCGGCTCTGGGCGATGACCTCGGAGAAGATGCCCTTGCCGCTCTCCACCGGGGGCAGCAGGCCCACGTCCTCCGCGAACAGGCAAAAGACGAGCTTGGTCAAAAAGTGGGCGATGCGGCCGGGCGCGGCCTGCCAGCCGCGCATGTTCTCGGCGATCTGGCGGAAGCCGTCGGCGGCGTCGGCCGTGACCTGCTCCGTGGTGCGGTTGGGGTGCAGGGCGTTCGGCTCGAAGAACAGGGCATGGATCACGCGCTGGTGGTAGGGCTTGAGCAGGTCTTTGTTGGTGAAGCGGTAGACCTTCTTGGCCGTGTTGGGCCAGTTGGTGTGAATCTCCCAATGCTCGATGTCGCACACGATCAGCAGGGGCGGGTTGTCCAGGTTCTCGCGGTACTGCTGAAGCTGGCGGTAGGCTTCGTCCAGGGTCTTGTACTTGCCCTTGCCCTTGTACTCGATGGCGAAGTGGCCCCGGTAAAAAACGTCCGCGTAACCCTGCTCGCCGCCCAGCTTCTTGAGGCCGTATTCGAAGGTGAAGTTCTCGCCGGTGGGGTCCTGCTCGGCGGGCGTGGGGTGCTCGACGAGGCGGCACACGTCGAGGAAGTGCTCCTGGGTGCTGGCGCGTTCCTTGAGTTCGGCGCGTTCCCACTTGTCCACGAATTCGGCGGGGGTCAGGGCGGGCATGGGGCCTCCTGGGGGCGCAGAGTATTATTCGCTGGCCTATTATAGGCTGTTCCACGCGAGGGGGGTAGTCGGCACCTCACCCACCTCACCCCGGCCCTCTCCACACGTGGAGAGGGAGAATCCAACGGCCGCCTGAAGCCCCTCTCCATTTTTCATGGAGAGGGGTTGGGGTGAGGTTCCGGCACGTAGATCACCTCCGGGGGGAGCTGGAAACCGGCGTACTCGCGCGGCTGGAGGAGGGCGTCCGGTTCCAGCGGCGCGTAGAAGCCCTCCAGGCCGATCACCTGATCCGGCCAGCAAATCCCCTCCCGGTCGACCACGATCGCGGCGAAAGTCCGGGTCTCGATCGCGGCGTCGATCGCCGCCACATAAGGCGCGGTCACGCCGCCGGGGTCGTGCATGAGGGCGTCGATCATCGCCATGCCGTGGGCGCGCGGGGTCTGCCCGGCCACGTGCCCGTGGCAGACCGTCCAGACCGGCCCCTCCAGCC
>JARKQJ010000003.1 GCA_029973955.1 Paludibaculum sp. | reverse complement strand
CGTTCACGCGGCGTCGCTGCATCAGGGTTTCCCCCATTGTGCAAGATTCCCCACTGCTGCCTCCCGTAGGAGTCTGGCCCGTGTTTCAGTGCCAGTGTGGCCGTGTGCCCTCTCAGGCCGGCTACCGATCGTCGCCTTGGTAAGCCATTACCTTACCAACTAGCTAATCGGACGCGGGCTCCTCTCTCAGCGTCTTGCGACTTTCTCCTCTCGGACTTATGCGGTATTAGCCTCAGTTTCCCAAGGTTATTCCCCACTAAGAGGTGGATACCCACGTGTTACTCACCAGTGCGCCACTGTACTCATGGATTGCTCCACTTTCTCGTTCGACTTGCATGTGTTAAGCGCGCCGCCAGCGTTGATTCTGAGCCGGGATCAAACTCTCGTTGAAAATTGTAGAGTTTGGTTCGCCCCGGTTTGACTCAAGTCTGAAACGGAATTAACTTCGCGTTCAACCAGATTTTCAATGATCTGAGCAGCAAGAACCGATCCTTGCGGAAGAGTTCGCTACTGCCGGCCTCGAAAGGCGTTTTGGCGCGCACTTGCCTGCTCCGGCTTCGCCGGGCGTCAACAAGTTCCTTGCCAAAATTCGGGAAACTTGAAACTGCTTCGGACTTCGTACCGACTTAGGCTCAGCGTCTGGCGCGCTTTGCGCTTTCCGCTTCTTGCTCTATCTGTCGGCGCCCATCAATCAGACTATCAAACTCTTTGAAGCTTTGCAACCAGTTTTTTCTGCTTGCCGCTTCGCTTCGTTTCTTTCGTCTGCCTTGTGGCGTCCGTTGCGGCTACGAGTTCAGAGTAACATCCCAAATCACGCGTTCGCAACATTTTGGCTCAGGTTTTTAGATTAAGTTGCGTTCATGTTGGCAGTATGGCACGCAACTTGCTGTTGGCTATCAACTTACCCTTCTCCCTCCCTGCCCTTCCCGTGATATGCTGTTCTCGCAATCGTGTTCAGCCGCCAACACAGCAAAGTCCGCCCCCTCTTCCTTCTCGCCGATATCTTATTGATTTGGCTGGCTTTTGAAGCCGCCTACTTTACCCGCACCCACCTCGCGCTGGAGCGAGTCTTCTTCTTGCTCCCCCCCGCCAAGGCTCTTCTCCTGGTTACCGCCCTCGCTGCCTGGACTCTCTCCGGCCTCTGGCTTGGTGCCTATGACACCATTCTTCTGGGCCGCCGCCGCTGGCTCCTGCTTCGCCTCTTCCAGCAATCTGTTTTCGGCACCATTGCAGTGGTAGTCGTGCAGTACGTCCAACGAGTAGACCTCAGCCGCCCATTCCTGGCATTGCTTTTCGCCTACACTTTTCTGGCCTTGGCCATCTTCCGCCTGGCCGCCCGGCGCCTCTCCAAGCTCTTCCTGGGTGCGGATTCGGCGCGCCGCTTCATCTATATCGCGGGCACCGGCCCGGCCGCTGAGCGCGTGGGCCGCCTGATCGAAAGAAGCGAACCCTTTGGACTCACACTGCGCGGCTTCCTGGGGGAGAGCGAGGGGCAGATCGTTTTGTCGAAGCCCTACACAGTGAGGCCGCTGGCCAAGCTCCACGAGATCCTGCGCTCCCAAGTGGTGGATGAGATTGTGTTTGTCGCCGGCTCGAAGCAGTTTGAACGTTTGGAGGACATCCTGCTCGAATGCGAAGAGGAGGGCGTCCGCACTCGTCTCTTGCTGGACTTCCTGCCGCACCTCCATGCCCGTGTAGACCTTGAGAAGCTGGAAGGCGAAGCGATGCTCACCTTCGCCGGTGCGCCGCACGACGATGTGCGCCTGATGATCAAACGTGCGCAGGACTTTCTGCTGGCGCTCACGGCCCTCCTGCTGCTTTCCCCCGTGCTGGCTCTGGTCGCATTCATCATTCGCCTCACATCTCCTGGCCCTGTGATCTTTCGGCAGCAGCGCTGCGGCCTCAACGGACGCCGGTTCACCCTCTTCAAGTTCCGCACCATGGTGGCTGACGCCGAAGACCGCAAGGCGCAGCTCGCGCATCTCAACGTCAAAAAAACGGCCTTCAAGATTCCGAACGACCCGCGGCTGACCGGCGTGGGCCGCTGGCTGCGCAAGTTTTCGCTCGACGAACTGCCGCAGCTCTGGAACATCGTGCGCGGCGAGATGTCCATCGTCGGCCCGCGGCCCCCGGTGCCGGACGAGGTGGCCTGCTATCAGCGCTGGCAGCGGCGCCGCCTGCGTATGCGCCCCGGACTCACATGCCTCTGGACTCTGGCCGGCCGCGATCGGCTCGATTTCGACGACTGGATGCGCCTCGACCTCGAATATATCGACCAGTGGAGCCTCGCCCTGGACTGGCGCATCATTCTCGGCACTATCCCGCAGGTCCTCTCCGGCAAGGGCGCCAACTAGCGCCCTCTTCGGCAAGGGCGCCAACCAGCACCCTATAGGGTGCCCATCTCGTAATCGAGCTGAACGCGGCGGGACTGATAGTCGTACCGAGCCCCGGCCTGACCGATCTGCGCCCTGGTCAGGTTTAGTTGCGCCTGGCTCAGCTCGATGATGGAGCTCAAGCCCAGATCGTAGCGGGCCTGCGCCAGTTTCAAAGACTGCTGGGCCTGCTCCAGCAATGCCGCCGTCACGCGCAACCGGTCAAAGGCGCTCACTGCATCGAGGTAAGCGATGCGCACGTCCCTGGCGATGTTATTCGCCGTGCCGCGAACCTCTTCCGACGCGGCCTTCCTGCGCGCTTCGGCCTCCTGGCGGCGAGCCTTGAACAGGCCACCGTTGAGAATCGGAACGTCCACGTTGATCGCCGCGGCGTTCCAGTGATTTTGGAGCGACTCGATATGCAGCGGCGCGACTCCTGTGAAGAGGTACCCGGACACCACGGGATAGCTCAATGCGCGCTCGGCCCGAACGGTCTCCTGGGCCGCCCGCTCCAACAGACCGGCCTGGCGCAGTTCCGGCCGGTTCGCCTGGGCGGAGGCCGCCACCGAGTCCCAGGCGGGCGGAAGCGCCGCCGGCATGGGCTCCTCCGCCAGTTCGAACTCACGCGATTCCAGCAGACCAATGGCATTCGAAAGCTGCACAAAGGCCGAATGCGCCTCATTGATGGCGGTGTTTTCCAGCAGCAGCGCCTCGTCCAGGTTTACGCGGGCGAAGGTGACGTCGAGTTCCGACTTCAGCTTGTTGCGTGTCAACTCCGTGGTCTGATCCACGACGAGCTGCCGCTCCTTCACTGTCTCCCGGGCGACACGCAGAATGGACTGGGCCGCGAGTGCAGCGTAATAGGCGCGGTCGACTCGCACGAGCACCTCGGCTCGTACGGCCCGTTGATTTTCGGCCGATGCCTCGGCGGTAAGCCGGGCGCTCTTCACCTGGTGGCCAGTCCGGCCAAAGTCCGAGATGAGCTGGGAGGCGGCGATTCCGGCGCCGAGGCGGTTGTAAATGGAAGGGTTGTTTGGCACCCCGGCGAGAATTCTCGTATGGTCGTCCTCGGCCAGTGCGCCTGTGACATAGCCATGCACCTGAGGCAAGGCGCGCGAGTGAAGTTGCGAGGAGACCGTCGCGTCGGCCTCCGCGCGCCAATGCGCCGCTTCCAGCGTTGGATGCTGCCCCAAGGCCATCTGTTCGGCCTCGCGCAGCGTCAGCCGGTCGGCGGCTTGAGAGAATCCGGCCCCGAGAGACAGAAGGAGGAGGGCGCATGCGAGAGACTGTTTACGCATGGGTGCCCTCCTCAGGCTGAGTGGCGGTGGAGGAGTTTACTTCAAACCGCCGGTGCCATAAAAAGTACGCCGCGGGAACAAGAAACACGGTCCAGGCGACGCTGCAGGTGAGGCCCCCAATGATGGCGCGCGCCAGCGGGGCATAGGCCTCGCTGCCGGCGCCGAGCTTAAGGGCCATGGGGAGGAGGCCGAAGATGGTTGCCAGTGAAGTCATCAGGACGGGGCGGAGCCGCACACGGCAGGCCCGGGCCACGGCGGTGCGAACCTGTATGCCTTCGGAGCGCAATTGCCGCGTGAACTCCACAATCAGAATGCTGTTCGAAACCGCGATGCCCACCAGCATCACGATCCCCATGAGGGACATGACATTCAGCGTCGTGCCAGTCACGGCCAGCGTCACGATGACACCGGAAATGGCCGGCGGCACGGCCATAAGGATGATCAAGGGATCGGAGAACGAGCGGAACTGAGCCACCAGGATCAGATAGAGCAGGATCACGGAGAGAATCAGCCCGACGGAAAAGCTACGGAACGACGCCCACATGCCCACCACGCTGCCGCGTAACTGCACAGCCAGGCCCGCCGGCAGCTTGGTCCGCTCCACAATCCGGTCGATCGCCCGGGCCGTCGTGCCCAGCGCTTCGCCGGAGGGCCTGACAAAGATATCGATCACACGACGCAGTTGATAGTGATCCACCTCAGTGGGCGACATGACGTGCCGCGTAGTGCCCACGGCGTCCAGGCGCGCGGAAGCGGCACTGTGGCTGCCGCGCAATGGGATGGCGCTCAGATCGCCGAAGCTGCGTATCTGATTTTCGGGGTATTGGACGGTCAGCAGGTAGTCCAGTCCGGTCTTGGGGTCGATCCAAAAGGTCGGCGCCACCATGCCGCTCGAGGTCAGGCTCGTCAGGACGTTGTTGACCACCTCGCGCTGGTCCAGGCCCAACTGGGAGGCCCGTGTGCGGTCGATGTCGAGTTGGATCGCGGGGTAATCGATGTCCTGCGGCACGTAGACGCCCGAGATGCCGGGCAGGGCGCGGATCTGCTCCGCCAAGTCGGACGCCAGGCGATAGGACGCCTTCAGGTTCGATCCGCTCACCTGCACGTCGATGGGCGCGGGCATGCCCAGATTGAGCACCGCGTCCATCAACCCGCCGGCCTGGAAGTAGGAATCCACCTCAGGCATCTCGCGCAGCAGGGCACGCCTCGCCTCATCCATGTATTCGAAGCTGGAACGCTTGTGATCTTCCTTGAGGCTCACCTGGACAAAGGCCGTGTGGCTACCGGAGTTCGGCGAGTACATTGCGGAGAAGCCCTGTTCCAGGCCGATATTGGAGACGATCTCGCCCAGTTCGTCCGGCGGGACAATGCGCCGGACCAGACGCTCCACAGCTTCAATGGCCTGCTCTGTCCTCTGAATCCGGGTGCCGGAGGGCAGCTTGAGATTCATCACAAACTGGCCGGGATCGGTACGGGGGAAGAACGCCAGGCCGACGAATGGAAAGACGGCGAGCGTCGCCACGAATAGCGCCGAGAAGCCGGATAACAGCCGCACGGGCCGACCCAGCACGGCATGGACGGCCCCGTCGTAGAGCCTCAGAAAGCGTTCGAACCCGTGGTTGAACGCCTGCTGAAATCGGCCGCCCCAACTCTTCCTGCCGCCTACTTGGCCGTGTGGCGCTGAGGTGACGAAGCGCGCACAGAAGAGCGGAACCACGGTCAGAGCCACCACGTAAGACGCGAACAATGAGATGACAACCGCCGATGCCAGCGCCGTAAAGAGGTAGCGGCTCACACCGTACAGCAGCGTGACGGGGAAGAAGACCACAGCCGTGGTCAGTGTGGCTGCCAGCACAGGCAGCGCCACTTCGCGCCCCCCCTTCTCCGCGGCTTCGGCCGGGCTTTCGCCCAACTCGAGATGGCGGTAGATGTTCTCTAAAACGACCACGGAGTTGTCGATCAGCCGTGAAAACGCCAGCGCCAGGCCGCCGAGAACCATCGAGTTCAAGGTTCCGCCACCGAAGGCCAGGATCAGGAATGTGGTCAGAGCGGAAAGCGGAATCGAAAAGAAGACGGCCACCGTGGCCCGCATGCTGCCCAGAAAGACGAGAATCATCAGCGAGGTGAGGAATAATCCAATGGCGCCTTCATGCAGGAGCGTCTCAATGGCCGTCTTGACGAACTTCGATTGGTCAAAAACCACCTTCGTCACGAGTTCCTTAGGGAGGTCCACCAGTTGCGACAGCGCTTCGCGCATCCCATCCACCACGGCAATCGTGTTGGTATCTCCGCCCTGCTTGAGAATCGGCAGGTAGACGGAGCGCTGGCCATCGATGCGCACGACATTTGTTTGAATCTGGTGCGAGTCTTCGGCGTGTCCCACATCGGCCACCCGGACCGGAGTGAGGCCGTCCATCTTAATGGGCAAGCGGTCGATCTCTTCGATTGTCGTGAGCTGGCTGTTGGTGTAGATGTTGTAGTCGAGGTTCCCAATGGGGACATCGCCCGCGGGCAGGATGAGATTGCCCTGGGAGATCGACCGCACCAGATCCATGGGACTGAGCTGCAGCGCTTCCAGCTTGTAAGGATCGGCGTAAACCATAATCTGCCGCATCACTCCGCCGAAAGGCTGCGGCACGGAGGCGCCTGGAACGCTCGCCACCTGATTGCGCAGATTGAACTGCGCCAGATCCCGCAGAGTCGTCTCGTTGAGCCCCTCTCCCTTCAGCGTGACCAGGCACACCGGCAGGCTGGAAGCGTCGAACTTGAGCACCACCGGTGGCAGCGTCCCGGGCGGCAATCGCCGCAGGTTCGCCATGGCGAGGTTGCCGATGGAGGTCACGGCGGTATCGGGGTTGGCGCCCGGCTGGAAGATCACCTTGATGACGCTGACACCGGGCAGCGAACGCGATTCGATGCGGTCGATGCCGCCCGCGAGGGTGAAAAACCGCTCGAACCGGCTGGTAATGTCGGTCTCGATCTGTTCCGGCGGCATGCCGGAGTAGAAGGTGGCCACCACCACCACGGGGATCTCAATGGGTGGGAAGAGATCCACGGGCATTCTGGTGAGGGCGTTGACGCCCAGCACCAGAATCACCAGGCAGGCCACCAGGATGAAGTACGGCGTGCGGATGGCGAAGCGTGACACCTACTCGCCTCCCCCTGCTTCGCGGGCGGATTCCTGCAGTTTTGGAATCACCGTTTGGCCGGTTCTGAACTGCCCCCGCACCGCGGATATCACAATGTCCCCTTCTTGCAGGCCAGTCTTGATCTCGATGAAATCGGGCGTTTCCAGCCCGGTGGTGACTTGCCGCGCCTGAAGCCTGGACTCCGCATCAACCGTCCAGACAGACTTCCGTCCGCCCTCTTCCACGAGCGCCGTCAGCGGCACAGCCAACGCCTGATCGCTTCTGGCCAGTGACAGGCTGACTTCGGCGTACATGCCCGGAATCAGGGTGCCGCCCGGATTGGGGACGTCAATTTCGGTGCGCATGGTCCGCGTAGAGGTGTCGATCCTCTCAGCGATGCGCGCCACCTTGCCCGGGAACGACCGCTGCAGCGACGGCACGCGAATCTCCACCGCGGAACCCTGGTGGACCACTCCGGCGGCCGACTCCGGCACCGGAACCACCACGCGCAGGAGACTGTTTTGCGAGAGCCGCACGATGGGCATGGCCTGCGTCTGCGAAGCGACTCCGGCCTGAATCATGGCGCCGTCGTTGGCATAGCGCCGCGTGACCACGCCGGCAAAGGGCGCCACGACACGGGAGTAGTCAATCAGCGTCTTGAACTTGTTCTGCTCCGCTTCAGACACCTTGATCTGCTCCTGCGCGGCCGCCAGCGCGGAGCGGGCCGCGGCCACCTGCGCCTCCGCCATGTGATCGCGCGTCAGAGCGTCGTCGATCTCCTGCTGGGCCACCAGGCCCGGCCGGCTTTTTGAGACGCTCTGGAGCCGGTTGAACGTGAGATGGGCGAGTTCGTGGGCCGTTTCGGCGCGCCGGACCTCGTCCTCACTCCGCTGGAGATCGGCACGGTTCCGCTGGATGGCCGCCCCGGCGCGCACCAGGTCATCGTTCATCTCCGGCACTTCGAGTACGGCCAGCACCTGCCCCTGGCGCACGGCATCGCCCACGTCGACATACATGTGGCGTACGTAGCCGGCGACCTTGGACATCACCTCCACTTCCTGAAAAGGCGTGAGTTCGCCGGTCACCACCATGCCCTGATCCAGATTGCGTCGAACGGCGCGGGCGGCGGCCACCACTCTGCGCGGCTCCTGCGAAGGAGTCGCCGCCTGCGCTTCGCGCGGCGCGCCACAGCCCGCCAGGGCCGCCACAATCAGGGGGAGAGATAGCAACAGGATCCAAAAGTGTTTCATCAATGCTCGATCGGGCCGGAAGCCCGTTCGCCTCTACCTGCCAAGGTAGGCGCAATCGGCCTCCCTGCCCATCCTGCCGTGACCTGAAAAGCGGCCCGTCGGAGCCGGGATCCACTTCCAAACCGCCCCAAATACAGGCCGGACGGGATGCCGCTGCCGGACCTTTGCTCCTATGCTGAGGCTGGGCGCTCTCTGAGGCGTGAAAGACGATGCGGAATACTCGGAACGAACCCGAAATCCTCCTGCTGGCCCGCGATCAGTCGCTGGAGCCACAAGTGCGGCAGGCCTTGCGCGGCTACCACATCCAGGTCTCGACTGTGGACGGTCCCGATGGTTGCCGGCGGGCCCTTCAATCGGAACGCCCGCAGTTGCTGGTGCTGGAGCAGGCCTGCGTCAGCGCCAACTGGCGGACCGCGGTGCAGGAGGCCCTGGCCGCGGAGGTGCCGGTGGTGGCGATCACGGCCCGCTTCGACTCCCGGCAATGGGTGGAACTGTTCAAGGCGGGAGTCCTCGACATCCTCTCTCCTCCTCTGCCCGCGCACCGCCTGCAAAACCTCGTGGAAAGCATCTTCGGATGCGCCTGGAACGAGCGGCCGAACGGTGACATCCGGGCACTGGCGGCCCTGCGCCGCGTTGGCGCCTGGCTCGGCTTATGAAGGTGGCGCTTCCTCCGGGCCGCGGGATCGGACAACATGGGTTGAGAGGAATCCAGCGCATGCTCCAGCGCCCCAACCAACCCATCTTGCGCGGCATCCGGCTGGCCCTGGCTCTGGGATATGGCGGACTGCTGGGATTGCTCGCGCTGCTGGGCGTCTTCTCCGCGCAGACCCTCAGTTACGTGCAGGCCAAGGACACCCAGAGCAGCCGCATCTATATCGAACGAAGCGACCGGCTGGAGGCCATCCTGTCACGGGCCTATTCTGTCAGCGCGCTGGTGAGGGACTACCTGGTCGACCCGGATCCCGAAGCTTCCGACAAACATCGCAGCAGCGCCAGAGAAGCCTGGACACTAACCCTGGAGGCACTGGCCGAATACCGGCGTGTGGCCACCGTATCCCGCGCCGCCGAGATCGCCAAACTCGAGCAGGATATGCGGAAATACTGGGACACCGCGGAGCAGGGGCTGCTCCTGACGGGCCCGCGGCGCATCCGCGACGGCTACGAGATCCTCACCTCCAAACTCGCCCCGCAGCGCGATCAGTGGCTCTCCACTCTCAATGGACTCAGGCTGCTGGACCAGCGCGACCTCCACAACAACATTGCCGAGGCGGCCGGCGAACTGGATGCCCTGCGCAGGAAACTGTGGCTCGTCGTCGGCCTGAGCGTTCTGGTGGGCGCGGTGCTCACCGCCGTCACCTGGCGGCACCTGATGCGGCTGGAGGGCGACGCGCGGGCGCAGTACAACGCCTCGCTGGAGTTCTCTGAAAGGCTGGAAGAGCTCTCTCAACGCGTACTGGGCATCCAGGAAGACGAGCGCCGGAAGCTGGCCCGCGAACTGCACGACGAGGTGGGCCAGACGCTGGGCGCCCTGCTGGTAGACCTAGGCCAGGCGCAGGGTTCGCTCGCAGTGCAGCCCGCCGAGGCCCTCGAACGGTTGCGCTCGGCTCATGGCCTGGCGGAAACTGCGCTCGGCACCGTAAGAAATATGACACTTTTGCTGCGCCCATCCATGCTGGATGATCTCGGCCTCGTGCCGGCCCTCTACTGGCAGGCCCGTGAGACGTCGCGCCGCACCGGCATGGACGTGCGCGTGGCGACGGATCACGAAGACCTCGACCTGCCCGATCCCATCAGAACCACCATCTACCGCGTCGTGCAGGAAGCTCTGCAGAACGCCGCCCGCCACTCACGCGCCGGCAACGTCGAGATCGTGCTTCAACTTGTGGAGGACACGCTGCGCATTTTGGTCCGGGATGACGGCCAGGGCTTCGATCCTCAAAGGACGAAGGGCATTGGGCTGCTCGGCATGCAGGAGCGGGTCTCCCAGCTTGGCGGTGACTTTGGCGTGGAGTCCGCCCCCGGCAAAGGCACCATCCTGAGAGTGCAATTGCCGGTGGATGACGGAGGGAAACAGGAGCCATTCAGCCGATGAAGACCAGAATTCTGCTCGCCGACGATCACATGGTGATCCGTGCCGGCCTCAAAATGCTGCTGGAGAAGAACAGCGATCTGGAAGTGGTGGGCGAGGCCGACGATGGGCGGCAGGCGGTGCGCCTGGCGCAGGAACTACAGCCCGACGTCGTGGTGATCGATATCGGCATGCCGCAACTGAATGGAATCGAGGCGACACGCCAGATTGTGGACGCCACACCCAAAATCGCCGTGGTCATCCTCAGCATGCACTCCGACGAAGGCTACGTCATGCGCGCCTTGAAGAACGGCGCCAAGGCGTATCTCCTGAAAGACTCGGCCGAGGCAGACCTCATCCGCGCGGTCCGCGCCGTGCGCGAAGGCAAGTCGTTCTTCAGCCCCGCCGTGGGTCGCATGCTGCTCGAAGACTACGTTCGCCAATTGAAGCAGCGCGGCGCCGAAGACTCCTACGAACTGTTGAGTTCGCGCGAACGGGAGATCCTGCAACTCGTCGCCGAGGGCAAGACCAATAAGGAGATCGCCAACCTCATCAACCTCAGCCTCCACACCGTGGAAACGCACCGCACGCACATTCTGCAGAAGTTGAACCTGCATTCAGTGCCGGAACTGATCCTCTACGCGGTGCGGAAGGGGATCATCTCCTGACCTGCCCGGCCCCTGAAATACAGCCCATCCGAAGCTGCCAATACAGTTCAGGCCGGATGGGCTGGGAGGGCCCGGCCACTCTACGATTGAAGCGTGTTGACGGCAGCATCCCGCCTGGCGTTGGTGATCGGGGCATTTGCTCTGGCCGCAATCCCCGCACAGGGGCAGCCCCGGCCCGGCAACTTCGCCGTGACGGCCAACCGCATCCTGGTGAACGCCGTGGTCATGGACCGCCAGGAGCGGCTCATCACCGGCCTCGACGCCAAGGACTTTCAACTCACAGTCGACAAGAGCCCGGCCCGGATCGACTCCTTCTGGCGCGAGGACGGCCCCGTCTCTACGGTGATCGTCCTCGACGCCAGCGGCAGCATGGCCCCCGCGCTGAAGCGCGGCCGGGAGGCACTCGACGCCTTCCTCCAGCAGGCTTACCCGGGCGACGAATATGCGCTGGTGCTGTGCAGGGAAAAACCCATCCTCGACGTCCCCTTCACAGGGGACGCCGCCGCTATCTCCTCCTCTGCCAACCTGGAGGCCGCCAAGGGCAAGACTCCGCTCTACGATGCCCTGGGCCTGGCTATGGACACCCTCAAGCAGGCACGCAACTCCCGCCGCCTCATCTTCGTCCTCTCCGACGGCCTGGACAACGCCAGCCGCTACTCGCAAAAAGAAGTGGAGCGGAGGCTCGCCGAATCCGATGCGTTCCTCTACGCCGTGGAGTTTTGGACTCCGGCGCTGGCGGACGACGTCCCTCCGCCCCGCAGCCGCCTGGAAGACCTCGCGGAGATCACCGGCGGCGTCTTCTTCGGTGACGTCACCTCCAAACAGTTCGTCAGTCTCCTCAGCCGGCTTGACATCCACCAGCGCTACCTGTTGACCTTCGCGCCGCGCGTCTCCGCCGGAGACGGCAAGTACCACAAAGTAGGACTCGAACTCACTGGAGAACTGCGGCGCCACAAGCTCCAGCTCTACTGGCGCCACGGCTACTTCGATCAGGATCCCGCCACCATCCAGTAGGGAGATGTACGCTCGTTCGTTTTGCCCGCTGGTCTCCCCGCTGGCGCCCTACCGTCCGGAGGCGAACTAGTGGCAAAATGGGGGCGGCGGCTCCCCGGTTCCGTGCTAGAACCGGGGAGCCGGAAGCCAAGGAGCTCAAAGATCCATGAATGTGATCCCGACCGAAGAGGAAGTCGTCGCCCTGTTGCGAGAAACGAAAGCGCTGCGCGTAGGCCACTTCCAATACCCCAACGGCCTGCACGCCAGCCGCTACATCCAGGTGGCCCAGGCGATGCGCCACTATGAGACGGCGAAGTTGCTCAGCGTCGCCCTCAGCCGCAAATTGCGCGCAAACGCCGAATTGAAAGCGATGATCCCGGAGCTCTCCATCGTCACTCCGGCCACGGGCGGACTGCCCGTCGCCTTCGGACTTTGTGAAGCGCTGCGAGCCAAGCAGGTCTATTGGGCCGAGCGGGGCGAAGAGGGGGGCCCGCTGCGTTTCCGCCCGTACATCACGCCGGAACCAGGCGAAAAGGTGTTGCTGGTGGACGATATTCTCCGCAGCGGCCGCAAACTGACGGAACTCAGAGCCCTGATCGAGAGCAAGGGCGCCGAGGTGGTCGGCCTGGCTGTGATCGTCTACCAGCCGAATCCGGAGACGCCCAGCTTCGGCGACCTGCCCTTTTACTACCTGGCCAAGCTGGACGCCATGTACTACTGGGATTCCGCCACCGCGGCCGATAAGATCGCCATCGACGGCCCGGTGGAAAAGGTCTGGCTGTAGTTTTCAGCGGCGTGGGCCGGGCAAGTGCCGGCCCACTCGATCCGAGTCAGAAGTGCAGCTTCAGCCCAAACTGGAACTGCCTGGGATCGTTGGCGGAGGTGAAGGCCAGTGGCGATGTGGGGGACCCTCCGGCTACGCCCGTCAGCGGGTTCGGCAGCGACGTGATCGGCACCGCGCCCACCGTGTTGTTCACCGTGCGGAAGTTCGTGTGATTGGCCAGGTTGAATCCCTCCGCGATGAACTCCACTGCGCGCGCCTCGCTACCCAGTGGGAAGCGCCGCGAGAGGCGCAAGTCGAATGAAACGAAGCCCGGCCCCCGGCCAATATTGCGGCCGGCGGGGAACGGCCGGTCGTTGGTGGTGTAGTTGTCGCCATTCAGGTCCGCACCCACCAGGGTGTTGAAAGGCCGGAAAGAGTTTGCGCTGAAGATCGGGGCCAGGTTCCAACCATCCAGCAGCCAGTTCCGCGCGGCCGACTGGTAGACCGCATTGAAGACCACGCGATGCGCGTGGTGGAAGGGCGACAATGCCCCCTCACAACGCTTGCAGAGCTGATCCATCGGCGAGAAATCGGAGTTGAAATCCGTCACGTCGTCCATCGCTTTCGACCACGTGTAGTGCGCGTTCAGCGAAGAGTTCTTCCGCATCCGGCGCTGCGCCTGCAGGATCATCGCGTGATAGTTGGAGTTGCCGTCGTAGGTGAAGATGTTCTTCTGCAGCAGCGTGGAATCGTAGCGCCCGTAGATGGGGATGCCGCCCGGCGTGCTCTGGCCGGTGTAGTAGAGATTCCGGCCGCTGATGCGCGCGATGCCGAGCGACCGGTTGAAGTTGTAGCCCGCCGAGAAAGCCCATTCGCCCACGCCGCGTTCGATCTCAAAGCTGCCCTGCTGCGAATAGCCCTGCCGCAGGGGATCGGATCCGAACTCTACGCGCAGCGGCATGCCGGGCCCCACGGGCACTCCGAACTGCTTCAGATCATTCGGCGTGATGGTGCGCGTGCCGATGACGCCTTGCTTGAGCAATCCCTGGTAAATGTCGGCGGAAGTGGTAGGCCTGCCCGTGCCGGGATTGATGATCTGCGGGATGCCCGTCAGCGGCACGAAAACCTGATTGATGTACTTGCCCGACAGTGCGTCCGCGATGTTGGCCACCTGCAGGTTCGTCGGCATGTAATAGAATCCATAGCCGCCGCGAATCACCATGTGCGACTTCCCGCCCGGCGACCAGGCGAACCCAACGCGCGGCGCGAAATTGTTGCGATCCGTGCCCAGCACCGGTTCGTTCACTTCCAGGTCGTAGCGCAGCCCATAGCTGAGCGTGAACCCTCGCGTCACCCGCCAGGAATCCTGCACGAAGAGTCCGTAGCGCTTGGACCAGCCGATCCACACCGGATCTCCAAAGCCTTGCTGGTAGAACGTGGGCAGGCCCAGCGAGAACGCCTGCAGCGAACTAATGGGCTGGCTCAGGATGGGCACCAGCGAACTCTGTCCCGTCGCCTGCAGGTATTGGATGATCTGCGTCACCGCGGCCGTGCCGGCCGATCCGGCGATCACGTTCTGTAGCGGCACCGCCTCCCCGAAGTTGAAGCGGCCGCTGAAGAAGGTCTCTGTATTGGCCCGGTCGCGCACCGGGTTGATGTCGAAGCCGAACTTCAGATCGTGCGAACCGGAATGATGGCTCCAGTTCTGCATCACCTGGTAGTGCCGCTCATCGGTGCGCGACGGCAGGAAGATCTCGCGCCCGAAATAGCCGAAGCCCGTCACGTTCTGCTCGGGACCGAAGGGATCGACGGTTGAAACGGCGATATGGTTGAAATTGAACATGGCGCGCGTCTCCACCACCCAGTTCGCGCCCAGCAGCAGGCTGTCGTTCACCATCGTGGTGCCGTCCCACACATCGAAATCGCGCCCCCGGTTGTAAGCGATGAGCGCGCCGAACTGGCTGTTCTCGTTCACCAGTGTGGAGAGGCTGCCGCGCCAGTAGAGGCTGTGCCGGTCAGAGAAACGGTGGTCGATGCGCGTGGAGAATGTCTGCGTCGCCTCGCCGAACGGGAACGTCCCGCTGTTGCTCTGGAACATCTTCGACACGTAGGGATTCAACCCCGGAGTCAGCGCCGCGGAAAGAGCCACGGAGAGCCCGGCCAACTGGGCGACGCCCGAATTGCGCAACGCGGTGAGCAACTGCTGCTGTGGCGCGGTGGGCGCTGTGAACGCCGAGCGGTCCTGCAGAATCGGGACAAACGCGGTCTCATGCCGGTCCAGCCGTTCATAGGCCGTAAAGAAGAATGTGCGGTCTTTCACGATGGGCCCGCCCAGGGTGGCGCCGGCCTGTGAGCGCGTGTAGGCCGATTTCTCCGGATCGAAGTAGTTCCGCGCCTGAATCGAGCGGTGCCGCAGGAAGCCGAAAACATTGCCGTGGTAACTGTTGGCCCCGCTGCGCGTCACGATGTTCACCGTTCCGCCTGACGCCCAGCCGAACTCCGCCGAGGCCGAGTTGCGGTTGATCTGAAACTCCTGCACCGCTTCCTGGCTGAGCGAGGCGCGCACGCCTCCGGAGTTGATGTAGTTCTCCACGCCATCGATGAAGAACCCGTTGCCGCGCCCGTTGCCGCCGCCGAAGGAGATGCCCGATTGCGGAGTCTGCGCCACACGGTAGTCCGTACCGTCCACCAGGTCCGTGGTCGATGCGGTGGCCGGAGCCAGCATGGCAAAGTCGAGATAGTTGCGCCGGTTGATGGGCAAGTCGCGGATGCGCGCCAGTTCAATCGTGTTGGCCTGCTGGATCCGCTCCGGATCGATCACCGGCGCATCGGCATCCACTTCGATCTGCTGCTGGATCGCCCCGACAACCATCTCTACGCGCAGCACCACGCTGTCGCCCACGCGCACCTCGACGCCGTCCAGCACCTTGGTGTTGAACCCGTCCACCTCAATCTTCAGCCGGTAACGCCCCGGCGGCACAATGGGAAAGCGGAAATCGCCTTGCGGCGTCGTCACTGCCTCGCGCGTAATGGCACGTTCCGGGTCGGAAAGTATTAAACGGGCCCTGGCGATGCCGCCGCCCGACTGGTCGAGGACGACGCCTCCAATTTCGCCAGAGTTACTCTGGGCTTGAGGGAAGAGAGGCAGGGCCAGAGTGGCCAGCAGGGCAAGCTGACGAACTAGCGGCATCCGGTGACTCCACGTCGGGGTGTGCAAACACAGACTCCCCAGTGTAATATGACGATGCAATGAAGCAAGCTCTGATCGCTACATTTTTCATCCTCGGAATCGGACTCGTCGGCGAATGCAAGGAGAAGCAGCGCGCCGGTGTTGCAAGAATCGACATTACCCCCCAAGGGCCCATCTGGATGTCGGGCTACGCTGCTCGAAACAAACCCAGCGAGGGCGTTCTCTCTCCCCTATACGCCAAGGCGCTGGCGCTGGAAGACGGCAACGGCGGCCGCGCCGTGCTCGTCACCACCGATCTCATCGGCCTGCCCCGCGATGTCACCGACGTCGTCGCCGCACAGGCCATGCAGAAATACAAGCTCGAGCGCGGCGCCCTGGCCTTCAACTCCTCGCACACCCACACCGGCCCGGTGGTGCGCGGCAATCTCAGCGTGCTCGTCTCTCAACAGCCGGAGTTCCGGCCCGCCGTGGCCGCCTACACCGAAAAACTCAAGGCCGATCTCCTCACCGTCATCGGCGCCGCCCTGGGAGACCTCTCCCCCGCCACGCTCGCCTTCGACTACGGCGAAGCCGGATTCGCCGTCAATCGTCGCCAAATGACGCCCAAGGGCGTCGTCATCGGCGTGAATCCCAACGGCCCCGTCGATCATCGCGTCCCCGTCCTGCGCGCCACCATGCCCAACGGCAAGGTGAAAGCGGTGCTCTTCGCCTACTCCTGCCACAACACTACTCTCACCGCCGAGTTCTACAAGCTCAGCGGCGACTACGCCGCATTCGCGCAGGCCGAACTCGAACGCCAGATGCCCGGCACCGTCGGCCTCTTCATGATGCTCTGCGGCGGCGACCAGAATCCCAACCCGCGCAGCAAACTGGAACTCGCCCAGCAGCACGGGCAGGCATTGGGCGCCGAAGCCGTCCGCGTGGCGCGCACTCCCATGCAGCCCGTCTCCGGCCGCCTGCGCACCGCCTATCAACTCATCGCCCTCCCCTTCGCCCCGCACACCCGCCAGCAGTACGAACTGGAGGCAAAGGACCCCAACATCTACAAGCAGCGCCGCGCCGAATACATGCTGAAGTCGTACGACGAGCGCCGCGAGATGCGCCAGCTCAGCTACCCCGTGCAGGCCATCCGCTTCGACAAAGGCTTTACCCTGTTCACGCTCGGCGGCGAAGTTGTGGTGGACTACGCGCTGTGGGCGCAACGCGAATGGCCAGCCGAGCGTCTCATGGTAGCGGGCTACTCGAATGACGTCGCAGGTTACATTCCCACCGCTCGGATTCTGAAGGAAGGTGGATACGAACCCGTGGAAAGCATGATCTACTACGGCCACCCCGGCCCGTTCACGGAAGAGGTGGAGTCCCGCATCCACGATGCCATGCGCCAGGTGAAGCAGAGGACCACCAAGTGATCCTGCCCCTCTTCATGGCGCTTCTGGTCCAGTCGCCGCCATGGATGGAGAACATCTACTCCGCACCGCCTGAAATCGCCGCCCGCCTGCTGCAGGATCACCTCGACCCGGACCGCGCGAAGCGCGCCGCCCAGCTCGAAGAGGTCTTCCGTCTGGCCGGTCAGGCCCGCATGCCGTATCCGCTGATGGCGCAGGCGCCGCCGGATTCTCTCGCCGGCCGCCAGATGGAGGCCCGCTTCACGCGCCTCGACGGCCTCACCCTCCAGGTGGAAGCCATCATGACGATGATGAGCGTCAACCCGGCTCGCGGCCGCGATATGGCGCTCTCCCTGGCCGTGCCTGCCCCGCCGCCCCCCGGTTGCGACCAGGCCGCCGCGCCCATCCTCGACAAGTACTACGGCCTGGCACTGATGATGGCCCGGCGCGGCTTCACCGCGAAACAGCGCGAGGACGGAGACCACCTCCGCTACATGCTGCGCATCATCGCCGCCTCCACTTCTCCCGAACAGCTCCAGGGCGCGGCCACGCTCGTGAGGCAGTACGAAGGCACGGCGGAGGAAGAGGGCGCGCTGCTGGCCGCGCTGGCCGCTTCGCTCCGTCTCTCCGCCGCCAACCCTCGCGCCTATGCCGCCACCCCTGCGCTCGAAGCCCAGATGGGACCACTGCGCCGCCGGCCCGGCATGGAGGACGCCTGGCAGGCCTACGTCAAAACTCAGACCTCCGCCAAACCCTGCGAAGGCACGGGTTCCCCGGTCTTCTGGGAAGCCGGCACCGGCGCCGAACTCTTCAAAGCGAGCGCGCGCCTCCACCCCGTTCCGGCCAAGGCGGACTCCGATTATGAAGCCCGCATCCTCGCGCTGCTGCACCGCGTGGAAGAGTACCGCGAGGACGATGAGATGCCCCCCATGGGCGTCTTCCACATGAGGTCGTCGCTCTACCTCGTCCTGCTGAACCACTCCATCACCCCCGAACTGCAGCGTCAGGTGATCTCCTCTTTCGTGCAGTTCCTTCGTGACGCGCCCGCCAAGCTGGATAGCCCCGCCGAGTGGATGCTGGTCTTCCAGAAGATGATCCTGCCCACCTCCCCTGGCGGCATGGCCGCGGTGGCCATCGCCCGGGAAGAGATCCGCCGCGGCGGCGATGGCGTCATGAACCTCCTCGTGGACACGGGTATGGCTTTCTAGGGCATGGCCGGCGCGGCGTTTTGAAGAATAGACTGGTACGCATGACCCTCTACGGAGCCGTCGAAGCAGGCGGCACCAAGTTCGTCCTGGCCGTGGGCGAATCGCCCGAAGCCCCGCGCGAAGTGGTGCGCATCGAAACCTCCAGTCAACCGCTGGAGACCGTGGCGCGAGTGATCCGATACTTCGAAGACAACGGGCCGCTGGCCGCGCTCGGCGTCGCCACCTTCGGTCCGGTGGATTTCGCCTCCGGCAGCATCACCACCACCCCGAAGGCCGGCTGGCAGGATTTTCCTCTGCGCGATGCTTTGGCGCAGGCGTTGCACATTCCGGTGGGTTTCGACACCGACGTGAACGGGGCAGCGTTGGCGGAGGCGCGCTGCGGCGCGGGCAAGGGTCTGGATGATCTCGTCTACTTCACCGTCGGCACCGGCATTGGCGGCGGCGTCCTCACCGGCGGCCAACTCGTCCACGGCCTGATGCACTCCGAAATGGGCCATCTCCTCGTCCGCCGCGCTCCCGGCGAGCGCGACGCATTCCGCGGCGTCTGCCCCTACCACGGGGACTGCCTGGAAGGCATGGCCAGCGGCCCCGCCATGGAGGCCCGCTGGGGCGTCAAGGCCGATCAACTCCCCTCCGGCCATGACGCCTGGCGCATCGAAGCGGACTATCTCGCCCAGGCCTGCGTCAACGTCGCCTGCGTCCTGTCGCCGCAGATGGTCGTCCTCGGCGGCGGCGTCATGAACCAGTCCCACATGCTCGAACGCATCCGCGGACGCGCCCGCGAACTCTCGAACGGCTACCTCCCCCTCCCGCGCATCGAATCCCCGGCCCTTCCCTACCCCGGCCTCACCGGCGCCCTGTTGCTGGCCCGCGAAGCCGCGCGCTAGCAGGCTCATACCCTGGAACACAAAAACGGGAGGCGTCCCCGCTGGGGGACGCCTCCCGTGGTTTCTTCTGACTGCTTCTTTGTTTAGAAGAAGAAGGTCAACTGCAGGCGCTGGTTGCGCGGGCTCTGCCATCCGCTGGCCCTGCCGTACAGCGGGTTGAACGGAATGCCCTGTGCCTTCATCAGCGCGGTGGTGTTGAAGCCCTTGAAGATGTCGGCGTCGTTGGCAAACTGGATCTGGCCGTAATCCGGGTGGAGCATGACCGAGTTGTAGTTCGTCACAATGCTGGAGTTCAGGGCGTTGAACACCGTGTACTCAAAACGGATGCGAATGTTCTCATGCGACTTCATCGGCTTGAAGTCCTGCATGACGTTCACATCAAAGTTGTAATAGACAGGCGTCCGGCCGAGGTCGCCGCGGCCATAAGGATAGACGGGGGTCGTCGAAATGGCGTTGGCTTCCGAGGTGATCGGCGTACCGGAATACAGGAACACGTTCGGGGCGATCGTCGTATTGCCGAGGATGCTCTTCAGCGTGTAGCCGCCGAACATCTTCAGGGTGTGCGGACGGTCGGTGGCCAGCAGGCCTTCGGCCATCCTGCCCTTTTCGGTGTAGCCGAGCCAGGGGAGGTCGAAATAGCGGTTCACGTTCGGGCTGGTGCGGCCAACGCCGGCGGTGTCAACTTCGTCCGAACTGGCCAGACCGGAGTAGTTGCCGTAGGAGCGCGACCAGGTGTAGCTGACCGCGTACTGGTAGTTCTTCGCGAAGCGCTTGTCGAGGCGGAACTCGATGGCGTCGTAGTTGCGCACCGCCTTGGGCGTCAACGGGAAGCCGGGGTCCCAGGTCTTGGGATCCACCGTCAGGCCGAAGCCCGGGTTGGCGATGTAGTAAATCTCGCCTTCGGGGCCGAGCGTGCCGACGTCTTCAATCGTCCGGATGAGCCGGCGGTTGGTGTAGCGGGCCGAAGCGACCAGGGTGGGGGTGAGCGAGTAGTCGTAGCCGAGGTCGAACATCTGCTGCTTCATCGGCTCGAGGTTCTTGTCCACCGTCGGGTTGGCGGGATCGTTCGACGGAATGCGCCAGTTGATGGCTTCGAAGAACTTACCCTTCAGCTTGTAAGGATCGGCAGGGATACCCTGATTGGTCTTCACCCAGTTCGGATCGTCGAGAGAGTAGAAGTAATCCCACCACACGGCGCCGCCGAAGCTGCCGCGAGGCATTTCGTACTTCATGACGTCGTAGAATTGGCCCCACGACGCATACACGCGCATCTTGCCATCGCCCTTGGGATCCCACGCGCCGCCGATGCGGGGAGAGACCTTCTTAGACCAGCCGAATTCGATTGGCGGAGCCGCCGTGGTCTGGCCGGGGATGGAGAAGCTGGGCAGGAACTCACGCTCCGTGCGCAGGCCGAGGTTCAGGGTCAGGTGCTTGTTCACCCTCCAGTTGTCCTGGAAGAAGATGCCCTGGTTGTCGCTGCTGGCATCGCCGAAGTCGCCGTACACGCGATAGCGGTAGTAACCGTAGTCGCCGGTCTGGCGGCCAGAGCACTGGCTGGTAACGCACGGGTAGGACTGGCCCCAATAGTAGCGGTAGTAGCCGTTCGGATAGGTGAGGGACTTCACAGAGTTCGAAAGGCGGTTAGTCTGCCAGCCGGCCTTCAGATTGTGCTGCCCGTGCCAGTTCGCCATGTAGCTGGCGTCGGCGTTCAGGTTGATGCGGGTGTAAATGTTGAAGTCGGTCTTGCTGTTGGCCTGCACCACCCAGCCCGCGGGAGCGCGAAGATCGGCCGGGATGTTCAGCGGCGAGTTCACGTTGCTGTTGGAGTAATAGATGGCCGTGGTCGGCGGAATGCCGTAGGAGTTGGTGGTGTTGGTGTAGTTGTAGCCGCCGCGGAAGCTCAGCACCAGCTTGCTTGTGGCGAGGTAATCGGCCTGGCCGCTGATGATGTTGCCGGCATTGTAGTCGCCCAGATCACCCCAGGGGTTGGTGGGGGAGTCCTGGCCGTTGCGTGCCGGGAGATAGCCCTTCGTGTAGCCCGGGTTCCAGATCCAGCCGGCGTTCATGCGCAGCTTGCTGGTGGCGGCAAAGTCCAGCTTGTTCGCGGCATAGTATTGCCTGGAGTTGCTGTTGAACGTCTTAGTCTGGTTGTTCGAAAGGAACGTCACCGTGCGGTTGGTGTCCGTCATCGTCGGAGCAAAGCCGCCGAAGTAGAACAGCTTGTTCTTCAGGATCGGGCCGCCGAAGTTGAACACCGGGTTCCAGGTGCTGTAGCTATCCATCTTGTTCTGGAAGTACTGCACGTTCTGCCGCGGGTTGGCGGACTCGTTGGGATCCAGCTGCAGCGTGGGGTTCAGGCTGGCCTGCATCTTGTCGTTGTTGAAGTAGAAGCCGGCCTGGCCGTGCCACTCGTTGCTGCCACTGCGCACAACCGCGTTCACAACGCCGCCCATGGCGCCGCCGTACTGGGCTTCCATGACGCCATTCTTGATCTGGACCTGCTGCACCATTTCCACAGGGATGCGGTTCTGGGTGCTCAGCACGCCCGTCTGGATGTTCGTCACCTCCATGCCATCCAGGTAGAAGGTGTTCTCCGAACCGGACGCGCCGTCAATCTGGTAGCCGCCCGTTTTCGATTCGTTCCGCGCGCCAGGAGCGATGTTCACCAGTTCGTAGAAGCTGCGGCCCTTCGGAATCAGGTCGAAGAAGTTCTTGTCGACGTTCACCGCCGAAGCGCTGGAGGTGGTGTCAACCATCACGGCGTCCGCCGCGACGACCACACTCTCCGTCACCTTGCCGACTTCCAGCTTGAAGTCAATCCGGCTTGTCTTACCGATTACGACAGGCACGGCCGTCTTCTTCATGGTGGAGAAGCCCGACATGCTCACCGAGACGGTGTAGCTGCCTACTGGCGCCTGCGCCAGGCTGAACGTGCCGGTTGCGTCCGTGGTGAGTTCGATCGGGCGCGGAAATCCGCCGCCGCTCACTTCCACTTTCGCGCCAACAATTGCAGCACCGCTGGGGTCCGTTACTTGACCCGAGATGCCGCCGGTGGTCTCCTGGGCAAATGCCAGGCCACAAAGCATTGCGCAGAGCACCAGGAACGCCATGGTCAGGCGCCCAAGTCCTCTGGAAATCGCAAACAAGTTGCTATTCACTGAAACCTCCCAAAATGGATCGAATGGTTACTCCCGAAAGAAAAGGCCCGATACAGTCGGCATGACCTGACGTGGGTCGAAGTGAGACAACAAAGCTCTGTGCTGGGTGTTTGCTCGACACGGTTGATCGGGAGCTACGATGGATCGGATCCAGCTTCGGCGCCGGGAAAGACACAACCTTCCCGCCGCTTGCCTTGGCATCTGCTCTTATGGGCGCTGAACCGAATTGTGAACCGCAGGCGAGGACCATGGCTGGGTATGCCAGGGTCTCACCTCTCGCGGTAAGATCCATCAAGAACTCCTGAAACTCCCCATCTAGAGACAACGGTAGAGTCTAATGTGAGCATAGTAACATAACGTATGCTAATCAGGTCAAATTTATCTTATTAAGAAGTACCGATAGTACGGCTCAAGCCAGGCGCCTGACACGCATGCAAGTCCTACGCAAAGAATACCTTACGTTTCACCCAGGGAGCGCTTTGACATGTCAGTAAGGAGGCCGTAATGGCACTCAGGAACAGAGTCCGGTTCGGTGCCGGGTTGTCACTTTTGTCAATTCTTTTGGCGCTTGTCATCTGGCAGGGCTCCTTCACCGTGGGGGACTACGGCCCCACCACCCCTGAACAGACGTACGTCTACTGGGGCCTCTCCACCCTCATCTTCCTGCTCACCGTCCTGGTCGGCTTCATGCTCTTCCGCGACGCCGTGAAGCTTTACTTTGCCCGCCGGGCCGGCGTCGAAGGCTCCCGCATCCGCACCAAGATCCTGGTCGGCGCACTCAGCCTCACCCTGATGCCCACCGTCTTCCTGGTCCTGTGGAGCGTGGAGGTGCTCAACCGCAACCTGGACAAGTGGTTCAGCCGCCCCGCGGAGAGCATCAAGCTGAACCTCAGCCAGATCGGCCGTGCCATGGAGGATCAGGCCACCCATCGCGCCCGCGCCGTGGCCCGCTGGGTCGCCGATAGCGCCGAACTCCGGGACTTCCAGGCCTCGGGCAAGATGCCGGCGCAGTTCTTCGCCGATGTCTGCGAGCAGGAGCAGGTGGAGGAGGTGCATGTCGAGCGGCCCGACGGCGGCCAGATCTCCATCTGCCAGGGCAAGCCCGCCGAGGAAGCCGGACACGAGGTGACCGCCAGCGTCCCCATTGCGGCCGGGGGCAAGGTCCGGGTCCGCGCGCGCATGTCACTCGATCTCACCGCCCGCGAACGGCAAATCAACGAACAGATCAGGGATTATGACCGCCTCGCGTCCAGCCGCCGCGAGCGCCGGCTGTTCTACCTGCAGCTCCTCTTTCTCATCACCCTCTTCGTTCTCTTTGTCGCCACCTGGGTGGCCCTGTTCATGGCTCGCCAGATCACCGCGCCCGTCACGGCGCTGCTGGGCGCCGCCCGCGCGGTCCGCGGCGGCGATCTCTCTTTCCGTGTTCGTGTCAGCGCCACCGACGAGCTCGCCTCGCTGGTCCGCGCTTTCAATGAGATGACCCAGGACCTGGAGGCCAACCGCAACGAACTTGAACGCCGCCGCCGCTTCATCGAAGCCGTGCTCCAGAGCATCCCCACCGGCGTCATCTCTCTCAGCTACGACAGCACGGTCCTGCTGGTCAACGGCGCGCTCCAGCGCATCGTGCCGGACCAGGTCATCGAAGCCGGCGTCAAACTCAACGAACTCATCCCCGGCGAACGCACCGAGGAGTTCGCCCGCCTGCTCAAACGCGCCCGCCGCACCGGTTCGGCCAATCGCCAGTTCGAACTTCAAACCGCCCAGGGCATCCGCCATCTCTCGCTGACAGTCGCCGCCCTCGAAGCCAGCGTCACCTCCGGCTACGTCCTCGTCATTGAGGACACCAGCGAACTCCTGCATGCCCAGAAAGCGGCCGCCTGGCATGAGGTGGCCCGCCGCATCGCCCACGAGCTCAAAAACCCGCTCACCCCCATCGGCCTGAGCGCCGAACGTATCCTCCGGCAGCTCGACAAGACACAGGCCAGCCCCGATGTGCGCCGCATCATCACCGACTGCTGCGCCACCATCGGCCGCGAAGTGGAGAGCGTCAAAATGCTGGTGGACGAGTTCTCCCAGTTCGCGCGCTTCCCCTCCGTCGTACCCGTTCCGGCCGACCTCAACGCCGTGGTGGAGGCGGGACTGGCCGTCTTCGAGGGCCGCCTCGAAGGCATCACCATCCGCAAGCACCTGGCCCCGGAACTGCCGCCCGTCGCGCTCGACCGCGAGCAATTCAAACGCGTTGTCGTCAACCTCGTGGACAACGCCGCCGAAGCCATGGCGGAGTCCCACTTCAAGGACCTCTACATCGAAACCCAATCCGCTTCGCCCGATACCGTCGAACTCCTCATCGCCGACACCGGCTGCGGCATCTCCAACGAGGACAAGGAAAAACTCTTCCTGCCCTACTTCAGCACCAAGAGACGCGGCACCGGCCTCGGCCTCGCCATCGTCAGCCACATCGTCGGCGAGCACCAGGCCAACATTCGCGTGGAAAGCAACCATCCCGCCGGCGCACGCTTTATCATCGAATTACCGGCCGTCCTCTCGCAGGACCAGGAATCCAGGCCGGCTGAGGCGCAGGCATGAGGCGGACAAAAGTGTTGATCGTGGACGACGAGCCCGGCATTCGTGAAACGCTGGCCGGCATTCTGGACGACGAAGGCTTCGACGCGCGCTCCGTGGCAACCGGCGAGGAAGGGCTCCAGGAGATTGAGAGCGGCGGCTACGAAGCCGTGCTGCTGGACGTCTGGCTGCCCGGCATGGACGGCCTCGAGATTCTCGAACGAATGCAGTCCCTCGCCGGCGGCCGCGCGCCTGCCACTATCATGATCTCCGGACACGCCAACATCGAGTCCGCCGTCCGCGCCACCAAGCTGGGCGCCTTCGATTTCCTGGAGAAACCGCTCAAACTCGAGAAGGTGCTCCTGGTTCTCCGCAACGCCATCGCCCAGCGGAACCTGAAAATCGAACTGCGCGACCTGAAGGACTCCTCACGCGCCGGCCTGCAACTGATCGGCAACAGCATCCCCGCCAAGGCCCTGCGCCAGCAGATCTCGCTGATGGCCGCCACCAACGGCCGCGTGCTCATCTTCGGCGAAAGCGGTTCCGGCAAGGAACTCGTCGCCCACGCCATCCACGCCGAAAGCGGCCGCGCGGACCGCCCTTTCGTGGAAGTGAACTGCGCCGCCCTGCCCGAGGAGCTGATCGAAAGCGAACTCTTTGGACATCGCAAAGGCAGCCTGCCCGGCGCGTCCGCCGATAAGGTGGGCAAGTTCGAAAAGGCCGACGAAGGCACGCTGTTCCTCGATGAGGTCGGCGACATGAGCCTGCGCACCCAGGCCAAGGTGTTGCGCGTGCTCGATGAACAGCGCTTCGAACCGGTGGGCTCGGCGGAACCTGTGCAGGTGGATGTCCGCGTCATCGCATCCACCAACAAGAATCTGGAAGAGGAGATCGAGCGCGGCAACTTCAGCGAAGACCTCTTCTACCGCCTCAACGTCATCCCCTTCGAGGTACCGCCGCTCCGCGAACGGCTCGAAGATATCCCGCTGCTGGCAGAACATTTCCTGAGGGAGTTCACCAGCGCCTATGGCCGCAAACCCAAAGAACTCACCGCGGAAGCGCTGGCCGTGCTCAAGGAGTATTCCTGGCCGGGCAACGTGCGCGAACTGAAGAATCTCATGGAGCGGATCGTCATCATGTACCCGCAGATCCGCATCGACGTCCGCCACATCCCTCTACCCTCCAGCCGCCGCACCGCCGACCGCAACGGCGAACGCACCGCCAGCCTCGTCGAAGTCCGCCAGACCGCCGAGCGCGATTACATTCTCAGAAAACTGGAGGATTGCGGCGGCAACGTCAGCCGCGCCGCCGAGGCCCTCGGCTTGGAGCGCAGCAATCTCTATAAGAAAATGCGAACGCTAGGCATAGCACCGCGCGAATAGCGCCGCCCCAACAACCCCAAACCGCCCGCCGGGACGGTCATCTGTGTCCCAAAACGCAAAACACCCCAACTTCCACCATCTCCCCAGGTGGACACAGCGTGACCGTCCCCCCAGGCGTCCACCCCAACCACCAATCTCCCCAACAACCCCAAACCACCCGCCGGGACGGTCATCTGTGTCCCAAAACGCAAAACTCCCCAACTTCCACCATCTCCCCAGGTGGACACAGCGTGACCGTCCCCCCAGGCGTTCTCCCCAACCAACCGCCGGCCCGTCTCCCCAATACCCCCTACACTTTCCCCCAATTCCTGTGAAACGCCCCCGCCTTATCATTCCGCTTGAACGTATGCGCCCCGAACAGATCCCGCAGCAGCGCGATCACGCTCGCCGACACCAGGCTCGGCGAACGCATCGAATCGAAGTTCGTCAGCGCGCTGTTCAGCGCCGGCACCGGCAGTCCGGCCAGCACCGCCGCCGACACCGCCTCCCTGAGCGCCGGGATGCCCTTCCCGATACACTCCACAAACGCCGGCGCCACCAGCAGCGTATCGAGCATCGGCTCCTTCACAAATGCCGCTGAAATCTCGTTCAATATGTCCGCCCGGATGATGCATCCGCCGCCCCAAATCGACGCGATCTGCGGCAGGTTCAGCTTCCAGTTGTATTGCACCGACGCCTCTTCCAGCGTCGTGAACCCCTGCGCATACGCCAGCGCGAACGCTGCCTCCAGCGCCAACCCCAATTTCTCCGTCCACTCCTTGTGGTCGCCCTGCAGCACCGGCGCCGGCACCTGGTACAACTTGTCGATCTCCAGCCGCCGCTTCCGGTTCGTCGACATCAGCCGCGCCGCCACGCCGGCCGCCAATATGTTCACAGACTGCCCCAGGTCCAGCGCGCTCACCACCGTGCCCGCGCCCGTACCCTTCGCCCCGGCCACATCCAGCACGTGGTCCAGCAGCGGCGAACCGTCGTCATCCCGCGCCCGCAGCACCTCCGACGTGATCTCCAGCAGAAATGCCTTCATCCGCACGTTCCAGCCGTCCATCGCATCGGCAATCTGGTCGTTCGTCATCCCCAGCGCCCGCAGAATCCAGCACACCTCGCCGATCACCTGCATCACTCCGTACTCGATTCCGTTGTGATGCGTCTTTACGAAGTGGCCCGCCCCGTCCGGCCCGATCCACTCGCAGCACGGCTGCCCCTTCGGGTTCCGCGCCGCAATCGACTGCAGCATCTCCTTCACCACCGGCCACGCTTCCACATTGCCGCCCGGCATCAGCGACGGCCCGCGCCGCGCTCCTTCCTCTCCTCCAGACACCCCGCTGCCGATGTACATCACGCCCTTTTCGTTCACCACCCGCAGCCGCCGCGCCGTGTCCCGGAAGTCCGAATTCCCGCCTTCAATAATAACGTCGCCCGGATCCAGCAACGGCACCAGCCGCTCCAGCACCTCGTCCACCGGCGCGCCCGACTTCACCATGATCATCACCGTGCGCGGCTGCCTCAGCCCCGCCACGAAATCCCGCTCATTGAAGAACGGAGTTACCAGGCTCGGCAGCCCCGGAACGCTCATCAACTGCCACGTCAAATCCGCCGTGAAATTGTAGGTCGCCACGGAGTATCCGTGGTCGGCGAAGTTCAGCGCCAGGCTGCGCCCCATCGGACCCAGCCCGTACATCCCAATCTGGCAGGCGGCTTTCGTTTTCCGGATCATGGCTTCTCCTTCAGGCTCAAATCATACATGACTCTGTTGATTACGGCGATACGCACCTTTCGGGCTTCCACTATCATCTGGGTATGACCCGCCGCGACCTCCTGCGTTTCACCTCTTGCGCTACCCTCGGCGCCGCCGCCGGTTTCTCCAAACCCGCCGCCAGACTCCCCCTCGCCTTCTCCACCCTCGGCTGTCCCAAGTGGGACTGGAACACCATCGTCAAAAACGCCAATACCTGGGGCTTTGCCGCCCTCGAACTCCGCGGCATCCAGGACCAGATGGACCTCCCCAAATGCGCCGAGTTCAGCTCCACCCGCATCCAGGCCACCATGCGGGACCTCGCCGCCACCGGCCTCAAAATCTCCGACCTCGGCGCCTCCGCCCAAATGCACGAGCCCGATCCAGCCAAGCGCGCCAAACACATCGACGAAGCCAAGCGCTTCATCGACCTCGCCCACCAGCTCCACGTTCCCTATGTCCGCGTCTTCCCCGATAAGCTCATTCGCGGCGAAGAGAAACAGGTCACCATGGCCCGCATTAGCGAGGGTCTCCACACCCTCGGCGAATACGCCCGCCCCGCCGGTGTCACCGTGATCCTCGAATCCCACGGCGAATTCCGCAGTGTCGATTTGCTCGTCCCTGTCCTCGAAGGCGCCAAATCCAAGAGTGTCGCCTTCCTTTGGGACGCCCATCACACCTGCGTCGAAGGCGAAAAGCCCGCTGACTCCTGGCGGCAGCTCGGCAAATACACCCGCCACGTCCACCTCAAAGACTCCCTCCCCATCCCCGGCAAGCCCAGCCACGAACGCCGCTACGTGCTCATCGGCGCTGGCGACATCCCCGTCAAGGCTACCGTCGAAGTCCTCGTCAAAGGCGGTTACAAAGGCTACTTCTGCTTCGAATGGGAAAAGCGCTGGCACCCCGAAATCGAAGATCCCGAAGTCTCCTTCCCCCACTACGCCAAAATCATGACCGAATTCCTCAATCAGGCCGGCTTCCGCGCGTGAACTCCGCCGGTTCGTAGCCTGCGGCCGCGCTGCGGCAAGGCACCACCGGCGACTCCTCTCTCCTGCTCTCCCGGCACGGACCGTGAACCCTTTTCGCGCCAAGGCTCCCGGTCTGTCTCCAGAAATCGGGGCCGGCGGCCGAAATCCAGCCCGTGCCAGAAGTGCTTTTTGCGGCAATATCGCACATTCGGTTGTGATAGTCTGCAATTTGCATCGCTTGGGTGGTTGGCGACGTCAGATTCAGTGAGACGTCAACGCCCCGGCGATGGGAAAGTGATGATCAGGTACCGCGTGTTGTCCGGTCCGCTTTGCATTTCCGTCTGGACTTTGTTATTTCCTCCGTCCGTTGCGGCCGCCTCTACAGTGGCGGCTGGTGATTGCCATACGGTGGCGCCACGGTGCGATGGCGCCGTCCTGGCCCGCGGCAGCAACGGATTCGGCCGGTTGGGGGCCTCACGATTTGTCTCTCGCGCCGCGCTCTCCCCCGTCAGCCCGATCGCAGGCGTCACCTCCATGCGCGCCGGCTCCACCCTCGATCCCGAATCCGGAGTCTTCGTCTGGCAGCTAGGCACCGGCTTCCGCGGCTCCTACGAACACCTCTTCCAATCCGCAACCCAAGTCGTGCCCGTCAGCATCCACGCCGGCCCGCGGGCGGCTCGCCAATGACACTCCAGCGCCTGGCCATGCACCGCCTCTCAACCAGAAGGACAGCTTCCATGAACCGCAACCATCTGACTCTCACCGCAGCCCTACTCCTGTGCGCCCCAGCCCTCGCGCCCGCCGTGACCCTGGCCGTCTCTGGTGGCGCAAATCATGGCGTAGCGCTGAAGAGCGACGGAACCGTCGTCGCCTGGGGCGACAACACTTGGGGGCAACTCGGAGACGGCGCCACAGCCGACAGACCGGCTCAGGCGCCCGTCCCCGGCCTCACTGGCGTTGTGAAAATCGCTGCCGGCCACAATCACACCCTGGCCCTCAAGAGTGATGGGACGATTTGGGCCTGGGGATCCAACTCGGGCGGGGCTTCGGGCGGCGGATGGGTCCCAATTCGCATGGTGGCCGGGCCAGTCAGTGGAGCCACCGGCGCCGTCCAGATCGCCGCGGGCAGGGCGCACAACGTCTTCTTGAAGAACGATGGGTCTGTCTACACTTGGGGGTGGAATGTTCACGGCCAGTTGGGGGATGGTACCACCACGGACCGTTCCACCCCAGTCCGCGTGCTTGGACTCTCTGATGTGACGGCTGTGTCCGCTGGTGAATATCACAGCCTCGCTGTGAGAAGAGACGGCACTGTTTGGGCGTGGGGTGGCAACTACAGCGGACAGTTAGGCGACGGCACCCGCGTGAGCAGCAACATTCCTGTGCAGGTCGCCGGACTGTCTGGCGTTGTGGCGGTTGCCACTGCGTACGAGCACAATCTGGCCCTGAAGAGCGATGGAACCGTTTGGGCCTGGGGCTTCAATAGCGGGGCGCAACTGGGGGATGGAACCGGTGAGAATCGCAGTGTGCCGGTGCAGGTCTTTGGACTCGCGAACGTGACGGCGATTTCTACCGGAAGCTCGAATAGCTTTGCGCTGAAGGCAGACGGCACGGTTTGGGGTTGGGGGTCCAGCAGCTATGGCCAACTGGGCGTCGAACCCTCCTTTGGATGCTGCGCGTTGCCGGTGAGAGTGAATGGCCTGACGGGCATTGTATCCATCGACGCCGGACAGTCCTTCGGTTTGGCACTCGATCGGGATGGGAATATCTGGAGCTGGGGCCAGGACGAGTATGGACAATTGGGCGTCGGAACTCTGGCGCATCGCATCAGTCCCGTGCCAGTGGACCGCCTGAGAGGAGTCTCAGAGGTTGCGGCTGGCTCCACCCATAGCTTGGTCGTAAAGCCCGATGGTACCGCTTGGGGTATGGGTGACAATCAAAAGGGCGAATTGGGATTTCAACCACTAGGGAGTGTTCCTTCCCCGGAGCAAGTCACCGGACTGGCTGATGCGGCAGCATCGTTCGCGGGGCCTTCGTACAGCTTGGTCTTGAAGCGGGATGGCACTGCGTTGGCGTTTGGGGCGAACTCCTATGGGAGGCTAGGCACAGGGCGATACGACGACGAGTACACCCCAACGCCTGTGGTCGGGCTCACCGCCGTTGCCAGTCTCTCGGCTGGCAGCGTCCATTCCCTGGCCTGCAAACGTGATGGTACCGTCTGGTCTTGGGGTTCCAACCAATATGGACAATTGGGCGACGGAACCACGGCGAACCACCCAGCGCCCTCTCAGGTCACCGGCCTCAGTGGAGTGGTGGCTGTTGCCGCAGGCAGTGTTCACAGCTTGGCGCTGAAGAGTGACGGCACAGTTTGGGCCTGGGGTTCCAACGAATCCGGACAATTGGGCGACGGCACCACGACCAGCCACGGTCTGCCGGCACAGGTGAGCGGGCTCACCGGAGTGGTCGCAATCGCCACGAAGCGGGAGCATAATCTGGCGCTGAAGAGCGATGGGACCGTTTGGACGTGGGGCTCGAACTACTACGGCCAGTAGGCTGATGGAACAATGACGCAGCGCCTCTTGCCCATTCGCGTGGGCGGAATCTCAGCGGCGGTGATGATCAGTGCCGGAGCTGACCGCAGCCTGGCGTTGAAGAGCGACGGGACAGTTTGGGCCTGGGGCTGGAACCAGGATGGGCAGTTGGGAGACGGCACCCAGATCGATCGAACTCAACCGGTTCAGGTGGTGAACCTCACGGATGTGGTGAAAGTGGCCGCTGGAGACTATCACAATCTGGCTTTGAGCCGTGACGGGACTCTCTGGGTGTGGGGAAGCGACACCCGGAGCATGTTGGGCCTGGGTACCATTCCTAATCGACGCACGCCCGGCATCGTTCCGAATGCGTTTACCATTTCCGGTACTGTCAAATTCGGCACTACGGGGGTGGCCGGAGTCGGCGTCACCCTCTCCGGCGATGCCATCGCCTATACACTCACCGATGCCGCCGGCAATTTCGCTTTCCCCGGCCTCGTCGCTCAACGCTCCTACACCGTGACCTCCGCCAGATCCGGCTACACTTTCACGCCGCCTCAAGCCGTCTTTAATAACCTCTCCGCCAATCAAACCGCCAATTTCGCCGCGATGCCGCCCGGCGCGACTCACTTCGCCTCCCTCTCCCGCTCCAATATGAACTTCGGCGCCATCAGCGGGATGTCCATCACCACCCCACAGCAGGAAGTTGTCTTCTCGCAAACACCAGCCGTCAACGCGACCTGGACCGCATCCACCAGCCACCCCTGGCTCAAGCTCTCCTCCTACAACGGTACGGGCGCCGCAAAACTCCAAGTCTCCCTCGTTCCCAGCTTTCTGCCTACCAGCGGCACCCACACCGCCACAATCTCCTTCTATTCCGCTGGCGCCGCCGTCAATCCCATCACCCTCCCCGTCACCGTCAATCTCTGGTTCGGCGTCAGCGACCCCTACGGACACTTCGACTCACCCGCCGACAACGCCGCCGTCTCCTCCAGCATCCCCATCACCGGCTGGGCCCTCGATAGTATCGGGGTTTCTCGTGTCGCCATCTACCGCGACTCCGTCTCCGGCGAACCCGCCGGCGCCCTAATCTACATCGGCGACGCCGTCTTCATCCAGGACTCCCGCCCCGACGTCGAAACCGCCTATCCAAACGCCCCCCATCACTACCGCTCCGGCTGGGGCTACATGCTCCTCACCAACTTCCTCCCCAACCACGGCAACGGCACTTTCAAGCTCCACGCCGTCGCCACCAACGCCGTAGGCAAGAGCCTGGAACTCGGCACCAAGACCATCACCGTCGACAACGCCCACGCCACCAAACCCTTCGGCGCCATCGATACCCCCGCCCAGGGCGCCACCGTCGGCGGCTCGGACTTCGTCAACTTCGGCTGGGCCCTCACCCCCCAACCGGCCAAAATTCCCACCGACGGCTCCACCATCCAGGTCTGGCTCGACGGTGCCCCCCTCGGCAACGTCACCTACAACAACCCCCGCTCCGACATCGACACTCTCTTCCCCAACTACGCCAACACCTTCGGCGCCGTCGGCTTCCGCTACATTGACACCGCCAAGCTCGCCAACGGCCTCCACAACATCGCCTGGAGCGTCACCGACAACCAGGGCCGCACCGACGGAGTCGGCATCCGCTACTTCAACGTCTTCAACCCCAACCCCGCCGTCGCTTCCGTCTCCCTCCCACGCGCGGAAACCTCCTCCACCGAAGCCCGTTTCCGCACCGGCTTCGACACCAGCGCGCCACTTCAGCCCCTGAAAGAGGTCGAAGTCCCAGAACTCGGCCGCATTGAAATCGCGCTGCCCGCCGGACAGTGGCAGGGCCACCTCATCATCAACGAAGACCGCCGCGAACTCCCCGCCGGCTCTACCCTCGACCCCGCCAACGGAGTCTTCGTCTGGCAACTCGGCCCAGGCTTCCGCGGCTCCTACGAACTCGTCTTCGAATCCGCCGCGCAAGCCATCCCGGTCCAGGTCCACATCGGCCCGCGCCTGGAGCGCCAATAGACCTCCGGCACCAATCCATGCACTCTCTCCCAGCAAAAAAGAGCCGCCCCATGAACTGGAATCACCTCTCTCTCGCCGCTGCGCTGTTTGTCTGTTCCTCGGTGCCGGCCCTCGCCGTCACGCCGAGAGTCTCCGCAGGAGATCATCACAGCGTGATGTTGAAGAGCGATGGAACCGTGCTCGCCTGGGGTGATAACTATTCGGGACAGCTCGGGGACGGCACCACGGTTCTCCGGCCGGTCAAGGCGCTGGTCCCCGGGCTCGACGGCGTTGTGGCGATCAGCGCCGGCCGTATGCACACGTTGGCGCTGAAAAGTGATGGGACCGTTTGGGCGTGGGGATCGAACTCGAACGGCATTTCAGGCGGGGGGTCGATCGATCGGCGCGTTGTAAGTGGGCCAGTGAACGGTCTCTCCGGGGTAGCGGCAATCGCTGCCGGCGGGATTCACAACACCGTGTTGAAAAACGATGGCTCCGTCTACACGTGGGGGAACAACGGGTACGGACAACTGGGCGACGGCACCACCAATGGCAGCTACACGCCCGTGCGGGTGGCCGGACTCTCGGGAGTCGTGGCGGTGGCCGCGGGTGGGAACCACTCACTCGCCGTCAGAGGCGATGGCACCGTCTGGGCATGGGGCGATAACTTCTTTGGACAATTGGGCGACGGCACCACCACACGCCGCAGCTTGCCGGTGCAGGTGAACGGCTTGGCCAACGTCGTGGCGGTAGCCTGCGGGTCTCTGCACAGCCTTGCGCTGAAGAGTGATGGGACTGTCTGGGCATGGGGATCCAATCAGAACGGGCAGTTGGCCTATGGCTACGGGACGGACCGGAGCTTGCCGGTGCAAGTCTTTGGGCTCACCAATGTGTCGGCGATTTCCGGCGGAGGAAGCCACAGCTATGCCTTGAAGATGGACGGCACCGTTTGGGGTTGGGGGGACAGCACTTATGGCCAACTCGGCCGCGATGGCGGCGACTCCCCGACCGCTGTGCAGGTAAATGGCCTTGCCAACATTGTGTCGATGGCCGCCGGACTCAATTTCGGCTTGGCGCTCGATAGCGAGGGGAATCCGTGGGCTTGGGGGCAGGACCTCCGTGGGCAGTTGGGCGTCGGGACACTGGTCGACCGCCTTTCACCAGCGCCGGTCACCGGCCTCTCCGGGATTACCAGGGTCAAAGGTGGAGTCAGTCATACCTTGGCCATTCAAAGCGACGGATCTCTGTGGGGCATGGGAGCGAACGAAAATGGACAATTGGGTAGTGCTATCGCTCGGAATAGTCCATACCCGGTGCTGTGTGCCGCAATCTCGAATGTGGTAGCGGCAGCCGCCGGCAACAACTATAGTCTGGCGGTCAAACGGGACGGGACGGTATGGGCGTTCGGTTTGAACTCCTCGGGGACGCTGGGTACTGGGAGGGATTCTGGCGAGAGTGCCCCGGCACAAGTGCTCGGACTCACCGGCGTTGCTGGGGTGGCGGCTGGCATCAGACATGCTTTGGCCTGGAAGAGCGACGGCACCGTCTGGGCTTGGGGGAGTAACTCATCCGGCCAGTTGGGAGATGGGACTGTGGCTGGCCGCAATGCTCCGGCACAGGTGGTCGGGTTGTCAGGAGTGGTCGCCCTGGACGCAGGTTATGAACACAGCCTGGCTCTCAAGAGTGACGGCACCGTCTGGGCTTGGGGGGGTAACTCTTTCGGCCAGTTGGGAGATGGAACCACGACGGGCCATGGTTTGCCTGCACAGGTGATCGGACTTTCGGGAGTGATGGCAATTACCTCCGGTTTTCATCACAACCTGGCAGTCAAGAGCGATGGGACCATCTGGGCCTGGGGGAGTAACAGCGCCGGCCAGTTGGGCGACGGAACCTCCATTGACCGGTCTTCGCCCGTTCGAGCGACCGGAATAGCGGGGGTGTTGCTGGTCGCCGCCGGTTGGGCACACAGCTTGGCGCTGAAGAGCGATGGGAGCGTCTGGGCCTGGGGATACAACGAAGCCAGTGAACTCGGTGACGGAACCAGGATCAATCGGCAGAACCCAGTCAAGGTGTTGAACGTGGCCGGCATTGCTTCCGTAGCCGCAGGCTCTGATCACAGCCTGGCGGTAACGCAGGATGGAGCTCTCTGGGCCTGGGGGTCCGACTTGCTCGGCGAATTGGGCCTTGGCACCAACTCTTGGCAGGCTATCCCAGCCCCGGTCCCCGATCCTTTCACCATCTCCGGCACCGTCAAAGCCGGCGCCACGGGCCTCGCCGGAGTCGGCGTCACTCTTACCGGCGACGCCACCTCATACACCCTCACCGATGCTTCCGGCAACTTCTCTTTCCCTGGCGTTCTCGCCCAGCGCTCCTATGCGGTCACCCCCACCAAGTCCGGCTACCTCTTCACTCCTCCCCAAGCCGTGTTCAACAGCATCTCCGCCAATCAATTCACCAGCTTCGCCGCGATGCCCCCCGGCGCCACTCACTACGCCGCGCTCTCCCGCTCCCACCTCAACTTCGGCGCCATGAGCACAACGTCCACCGCCACTCCACCACAGGAAGTTGTCTTCTCCCAACAGCCAGCCATCAACGCCCCTTGGACCGCCTCAGCCACCCATCCCTGGCTCCAGCTCTCCTCCACCTCCGGCACCGGCAACGCAAAACTTACCGTCTCCATCCAAACCTCACTCCTCCCCGGCCCGGGCACCTACAACGCCTATATCAACTTCTACTCCACCGGAGCCGCCGTCAACCCCGTCACCTTCCCCGTCACCCTCAAGGTCTACGCCGCCTCCAGCCAGCCCACCGGTAGCTTCGACTCGCCTGCCAACAACTCCTCAGTCGCCTCCAGCATCGCCGTCACCGGCTGGGCCCTCGACGACATCGGCATCGCCAGCCTCAAAATCTACCGCGACGCCGTTTCCCCAGAACCCGCCGGCGCACAGATCTACATCGGCGACGCCGTCTTCATCCAGGACTCCCGCCCCGACGTCGAAACCGCCTATCCAAACGCCCCCCATCACTACCGCTCCGGCTGGGGCTACATGCTTCTCACCAACTTCCTCCCCAACCACGGCAATGGCACCTTCAAGCTCCACGCCGTCGCCACCAACGCCCTCGGCCTCAGCAGGGAACTCGGCACCAAAACCATCCCCGTCGACAACGCCCACGCCACCAAACCCTTCGGCACCATCGACACCCCCGCCCAAGGCGCCACCGTCAGCGGCACGGACTTCGTCAACTTCGGCTGGGCCCTCACCCCACAACCCGCCAAGATCCCCACCGACGGCTCCACCATCCAGGTCTGGCTTGACGGCTCCCCCATCGGCAACGTCACCTACAACAACCCCCGCTCCGACATCGACACCCTCTTCCCCAACTACGCCAACACCTTCGGCGCCGTCGGCTTCCGCTACATTGACACCACCAAGCTCGCCAACGGCCTCCACAACATCGCCTGGAGCGTCACCGACAACCAGGGCCGCACCGACGGAGTCGGCAGCCGCTACTTCAACGTCTTCAACCCCAACCCCGCCGTCGCTTCCGTCTCCCTCCCACGCGCGGAAACCCCCTCCACCGAAGCCCGCTTCCGTACCGGCTTTGACACCGGTGAGCGTTTCCAGCCCCTGAAAGAGGTCGAGGTCCCCGAACTCGGCCGCGTTGAAATCGCGCTGCCCACCGGACAGTGGCAGGGCCACCTCATCATCAACGAAGACCGCCGCGAACTCCCCGCCGGCTCCACCCTCGACCCCGAATCCGGAGTCTTCGTCTGGCAGCTCGGCCCCGGCTTCCGCGGCGAATACCAGCTCGAGTTCCACTCAGCCGGCCGCATCGTCCCTGTTCACGTCAAAGTCGGCGCCCCGCCTGCGCCCGCCCACGACATCCAATAAAATCGTGATATGCATCGTTGCCATCAACTTCCGGCCCCAATCCGCGCGGCCGAGGGCGCCCGTCTCCAATCTCTCAATCAGGCAGGCTGCCGCGCATGAGCCCCGAACCCATCTCCTTCACCCCCATCGGCTACGTTCGCAGCGCCTACGGCGACACCGCGGAGATCCCCAAAGGTCTCGGCGCCACCCACGTCGCCGAAGGCTTCCTCGAGATCCGCCCCGACCTCGAGCCCGGCCTCGCCGACATCGACGGCTTCTCCCACCTCGTCGTCCTCTGGGTCTTCCACCGCGTCGAAGGCTATCAGCTCGCCGTCACTCCGCCCAACGACGACCGCCCCCACGGCGTCTTCGCCACCCGCTTTCCCGGCCGCCCCAATCCCATCGGCCTCACCAACGTCGAACTCATTCGCCGCGAAGGCAACCGCCTCTACGTCCGCGGCCTCGACATGCTCGACGGCACCCCCATCCTCGACATCAAGCCCTACCTCTCCTCCATCCCGGAGGCCAAGCTCCGCCGTGGCTGGCTCGCCGAATCCGAAGCCCGCAACAAAGCTAAGGAATGAACCGCCCCGCGCGGTAATCCGCAATCATCTCCTCGATCAGCCGCACCGCCTCCGGCGGGAACCGCCACGTCGTCTCCTTCAGCAAATCCTCGAGCTGCGGAATCACCTCCAGCTCGCACATCTCCACGCTCGACCGCGCCCGCTTCACAAACGATGCGCAATCCGGGAAACGCGTGAAAAACTTGTCCATCCCCTTCGACACATAGTCCTGCCCGTAGATGTGCAAAGACCCGTTCGATTCACTGTAGGGGCCAACGAGGACCTCCCGCCCCGTCTTCTCCGCCAGCCGCGCCGCCAGCCGCGCCTGCAGATTCGTGATCCCCACCAGATTGTCCCCCCACGCCTTGAACAGATCCCGGCTCCGCCACATCGCATGCATCTGCAGCACCAGCCGCCCCTCTGCATCCTCGATCGACCGCAACTGCACCTCGCCCAAACACGGCATGTCCGACGCCATGAACAGATCGATCTCCGGCACCCGCGTCGTCGCCACCGCGCGCCGCGAAATCGGGTCCCGCGCCAGCTTGTCCAGAATCAGCTCCAACTGGTCCATCGTCGACCCGTCCGCCCGCGGATACGCCGTCAGCCGCTGGTGATAGCAGTAAGGCCACTCCGTCGCCTCGAACTCCTCGCCCTCCCGCACCCTCCGCAGCAGTTCCTTGTAGGGCACCACCAGGTGGTCCTTCGCCCCCAGAAACTCCGCGATGTACTTCCCCCGCTCGCAGTAGCTCAGCGCCGGAAACCGCGGCTGCCGGAACGGATCGCGAATCCGGATCGACACCCGCGCATCCCGCCCCGGCGGGTCGATAAACGCCCCCTCCCGGTCCTTCCGGTCGTACTGCGTCCGCAGCGTCGCACCGCCGAAATGCACCGCGTGCAGCGCCTTGTAATACGCCTCCGGAATCGACTCCGCATCCACATGGAAAGCCGGCAGCCGCCCCGGCTCAGCCATCCCCAAATTCGCCTGCTCGCTCTCGCTCATGCCCGTCCTCCTGGCCCCGCGGGGCTCAAATCAAAGGATCATCATAGCTGGAAATCTGAAGACGGTTGATGCCCGCACCGCCAATGTGCCAGCGTGGTAGTAGGTCATGAAATCCCCGCTGCTAGTCTATCTCGCCTTCGCCGCCGCCTTCGCCCAGACTCCCCCCGCCGCCAAACTCCTCGAGCAGTTCAAAGACCCGCCCAAGACCTACACCGTCCGCCCCTTCTGGTTCTGGAACGACAAGATCGAACCCGCCGAAGTCGATCGTCAGATCCGCGAAATGGTCGCCCAGCATGTCTACGGCGCATACGTCCACAATCGCACCGGCCTCCAAACCCCCTACCTCAGCGACGAGTATTGGAGCATCGTCAAGTCCGCCTACGCCTCCTCCAAACAGCACGGCTTCCTCTTCGGCTTTGTCGACGAATACGAGTGGCCCGGCGGCGAGGCCCGCGATCCCTGGCGCCCCGGCCTCGGCAGCCGCGTCATCGAGCAGAACCCTGACTTCCGCATGAGAAGCCTCTGGTTCACCTCCAAAGACTCCTCCGCCCCCGGCCCCCTCCGCATCGAAAACGTCCAACACCTCCAGTTCGCCGTCGCGGCCCGCCTCACCGCAGAAGACATCCTCGACCCAGACTCCCTCACCCTCATCGAAACTCCCCCCAACGCCACCTCCGTCTCCTGGAACGCCCCCGCCGCCAACTGGCGCCTCATGGCCTACTTCCTCGAACCCTCCCAGGGCCGCGACGGCGGCCTCGTCGACCTCCTCAACAAAGACGTCACCTCCACCTGGCTCAAGCTCGTCCACGACCGCTACTACGAACTCGGCCCAGACCTCTTCGGCAATACCGTCGACTCCATCTTCACCGACCACGAAGGCGACTACGGCCGCCGCATCGCCTGGACCCCCCGCCTCATGGACGAGTTCCGCCAGACCAAAGGCTATGACCTCCGCAAATTCCTTCCCGTCCTCTCCTATGAAGCCGGCAAGCCCACCCCGAAAATCCGCTGCGACTTCCTCGATGTCATCAGCGAACTCTACGCCGAAAACTACATGAAGCAGGTCGCCGATTGGTGCGAAAAACACAAAATCAACATCGGCGGCCACGTCTGGGAAGAGAATCTCGTCAGCGAGGCCTTCTACGTCGGCGACATTCAGCGCGTCTCCCGCGCCTGGTCCTGGCCCGGCGCCGACTCCCTCTACGACATGGGCCGCTCTCCCCGCGACCTCAAAGCCACCGCCTCCGTCGCCCACTTCCGCGGCACCCGCTACCTCGTCGAAAACCAGGCACTCCAGGGCGACCACACCTACCAGGACATCCAGAAGATGCGCCTCGGCACCAACATGCTCGGCGTCTGGGGCACCTCCGTCTTCGTCCCCGCCTCCCTCAACTACAACCCCCAGCGCATCGAGTACCCGCCCGATTGGTTCTACCATCAGCCCTACTGGCGCTTCTTCCACCACTACGCCGACTACGCCCGCCGCATCGCCTTCATGAACGACGGCGGCCGCCACTACGCCGACATCGTTCTCTTCCAGCCCACCGAAACCGCCTGGGCCCTCGCCCAGCCCAACTACGCCCCCAAGCCCGACTGGAATTCCAACCTCCTCCCCATGGTCAACCTCTACTACGGCAACCTCATGAACCGGTTGTCCCAGGAATTGCGCGACTACGACATCGCCGGCTCCTACTACCTCGATTCCGCCAAAATCCGGAACCGCGCCCTCCACATCGGCCCCGAATCCTTCCGCGTCCTCGTCCTCCCGCCCCTCACTGCCGTCCGCCGCACCACCATCAATAAGATCGAGGAGTTCTTCAACGCCGGCGGCACCATCATTGCCGTCAAGCGCCTCCCCACTGACTCCATGGAAGACGGCCGCGACGACGCCGAACTCGCCGCCGCCCTCCGCCGCATCTTCGGCAACACCTCCTCCTCGAAGCCCTCCTCCAACACCAACGCCGCCGGCGGCCACGCCTTCTTCGTCCCCGACGACATCGATCAGATCTTCCCCATCCTCGACCAGCACCTCCCTCGCGATGTCGATCCCCTCGGCGGCTCGCGCGCCAGTTGGGGCGCCGCCCACCGCTCCAAGGAAGGCCTCCACTACTACTGGCTCGTCAACGACTCAGACCAGCCCCGCACCCAAACCTTCCGCCTCGCCACCCAAGGCATCCCCGAAAAGTGGGACGCCGCCACGGGTACCCGCGAGCCCCTCTTCTCCAAGCCCGCTCCCGCCGGCACCGACGTCACCCTCACCTTCGCACCCTGGGACGCCTTCTACGTCGTCTTCGGCAACCCCGCCGCCCGCGTCAAACAGCCCGAGCCGCCCGATCCCCAGCGCCCCGCCGCCCTCGCCCTCAACGGCAACTGGCGCCTCACCCCACTCCGCAAAACCGTCGAAGCCCCCTACGGCATGCGCTTCCATCGCTCCTGGGACGGCCTCGGCGAAACTCACGGCTTCGCCAAAAAGGTCTTCAACGACGAACGCTGGGACGAAACCTGGCTCTCCCGCGAAAAGTGGACCGTCCGCGATTGGTGGATCGTCGGCCCCTTCGACAACCAGGACCACGCCGGCTGCTACGGGTCATTTCCTCCCGAATCAAATCCGGACGAGAAGGCCAACTACGGCACCCTCCAGTGGCACCGCTACGCCTCCCCCGCCATGAATGTCGATCTCTACTCCGCCATGGGCATGCCCATCGGCGCCGATGGCACCGCCTATGCCATGACCTACGTCTACTCCCCCGTCGCCCGCCGCGTCCAACTCCGCGTCGCCGCCAATAACAACGCCCACCTCTGGGTCAACGGCAAAAAGCTCCTCGATTGGCACCTCCACCCCTGGTACTACGAGATGCGCGAAGCCTTTGCGCTCACACGTGAGGCCGACTTCCAGGCCGGCTGGAACCAGGTCATGGTCAAGGTCTCCCGCTTCCGCCGCGGAACGTTCAGCTTCATGGTCCGCATCACGGATTCCAACGGCGACAATCTCGACGACCTCACCGTCAACCCGGACCGCGCCCTCCGCGCGCCCGGCACCACCTACTTCACCCTCTGGTACCGTGTCGCCGTCCCCGCCACCGCCACTTCCGTCAAGCTCCCCAAATTCCGCCGCCCCGTCGAGGTCTTCTACAACGGCGCGAAGATGCCCCTCACCCCCGAAGGCGAACTCCGTTTCCCGGCGCCCGCCCAGGGCCCCGGCAACGTCCTCGCCATCCTCATGCCCGCCGACGAGGAATTGAGGGCCTCCCCCATCTTCACACTCGGCTCTGCCTCCACCACTCTCGGTTCCTGGATCGACCAGGGCCTCCCCTACTTCTCCGGCGAAGCCGCCTACGAAACCGAAGTGAACATCCCCGCCAACTACCTCGGCCGCCAGCTCACGCTCGACTGCGGCGAGGTCGGCGTCGTCGCCGAACTCGAAATCAACGGCCAAAAAGCCGGCCAGCGCGCCTGGCTCCCCTTCACCTTCGACATCACGAAGTACGTCAAACCCGGCAAAAACACCGTGCGAATCCTGGTTGCCAACACCATGGAGAACGAGCGCGCCGTCCTCGACCGCGCCAACAAGCTCCCCAAACTCCGCCACAGCGGCCTCATCGGCCCCGTCCGCATCATCCCCGGCCCCGCCCAGCCGTAATTCCCCCGGCCCCCCTCCCAGGGCCACGGTGAAGCCATATTCCCCCGAGACGAAGTCTCGGGGCCACCGTGAAGCCATATTCCCCCGAGACGAAGTCTCGCGGCCACCGTGAAGCCATATTCCCCCGAGACGAAGTCTCGCGGCCACCGTGAAGCCGTATTCCCCCGAGACGAAGTCTCGGGGCCACCGTGGAGCCATATTCCCCCGAGACGAAGTCTCGGGGCCACCGTGAAGCCATATTCCCCCGAGA
>JARKQJ010000282.1 GCA_029973955.1 Paludibaculum sp. | reverse complement strand
GCTCGGCGGAGGCGGTGTAATGGTACCCCCAACGCCCCTTATCGCAGATCCAGGTCTCATTGACCGCTTCGTTTTGGCGTGGCAGCGCGCGTTTGATGACCACCTTTCCGGCGGAACGCGCCTCCCGGCGGGTGTTATAGGTCAGGTTACAGCCCACCGCGCAGTGGGTACAGATGGAGGCGGCGGCTTGCATCTCCCACGGGCGGGCGCCGAAGCGGAAGTCCGTGGTGGTCAGCGCGCCGACCGGGCAGATATCGGTGGTGTTGCCGGAGAAATAGGAAGCGAAGCCGGGAGTGGAATGGGTGACGATCTGCAAGGAGCGCCCGCGCTGGGTGAAGGCGAGCACATCATCCCCGGCGATATCGCTGGAGAAACGGATACAGCGGCTGCACTGGATGCAGCGCTCGCGATCCAGGTAGATCAACTCACCGAGGGGGATCTGTTTGGCGAGGTGTTTCTTTTCATCGAACAGGAAGCGACTGGTGGCGGGGCCGTAGGCGATGGTCTGGTTCTGCAGCGGACACTCGCCGCCCTTATCGCAGACCGGACAATCCAGCGGGTGGGAAGTGAGCAGGAACTCCAGCACCTCGCGGCGGGCATCCCTCACTTTAGAGCTCTCGGTGCGCACCACCATCCCCTCGGAGACCGGGGTGGTGCAGGCGGTCTCCAGTTTGGGGGCGAACTGGATCTTGAGGCTGCCGGATTCATCCAGCACGGGCTTGCCGGTGGCGCGGTCGATCAGCGGGCGACCGATCTCGACCAGGCACATGCGGCACATGCCCACCGGATCGAGCTTGGGATGGTAGCAGAAGAGGGGGATGCGCACACCGACCAGTTTGGCCGCATCGACGACGAGCGTGCCGGGTGGCACCTCGAGGGTGTGGGTCTCGATGGTGAGGCGAATCATCTCTGCCATGCTGGGCTATCCCTCGATCATTTCTTCAAAGTCCCGGCGGAATTGGCGGATGCCGGAGATCACCGCCATGGTGGAGAACTCGCCCAACGC
>JARKQJ010000273.1 GCA_029973955.1 Paludibaculum sp. | reverse complement strand
CCAGCGCCGCCGTGGCCGCCGCCGCCAGCCAAGCCGCCCGGCCGGCCTGCTCCCACCGCCGCCGCGCCCTCTCCTCGCCCGGCGCCGGCAGGCCGGCATCCTCGTACCAGTACGCCATCACCCGCTCCACATACCCCTGCGTCTCGGCGAACGGCGGCACCCCCCCGTAACGGTCCACCGCCGCCGGCCCGGCGTTGTAGGCGGCCAGCGCCAGCACCAGATCGCCGCCGTACTGCCTGACCAGGGCGGCATAGTATGCCGTACCGATGCGGATATTGCCCTCGGGGTCGAAATAACAGTCCGCCCCGCATTCCCCAGCGTGCCGCCCGCTGCACGCCCCGACGCGGCCGTTCACCTCCCGCCACGTGCCTGGCATCACCTGCATCAGCCCCGCCGCCCCGGTGCGGGAAACCGCCCGCGGGTTATACGAGCTCTCCGCCCGGATAATCGCCGCCACCACCGCCGCGCTCACCCCTTCCCCGCCGGCGTGGCGGTTGATCAGCGCCGCGTAGGGGACCTTGTCTCCCTCACGCCGCTGGGAAGCGGCGGCGCCGAAAGCACGCCACGCCGCCTGGCGGCACTCCTTCGCCGCCCAGCCGGCCGCCGCATACAGCGCCCCCTCCGCCGCCAGCAGAACCAGCAGCAAATACCACACCGCAAGCCACCCGGCACGCAGCTTCAGCCCGCACCCCCGCCTTACTTGAGCAGCCTCTCCAGCAGCCCCTTCTTCTGCCGCACCTCGTCGTCATAGGACACCGCCCTCACCGTGCCCTCCACCATGATGTTGCCCTTTTCGAGGTTGAGCTGCTTTATGTTCAGCCCCTCGCCCCGCACGGTCAGCAGGCCCTGCTCCGTTTCCATCACCACTTCCTTCTCGTCGAAGCTCCCCAGGCTCACCACCCCCTCGACCGTCATCTCCTCACGGTCGGTGAGCGTAAACTGATGGCGCCATTTCGGCGTTTTGTCCTCCAGCGGCATGTCTCTCCCCCCTATAAGTGGTTCGGTTATGTATATGTGGATGGACTAAAAAGTAGTACACAACGGGCCGTCGATAAGCGAAACTTGGCGCGGGCTTCTAGCCCGAGCCTTAGTTGAGCTATCTGCGCCCTAGGCGCAGGAAAGCGCCCATCCGCGGCAATACTATACGAAAAGCGTGCGAAAGGAGCCGCGCCGTGGACACAGCCGTCATCTGGGACAAAATGCTCTTCCTCCTCACCCACGTCACCGTCTTCGAGCTGCCCCTCGTCCTGTTCGGCACCGCCGCCGCCTTCGTCCTGGCCCGCGTCCTCGACAGGCACAACGCCAGGGCGCGCGAAGCCAAACTCGCCCGCCGCGTCGCCTACGCCTATGCCGGCCTGCTGGTTTTCCTCTTCGCCGCCAGGTTATTTCTCACGTAAACCTTTGCCGTGCGTTCACAACGGCCTGGGTCTACTTGTGCTCGCCGACCCGCACCAGGCCGTTCAGAAGCCCCTAGATGCAAGGCGCACCGGAAGAGCGCGGCACCGTTTCCTCTGCGGCCAAGTATGCATACAAGGTTTGCAGAGGCCCGGTGTAACAGCATCGTAAGCGTACTCGGTACGTACGCTAGCAAGCGCTCTGAGGAGCAACGCCGCAGATAGGGGCTTTCCCGCTGGCGCGGATAGCTCAACTAAGGCTCGGGCTAAACGCCCGGGCCAAGTTTCGCTTATCAACGGCCTGGGTCTACTTGTGCTCGCCGACGCCGATGATCGACACCCTCACCTTCACCTCCACCGGCACCGTAGGGTAAATATCGTCCCAGCGGTCCTTGATCTGCTCCCATTCCTTCGGCTTGTAAGCCTGCAGGCTCCGTTTGAAATAGAACATCTCCCACCCCAGCGGCTGGGCGATCGCCAGCGTGTGGCGGATGTTGCGCTCCACCTCGGCCGCCACCACCTTCTGCGCCTTGCCCAGGTACTCCGGGTTCAGGGTGTCGTGCCGGTGGCCGCACTGGATCTCGTCCAGGTTGCCCCGCATGGCGATATCGAGCGTGAACCACACCCTCTCCCCCTCCACGTGCGGCATGAGGACGGTCTGGTGGCGGAAAAGCTCGAAGGTCACCGCGCTGCCGGGATGGAGCGGACACTCGAAGCTGATGGCGGCCGATTTCTCCGTCGCCCGGAGAATCCTCAGCCCGCGTACGAAATACTCGTCCTGGTAGCCTATGAACTTGTCCCCCTTGAACAGCGCCCCTCCCTTGGCCTTCATCGTCCTGCCCACCGGCTCCAGCGCCGGGAATATCATATCCGCCTTGCCGTCCAGGGCCATCGAGGCGAAGCTGATGTCGGTGCGGGCGGTGGGCAGGTGGATGTCCCGGGGATGCCTCCTGGCCACGTTGGCCAGAAACACGCCCCCCGGCTCGCCGCTCGGCGGCGCGATCTCCAACAGCTTGCCGGCCTCGCCGGGGGCGATGTAGATCTGCGCCCGGCCGCGCATCTCGGCGTCGCGGCGGAAAAAGTCCAGCACCGCCGCCAGCCCGTGGCGCTCGACCACCTTCTGGCTGAGGATGAGCACCTGCAGGTTCTCGAACCACAGCCCCTTGCTGCTCTCGCCCAGCGCGTCGCGCACCGCGTCCAGCATCGCCGGCCCCCGCCCCGTCACCAGGAAGGTCTTGCCCTCGCCGCCCGGCTTTTCCTGACCGCCCCTGGCCTCGCCGAACCGCAGCACCTGGAAGGTGAGCCGGTAGCGGTCGCCCGGCCCGGGATGGGCGTAGCCCTCCACCTTCGCCTTGCCGGGCTGCTTGTCCGCCCCCTCCTCGGCCGTGTCCACCGCCACCGCCAGCACGAACGCCCGGTCCTGGATCTCCACCCTGTCCCAGCAGCCGGCCGTCAGCAGGCACAGGGCGACCGCGGCGGCGGCCAAAGCCGCCCGCCCGGAATTATACCCCCCTTTCTTGCTCAGCGCCATGCCCGCCCCGCCTCCTCCACCACACCAGCGCGTAAACCAGCGGCACCACGCCCAGCGAAAACGCCGGACCCGCCAACTCCACCGCCATCCGCAGCCCCTCCGTCACCCCGACGTAGTGGGCGGCGTCACCGGCGAAGAACAGCGGCGGCACCAGCGCCAGCACGAACGGGCGGTGGTCGGCGTAGCGGTACAGCAGCGCCAGCGACTGGGCCATGAAATACAGCACCAGCGTCATGCCGACGAACACCCCCTGGATCCAGAACATCAGGAAATAAGTGTCCAGCCGTTCCAGGAAGGTGCCCGGAATCTCCACCGTCCGCATGATCGTCATCATCGGGAAGGCGACGTTCTTGGCCCCCTCCAGCGTCAGCACGCCGATGTCCAGGACGATGCGCAGCAGGAATACGCCGGTGGCCAGAGCGAAGGCCCCCGCCACCGCCTTCGCCGGTCTGACGTTCCCCTTGTAAACCAGCGGCAGCAGCAGCAGCACGCACTCGTACCCCTGGAGGAACTCCCAGGAGTGCAGCGCCCCCGCCGCCACCCCGGCCGCGTCCTCCGGCCACAGCGGCAGGAAGTTTATGAACCTAAACCTCAGCAGGCTGATCGTCAGCAGGAACAGCCACAGCGGGAAGGCGGTGAAGAAGACGAACTGCACCACCCGCAGGATGGTCCCCCAGTCCTGCAGGCAGCAATACACGCACACCAGCAGCATGCCGGCCTCCACCACCTCGAACGGCGTCCTGTCGAACAAGAAAAAAGCGATTTCCCGGCTCGCGCCCTGCAGCACGATAGCCGCCTGCAGAAAAAAAACGAGAACGGCGAACCACACCACCGCCCCGCCCAGCCAGCGGCCCCCCAGCCGCGGCAGGTACTCGGCGTAGCTCTCGTCCGGGAACTGCTCCCCCAGCTTGATCATCAGCCAGGCCGCGCCGTAGAAGACCGCCGCCCCGGCCAGCAGCGCCACCCAGGCCCCGTGGCCGCTCGTCTCGAGGAGGTGCTCCATTACCCGGCCGGAGATACCTATCATCATCGTCGTAACCACGACCGCCAACTGCAGCGGCGACATCCTCGTCTTGACTTCCAGGTCGGCCATATCAGTCCCCCACCCGCGAGCGGTCCTGCGGCCCGAAAACCTTAGGCCGCGAACCCATCCGCGGCACCGGCGCCCGCACCAGCTTGTCCTGCACGTCCTCGGCCAGCGTAACGTCGAACACCCCGCCCAGAAAGGACTCGCCGAAGCTGCGCAGGCTGCACATATGGACGATTATCGCCAGGTAGGCCAGCACGAGGCCGTAGAGGCCGAGGACGGCCGCGGCAAAGATCGTCGGCAGCCGCAGCCAGCGCAGGGCCAGCCCCAGGTTGTACGACGGCATGGTATACGACGCGATCGCCGAGCCGGCGGTGGCCACCACCAGCAGGGCGTTGACGATCCCCGCCTGGACGATCGTCGTGCCGATGACGAAGCCGCCCACGATGCTGGCCGCCGGCGCGATCTTCTGCGGCAGACGGAGGACCGCTTCCTGGAACAGCTCCAGGATGACCTCCATGATTATGACCTCCATGAACGCCGGGTACGGCGTCCGCGCCCGCAGCTCGGCGATCGAAATCGCCAGCGTCGTCGGCAGCATCCCGGGGTTATAAGAGATGATCGCCACATACAACGCCGGCAGGAAGACGCCCAGCAATGCCGCGATGTAGCGGGTCACCCGGATCAGGCTGGCCACCGCCGGCTGGACGGTGAAATCCTCGGTGCTCTGCAGCAGCGACGGCAGCGTGCAGGGAACGACGATCGCCTGGGGGGTGTTGTCCACGATCAGACCGACCCGCCCCTCGTAGAGGGCCGCCACCAGCGCATCCGGCCGTTCGGTGATATACGTCTGCGGGAAGGGCGACCAGGGGTGGTCGATGATAAACTCCTCCACCTGGGCCGCGAACAGGATCTGGTCGGCCCTTATCCGGCTGAGGCGCCGCTCGACCTCGGCCGCCAGCCCCGGCTTGACGATATCGGCGGCATACACGAGGGCCAGCGCCGTCCTGCTCCGCTCCCCAACCTGGAAGATTCGCACCTTGATATTCGCGTCCCTGGCCCGCCGCCGGATAAGGACGATATTGTCCTTGAGCGTCTCGGTGAGCGCGTCGTGCGGGCCGCGGGCCACCGCCTCCGTCTTCGGCTCCTGAATGCCCCGCTTGACGTGCTCCGCGGCCTTGATCACCAGTCCCTGGGCGATGCCGTCGATAAGCACCAGCGGGTTGCCGGTCAGCACCGCCTCCAGGCACGTGCCGGCGTCGGCCGCCACCTTCACGGCCGACGCGGTCAGCACCCCGTCGGCCAGCGCCTTCACATCGGCGGGCCGTTTCCGCATTGCCAGCAGCGGCTTGAGCACATGCCTCTCCACCATGGCGGTGTCCGTCATGCCGTCCAGATAGACGAGCAGCCCCATCCCGCCGCCGGTAGAAAAACCGCGGAACACGACATCGTCGCAATCCTGGAACACCTGGCGCAGCAGCCGCTCGTTCTCCGCCAGCACAGGCGTGAAAATGAACGGCTCGCCTGCCGGCGCCGCCACCTTCCGCAGCCTGTCGGCGACGTCCGCCAGGCCGTCGACGACCTCCCGTCCGGCCCGCAGCAGGCGTTTCAGTCCGTTCAGGCGCTCCCCCGCCGCCGCCAGCGACGCCGTCGGGAACCCGGCCGACAGCCGCAGGATGGCGCCGACCCGCCGTTTCCGCCCATCATCAGCCCGCACCACTTCCGCCCCCTACCCTACACCGCATATTCTGTCGGCTTTTGCCTCCCCGTATACCGTCAGACTGGCGGTAAAGGCCCATCTGCTTCGTTGTAAGCGACCGCATCGCCGCTGAAGCGTCGTGCGTCTGACTTATCAGAGCGCTTGCTCCGGTGCGCCCCGCACACTGTTCGTATCGCTATCGACATTAGACATTTTGCGCTGACAAGACCTGTGTAATCAGAACGTGCATCTGGACCTTTCTCGCCAGTCTGATCTCCTGCAAGTTAAGAGGCCGGGTTACCCGGCCCCTTTGCTCAACATCACTGCCACCGCTTCTCCACCGTCACCCCCTTGAAGTAGTGATTGACGATATCCTCGGGCTTCTTCCCCTCGGCGGCCATCTTGTTCGCGCCCCACTGCGACATGCCCACCCCGTGGCCGTACCCCTTGCCGGCGAACGTCACCTTGTCGCCCTCCACGGCCACGCTGTCGAGCAGCATCGACTTGAGCTCCGTGCTGCCGATCGCCACCCGGAAGTCGGGGGCGGAAACCTGCACCGTCTTATTGAACACCAGGCCGGTTGCCCGGCCGGACGGCCCCTTCTGGCCGATCTCCACACTGTCCACCTTCGTCACCCGTTGGCCCATCTTGCTCAGGGCCGCTATCACCTCCGCCTTGCTGAACGACGCCGTCCAGTTCTTCACATCCGCCGGCGCCAGATCGTCCGGCGACTGCACCGACTGGATGTAAGGCGGCTCCGCCTCCCGGAAATTGAGCCCCTCCTTGGCCGTGGCCGTGACGCCGCCGGCCGAGGCGTGGAACCACGTGCGGATCGGCTTGCCCTGGTAGGTCGCCACCATGCCGCGGGTCATCTCCACCGCCTTCCTGATGTTGTCGTTCACCTCCTTGGCGTTATAGGCCTGGAACTCCTTGATGTCTGTCGAAGCCTGAGTGCCGCGTTCCGGCACGCCGCCCTTCGTCTCGATCTCCTCCAGCGTGAACGTCCGGGCGACGATCGCCTGGGCGGCCAGCGCCGTCACCGGCCAGTCGGGCTTCATCTCCCCCGCCACCACCCCGGCGATATACTCCTCCATCTTCATCGTCTTCTTCTCGCCGGTTTCGTGCATGTACACCGTGATCTGCGGCTCGGCCCCCTGGGGGGCCTGCTTCTGGGGGGCGGGCTTCTGCTGCGGGCCCTTGAACAGACCGCAGCCGCCCACCGCCAGGGCACCCGCCAGCGCCACCGCCAGGACGACCATCCACTTCTTGCGCATATGCTGTTCCTCCTTTCCGTAATACTAGTATTGCAGCCCGCGGCGTCATACTATACAGAAGGATATGACGGACGCCTTAACGAATACTTGATGAAGGTAACGACAAGCGACGAAGCCTGAACATATTTCTGAGGGGGTAATGATATGTTCAAAAAAATCCTCGTCCCCACCGACGGGTCGGACATGGCCCTCCATGCAGCCAAGGTGGCGCGGACGGTGGCGGAGAAGTTCGACAGCGACATCACCCTCGTCCATGTCGTCCAGAACTACTACACCCTCCCCGCCTTCAGCATGCCTGACACGGTGGCCATCCCGCTGTCCGTCCTGCAGGACCTCGAAGCCACCGGCAAACTCATCCTCGCCAGGACGGAGGAAGTCTTCGCCGCCTTCCCCGGCAAGGTCGACGGCCGCCTGGAGTACGGCCCGCCCGGCAAACTGCTCGTCGACATGATCGTCGACGAAGGCTTCTCCCTCGTCGTCATGGGCCGCCGCGGACTGAGCGACGTCACCAGCCTCTTCCTCGGCAGCGTCAGCAACCACCTCGTCCACTATGCGCCCTGCCCCGTGCTCATCGTCAAAGAAGCCGAAACCGGGAAAAAAGGCGGCGGCCGCAAGAAATAAAGAAAAGGCTTCGCGCGTCAGCGCGAAGCCTTTTCTTGCAATCGACCATCCAGTCGGCGGCCGATGATGCCGGCGGCGGCGCTCGCCGCCTGGGGGTGTCCCAGCCTGTAGGCCCTCTCCCGCATCCTTTCCAGCTCCGCCGGGTCGTCCAGCAGGCCGGCGACGATACTGCCGACTTCGTCGCCCTCCCCGGCCAGCACCGCCGCCTGGCGGTCGACCAGAAAAGCGGCGTTGTCCTCCTCCTGTCCGGGCAGCGGGCTGGCGAGCACCATCGGCAGCCCCGCCGAAAGCGCCTCGCTCACCGTCAGCGCCCCCGGCTTGGTCACCAGCACGTCGGCCGCGGCCATCAGCTCCCGGACCCGCCGGGTATAACCCAGCGCCACGATATGGTGGGCCGCCGTCCTCGCCGTGGCCCGCAGCCGGCGGCGCAGTTCGGCGTTGCGGCCGGCGACGACCACCACCTGCAGCGGCCGGGCTACGCCGTCGAGGCTGCGTACAGCCTCTGCCACCGGGCCGATCCCCAGGCCACCTCCCATGATGAGCACCGTCGGCATCCCGGCCGCCAGCCCCAGCCGCCTGGCCACCGCATGCCGGCCCAGCCGGCGGCCGAAGCTGCCATCGATCGGGATGCCGGTGGGGAAAACCCGCTCCGCCGCCACGCCCAGCCGAACCAGTTCGGCCCTCGTCTCGGGGGCGGCGACGAAATACATCTCCACCTGGTCGTGGACCCACAGCGGGTGGACGGAAAAATCGGTTACCACCGCCACAAGCGGCGCAGCGATCTTGCCACGGCGGCGCAAATAAGCCGCCGCCGCGCACGGGAACGGATGGGTGAAAATGACGAGGTCCGGCCGGTGGCGGACGTACAGGCGCAGCATGCTGTCCTTCAGCGCCCGGGAAACGAGGCTGCGCACGCGGGCAAAGCGGCCCGGCGCCTGCGACCAGCGGTAAAGCCTGTCGTAGATGGCGGGAGACAGGTCGATCATCTTCAGATAGACATCCTTCAGCACCGCGTTCAGGTAAGAATTGTCCTCGCCCATGAAATCGGCGATCGTCACGCGCGCCCCCGGATACCGCGCCCCGATCTCCGCGCCGATCGCCCTTGCTGCCTGGTCGTGCCCGGCCCCCACCGAGGCCGTCACGATCAGGACATTGTCAAACGGCTCCGGCATATTTCCCTCACCTCGGCAAAAAATAGCATCGACCCTAATATGATGCCACATCCGGGCAAACTAAAAACCGGGGGAACGGCCCCCGGTTTTTTTGTCTATATCGCTATTTCTTCTTGTTGACGCTGTCTTTGAGGCCTTTGCCAGCCTTGAAGACCGGAGTTTTGGAAGCCGGGATGGTGATTTCCTTACCGGTCTGCGGGTTGCGGCCTTTGCGGGCACCGCGGGCTTTGACTTCGAAAGTACCGAAACCGATGACCTGAACCTTGTCCTTCTTGGCAAGAGCTTCTTCGACACTGGCGAACAACGCGTTGATAGCTTTCTCGGCGTCCTTCTTGGTCATCGCGGCTTTCTCGGCAACGCTCGCAACCAATTCAGTTTTATTCACAATTCCATCCTCCTTGTCAATATTGGTTACTTTTAGCATTATTCGCTACTGCTCTATTTATTCCTCCTGTCCCCAAAAAAATTTGTCAAAAATTACTTATTTTTCTTCACTTTTCGAGCTTTTTTGCCTCATTCCAGAGCTCATCGAGCTGCTCTAATGTAAAATCCTTCCATTTCAGGCCCCGTCCCTTTACTTCCGCCTCTACGCGGGCGAATCGGCGGACGAATTTATTGTTCGTCACATTGAGAGCCGTCTCCGGTTCGATGTCGAAAAAGCGCGCCAGGTTGACGACGCTGAACAACACATCGCCCAGCTCCCCCTCGACCTCTTCCCTGGCGCCGCCGTCCGCGGCCCGCCTGAGTTCGTCCAACTCTTCGTATATCTTGTCCCACACCGGGGCGACGCTATTCCAATCGAAGCCTACTTTCGCCGCTTTCGCCTGCAGCTTGAACGCCCGCATCAGGCTCGGCAGCCCCTTCGGCACCCCGTCGAGCACACCCGGGCGCTCGCCCGGATGCTCGCGGCGCTTGATCTTCTCCCAGTTGACGATAACCTCGGCGGCGTCGCGCACCGAAATGTCGCCGAAAACATGCGGATGGCGGCGGACCATCTTGTCGGTCACCGTATCGACGACATCCTGCATGGAAAAATCGCCGCACTCCTCGGCGATGCGGGCGTGGAAAACGATCTGCAGCAGCAGGTCGCCCAGCTCCTCGCACAGCTTGTCCGCATCGGCGAGATCGATCGCCTCCAGCACCTCGTACACTTCCTCGACGATATAGCGCCTGAGCGACGGGTGGCTCTGCTCCAGGTCCCACACGCAGCCGCCCGGCGAGCGCAGCCGCGCCATCACCTCCACCAGCGGATCGAGGCTGAAGGCAGCCGCCCGTCGCGGCCGCGGCGCCACATACACGCTCGTGAGATGGTCGATGGCCGGCAGGCGGTCCAGCTCGTACAAAGGCACCGTCCTGACCTCCTCGTCGGCCAGACCCAGGTTGCGGGCCACGGTCACGGGGAAATCGTCCGGGTAAAGCTCCATCAGCGCCAACTTGGCATCCGACGCCACGCGGGCGTTATACACCTGGGTCACGACCAGCGCCGTCCCCAGCTCGGGCGGCAGCGCCGCCACATCAGCGGCGTCCGTCACCGTCAGCCCGGCCACCGGGTCGAGCCCCAGGCGGGCGTACAGCAGGTCGAGAAAGCTCATCGCCGGCAGCACGGAAAAGCCAAGCCCCGCCGCCCCGGCCGCCTCGCGGATCAGGGACACCGTCCGCTCGGCCACCGCCGGGCTGCCAGGCACGGCATACACCACCCGCGCGTCCCCGGCCCTGGCGACGACATCGGCGGTTATCGCCGCATAAACCTCGTCGAAAGTCGCGTGCTTTTCGTACAGGCAATCGTAGCTTGTAAAAGGGATGCCCCGCTCGACGAGGCCGGCGACCGCCGGATGACGGGCGGTGCGCAGATAAAGCGCCGGCCTCGTCTCCAGCAAGGCCAGCGTCTGCCCCGTCACCAGGCCGAAATCGCCCGGTCCGAGGCCGATAACGACGATCTCTCCCATGTCAGCTCCTCAATAGTCTCAGCGACCGCAGAATCTTCACCAGCAGCGTCCCCACCCGCGGCACGCGCTCCACGTCCCGCTGGGTCACGCCGCCGGTCAGCAGCAGCACCAGGCCGTACACCGTCCCGCCCACCGCGACGGCCGTCAGCGTGGCCAGCGTATTGCTGACGGTCACGGCCATGACCTCGTGGTAGGCGAGCAGCACCGCGCCGCCCATGAAAGCCGCCGCCAGCGACGTGCGCAGCGTATCCTTGACGTCGATGGCGAACCCGACGTAGCGGTAAATGAAAAACATGTTCAGCAGCGCCGCCACGCCGAAATCGGCGTTCGTCGCCCAGGCCGCGCCCTTGATGCCCAGAGCCGGCATGGCCGTCAGCACCCAGCTAAGCACCACCTTCACCGCCGCCGAAATGACCATATTGATCACCGGGATGGCGGTATGCCCCAGCCCCTGCAGCACGCCGGTCGTCACCTGATGGATGCCCAGCAGGAAAATCCCCACCGACAGGATGGCGATCGACGTATCGGCATTCGGCGTGCCATACAGCATCAGCGAGATCGGCCTCGCCAGCAGCCACATGCCCACAAAGGCGGGAATGGTGATGAGGTTGGCGATCCGCATCGCCGTCGCCGTCCGCTGATAAACATGATGATGATTGCGCAGCGTGAAAGCCTCCGACACCGCCGGCACAAGGCTGGCCGCCAGCGACGCCGTCAGGATGGTCGCCATGTTCACCAGCGGCACCGCCATCCCGGTCAGGTAACCGAACAGTTCGGTAGACTGTGAGACCGAATAGCCGGCGACAATCAGCCGTTTGGGAACGATAGCCAAGTCGAGGAAAGCCGTCACCGGCAGCATGATATTGGCCAGCGACACCGGCAACGCCAGGCGGACGATGCGGGTCAGGATACTCGCCCCCGCCTCCTGCCGCATGGCCGGCTGATTCTCCATGCGCTGCTGCAGACCCGGCCGATACCGCCAATAGAAATACAGCAGGATCAAAAGCCCGGCCACAGCCCCGGGGCAGGCCCCGAAGCTCGCGCCGGCGGCGGCGAACTCAATGCCGCTCGGCAGCAACAGGTAGGCCAGCAGGATCATCGTCACCACGCGGAAGAGCTGCTCCAGGATCTGCGAGATGGCCGTCGGCGTCATCATCTGCAGCCCCTGGAAATAGCCGCGGTAGCTCGACAGCACCGTCACGAAGAAAATGGCCGGCGCCAGGGCGGCGAGCGCGTAATACGCCCGCGGGTCGGTGACGAAGCCGTGCCTGATCAGCCACGGGGCGCCGAACCACAGCAGCACCGTGAAAACTATGCCGGTAATCGCCAACATGACGAGGGAAATGCGGAAGACGCGGTTGGCGCCCCGCCAGTCGCCGAGGGCCACCTTCTCGGCCACGATGATCGATATCGCCACCGGGATGCCGGCCGAGGAAACGCTCAGCGCCAGCAGATATATCGGGTAGGCCATCTGGTACAGCCCGATGCCTTCCCCGCCCAAAAGGCGCGACAAAAGAATCCGGTTCACCGACCCGATCAGCTTGACGACGATGCCGGCGACGGTCAAAATCAGCGCGCCCTTCAGGAAAGCATCCTTACTCAATAGCGTCCTTCCTCCCGCAAGCCGCCGCCCTCACGGGGGAGGCGCGGCAAGTGTACATTATATTATAACAAAATATGCTAACACTTAAAACACCTTCCAGCGATATTGCCGTCCCCGGGGCAAACAGAAAAGTAGCGAACCTTTGTCCGCTACTTTCGATCGTTCGTAGATTACTGCGACATCTGCTTGGCGAGGAAGCCGGCGGCCGTTTCCGCGAGTTTGACCTCCATATCGCCCATCTGGACGCCCGGTTCCTTCGAACAGATGATCACCGCCCCGATCGCGTCCCCCTCGACGATGATCGGCGCGACCACCTCCGCGGTGAACTTGCACACCTCTTCTTCGTCGCAGTCGGCCACGCAGCCCTTGCAGTGCTTGTATTCGCCGGGATTGTTGATCAGGGCCGTCTTCCTTTCCTCCATCACCTTCTCCACTGCCGGCCCCAGGGGCTTACTGAGAAACTCCTTCTTCGATGCGCCAGCGACTGCCACGACATTGTCCCGGTCTGCAATCAAAATTATATGCCCAATCGCATCGAACAAAGAATCGGCGTATTCCTTGGCAAAATCCCCGAGCTCCCCGACCGGGGAGTATTTTTTCAGGATAACCTCCCCTTCGCGGTCGACATATATTTCGAGCGGGTCGCCTTCGCGGATACGCAAGGTGCGCCGGATCTCCTTCGGAATCACTACTCGGCCCAGATCATCAATCCTTCTGACTATCCCAGTCGCCTTCACCATTATCCCCCCTTTTCGACAGTATTTGACAGTTCGTTCAGTGATAGTATATATCCGTCCCGGAGCTTTTATTCATTGCCGCGCGCGCGGAAAAAGAAATCATTGATTCGGGCCGCCGGCCAGCTCGGCGAGCACCTTGGCCAGCCAGTCGAGCGGCGGCGCCGCCAGCTTGCCGGTCCGCAGGCGGATAATTTCCGGCGGCCCCGGCAGCAATTTGAACCGGGTGGGGTACTTTTCCTTCACGGCGATAATATTCTCCACCGCCACCTGCGGCGCATCGCCGAACGTGATCTCCACCCGGTCGGCGTACTCCACCACCGACCGCGCGCCGATGCGGCGGGCCAGATTCTTCAGCCTCGCCACCGCCAGCAGGTTCAGCACCGGCCGCGTCGGCTCGCCGAAGCGGTCGACCAGCTCGTCGATTATCCCGCCGATCTGCTCCTCCGTCCTGATGGCCGCGATCCGCTGATACACTTCAATCTTATGCATGGCATCGCCGATATAGTCGCCGTCGAGATACGCGTCGACATTAAATTCCAGCACCGGTTCGGGCGCCGGCTCGGCCGGCCGTCCGCCCTTGAGCTCGGCCACCGCCTCGTCCAGCAGCCGGCAGTACATCTCGAAGCCCACCGTCACGATATGGCCGTGCTGCTGCGACCCCAGCAGATTGCCCGCCCCGCGGATCTCCAGGTCGCGCAGCGCGATCTTGAAGCCCGCCCCCAGCTCGGCGAACTCCTTGATCGCCTGTAGGCGCTTCTCGGCCACCTCGGTCAGCACCTTCTCGCGGCGGTAGGTGAAATACGCGTACGCCAGGCGGGGCGACCGGCCCACCCGGCCGCGCATCTGGTACAGTTGCGACAGGCCGAAGCGGTCGCCGTCGTACACGATCATCGTATTGGCGTTCGGCACGTCCAGGCCGTTCTCGATGATGCTCGTGCACACCAGCACATCGTAGCGGTTCTCGTAAAAATCCAGCATCACCTGCTCGAGAAGCTCCTCGGCCATCTGGCCGTGCCCCACCTTCACCCGCGCGTCCGGCAGCATCTCGCTCAGCCTTTCCGCGGCGCGGTCGATCGTCTGCACGCGGTTGTAGACGAAATACACCTGCCCGCCGCGCTTCAGCTCGCGGCGGATGGCGTCGCGGATGATCTCCTCGTTGTACTCCACCACATACGTCTGCACCGGCAGCCTGTCCTCGGGCGGCGTCTCGATCACGCTCATATCCCGCACCCCCACCAGCGACATGTGGAGCGTGCGGGGGATGGGGGTGGCGGTCAGCGTCAGCACGTCCACGTTCGTCCGCCAGCGCTTCAGCCGCTCCTTCTGGGCCACGCCGAAGCGCTGCTCCTCGTCGACGATCAGCAGCCCCAGATTGCTGAACGTCACATCCCCCTGAAGGATGCGGTGGGTGCCGATCAGCACGTCGACCTTGCCCTCGGCCGCCCTGGCGGCCACGTCCCGCTGCTCGCGCGAACTGCGGAAGCGGCTTATCACCTCCACCACCGGCCCGAAGCCGGCGAAGCGGGCGCTGAACGTCTGGTAATGCTGCTGGGCCAGCACCGTCGTCGGCACCAGCACCGCCACCTGCTTGCCGCCCATGATCGCCTTGAAAGCCGCCCGCAGGGCCACCTCCGTCTTGCCGAAGCCCACGTCGCCGCACAGCAGGCGGTCCATGGGCAAATCGCCCTCCATATCCTTCTTGATCTCCGCCAGCGCCGTCAGTTGATCGGGCGTCTCCTCGAACGGGAACGCCTCCTCGAAATCCTTCTGCCAGGGCGAATCGGGCGGGAAGGCGAACCCCTTGCTCACCTGCCGCTCGGCATACAGGGCCAGCAGATCCTTCGCCAGGTCGGTGACCGCCGCCTTGGCCCTCGTCTTCGCCTTCAGCCAGTCGCTGCCGCCCATGCGGTTGAGGCGCGGCACGTCGCCCTCCGAGCCGATGTATTTCTGCAGCAGGTGGACCTGGTCGGTCGGCACGAACAGCTTATCCTCGCCGGCGTAGCGCACCAGGAAATAATCCTTGTGCACGCCGCCGACCTCCAGCGTCTCCACCCCCGCGTACTTGCCGATGCCGTGGTTGACGTGGACGACGTAATCGCCCACGTTGATATCGCGGAAATAAGCGATCTGCTTCTCCTTGGCGATCCGCGGCAGACGGCGCTTCTTCTGCCGCCCGGAAATATCCATCTCCGTCACGGCCACCAGGCCGGCGTGGGGCAGCTCGAAGCCCGCGGCCAGCGTGCCCGTCGTCACCGTCACCGTCCCCGGCACCAGCGCCTCCGGCCGGTCGGCAAGAATCGCCCGCACCCCTTCCGCCGCCAGGCTCCTGTGCAGCGCCGCCGCCTTCTCGCGCCCCGTCACGAAAATCGCCGTCGCCCGCTCGCGCGCCTGCCAGCCCTTCAGTTCGTCCACCAGCATATCCGTCTGGCGGTGGAAAGGCGGCACCGCCTTGGCGGTAATGCTGATGATCTCCGCCGGCTCGGTATGCGGCACCCGCTGCAGCATCAGAGACACATACAGCACCGTATGCGCCTTGGCCGCCGCCGCCAGATCCGCCCAGGGGAAAATATGCGGCCTGACCGCGGGGTTCTCCTTCACCAGGCGGTCGATCTGCTCCCTGATGCGCGTCGGCTCGTCGAACACCACGCTCGTGCCCGCCGCCGGGTACGACAGGAAAACCGCCGCCTTGCTGGCGTGCTCCGGCTCGGCCAGCGGCAGCACATCGGCCTGCTCCACGCCAGTCAGCGACCGCTGCGTCGCCGCGTCGAACTCGCGCAGCGAATCGATCTCGTCGCCCCACAGCTCCAGCCGCAGCGGCACCTCGCGGTTCACCGGGAAAATATCGACGATGCCGCCGCGCACGCTGAACTGACCGCGGCTGTCCACCTGGTCCGTCCGCTCGTAGCCGAACCGCACCAGCGACGCCAGCAAGTCGTCGCGGCCCAGCGTCTCGCCCACAGCCAGCGTCAGGCGGCCGGCAAGGAAATCCTCCTTCGGGACAACCCTCTGGACGGCCGCCTCGGCGCCGGCCAGCACGATCACCCGCTCGCCGCGGGCCAGGCGGCCGAGCACATCCATGCGCACGGCCGCCAGCTCGATGCTGCGGGCGGCGGCGGTAAACGTCACGATATCGAGCGGCGGCAGCTCCAGCACCGGCACATCGGGCAGCAGCGCCGCCAGGTCGGCCGTCAGCTCGCCCACCGCCTCGCGGCCGGCCGTCACCACCACCGTCGGCCGGGGCTGGGCGCGGTAGCACGCCGCGACCACGGCCGCCTTCTGCGTGCCCGTCACCCCGTACACCGTGCTCTGACGGCCGGCGGCGAAAGCGGCCGCCGCCTTCTCCACCATCTGATCCCTGCGCATCGCCTTAAGCAAAAAATCCATCTAAGCACCTCGCATGCCGAAAAGGGCTTTGCCCGCGACAAAGCCCTGCTATTACCCATTCTAACACAAAGTATTAGGCGGCGAAACCAAATATTACATCAGCGGCCGGCAAAAAAGCCGGGGAAAATAAAACAAACGACAGGAGGTGAAACCATGGCCGGCGACAAAACCCCCACCTACAAATTCTGGAACGGGAAAAACATCGACGGCGGCTCGCGGGCGGGCGACAAGAACCTCATCGCCGAAGGCCCGCGCACCGGCAAAACCGCGGCCAAATACCAGGTCGCCAACGATACCGTATCAGCCGACAACCTCCAGGAAGGATCGGACTGAGCGCCCACGGCCTCCGGCATCGTCCGGGGGCCTTTTCAATGCAGCCACCCCTGGGGCGGCGCAACCGCACCCGGCAGGCCCATCGCCTCGATGCAGGCGTCGCACAGCGACTGCACGTACAGCACGCCTTCGGCCTCGTCGTAACGGATAATATCCTGCCGCTCCTCGGCCGTCAGGCAATCGAACCCGAACATCGCCTCGTCGATGGCATCGACCTCGATGGTATCGATCGCCCGGCCGCAACTGTCGCAACTGTAGTGGATCCTCATGGACTCCGTCCTTTCCCGTCATGCCGTCAGGCGGATGAGGGCCGCGTTCCAGGCGATGTGGGCCGCCACCGCTGCCCCCAAGGCGAGGACGAGGCTGCCGGTGAAATGGAGCACAGCCACCGTCAGGGCGCCGAACAGCCCGTGCCCCGCCACGCTCAACGCGGCAGCCGCCACGCCGTTCGCCGGGCTCGTACGCCAGTCGAAGACCGCCTCGACAACCCCGAACAGCGCGTGGGTCAGCAGCACGTCCGCCCCCAGCCAGAAGGCCGGCACCGTCTTCGCCGTCTCCTCCAGGGCCGGACCCCAGGTCACGATCGCCCTCGCCCCGGCATACTTCAGCGCCGCGCGGTTCAGCAGGAAACTCAGCGCCGACATCAGAACGGCCAAGACATACGCCATTCCATTCTCCCTCGCGCCTGTGGTAATATCTGCTAACCCTATTATCTCCGCCGTCCCGCGGCCATATACAAACAAACCCGCGGCCGGAAGCCGATCCGGCCGCGGTGCAGATAAAACTTTATCAATGGGCCTGCCCTACGGCAAAAAGCCCAGCGGATCAACCGCCCGCCCCTCCACCCACACCTCGAAATGCAGATGGGGCCCGAACGAATACCCCGTATTCCCCACATAGCCGATCACCTGGCCGGCGCCCACGTACTGGCCGCGCTCCACCACATAATCGTCCAGGTGCGCGTACAGCGTCGCATACCCCTGCCCATGCTCCACCAGCACCATATTCCCGTAGCCGCCCCGCCAGCCGGCGAACGCCGTCCGCCCGGCCCGCGCGGCCCGCACCGGCGCGCCCGCCGGCGCACCGATATCGACCCCGTCGTGGTGGCGGCCCCAGCGGTACCCGAACGGCGAAGTGACCTCACCCGCCGCCGGCCACGCGAACCTCGCGCCCCAGCCGCGGGACACCGCTACCGACCGCGGCCGGCCGCCGGGGACGAACAACTTCTCGCCCACAATCAGCAGATCGTCCGCCTTGCCGTTGGCCGCCCGGATAACGGCCGCATCCATGCCGTACATCCTCGCCAGCGCCCACAGGGTATCGCCGTCGGCCACCTCGTGCAGCACGCCCTTGCGCGGCAGGACGACCAGCTCGTCCCCCGGCCGGATATGCTCGTCCAGGTCCGGATTGGCGCCCAGCAGGGTATCGACGTCGATATCGTAACGTTTGGCGATCACGCTCAGGCACTCACCCGCCGCCACCGCATGCACCCTTATCCCCGGCCCGGCGTCGGCCGCCGGCGCGGGCGCGGCCGTCGCACTCGCCGCAGCCGCCGGCGCCGGCTCCTGCAC
>JARKQJ010000233.1 GCA_029973955.1 Paludibaculum sp. | reverse complement strand
CTACTGCCAGCGCCGCGGCATAGGACCGAGCCAGTACTACTACTGGCGCCAGCGATTGGCGGCGGATCGTGCAGCCGGAGAGGCGCGCGCTGATGGTGAATTTGTTCTGGTCGGCACGGCGGCGATGGCTTCGGCTGAGGTTAGCGACGGGGGCGGCAAGACGGCGGCCGTGCTGCGGAGTTTCCTGGTGTCCTGCCACCAGGCCGACGTTGAGCCCTACGACTACCTGTGCGATGTACTGCGCCGGATCGCGGACTTCCCCGTGCAGAGAATCGCGGAGCTGTTGCCAGTGAACTGGAAACCGCTGAAGCCTGAGCCGGATCGCTTTTGCCGCAGCGGCGCGGGCAGTTTCAAGATGGTTTCACCGGATGGATACGTTCCACCAGGCTGGGTTTGGAGCGTATTGATGCCATTGCAGGGAAATCGCCATGCAATCGAGGCAAGTGGATCGGGAATGGACGTGCAGGTGGAAGGGCTGGTCGCAGTCGCTGCTGTACAGCTTGCGGGCAGGGTGGGATCCCACATCAGATACATGGTCGCCGAAAAGAGGCGCAGTGCTTCACCCCAACTCGCATTGAGGTTAATACTGGGATGATCGGAAGCTGTATCGTTTGGTCGGTTCACGGAAAACAAGCTGCCGCCGGGAGTGCCGTATGGGTAATGATTATCCAGAGCCGGATATGCCGTGGGCGAGAAACAGGGCAACTGTCCAGTCGCCGCCCGAGGCTTGATTTGATCACTATTGACGATTTGCACCCACTGGTCGCTGCCGTTATTGCCAGGGGCCGGGAACGTGGGAGTTTGGAACAGAATACCAGCCTGATTCCCCGGGAATACCACGCCAGTGCCTGTGCGACGGGAATGTGCGAGCCCGATTGCGGCTCGGAGTGCTCGGCGCTATTCTAGTGCGCGTGAGATTATTCCCGCTGATGGTCTGGTTCGCGTTGGCTGCGAATGCCGACTGGCCCCGCCTTGTGATTACTCCTAAGGGCGCGGACTTGGATACGCCCGGAGCGCAGTCGCTGAAGTACTTCACCGAATACCCTTTGCTGCGCGATGAGAGCGGTGACTTCTGCTACCTGTGCAAGCCTGAGGAGAGACTTGCTCGAGCCAAAGAGGAGAAGTCCAGAGCGGACCTGAAGCTAGTGGGCAGAATAGGTAGGTTCAGCGCCTACGATATTTTCTACTACTTCGGCGACGATCAAGAGCCAGCGTGGAAGTCTATAGTCGTCCAGACGCGGCCGAATTCCTATCAGGAAATCTATCATGACCAGCCCAGCGAAGGACAGCCCAATCCCTCGTTCCTGGTACACGCCTCTAAAGAGCCGCTGCTCTGCGTAGTAGACAACGTCTACAGGTGGGATGCACAAGAGGAGTGTTTTTGGTTCGCCGTCGACGGTGTTGTGCGGATTGATTTCACTCCGATTTGGAAGGCAGCGCAGAAGGCGGCCCCAGCGGGGCGTAGGGTTTGGGAATGCGGCCTCAAAGCGAAGACGACGTTCGAGAATATGACTCTGCCAGTTGGCATCCGTTATGAAGAGAACAGCCGCTGCTGTGATAAAGGCGTCGTGAACGTGCGCTTCAAGCTGGATCATGGGCGGGTGATCGTGATAAACGCGAAGTTCGATCCCGATGCGAGTTACGACTGGTGATTCGGGCGCGAAGCGACACCAATGCTCTTCACGAGACGCGGCTTCAACCTGTGTCTTTTTGCCCTTGTGGCCCTGAAGCGCTATTCTCCGCTTGCCGAGCCGGTACGGCAAGTTTCTCATGGATCTCATCCCCGACAATCACCCTAAACGGGCGCTTGTACCCCTCAAACACTCCGCTGATACGCTGAAGCACAATCTCTAACTCGACGCTGGAAATGGGCTCTCCGGTGTCCCATCTCAGCGAAGTAGGGATGAGGAGCTGCGTTTCGAACGTCGGGAACAGGAGTAAACTCCGGCCATATCTATCGGTCGCATCTTCATCCTCAGTCGCCAGAGTCAGTTCTCGATCCTTCTCACAGTACTGGGCGATCACTGCCCAACTCGCCAAACGCGCATCCAGATCCTGTGGAGAGGCATCCTGGACTGCAAAACCGCCAAAACAAATCGTTCCACCTGCCTGGAGTCGCGGTGGAGGCGCTACAGGTGGAGCAGGGCGGTACCGCGATCATTGTGCCGCGGAGAATGTGACCGTCACCGCGTCGGATTTGACAGAAGTCTTGCTTTCCTGGTCCAGCTTCTGTGCTCGGACTGTGTACGTGCCAGGCCTCTTGATTGCGAACTCCTTGCTGAGGTCTGCCTCTTCCCTGAGGGTCTCGCCGGGTTTCAAAATGTCCAACAGGTAGCGCCCCCCGCACCCAACTCCTCGTTTGCCTTTCTCGCTTTGTTCCACATCCGCGCCACTCCGCCCTTGGACCACTGCGCCGTAGACTGTCAACGGCACGGGGTTCCCCTCTTCATCGCTGAGTTGAATCCGCACTTGGCGCACAGTCACATACGAATTGATCAGAGGCGGACACATCACGTAGTGCACGCTGAAGCGAAGATCGTGGTCGGACGTATTCGTCATAGTGAGCTTCACTGGCGCTGGAGCCCCCAGTTTGACTTGGCCTGGGCGCGTACTGAGAGCAACAGAAACAGAGGCCTTCGCGCGGGCCTCGTCCTGGGTCAGTCCAGTGCCAGGGAACACGAGCATTAAAAAGAATGAAACAAGTTGTCGCTCGAGTCTCATACATCTACCTTCGTCCGCGTTTTCCTCCAATGGCAACCGATCATGGCCACTTCGGGTGAGTTGCAGTCGCCGAGTATGCTGCGGGGCTCGGTCCACCACACGGCGCGGTGACGGCTCTCGAAAATAAAAGATCTCCCTTCCTTTCATTCACATCCACCCGCTCTTCCTCCTCAATCCTCCCACCCCCCATGCGATCCTTGAATCGTGAGCAGGCCTCTGTGCCTGCTCTTTTCATTTCCACCCTCGAAAGGACTCGAATTCCATGGCTTCCGCCGCACAAATCCTTGCCAATCAGGCCAACGCCCAACTCTCCACCGGACCCAAATCCCCCGAAGGCAAAGCCCGCTCCGCCGCCAACTCCACCAAAGACGGCCTCACCTCCGCCAACCCCGTCGTCGACTCCCATCAATCCGAAGAGTTCGCCTCCTACCGCCAGGCCCTCGAACACGACACCCATCCCGAAGGCCCAATCGAACACGAATACTTCCACCGCCTCCTCACCGCCGGCTGGAACCTCCGCCGCGCTCGCCGCCTCGAATCCGATCTCCTCGCCGGAACGAACCCACATGAAAGCGACCAGGACGCCGCTCGCCTCCACCGCATCGCCCGTTACCGCCGTGAACTCGAACGCACCTACGACCGCGCCCTCCAGCAGCTTCAGATCCTCCAAACCCAACGCGCCATCCTCCTCCAGCGCCCCGCCGAAATCATCGACGCCGTCGCCCGCTTCACCCCCCTCGCCTGCCTCGGCGCCATCGCTCCCGATAAGGCCCCCTTCCTCTTCGCCGCCCACCACTTCGGAGCCCCCACCGCCACTTTCTACGATTCCCGCAACGAAGCCATTCAAGCCGCCCAACTCATCCGTGAACGGCGAAACAAAGCCGTTCCCCCCACGCCCGAGGAACTCCAGGCCGTCCGCGACGCCTATCCCATCCCCGTCAAGGCCCTCGCCGCCGCCTAAGCCCCACGCCTCACACTGACCATCCCCGATCTTTGCCAACTGCATACGCCCGTCTTCCCAGGGAGCCGCGCCCCGCCAATCGCGGCTCCCCACAGCCCCGAACTGCTATCGTAAATTACGTCATGGCCACCATTCTCGACGGCAAAGCCATCAATCAGCAGATCATTGACGAGCTTCAGCCCCGCATCCGGCACCTCGCCCAAACCCGCCGTCCCCCAGGCCTCGTCGTCATCCTCGTCGGCAATGACCCCGGCAGCCAGATCTACGTCGGCAGCAAAGTGAAAACCTGCCGCGCCCTCGGCATGCTCTCCGAAGAGATCCGCCTCCCCGAAACCACCACCACCTCCGAACTCCTCGCCCACATCGACACCCTCAACCAGCGCCCCGACGTCGACGGCATCCTCGTCCAGATGCCTCTTCCCAAGCAAATCGACTCCCGCGCCGTTCTCCTCGCCATCTGCCCCGACAAGGACGTCGACGGCTTTCACCCCTTCAACGTCGGCCAGCTCGTCGCCAACGCTCCCGCCCCTCGCCCCTGTACCCCCGCCGGCATCATGGAGATGCTCCGCCGCTATGACATCCGCCCCTCCGGCAAGGAGGCCGTCATCGTCGGCCGTTCAGATATCGTCGGCAAGCCCATGGCCCTCCTCCTCCTCCATCAGCACGCCACCATCACCGTCTGCCACTCCAAAACCCCCGATCTCCCCGCCGTCTGCCGCCGCGCCGACATCCTCGTCGCCGCCATCGGCCGCGCCGGCATGATCACAGCCGATTACATCAAGCCCGGCGCCGTTGTCATCGACGTCGGCATGAACCGCGTCGACAACCGCGCCGACGCCGAACGCATCGCCCAAGGCACCCCTGCCAAACTCGCCACCTTCGAAAAAAACGGCACCGTCCTCGTCGGAGACGTCCATCCCTCCGCCATGGCCGGACTCTCCTCCGCTTACACCCCCGTCCCCGGCGGTGTCGGCCCCCTCACCATCGCCATGCTGATGGCCAACACTGTCCAAAGCGCCGAACTGCGCCTCGCCTAGAACCCTATGCTCCGCGTCGGTCTCACCGGCGGCCTCGCCTCCGGAAAAAGCTTCGTCGGACAAGCCCTCCAGGACCTCGGCTGCCACCTCCTCAAAGCCGACGATCTCGGCCGCCAGGTCCTCGAGCCCGGCCAACCCGCCTTCCACCAGGCCGTCCAGGCCTTCGGCCCCGAAATCCTCTCACCCGACGGCTCCATCGACCGCCGCTTCCTCGGCCAGATCGTCTTCTCCGACCCCACCAAACTTGCCCTCCTCAACTCCTTCGTCCACCCCGCCGTCATCGCCCTCGAAGAGGCCTGGATTCAATCCCTCTCCGCCCACCACCCCGCCGCCATCGCCGTCGTCGAGGCCGCTATCCTGGTAGAAACCGGCTCCTATCGCCGCTTCGACAAACTCGTGCTCGCCTTCTGCACCACTGAACAGCAAATCGAACGCGCCATCCGGCGCGACGGCCTCTCCCGCGAGGAGATCGTCGCCCGTCTCGCCCGCCAAATGCCACTGGCGGAGAAACGGACTTACGCCCAATACGTCATAGATACTTCGGGCCCCAAAGAGGACACCCTCGCCCAGGTCCGCTCGCTCTACGCCGAACTACGGAGAATCACGCAATGAAACCCAGAATCTGGCTCCTCGCCGCCCTCCTCGCCGGCGGCTTCATCCTCGGCACCACTTACTTCAAATCCAAGTGGTCCGGCGCCCACTTCGCCTCTACCTCGGGCGGCCCCCTCTGGTCCGGGCCCTCCAACGCCAGCGCCGCCGGCCTCTCCGCCGACGAACAGAACAACATCGATATCTACAAGCGCGACAAAGACGCCACCGTCAACATCACCTCCACCGTCTACCGCCAGAACTTCTTCCTCGAAATCTACCCCCAGCGCGAATCCGGCTCCGGCTTCTTAATCGATAAGAGCGGCCGCATTCTCACCAATAACCACGTCGTCTCCGGTCGCGCCCCCGAAGTCCAGGTCACCCTCGCCAACGGCCAGAAATACAAGGCCGCCATCCTCTATAAGGACCCCTCCAACGACCTCGCCCTCATCAAAATCGACCCCCGCGGCGAAGTCAAATTCCTGCCCCTCGGCGATTCCGATTCCCTCCAGGTCGGCCAGAAAGTCCTCGCCATCGGCAACCCCTTCGGCCTCCAGGGCACCCTCACCACCGGCATCGTCTCCTCCGTCGGCCGCACCATCGCCGATGAGAACGGCCGCGAACTCCAGGGCATGATCCAGACCGACGCCGCCATTAACCCCGGCAACTCCGGCGGCCCCCTGCTCGACTCCAACGGCAACGTCATCGGCATCAATACCGCCATCTATGGCCCCGGCGGCAACATCGGCATCGGCTTCGCCATGCCCATCAATCGCGCCAAAACCATGATCGAAGCCTACCAGTCCAATAAGACCTACGGCCGGCCCCGCCTCGGCGTCGATGTCATGTTCGTCTACGGCGACCTCGCCGTCGAACTCGGCCTCCCCGAAGAGGGCGGCCTCCTCGTTCAGGGCGTCGCCGAAGGCACCGCCGCCGAAGCCGCCGGCATCCGCGGCCCCCGCCGCCTCGTCGTCCTCGGCAACTACCAGATCGGCATCGGCGGCGACCTCATCATGGCCATCGACGGCATCAAGGCCGATCGCCTCGATGCCCTCTCCCGCGCCCTCTCCCGCAAACGCCCCGGTGATAAAGTGGAACTCTCCCTCTTCCGGAACGGCAAAAAGGTCAACGTCACCGTCACCCTCGGAGAAGGATCGCAAAACCTATGATCCGCCTCGCTCTCTCTCTCTCCCTCGCCGCCTCGCTCGCTTTCGCCGAAGGCCCCTTCCAGCCGCTCTTCAACGGCAAGGACACCACCGGCTGGAAGATGACCGGCCCCGGCGCCTTCGTCGTCGAAAACGGCATGCTCAAAACCACCGGCGGCATGGGCCTCTTCTTCTACACCGGCCGCCAGCTAGGCAACGGAACTCTTCGTGTGGTGTTTAAAACCGCCTCCGAGCGCGCCAACTCCGGCGTCATCATCCGCCTCCCTGAGCCGCCTCCCGATCCCTGGTACGGCGTCCACAACGGCTACGAAGTCCAAATCGACGCCGCCGGCGACGACTGGCACTCCACCGGCGCCATCTACTCCCTCTCCAAAGTCACCTCCCGCCAGCAGAAGCCTCGCGGCCAGTGGAACACCATGGATATCGAGATCCGCGGCCAGCTCACCCGCATCTCCCTCAACGGCGTCGTCGTCGACGAATTCAAAGGCGATCAGCCCGTCCCCGAACGCAAAATGTGGTACGAGCCCGTCCGCGGCCCCCGCCCCGACTCCGGCTACATCGGCCTCCAGAACCACGACGGCAACTCCACCGTCTACTTCAAGGAAGTCTCCTTCCAGCCCTTCTCCAAATAAGTCAGTGAACCGCCGCCTCGCCATCTCCGTGCTCGCCGCCGCGGCCCTGCTCCCCGCCTGCCGCCGCCAGCCCACTCACGCCCGCGTCGACGCCGCCATCGCGCCCCTCATCCCCAGCGGCGCACAGGCCCTTGCCGGCCTCCGCGTCGACCGCCTCAAAAACACGCCCTTCTTCACCAAATACATTCAGGGCCGCCGCATCCACGCCCTCAACGAATTCCAGGACAAAACCGGACTCAAGCCCGTCACCGATGTCTGGGAGATCGTCTGGGCCTACGCTCCAGGCCACTCCGTCGCCTTCATCCGCGGTAAGTTCGGCGGCGAGTTCGGCCTCGAACCCCGCTTCAACGTCCCCGGCATCCAGCGCACCTCCCACAAGGGCTACTACATCCTCTACCAGCAAAATCGCGGCGTCCTCTTCATGAATACCGGCGTCGCCGTCGCCGGCGCTCTCGACGATCTCAAAGCCGTCGTCGACCAGCGCGATCAGGCCGGCCGCACGCCCCCGCAAGCCCTCATCGATCAGGTCGCCGCCCTCCCCGTCTGCCATGCCTACGCCGTTACCCTCAACGGCTCAGCCCTGGCGCCCAGACTCCCCCAGGAAGGCAACGCCGCCAACCTCTCCCGCATCGCCTCCACCCTCGGCCTCGCTTACTTCCACGCCGATCTCACCTCCGGCCTCGAACTCCGCGCCCAGGCCAACTACCCCGACCCCGCCGTCGCCCGCCAGACCCAGGACACCCTCCGCGGCCTCCTCGGCATCCTTCGCCTCCGCACCCCCTCCGAACAGACCGAACTCCTCAAGCTCTACGACGGCATCAAAATCACCAACGAAAAAGGCGCGGTAGACGTCGCCGTCTCCGCGCCCTTCGATTCTCTCGACCGGATCCTCCAGTCTCTGCCTATTTCTTCGCGGCCGGAATCGCGTCTCCCAGATTCATCGAACCCCCACCCTCGCTGACGTAGTTCCGGTTCCACGACGGAATCTCCACCGTCACCTCGCCGTCTTCCACAAAATGCACCTGGCACCCTAGCCTGCTGCCCAATTGCAAATCCGCCGCCATGTCCAGACGATCCGCCTCGTCGTCGTCCATCTCGCTCAGATGCTCCGCCCCGCTCTTCACTATCACGTGGCACGTCGTGCAAGCGCAGTTGCCCCCGCACGCATGCTCCACATGAAACCCCTCCGTCAACCCGATATCCAGAATCGACTTCGGTAACCCATGCTCATGATAGGGCAGGGAAGCCAAGTCAAATTCATAACTTACATTGGCCGGTAAAATCGTCAGCTTTGCCACGACACCATCATACCGCAATCTAGGACCACTTCGGTCCTAGATTCCACCAACCCGCCCTTTTCCCCGGGGACGCCAGTCCCAAGCCCGTTTCCCCCGGGACGCCAGTCCCGGGGCCACACTCCCCGGCCCGTTTCCCCCGGGACGCCAGTCCCGGGGCCACAGTCCCCGGCGAGGACGCCAGTCCCGGGGCCACACT
>JARKQJ010000220.1 GCA_029973955.1 Paludibaculum sp. | reverse complement strand
CCCTCCCCCACACAGCCATCCGCGGGAGTATACTAGGAATGGAATGCAACTGAGTTTCAAAAAGCCTTCCATTCGCACGGCGCCAAAAACCCTCGCCGACCTCCACCAGGACGAATCCGCCCTGGTCGACCGCATCGACCTTCCCGGCGACTTCGCCCGCCGCCTGATGGAACTCGGATTCATTCCGGGATGCCCCGTTCTCGCCGCTCACTCCGCCCCCGGCGGCGATCCCCGCGTCTTCCGCATTGACGGCACCGAAGTCGCACTCCGCCGCGAAACCGCGCGCCATATCTTCCTCAGGAAGAACTGACCCCATGTCCGATTGCCACGCGTGCTCCGGTTGCCACGTCGCGGCTAATCCGCCCCACCGCCTCATCGCCCTCGTCGGCCCGCCCAACTCCGGCAAAACCACCCTCTTCAACCGCCTCACCGGACTCCGCCAGAAGGTGGCCAACTTCCCCGGCGTCACCGTCGAACACCACCTCGGCAAAGCAACGATCCCCGGCCGCGGCGAGGTGGACCTCATCGACCTTCCCGGCATCTACTCCCTCCAACCCCGCTCCGACGATGAGCGCGTCACACGCGACGCCCTCACCGGCAAGATGCCCGGCATCGCCTGCCCCGACGCCGTCCTACTCGTCCTCGACTCCACCAACCTCGCCCGCCACCTCACCCTCGCCGCCTCCATCCTCTCCCTCGGCCGCCCCACTCTGATCGTCCTCAACATGGCCGACGACCTCCGCGGCCGCGGCGGCTCAGTCGATCCCGACGCCCTCGCCCGCCAGCTCGGCGCACCTGTCATCCTTGCCAGCGGTTCCTCCGGCGAAGGCATCGAATCCATCCAGACGTTCCTCGCCGGCGGCATCGGCCTCCCCTCCCCCGTCCAACTCCCCGTCCTCCAGGACGTCCCCGCCTGCCGCCAATGGGCCCGCGAAATCTCCCACGGCGCCAGCTACGCACACCCCGCCGCCCCTCTCTGGACCCAGCGACTCGACCGCATCTTCCTCCACCCCCTCTGGGGCCCCGTCATCTTCATCATCGTCGTCGGTGCCGTCTTCCAGACCATCTTCACCGGCGCTCGCCCCCTCATGGCCGGCGTCGAAACTCTCGTCGCCCACACCAGCCAGTTCCTCAACTCCGTCCTCCCCGCCGGCCCTCTTCGTTCTCTCCTCGTTGACGGCGCCTGGAGCGGCGTCGGCGCCGTCATCATCTTCCTGCCTCAAATCCTCCTGCTGTTCCTCTTCATCTCTCTCCTCGAGGACACCGGCTACCTCGCCCGGGCCGCCCTCATCGCGGACCGCACCATGGCCCGCGTCGGCCTCCAGGGCAAGAGCTTCATTCCCTTGCTCTCCGCCTACGCCTGCGCCGTCCCCGCCATCCTCGCCACTCGCACCATTGAAAACAAGCGCGATCGCATCGCTACCATCCTCATCGCGCCTTTCATGACCTGCTCCGCTCGCCTCCCCGTCTACACCCTCATCATCGCCGCCTTCATCCCCGAGCGCCCCTTCATCGGACCCTTCCTCGGCACCCGCGCCGCCGCCATCCTCTCGCTCTACGTCCTGGGCTTCGCCGCCGCCGTCTTCACCGCCAAGGCCCTGAAATCGTCGGTACTCAAGAGTGAGCGCTCCGCCTTCGTCCTCGAAATGCCGCCTTACCGCACGCCCACACTCGCCTCCGTCGGCTTGCGTCTCCTCGATCGCGCCGGAGCGTTCCTCAAGCGCGCCGGCACAGTCATCCTGGGGGTCTCCATCCTCCTCTGGCTGCTCTCCTCCGTGCCCACCGTAAACGGACAGGCGCCTCCCATCGAACAGTCCATCGCCGGCACCCTCGGCCGCGCCATCGAACCTCTCATCCGCCCCCTCGGCTTCAATTGGAAGATCGGCATCGGCCTCATCACCTCCCTGGCCGCCCGCGAGGTCATCGTCGGCACCCTCGGTACCATCTACGGCATGGAGCCCGAATCCGATGCCGCCGGTCTTCGCGCCGCGCTCCAGCGCGACCTCACCTTCGGCGGCGCCGTCGCCCTCCTCGTCTTCTTTGCCTTCGCCATGCAGTGCATGTCTACCCTCGCCGTAGTCCGCCGAGAAACCGGTGGCTGGAAATGGCCTACCATCCAGTTCACCTATATGGGCGTCCTCGCCTACCTCTGCGCCTATATCGCCAACCGCATCCTGAGCTAATCCGCTCTGAGTCCTGAACTATAATGCGGTCGTGACTCGCCTTTTCGACCGTAGGAGCTTCGTCACCTTTTCCACGGCGGGCCTCATTTCTCCACTCCTCACAGATCCGCCCCTCACTCGCCAGCAGCTTCGAGATCTCTTGGACCGGGTTGCCGCGGCCTATACACAGGCGTCCCGTTCCTGTAGTTTTGACCTCGAGTACCAACCATCCACCCAAGGCGAATTCATTCCCACCATGCGGGTTGTGCTCGATCGTTCCGGCCCTCTCTGGCGCATCGATCTTCATGCCGGACGTGATTTCCTGTATATACTCGGCCAGGAGCGTGTCTGGGACTATCACCCCGATCAACGCGAATACCTCGAAAATCCGCTCACTCACCAGCGGGCGGATCATGCACGGGACCTCGCCAATGTCTGGTTCACGCGCGGTGCTGACCGCTTCCGCGCGCTTTCGCAACTGGACGCCCGCATTTCTTTCCGGCAGTGGGAGAAACTCAAGAACAAAACCGGCGAATTCCGCTGCGCGGTCCTTCAAGTCGACCCCGGCGATGGCGCCAACTGGAAGGAGCGCCTCTGGATCGATCCCGCCACTGCCCTCGTCTGGAAACTCGTCGCCGACCTCCCGGGCGGTACGACCAACATTAAATGGAACAAACTGCAAATCGGGCAACCGATCGACCCCGCTCTCTTCGTTTTCACGCCCCCTCCCGGCACCGTTCTGCGTCAGAAGTTCACGGTCTACCAGGGCCGCTGACCGCCGTTCTTACACCACGCATTGCCTGGACAACTAGTGCCGGACGACTTGGCGCGCCTCTTCCTTTCGGAGGGTTCCATTCAGCCGCGGTCCGTGTGGACGCCGATCATCATTGGCGCTTTACCTCCACCACCACGTACGGCGCGCCTTCCTCCAGATCCGGATAGTTGCGCCCGTTCTCCGCCTGGTCCAGCGCCTCGACAAAATACATAACGTCCCACTTCTTCCCCACAAATCCGCCCGGAATCACCCCCCGGTACAGCCCCGTCTTCGCATCCAATTCCATCGGCGCCGAAACATAATCCTCATATTGCGTCAGATGCCGGTAGCGCAGCACAACGCTCTTCACCCCATCGGCATCCGACACCCGCGCCGCCACCGCGAAGTCCTTGCCGGGCTCTGCCATGCCAGACGGATCTAACTTCACCTCCGGCGGCCGCCCATCCCCCTTCGAGCCTGTGATCAGGTGCGCCGGCCCCTCCACCTTCGCCTTCTCCGCCTCCAACTTCCTCAGCCCGCCCTGGAGCAATCCCAGTTCCTCCTTCCAGTGATGCGGGAATCCCACCGCGTGCGCCCCGAACTGCAAGTCCTCCGCATACAGCACCCCAGCGGCAGCGGTCCTCTCCCACGCCGCCACCGCCTGCCGCTCTTCCTTCACGGCCGCCGCCAGATCCCCACTGCTCCCCGTCTCCTGATACAACGCGTAGGCCAGTCCCGCCGGCAGCCGGTGCGAATGGTATTCCGCCAGACTCGCCAAAACCTCCAGGTCCGCCAGCGTTGAATCCAACTCCTTCGACAGCTCCGCCTGCGCCTTCCGCGCCGCGGCCACCTCAATCAGAATCCTCCGCGCCGTTTCCGAAAACCACGCCGCCGTCTGCTCCGGCGTGCGTCGCGTGGAAACCTTCCCATCCAGCAACTCCCGTGCCCGCTCCTTCAGACTCATGAACTGCTCGATGTCGCTACCCTCCACCGTGGACGCATACTTCGGCAGATCCCCCAGACGCTGCATCTCCGCCCAACCCCGCGTCGTCGGGAACGCCGAATATGGATACGCCGCCGCCACAATTCGTGGCAGCACCCGGCTCGCCTCTTCCAATCCGCGCATCACCGGCCGCGCCGCCGCCCCAAACCTCCTCTCGAACTCGGCCGCCCAAACGCGCTCCTTCGCCGCCGGATCGTACGACAAACGCCCCCACAGCCTGAAGAACTGCCAGTACCGCTCGAACTCATAATCCGTGTACCGCGCCGCCGCCTTCATCACCGGCCGCACCGCGGCGTCGTGTGGCTCCCCCAGCATCTTCGTCGCCAGCGGTTCATTCACCTCGATACTGTCTCCCCCATACAGCCGCGCGCTGGCCGCGAATCGCCGCACATATTCCGGATCCCCCCATAGCAGCAGCCGCCCCGTCCCGCCGTTCCACAGCCGCCACACCATGTCATAACTCTTCGGGTACTTCAACAAATCCGCATACCCGTGCCGCCTGTCCTTCATGTTCTGCCGGTTCACGTGCGTCGGATGGAACGGCAGCCCCATCTGCTCCATCCAATACTTCGTCGTTACACGCGCCCGCACGCCTTGCCGGATAGCGTCGTCAATGATCTCGTCCGGTAACTCCTTCGCCCGTAGATCCACCCGCATCTCCGGCCTGGCCGCCCGGATCATCGCGAACACCTCGTGCCAGAACCCCGCCATCTCCGCGGGCTTCAATCCACTCTCGGCGTGCATCCGGAACTGCAGCGCGTCCACCTCCGGAAACACCTCCAGAAACCGCCGGATCGCCGCCTTGTTGTATGCTGCCACGTTCTCTGTCGTCACACCCATCACCAGCCCGGGCACCTCTTTGCCAGCCCTCTCAGACGCCCCCGGAATTCCGCCGCCCTGCACGCCGCCGCGGTAGATGTGATCCCACGGCGCCGCCGTCACCTTCACGCCATGCTCGTGTGCGATCCGCACCATCGTCCGAAACGCCCGCGCATTCTTCTCCTGTTCCGCCTTCGTCAACCCCACCATCCGCACGCCGTCAAACCCAGGCACGTCAAAGAAGTAGGGATACACGGGCGCCAGGAATCCGCCGTTCTCATACCCGAAGATCACCACGAACGTGTTCAGCCGGCTCCGCGCCATCAGGTCGAAATACCGCTGCCAGTGCCGTTCGTCGTAGAGCCGTTGTTCAAACCATCCGCGGTGCATGGTGTACATCGACACTGCCCGCTCCTTCAAAAATGGCCTCTCCACCGTGTTGCCGATCGACGCGAACGGCTGCCCCGCCGTCACGCGATCCGCCGCATCCAGCGCCGCATACATGAGCCCCACCGCGTCTCCGCCGGTCAGCGCCAGCGTCTTGCCGCCCGCTCGCACCGTCACCCCCTCAAACCCCAACTCCGCAGCCACTCGCACCGTCACCCGGTACTCCGCCGGACCCGCGCTCACTTCATAGCCCTTCTCTCTCAGCGCCTCGCTCAAACGTTCCAGGCCGAATCTTGCAGGCGCCGGCGTCCCCGGCGGAACCTCCACTGCTACCCTCGGCGCCGCGCACAACGCGGCCTGCAGCATGAGCACCGCAATTCGCATGTGAAACATTCGATCACAAGCGCCCGCCAAAGAAAACGAGGCGGCCTACCGCGACACGTCAACGCGGTTTGCCGCCTCATCCATGGGAGGTTCAGCTCAGCCGGCAGTACGTGCTGCCGGCCTCTGTCGTTTGCCGTACGTGGTGACCATGGCAACTTTGAACATCCTGGTTCTCTCTTTATTCTCACTGCTTCCCGCTGCACTATTCTTCATTTGTTCGTAAAGACTATTAGAATGTCCCCATTCGGGGACTTGACGGATAAATTGGCTGAGACTATACTCCGCCTATGAAAACGGGCAACGGCCGATGTTATTTCTTCATTGTGTTGTTGCTGTCAATGCTCGTACCGCCACCCCTGGATGCCGGCTGCTGTTTGGATGGTGTTGATTGCGATTTCTGTCCTCCAGACGGAAAGTGCATTTGCTACACGAAATTTGGCTACACATCTACCGGTGAATCGTGCGGGTATCCTTGTGAGTACTATGTGCTGGAATTCTATTGCAACACATGGCCATTTGGATACCAGTATTGCGCCAACTGCCTGTGTCCCGCATGACCGTTGAATCTGCGGAGGAAACAAACCATGATGTCGAATGTTTTGAGAATCAGCACCCTAATGATGTGCGCGCTCCAAGGCAACTGCCTCGCCCAGGCATTTGTGGCTGAAGGCGTACTAAAAATTTACAAGATCGAGGATAGCGGAAGCCTGCTCGAGCGACGCAGTTTTCAAATTGTTGAGGCTAGAGATGCCGATGGAAACAGATACACCGCCCAAATCAGACCGCAGGGGAGACTGGTCACCCTGTGGTTGAAACAAACGAATGAAGCGTATTCAATTGACTTTGGCGCCAAGGCAATCAGGCCCCTTGGACCAATGAAGAACCCTCCCGGCCTGGAAGCGGTGTCTTCCATGCGACAAATGAACACTCAGTTCACTTCGAAAACACTGCTTGGCGCCACATGCATCGCCCTCCCTATCTACAACACCACCGCGAAAGGCCGCGTGAAGACGGGGGAGGTGTGTATCTCTGAGGAACTGGGTGGAGTTGCACTCCACAAGAGCTTGGATTGGACCGTAAAGGACGGCACCTTCAGGAATGAATTAACAATTACCGCTGTTCAACGCGGTATGATTCCCGATCCGGCCCTGTTTCAGTTGCCCCAGGGGTTCAAGACCGTGGCTCCCCGGTCATCGGCGGTGGCTAAACGTTAGCGGCTTGTGGAGCAAGCAGCACCGGGATCGCGCGGAGCAAGTGCATTCGCACTCAGGCCCAAGAAAACGAGGCGGCCTACCGCGACACGTCAGCGCGGTTTGCCGCCTCATCCATGGGAGGTTCAGCTCAGCCGGCAGTACGTGCTGCCGGCTTCTGTCATTTGCCGTAGGTGGTGACCATGGCAACTTCGAATACCCCGTTGCGCCGCGCCGTGTCGCGCTCCCTGCGCGTGGGGAAGAACTCGTAGCCTTCTTTCGTCGCCGCCGTCTTCACGCGCTTCAGAAAGTAGGTGTCGCCGTAGCGGTGGAACAGTAGCGCACCCGCGTTCTCCACCGTGCCGAAACTGCATCCGTGCGCAGGCAGGTACATGCCATCCTGCCCGTACGCCGTCAATTCGATCAGGCCGGTCCGCAGGCTCATCGCCAGCCTGTACTCGCCCGCCGGCAGCACTTTGTCACCGGCAACGAAATCGAACGGAATCATGGCCCGCACGGTCTGCGCCTGCGCGGCGGCCCCAAGTAACAACGCCATTGCGCCCAATCGCAGCGCAGTCATCCACGGGGAGGAGTGTTTCATAGCCCTCTGTTTCCTTTCCGGTGAATTTCCTTTCACCACTCTATTGAACGAGCAAACCACCGAAACGCGTGCACGCCACGCCTTGCCTTCGGGCCCGTGGCGCACTTTGGCGCATTCTGGCGAGCCCCCGCCGCGCTTGGTGCTAGAATGGAGTCGTTAGCCACGGCGAAGTGGCGGAACTGGCAGACGCACCAGACTCAAAATCTGGCGCACTTTACTGTGCGTGTGGGTTCGACCCCCACCTTCGCCACCATTTTCCCGGGCTTGCAGGCCGGGGTAACGGCTGAATCTACGCCATCAAAGGGGGCACCCCTGCCTCCGGCTCCCTCAACAGCACAGGATTCGGGATGGGCCTCGTCAGCGCAGTTCTCTCACTTTGAGGTTGCGATAGGATGCGCCGTCGCCGTGGTGGGTGATGGCGATGCGGCCGCTCTTGAGGGCCGGGCCTGTGAGCAACTGGTAGACCGGGTGAGCGGTGGTCCAGCGCGCGGCCAGCGCCTCCTGAACCACGGGTGCCGCCAGCGACCCCTGAAGGACGCGCACGCCATTGATCCAATGCTCCACCTTGTCTCCGCGCACCACGATGCGGGCGGTATTGACACTCCCCGCCGGCTTGGCCGGAGACGCGCTGGGGCCCGCCATATCGTAGAGGGCGCCTGTGGAGTGTTTGCCATCTCCAACGCGGGCATCGGCGTGGCCGGCATCGTCGATGATCTGGAATTCAAAGCCGATGCTGTAATCCTTGCCGCGGGCCGTGGGGAGGATGCGCGTGCGATCAGAGACATGATTGGCCAGTTCGTACGCGATCTGGTCCTGAATGCTCTCAGTTCCTTTGGGCATCCTGGAGAGATCGAGGAATACGTTCTTCTGCACGCGGTACTTCACGCCGCTGTTGGTTCCTGCGTCGACACGCCATTCGAACGCCAATTCGAAATCCCGGAACTCCCGGCGGGTGAGCAGATCCTCGCGGAGGCGCGGCTTAGGCACAGAAACAATCCAACCGTCTTCCACCTTCCAGCAGGTGCCGGCGGGATCGCGGTACGTGGGATCGTCCCAGCTTTCCAGGGTCTTTCCGTCGAACAGGAGCGTCCAGCCGGCCTTTTTCTCGGCTGCGGTGAGCGCGTTCACCTGAGCCGCGGCGGATAGCGAACCAAATAGAGCGAAGAGTAGAAGGGTGGTGGGTTTCATCACTTGGACCACTTGTGAATTTTGACGTCGAATGGAGCGTACTGTTCCGTGAGCGGGCCTGAAGCGAGACCGCGCCAGGTGACGTGAACCGGATTGGGGTCGGCATTCACGGCAATCAGAAGCGTGCCGGCGGAAGAACGGCGAGCGATCCACTCGATGCCGCGATCCAGGCTGTGGCCCGTGTCGTGGTAGTCGAGGCGGAGCGGCAGTTCCACTCGCGGCGCGGTGAGTTCACGCTCCAGGGCCCGCAGTTCGCGGGTGACGGCGGCGAGGTCGTCCCAGAGCGGCGCGGCAGCGGGGGTGAACTGCAGACCCCACCAGAGCAGCCCGTTGGCCCCATGCACAATGGACTGGCAGGCCATGAAGCGTAGCTGATCCCGAGTGGGATAGAGGATCATGGACGGATCGCGATCCTTCTCACGCAGGTTCTCCCAGGCGAAAGCCTGCAGCACCATCACGGCGGCGCGCGACGGCCCCGCCACCTGCCGGAGCTTGTCCATATAGGGGCCCACCTGGCTGATGTGCGTATTGAGAAAGTCGCCCTGGCGGCCATCGGGCCACAGGGCGTACGTCTCGCGGATGCCGTGCGGGATCACGGGATAGATGTCGGTGCCCAGGATGTCGCCCCCGGGGTTGTAGCTCTGGAGCGTGGAGACCAGATTCGTGGGTGCGTGGTTGAGGTAGACGGGATGCGCGGGGTCGATGCCGCGGAGGTAGGCGTAAGTCTCCTTGATCACCTCGGGCGGAATCCGCGGCCCGCTCTTCTTCCACTGATAGGAGGGCTCATCCTCGGTTTCCCAGAAGAGCAGGGAGGGATGCTGCTTGAACTGGTTGACCAGGGCGGCAATGCGCTGGCGGTCCTGCTCCCGGCGGGCCGGTGATATGGAACCGGTGGTGAGCCAGCAGGAGAGGCCGTGCGAATGCGCGCGATCGAGCTCCTCCGGCTTGGCGTTGGCATGAATCACGTGAAAGCCGGCGTCTGCCGCGGCGCGGTGAGCGTCGGGATGGTTCGGCAGTTGATAGAGGCCGTGGAGGAACACGGGGGCGCCGTTGATGAGAATGGCCCCATCCTTGGCAAGACTGGCTGGCGCCGCGGCCAGCCTCGCCGCGGGGAGTCCGGCGGCGGCCAGCAGAGCGGCGCGGCGGGAGATCCTCATTGGGCCTTCTCCCCGCCGGCGCTGAGCACTTCGACGATCCGCGCCCGGTATTGCATCCACTTCTCGTAAGAGGGCGTGTATGGTCGGAGCTGCCGGCTGATGTCGCTCACCTGATCCTGGCCGGCGGTGACGAAGCTAACGGCCTCATCCAGTAGTTGCCTGGCCGGCGTGCCGGCGGCTGCCCGCGACTTGAGCATCCACAGCAGCTCGAAGTCCTCCGCGCCATCGCGGGAGGCCTCCCAGCGTTTCGTGGTGACGGGGCCGCCGGGCGTCTGATAGACGGTGCCGTACTCGGTGGAGAGCTGGCGGTTGAATGCCCAGTAATCGGAACTGCTGTAGACCCAATATCCACCGCCGGTCATGCCGAGCTGGAAGGCCACCCACGGCTTCATGCGGTAGTAGCCAAGGGGGTCGAGATTCCGCTGATCGGCGGGCGCTTCATAGTTCCAGAAAGTGGCCTTGCTGAAGAGGGCGCCCAGCTCCGCGGGCTGGTCGCGGTAAAGATGGAGGTCCGGCTGCCAGACATCGATGAGACTCGCGATCGGCGCCAGGATCTCACTGCGCGCGCCGCCGGCGGGGTTGGCGTAGATCTTCATGCGTGGATCGGCGGCCTTGATGCTGCGGACAACTTGCATCCACTCCGTGTAGTTGGCGTCGGCGCCCATCAGGCCCGGCTCATCCTGTGTGTAGAGCGCGTAGTCATCGTAGGCGACGCCCAGCGACTGCATGTGGCGCGCATACCAGCGGATGGCCGCGGTGAAGGCTTTTGTAGCGATGTCTTTGGACGGGTGGAAGCCCTTGGGCCAGGCGAGATTAACGGAACCGCCGATGAGGAAGAACGCCTTTCCGCGCAGTTCGGCCACCAGTTCGTCATGGACGCGCGAGTCGCTACCCGCGATGGCCCCGCTGGCATCCAGGCGCACCGTGGTGGCAGGGACGTGAAAAACGTTGGTGCCGTGTTCCAGAGCATCGCGCATGGTGGCACGGCGCAGTTCGGGATCGGCGATGCTGGCGAGGTAGAGCCAATTGTTGTGGCGGTAGATTCGCTTCACCGGAAGCCGCACGGGCAGCACGTCCAGATTCAGCGCGATCTCCGTCGGCTTGTCCGAGGAGGCGAGATCGTTCGCGCGGAGAGTGCTGCGGTACTTGCCGGGCTTCAACTCAGCGCTCCTGAAGATCAGCCAGAGCTTGCGGGTTTCGAGTGGCGCCAGCCGCAAAAGGCCGCCTTCCGCCAGTTGGGGCAGGACGTCTTCGGCAGGCGCGCCAGTGGACTCCGGGAGCACGGCGGGCACTTCATGCAGAGTCACGACGCGGCCGGCGGGGACAGCCGGCGAGTTTTCCATCTGAAAGCCGCCTGGCGCCAGACGGAGCGTCACCGGCTCCGGCTTCAGGTTGGTCACCACCAGAGCGGCGGATTCGTACTCATTGCCCAGCATCTGCAGGCGCAGGACATTGGGTTCGTTTTGCACGGCTTTGTAGTACGCGTTGGGATCGAGCGCAGCCCAGGGGTTCGGCATCTGAGTGACCAGAATGTCGCCCTGCGGCCTGGCGCGGGTGAGGTACTCGGCGAGATCGAGAAGGTAGTGGCGCTCATCGGCCGCGCGGTCCCACCAACGGATCTGGCCGCGCATGGTGGCGAACTCCAGCGACCCGCGAGTGATTCCGAGGATCGCATCGATCAGGGCGGAGCGCTCGGGGATGCGGGCGCGCAGGGCTTCGACCTTGGGCTCGTAGCGGTACTGGCGATCGGCATCTTTCCAGCCATCGGCCGGGACATTGACGGCATAGTGTTCCGGCGGCGGGAGCTGGCCGGAACCGGTCCAGCGCACTTCCAGGCGGTAGTCGCCACTGGCGGCCGCTTCATAGCGGAGCACCGGCGCGGGCAGGCCGGGCCCCAGGCGCAGGACCTTGGTTTGAATGCTCTGGTCCGGCCGAATCAGCCGGACCGTCGCGGTGCCGGCTTTCGGTAGCTGCTTGAGATTCAGGCTATTGGTGCCGTGCCAGGCAAAGCGGGCTTCCGCGGCCGGCAGTGGCACGAGAGCCGGGAAGGGCATTCGCGCAGCCCGCCCACCGGCCGAGGGCAGGAAGCCGGAGAGATTCGCGTCATTGCGGAGACCGGCCCAGAGGATCTGCGCCCGCGTCGTATCCTGCCTTAGCCGGAAGCAGAGGAGCTTGCCTGCCCCACCCACAGCCAGGAGCTTGAGTTCGCCGCTCTGGCCGAATCGCACCAGCGCCGGCGAGGCGGTTCCGCCACCCGGCAACGCGACTCCCTGCAGCGTCTTGCCCGCGGCATCGATCGCATACAGCGAATTGCCCTCCGGCCCGGCGCCACGCACCACGGCGAGGATGACGGCAGCGTTTGCCGCATCGAGCCGCGCCACGGCGGGCGCGAAGAAGAGGCCGCGGCCACCCAGTTGAACGGACCACAGGGCGGCTCCACCCGCCTTCGCGGCGAAGAGTGAGGTGTTCTTGTCTCCAAACAACAGCTCCAGGCGGCGGTCTCCGTCCAGATCCACCGCGGCCATTGAGTGATAAGACTGCAATTTCGTATCCGCCTTCCACAGCGGGCGGCCATCGTGGGCATCGAACGCGAAGACGCCGGGGCGGGCCTGGACGAAGGCGGAGGAGAGGTAGACCTCATAGCGTCCATCGGTGTCGAGGTCGGCGATCAGCGGCAGCGTACGGCCGAAGCGGCCGTCGGCGGTCGACACCCAGCGCAGCTCGCCGCGCGCGTCGAAGCAGTACACCTCCTTGTCCTCCGTGCCGAAGATGATCTCGGCGGTGCCGTCGCCGTCGAGGTCGGCCACCGCCGGCGGGCTGAGGCGGTAGTTGGTGACATGCAGTTCCAGCTTCACTCTGCCGGCGGCGTCGAGAACCAGCAGGCGTCCGCGGCTGTCGGTCACGAGGATCTCCAGGGTCTTGTTCCCGTCCACATCCGCCAGAACAGGTTGGCGGTAACTGCCTTCATTCGATTCACGCGCATATTTCCAGAGCCGCGTGCCGTCTTCGGCGAAGCAGTAGACCGATCCCCACGAGTCGAGGGCGATGATCTCGGTGCGGCCGTCGGCGGACAGGTCGGCCGCCAGCGCTGGTGCGATGGCGCCTTCGTCGAGCAGGAACTCCCTCAGCAGGCGTCCGGCTGGATCCACAAGGTGCACCTTCCCGGATCCAAGCGTGACGAGGACTGCGCGCGCGGCCTTGGCATCAGGAACGGGGACAGGCTGGCCAACGATGCCCTCCCGGGCTTCGTAGGTCCATTCGGCGCCCAGGATGGGCGGATCCGCGGCGACAAGAGGCAAACAGGAGGCAAGGATCAGCGTGGGAAAGAGCTTGGAGTGCAGCACAGGGGTTCTCAATCTCGCAGGGACTCGTACCAACATTCGATCAATCAGACGGGGTGATTCTCAGCGGAATCCAAACCAGACAACGGCCAGAGGATGAAAGCGGCACATGGCATTCTCTGCTCGTTTCCGGCAGCTTGGCAGCCATGGCCCTCATGCTCCGCGATTTGCACGGCGAGGAAAAAAAAGGAGGCCCGGATGGGGCCTCCTCTTTCTTTGGCAACCAGATCAACTTAGAAGGTGAGGTGCAAGCCGAGCTTGACGAACCTGGGGAGGTTGCGTTGCGTCGGGTTGAGCTGACCGAATGCTGCGTTGGTGACGTCGGTGGACGCCATATCAGCGAACCAGGGGTGGTTCATGGCGTTGACGGCTTCAGCACGGAACTGAAGGTGGATCCTCTCGGTGATCGGGAAGATCTTGGAGAGCGACAGATCGTAGTTCCTGTAGCCTGGCCGGCGGACGTCGCTGAACAGGTAGGGGAAGTTGCGCAGCGTCTGGGGCTCCTGAGTCGCCACCGGGGTGCCGGCGGACGTCTTCCAGAGCGAAGTGTTGAACCACTGGGTCCTGGTGGGATTATCCAGCTTGGCGCTGCCGGGAGCGTTCTGCAGGGCGTTGGGATAATCGACAACCCAGCCGACCTGGTAGGTGACGTTAAAGTTGGCCTGCCAGCCGCCGATCACCTGATCCACCCAGCCTTTGGCGTCGGTAGCGAAACGGCGACCGTGGCCAAACGGCAGTTCGTAGATGCCGGCGATGGCGAACTTGCGCGGAGTGTCAATGTTCTGGTCGGGCTCTTTGACCAGATAAGTGGCGTCCCAGTTGGCCTGGACGAAGTCCTGGTTATTGAGGACGCGGGTCTGGCGCAGGTTCTTGCCGATGGAGAAGCTCGACAGGAAGCTGAGGCCGTTGGACATGCGCTTGGTGACCTTGACGCTCATCCCGTGGTATTGAGCGCTGCCGATCGGCACATCGTTGAGCAGGGGATTGTTGTACTGCGGGTAGGCACGCCACAGAATCTGGCGCTGGATGGTGGCTCCGTTCAACGTAGCGTTGTTGGGGATGAGGCCAGCCATCGGGTTGGGAACCGGCGCGGAGTAATATGCCGTGTCGATCGCACCGGAAGAGGTGCGGCGGCCGAGTTCGCTCGTGGGGTTGTAGTTCAGTACCAGGTTGTTCACCGGCAGACGGCGGGCCGAGTTGCCGGCGTAGCCCACTTCGACGAGCATTCCACCCTTGATCTCCTTCTGAATGTCGAAGGAGTAGGTATGGATGTGGGGCAAAGCGCGATCACGCTTGTAGGAGTTCACCTGCTCGCCAAGGAAGCTGCTGCCGCCCTGCGAGGTGCCGATGGGATCGAGGAGCTTGCCGCCCGGCAGCGCGATGAACTCGTTGGCGAGTTTCAGGCCGGGATAAGGCGTCAGGTCGCCGATGGTGACGATGGCATCGGTCTGCCGGCTGAAGCCGTTTGTGGAGCCGATGGTGTCTTCACCCATGTAATACATGCCGTAGCCGCCGCGGAGCACCCAGGTGCCCTTGAGCTTGTAAGCCGCGCCGATACGAGGCTGGAAGTTGGCCTTGGGCGTGTCGATGAGGGAGTTGGGCGAACCATTGACACCGGCAAACATGGTGGCACCCTTGAGGGTGAGGCCGGTGACCTGGTTGGCGATGGGGCTGGCAGCGGAGAAGTCGAGGCCGTTGACCATCCGGTTAAAGCGCTCGACGTTGCCCGATTCGGCGTCCCACCGAATGCCCAAGTTGAGCGTCAGCTTCTGGTTGACCTTCCAGTCGTCATGGAAGAAGCCGGCGTAGTAATAGTGCCGGTAGTAGGGGTCGATGTTCTTCTGCACCTGGGCAGCGCTGGCGTAGCCGAGCAGGAACGTTGCGAACCCGTTGCCGGAAACGGCATCGCCGCGATTGGAGATCGCCTGGGTCCAGTTCTTGTTGAAGGTATATGCGCCAGAGGGGTAGCCACCACCGTAGTTTGCCCTGTTGTACTGGCGGACTTCGGCGCCCATCTTCAGGAAGTGCTTGCCCATGACCTTGTTGAAGTTCGGCTGCAGGCTGTAGGTGTCGCGGATGCCGGGGCTGACCGCGTTCGATCCCATCGACTGGTAGCCTTCAAAGTTGACCCTGGGGAACTGGTATGCGGTGAACTGGTTGACCAGGGCCGCGTCGAAACCGAGTTGCTTGGGGTCGTAGCCGGCGCCAACCGTGCTGCCGCCCGCCTCTTCCCAGCGGTTCAGGCCGAAGCGCAAGTCGAAGGTTGAGGTAGGCGTAAGGGTCGACGTCCAGTTGATCATCACGTTGCGGCCGTTGCGCAGCAGCGGCGCATTGCCGGTGGGCTCGGCCGGGTTGTCGAGGCCGAAAACCACGGCGCGGTACTCAGAGAACGGGTTCTGGTTGTAACGGAAGAACACGTTGTTCTTGGAATTCACCACCACGTCCGTGCGGCCTACGAATTGGTCGAAGCTGGCGCGCCACATGGAGGGGTACGGATTGTTGTTGATGCGCGCCGGGCCCGTGCCGGTGGAGGTCGGGTTCGGATAATAGGTCATCATTTTGAGCGCGACGGGATCGAGCCGGGCAGACGGGATGATGTTGCCGGCAAACGGCGTGCGGGTGCCGTCGGGATTGGTGGTCAGCGGGTCGTAGATCGACACCTGCTGGCCCGCGGCATTGAAAAGCTGCGAGAAGTTCCCGCCGCGGATCTCGGGAATCGGCATGGTCACCACATCCGGATCGGCCGAGCGCTGCCGCATACTCTCCCAAGAGAGCATCCAGAACGCGCGATTCCTGCCGTTGAACAGCTTCGGAATGTAGATCGGACCGGACCCTGTCGCGCCAAACTGGTTGATGTGGTTTGGTGGCTTGCGGCCGTTGGGGTAGTAAACGCCGGCCACTGTGGCGGGCTGGTTCAGCTCGCTCTGGTTGGCGTTCAATTTGTCGTTCTGGAAGTACTCGAACATGGTGCCGTGGAAGTCGTTGCCGCCGCCCTTGGTCACCATGGTGATGACGCCGCCGGAAGTGCGTCCGTACTGCGCGTCATATGTATTCGCCTGAACCTTGAACTCCTGCACAGACTCGGTGGTCGGAATACTGATAACAGTCCATTCCGCGCGCACGTTGCTGATGCCGTCCAGCAGCACTTCGTTCTGGCCTTCACGTCCGCCATTGATGGAGATACCAGTGGTACCGCCGATGTCGAACGACCGCAGGTAACGCCACGAACCGCTCTTCACAACGCCGGCGGCCGCCCAGGCGATCTGGAACGGATTGCGGCCCTGTGTGGGCAGGTTGGCAATCACTTCGCTCGCCACGACCTGGGAGCGGCTGGCGGTTTCGGTTTCGAGCTGTGTAGCCGAGCCGCTGACGCTGACGCTTTGGGTCAATTCGCCGACGGTGAGTTTGATATCCAGGCGCGCACGGTCCTGCGCCTGCAACTGCATGTTTTCCCGAATGTACCTCTGGAAGCCCTTCGCTTCCACTTCCACCCGGTACATCCCGGGGGTCAGGAACGGGGTCACAAACGAGCCCGTTTCATTGGTTTCAACTTCGACGGTTGAGTTGCGCTCCAGGAACGTTACTCTTACCTTTGCGCCAGCTACCGCCGCATCTGACGAGTCTGTAATAGAACCCAGAATCGTCGCGCGTACTTCCTGCGCATACAAGCTCGGCATCAGCAACAGTGCCAACGCCATCACAAACATCCAACGGGGTTGTTTGAGCACTCCTCCTCCTTCTTTCAGTTCACTTCAGCGAGTCTTCCTCGGCCGCTCAAATGAGGTCCGACTGGTAGGCGAGTATACTGAATCGGCGGATAGGAGTCAACGCTTCTGAAATCAAGTTCCAGCTTTTTGACAACTGGATCAGAAACCTCACAGAACTGAAATGAACAGGCCGCACGGCTCCAGGGGAACGTCCTGTCATTTCAGTTCCGGCCGATCCGGGACGGTGGAGCGGTGGCGGATTGTATACGATTCAGGGAAAACGAGTTGTTCGTCAAAGGTTCGAACCACCTCAGAGGGCGCGTCCGCCGGCCTCGGCGCAGCCCGCCGTGCTTCGCACAACACCTGCACTGGCGCGTGGGCACTTCTGCTTCGACATCGGCGGGCATCGCCGTGGCATCGAGTCTAGCGCTCCCCTCGCGTAAGGCCTGGAAGCCACGGTAGATTAATGATCGGGCACGGGGCGTTGTGGCTGAAGGCGTCGGAATTCCACTGCGGTATCACGAGGATGCCTGGGCCGCACGGCGTCCTTCTATTCCGGGGCTGGGTACCAGCGCGCATCGCCAAGTTGTTATTCGAGTAAGGCGTTCGTTCTGGCGGCGTGAAGCGGAGGAACTGCGCTCTGTTGAGCTTCCCCTTGGCGGCTCGCCGAAGAGCGGTCCTCACAGCGTTGACACGGATGGTAGCAGTCCAGCAGTTGACGCTTCTACGATGACAGGCTTGAAACGGTGAAACTCGTCGTCGGAAGGACGTTCCCAGGAGGTCGCCGGTATCGACAGCCGGTCTCGCGCTCCGCGCGCATCGAGCCATAGCCCGGCGCGCGAAGCCCTCCCGAACATCGGCATGCGCAACCCCAATGACCGACGCCCAAGGCCACAACAACGCCGACGGGAGTCTAGCGGGGTAGCAACGGCATTACTGAACCAGGAACCTCGGCCTGGCGCACTGAATGTGAAGGGGGTGCTGGAGCGGGGGACGGGACTCGAGCCCGCGAGGTTCAGCTTGGGAAGTCAGCCTGGAATCAGGTACTTGGATTATGGCGTCCACGGCGCTGGGACTTCGGCCATAGGAGGCGGCCAGGAATATTCGATAAGAACCAGTAGCAGCGTAATTGCAGCGTCCTCCCATGCAGGAGTTCTTGCTCGAGGCACACAACGGCAAGATCGGCGGTCATTCGCCTCGCGCATCATGCCGCTGCTGTAACTCGCATGGTTCCGGACCATATTGCGCAGTGCGAGGCTGCCTGGGCGTTTTGCGGCCGGCTAGAAGTCAACGCGGGCGCCGAGTTGGACGGTGCGGTTGCCGTTGACGCTGGTGATCTGGCCGAAGAGGGGGTTGGTGACGTCGGTATTGGGGGCGCCGAGTTGGTAGCGATTGAAGACATCGAGGAAGTCTGCGCGGAGCTGGAACTTGATCTTCTCGGCAATGGTGAAGTTCTTGTAGAGGCTGACATCCTCATTCACGATGCCGAAGGGGCGGATCTGGGCCAAGCGCGGTGCGCTGGTGCCGAGCGTCAAAGCCGCAGGCGCGGAGAAGAGACTCTTGTTCAGGTAGGTGTTGTTGGGACTGGAGGCGGTGGAGTACTCGAATTTATTCATGTCGAAGTTGGGGACCAGGTAGGCGCCGGCGGCGACGTTGGCGCGATTGCCGCCGTTCCAGCCGTTGGGCATGGGGCTGGGTGCGGCGAAGCCCAGCGGGGTGCCTTTCGCATAGTTGAGAATGGCGGAGGCGCCCCAGCCGCCGGCAAGCGCGTCCTTCCAACCGCTGCCGGCCATCCAGCGCTTCCCCTTGCCGAAAGGCAACTGGTAGTCGATGAGGCCTTTGAAGGTGTGGGGAACATCGTCGGACGAGACCGCCTTCTCGAGGCGGAGGTTGAAGTAGTCCATGGGGCCGGCGTTGTCGTTGACGAAGCTGCCTTCGGTGTTGGTAAGCGACTTAGCCCAGACGTAGTTGGCGTAGACGGTGAGGCCGTTGGAGAACTGCTTGTCGAGAATGGCCTGGAAGGAGTGGAACGTGGAGAAGCCGAGAGGAGCGGCAAAGACATTGACGGTATTCGTGCCGCTCAACTGAGGGTACTGTCGGATGGCGCCGGCGACGGTGCCGCGATAGCCGGGGAATGGATAGGCGATGCCGTAGGCGGCAGCTTCCTGCGGGTTGGTGACGGCTTTGGTGAGGTTGGTGCCGTACTGACTGAGGGCGCTGGCGGGGACCTGGTTGAGCCGCATCAGATCGCCATTCCGCAGTTGAGTCCCCTTGTTGGCGATGTAGCCGAGGTCGAGCACCATTTTCCAGGGCAGCTCGCGCTGGATGTTGAAGTTCCACATCTGGATGTAGGGGGAGCGGCCGTAATCGGGATGGACCATGCCGGGCCGGTTGGTATTCCCCCAGGATGGATCGGCGACCGGCGGCACGTAGCGGTTGGCGGGGAAGCCGGCGTCCCAGTTGAAGAGTCCGACCCAGGGGGTGACGGGATCGGGGTTGAGATTGTAGGTGCCTCCCTCCTGGGGGCTGGTGGCTTTTCCGAGCGGAGTGGGATTGTAGCCGTTGAAGAGGTCGCCTTCGAAGAGGATTCCGTATGCGCCGCGCAGAGTGGTTTTGGAGGTGAGGCGGTAGGCGAAGCCGATGCGGGGTCCGAAGTCGCGGAAGCTCCTGACGCCGAAATAGCGCTGGCCGGCGCAATAGGAGCAGGAACCGGCGAAGGCGTACGCGCCGCCGAGCCCGCTGATGGGGTCTTTGACGTCGGGAGTCCAACTGGCATAGCGATCGGCGACCTCGGTGCCGGGCGCCTGGTATTCCCAGCGCAATCCCAACTGGAGAGTGAGGCGGTTATTGACCTTGAAGTCGTCCTGGAAGAAGAGGGCATAGTAGCGGCGGCGGCCGCCGAGCACGGCGGGATCCATGAGGGAGGCGGTATCGACGACGCCGAGGAGATAGCTGGCGAAGGAGTAGCCGACGGTGGTTCCGGAAAACGACTCATTGGGAATGGCGGTGCCGCGCGCGGCAAAGGTAAAGCTGGGTGACCGGCCGGGGCGGTTGTTGAGCTGATTACCGCGCATATCGTAGCCGGCTTTCATGAAGTGGCGGCCACGGTTGAAGCTGGTGGTGTTGGCGAATCCCCAACTGTTGTAAGCGGTGTAGTCGAACTGGGACTGGCCGGGATTGGCGAGGGTGTAGACCGGGCCGCCGCCCCAATTGATGATGGGGTAGCCCTGGGAAGATAGGTTTTTGATGCCCCATTTGGCGGCGCCGTCGACGTCGTAGCGGGTGCTGCGGCTGGGATTGCCCATGCGGTTGACGGAGAGGATGGCGTGATTGAGGACGGTGGGAGAGGCGATCCAGTCCCAGGCGAGGCGGCCGCTCTGGGCCTTGGTACGCTGCTGGACGGTGGTGGCAAGATCGCCTCCGTCGAGTGTCGTGGGATCCCACATGCCGCCGGCGCCTCGCAAGCGCGGGTGGGCGTTATAGAGGTAGGAACCGGAGAGGCGGTGGGCGGAGGAGAGGTTGTGGTCGCCTTTTATGGTCCAGGCGAAGGTGTTGGCATCGGGTTTGGAGGAGAAGGGGCCGTAGGAATTGCGCTGGAGGGAGTAGCGGCCGTCCGGATCTTTGGCATCCGGGATGTATTTGGAGGCCATGGCATTGATGTTCTTGGACACCTGGCTGAAGCGGGCGGCCGGAATGCGGTTCTGCGGGAACATATCTCCGACCCAGCGGCCGCCAGCGACCTGGCGGAAGGTGGAGGGATCGTAGATAGCGCCTCGGTAGACAGGACGGCCGAGGGCATCGGTTTGCGGCAGGGCGGCACCAAGCAGGCGGCTGAAGTCTCCCTCGTAGAATTCAGGCACGGGGATGGAGTTACTGAGATTGCCGAGGCCGCTGAGGCGCTCAGTGGTGCGTTCGTATGTGGTCCAGAAGAAGGTCTTGTTGCGGCCATTGTAGAGTTTCGGCAACACGACGGGGCCGCCGATCGAGCCGACGGTGGACAGTTTGCGTTCCTTGCCGCGAGGGCGGCCGGCGAAGTTGTTGGCGAAGGTGTTGGCGTTGAGCGCTTCATTGCGGACGCCCTGATAAGCGTTGCCGTGGAGGTCATTGGAGCCGGAGCGCATGACGTAGTTGAAGACGCCGCCCTGGGTGCGGCCGTATTCGGCGGACATGCCGCTGGTTTGGACTTTGAACTCCTGCAGCGATTCGACAGGGACGTGAGACTCGCCCATGTGTCCGGCGAGGTAGGTGGTGACGGTGGCTCCGTCGAGCAGCGACTCCTTGGAGAAAGCGGTGGAGCCGTTGGCGGCACTCCTCCAGGTGTTGCCGGAGATGCCCGGCATGATCTTGTAAGCGAAATTCTCCGCAGTGCGGCCGGCGCCGTCGAAGATGAGCGGGAGTGCCTGCATCTCCTTGCCGCCGAGGGTGGCGGCGACTTCCGGGGTATCGGTGGTCACTTTGGGCACTTCGGCAGTCACGGTAATCGACTCAGTGAGCCCACCCACTTCGAGCGCAGCATCGACGCGCACGACAGCGGCGGCGTCCACTTCGACATTGGTGCGCACGAGCTTTTTGAAACCCTGCATCTCGAAGGTGACGGAGTAAGCGCCCACCGGCAGGCTTGCAAGTCGGTACTGGCCCGCCTCATTGGACACCGTGCTTTGCGCGGCCTGGGTTCCGATGTGCAGGACATTGATCCTTGCGCCGACAACCGGCGCGCCGGAAGTATCGGCCACAGTTCCGGCCAGGGATCCGCGGTTGAGTTGGGCCCATCCCAGGCCCGTGCCGGCCAGAAGAAGAAGGGACAGAATGACAGACTTTCGCACCTGATTTACTCCTGTTTCGAAGCTACCATCCAGGTGGTTTACGAAAAAGAAAATGGGGGTTAGTTGGGTGTGTGGCGGAACGGCTTCGCCGGCGGCGTGCAAGATCCAAACAAGCTGCTTATTATCTGTGCTTTGCTGGGCTGCACGCGAGCCCTCGAGGGCACTCTTTACGTTAGTTGGGGACGATAGTGCACCGGCGACAATCGCCGGAATGGTCAGCCAAGCTGTTCGATTTCGGAGGAAGCGACGCGGGAGAGGTCGGCCTCCGGGCATTGATAAAGCCGGAGTGGCTTGAGGCTGCTGCTGCCGCCATAGCGCCTGACACGATCCAGGCAGGCGCCGGAGACCGAGTGAAGATGAAGGGCGGAGCGGGCGGGGAGCGAAGCGGCCCCGTCGAGGTGGAGGCAGTAGTCCCGGACACAGAGGCCGTCAATGAAAGCCGCAGTGAACCAGGAGGGCTGGCGGGCGTGGAGAGTGTCGTGCTCGTCGTGGAGGTCCTGTTCGCCGCCCGGAGAGATGTGCCGGTTGTCGTATGGGACGGTTTCGGCGGTGCGGAAGGCGATGCCGTCGAAGCGGAGGTTTTCCAGGGGATGGCCGGGACGGCCCTGGATGAGAATGCCGGTGCGGCTCTGAATGCGGAGATCGGAGAATGTGACGTCGCGGATGCGGCCGAAGGGGGCGTTTCTACGCCGGTTCAGGTCGATGAAGATGGGGATTTCAGCGAGATTGAGCCAGATGTTGTAACGGTCGAACGTGGCGCTGCGGCCGTCTAGGATGGGGGCGACAACGGGATCGCGCCGGGCGTCTTCGAGGGTGGGGTATTTGGAGGGAGGAAGAGCGTAGCCGATGTGAATGTTGGAGAAGGAGACACCCTCGATGAGGCCGCCATCCTTCATGAAGAGAGCGATACCGAGTTCGCCGTGAGTGGCAGAGATGTTGGCGAAATGGATGTCACGGAAGACACCGGCAGAGCCTGTGCCGAGTTTCATGGCGGAACAACTGGATTGGAGGACGCAGTTGGACACGAGGATGCGTTCGCAGGCGCCGCCATCGGGCGTTTTCAGGACGATGGCGTCGTCCCCGGCGACGATGCGGCAGTCTGAGATGCGGATGTCGGAGGAGGAGAAGAGGTCGATGGCATCGGTATTCTCGTGGCGGGTGCTGTTGAGAAGATCGATGCCGCGGATGATGGCGGAGCGGCAGTTCTCCAGAACGACCGTATAGCTTTCGGAATAACGGAGAGTGACGTCGAGGAGGCGGATGTTCGAGCAATCCACGAAATGAATGAGGCTGGAGCGGTGCTTCCGGGTCATCGGGATGCCCCAGCGCCAGCCATAGTCATCGGCTCCGGTGCCGCGGATTTCGCCTTCGCCGCGGATGGTGACATTTGACGCTTGTTTGGCGGTAAGCAGGAAACGCTGAGCGAGGCGTCCCGTCTGGAAGAGCTTTTCGGCCTCAGCAGATTGAAGGATGGCTCCGGGCTGCAGATCCAGAGTTGTATTGGATGGGAGGTTTAGGGCCGAAGCGAGCCAGAGGCCGGGCGGGATGATGACAGTGCCGCCGCCGAGTGAGGCGGCCTTGTCGAGGGCGGCCTGGATGGGAGGCGCGTTGTCGGAGCCTGGGGCGGGATTAGCGCCGAACTGGCGGATATCGAAGGAGGCAGCGGCGGGCAGGGCGGCGAACAGGCCGCGGCGGGTGAGAGCAGGGCCAGTTGGGTCCAAGAAACTCATGAGCGCCTTTGTTTGCAGTCAGTTGTCATAGCCGGCGAGGTCGGCGCAACTGGAGTTGAGCTGTCCCGGCTTGGGTCCGCTGGAGCCTTTGCCGCGGATGCGGAGGCCGATGACGGTGAGCGGAGCGGGCAAGCGGAGTTCGAAGGGTTGGCCGGAATGGAGGCCGGGGTCCTTTCTCGGGTCGGTAACGGGGTAGGAATCGAGCGTGCCGGCGAGATTCCATTGGCCGGAGGCGTCCTTCACTTCGATGACGGGTTTGCCGGAAGTGGTATCGAACCAACCGCCGCGGTGGTTGGAGAAGCCGTGGCGGAAGACAATGCGGCGGATGGTGACGGGAGAAGGTGTTTCCACGGCGAACCAGTCTTCCGGCGGGGAGGTCCAATCGAAGGTGCGACGGAAGGTGGAGGGGAGTTCGTCCGAGATGGCGCCGTCGCCGTCTCCAGGCCGGGAGGCGGACTCCCGGCCGAAGGCGGTGGCGGAGATGGCGCCGGAGGGCAGGGCGGAGGCGTCGTTGAGCCATACGCGCATGTCGGAGGCATCCATGTAGGGCATGAAGTGGAGAGCAGCGGGCGCGAGTCTGGCCTGGCCGTTGCGAGAGGTGATGCTGAAGCCGTCGGCCTGATAGCGGGACGGGGCGGTCTGGCGGAGTTGGATCCTGTCGAGGGAGTTGAGGCTGGCGAGGGTCAGGTAAGTGAGGCTGGGGTTGATGGAACGATCGAGCGCGAGGAGTTGAGGGCCGCGCTGGACGGCGCGGGCGTGGGGGTAAGTGGGGCCGCCTCGAAGGACCTGGACAGTGAGGTCGAGGTCAATCACGACCTGGTCTCCCGGTTTCCAGGTTCTCTCGATGCGGAGGAACTGCCCGGGCTGGCCGGGGTAGGTGCTGCCGGCGACGCGGGCCTGGTACTGGTGCGTCCAGGCCGGGACGCGGAGGAAGAGGGGGAAGGACTGCGGCTTGTCCGGAGAGAGGGTGAGGGTGATGTGGCCGTCTTCGGGATAAGCGGTGGATGAGACGATGCGAAGGCGGTTGCCGGAGCGGAGGGGGATGGAGGCTTCACCGGCGGTGTAGAGAATGATTGCGGCGCCTTCGTCGTAGGAACCCCAGGTGAGGCGCGGGATCATGGCAATGCCGCGGGGTATGCTGGAGCCGCAGCAGGAGATACCCTTGCCGTAGCCCTTGCGGCCATCGAGGGGCATGTAGTAGCAGACGCCGCCGGTTTCCGGGTTCTCCGCACCGAGGAGATGGTTGTAGAGGGTGCGCTCGATTTCGTCGCCGAAGCGGGCCTCGCCGGTGGTGCGGAGGAGCTGCCAGTTCATCTGCATCCACGTGACAGTGGCGCAACCTTCGCCCATATGATCCGGGCCGCCGGCGGGGAGGACACGGTCGTCGAGGAAGTGTTCGCCGGTGCTGATGGTGCCGGAAACGTAGAGGCGGTTTTCGCGGATATCGGTCCAGGCGCGGAGGGCGGTGTCGAGGTACTGGCGGTCTCCGGTGATGCGGTGAAGCTCGATGAGGCCGACGAGATTGGAAACCATTTCATAGGCCTTGGCGTTGGCCGTTCTGAATGTGCTGCCGGTGGATGCGATGGAACTGACGATGCGGGCTCCGGTGGGCCGCTCCCACGCGGCGACGATAGATTGCGCGAACTGGAGGAGGCGGGGATCACCGGTCTGGCGATAAAGGAGGCAGATGGGCTCAAGGACGCTGGTGGCGGCCATGCCGACGTGCTCACCGGCGGTGTTGATGTCGAGGCCGCCTTCGCCGAAGGTGCGGGCAAGAAGTGAGGCTGCGCGGGAGGAGGCGTCGAGGGCGGGAGCAGAGCCGGTGGCGGAGTAGTAGCTGAGCAGCCCGAGCAGGTCGTACTTGTGGACCCAGACGTCCCAACTCTTCCAGCGCGCGGGCGCCGGATAGGTGCCGAGGTAGCCGTCCGGATCCTGCGTGGCGAGGAGCTCGGAGACGAGAGTGTCGAGTTTCTGTTTCAGGGCGGGATCGGAAGTAAGCAGCCAGGTTTGGGAGGCGGCGTCGAAGAACTTCCCGAGGTGCTCACCAGCGAAGCGGGACTTGGGATCGCGCTGGCGGAACTTGCCCACGAGCGCTTCCGGGTCCAACTCAAGGAGGCGTTTATTCTGGCCGGCGAGGATGCGCGCACCAAGGACGCCACCGATTTTCTGGCCCTGGACGGGGGACGGGGAGAAGCGGTCTTGGACGGGCGAGGCAAATGTTAGACCGGAAGCGAGAATGAGGGTGGAAAGGGTGCAAGTTCGGTTCATTGTGGAAGGAGATCCAATGAATTGAGAAGGGAGCCGCAGGCCTCTGAGAGGCCTGCGGCTCCCCTGTCGGGCAAAGGAACTAGAAGAAGAACTGAGCGGTGAAGAGGTAGTTGCGCATGGGAGCGTAGGTCCCATAGCCGGCTACCTGGCCGAAAGTGCCTGAGGTGGGGCTGGTGTCTGGCGCGTTGAACATCGGGTGGTTGGTGATGTTGAAGCAGTCGATCTTGGCGCGGAAGTAGTAACGTTCCGTGATGCGGAAGTTTTTCACCAGGCTGAAGTCCATCTGGTTGATGGGGTCCATCTGGCGCATGCGCGGGTCGGGGACGATGGGGTTGACGCGGAACTGGTAGCTGGCCATTTGCTGCGCGGAGACGCGATTGAAGCCGGCATCGATGTTGAACTTCCGTTCCGGGGTGGTTTCGTCGTGGGGGATGTAGATCTTGGAGAAGTCTCCGTTGAAAAGGTAGTTGGAGGTGAAGGTGAGGGGGCCGCGGATCTGGTATTGATAGACGCCGCCGAAGGTCCAGCCGCCGATGAGAGCGTCGACGATGGGGTTGGCGGAGGAGCCGTAGTGGCGGCCATGGCCGAAGGGGACATCCCAGAGGCCGTTGACGGCGACGCGCTGGAAGAAGTTGTCCAGGTAGCGGGATGGGGTGGTTTGAAACTCGTAGTAGTAGCGGTCACTGAACTGTTTGGCGCCGGTGTAGGAGAGTTGCATGGTGAGACCGTGGGCGAAGCGCTGCTGCACCTGGGCTTCGACGGAGTCATATTTGCTGGTGCCGACGGGAACCTGAGCGATTGTGATTCCGGTCAGGACAGGGACGGGTTTGACGAGTTGGGAGCGTGCGACAGTGGCGCCGTTGATCCCGGTGCCCGGCAGGAGGCCCACGAAGGGGTTGGCGACCTGCTGGGCCATGTAGGTCTGGACCGAATCGTCGCGGACGGGGGAGTGGCTCCAATACTTTTCGGGCATCGGATTACCGTTCTGGTCAAGGTTCAGGTCCCGCATGCGACTGCCGACGTAAGCCACCTCCGCCATGATGTTCTTGGCGATCTCATACTGAACTCCGGCGCGGAAGCGGTGGGAGTAGTTGTTCTTGCGGTCGGGGTAGTAGTAGTAGTAGCTGGACCCGGCGTTTTGCATGGAGCCGAGGGCGTTCCCCATCGGTTCGAGGAAGCGGGCTCCTCCGGGCAGCGTAGCAGGGAAGGGATCCGCCATGGTGGCCGCGAAGGTGAGGCCGTTGTCATTGGTCGCGACATACGGCGTGCTTTGGGAGTAACCGTAGGTGGAGCCGGCGCGAAGCGCCTGTGACCCGTTGTTGGGTTCGGTGTAGACGGCGTAGCCGCCGCGCAGGACCAGCTTGTCAGTGAGTTTGTAGGCGGCACCGATGCGGGGAACGACGTTGTTCTTGTCGTAGTTCCAGATGGTGCGAGGTACGCCGTTGATGCCGACGAACTGAGCGCCGCCCTTGGCGTTGAACTGGCTCGGGGCAACTTCGGGGATGGGGTTCCTGGCATAGGCGGCAGTGGCGCTGGCAGTGATGGGCAGAATGGCGGTGTAGTCGTATTCACGAACGACCCGGTTGTGCCATTCGGTCATTGGAGTGGGCAACTCATAGCGGATGCCGAGGTTGAGGGTGAGGCGGGAGGTGACGCGCCAATCGTCCTGGAAGTAACCGGACCAGAGGTGGTCTTCTGTGGTGAAGAAGGCGTTCTTGTTGATGGTGCCGCCGTTGGGCAGGCCGAAGAGGAAGGAGGCGAAGTCCAGGCCGGAACCCGGAGCGGAGGCAGAGGAGTCTTTCTTCACCCAGTTATTGCCGTAGTTGAAGGAGCCGGCGGCAGAGGCAGGCTTCTGATCGTGATAGAGGTAGCGCCGGTACTCGAAACCGAAGCGCAGGGTATGCCGGCCTGCGATTTTCGTACCGGTGGCAGCCGCGTTGTAGCTTTCGTACTTTTCGCGGGTGTGGGTGCCGAACTCGAGCATCTGGGTGTTGCTCAGGATGAGAGGGATGGCGTGCATCTGGTCACCGGCGCGATCACGCAGGTAGGACTGCCAACCCAGGGTGGTCGGGTCGGTACCGAAGCCGGGGGAGTATCCGCCGCTGTCGTTGTCTGCCCAGCCGAGCTTGAAGTCGAAGACGGTGGTGGAATTGTGGGCCCAGACGTGATCCACGAGAATGCCGTTGTTGGAGTAATAGCTGGTGAAGACGTAGTCGCCGACGCCGGTGAAGTCGCCGCTGAGGTCGTCGTAGCGGTTGGAATACCAGCGGACGAAGGACTTGTGCTTGTCGTTGATGTTGTAGTCGAAGCGGTTGAGCAGGCTATCGATGCCGTTCGACCTGGGCTCGTTGAACGAATAGTGGTTGTTGGTGAGATCGAAGTTGGCTCCGGCCATATTATTGGGCGACGGCCAGAACTTGAAGTAGTTTTTGGAGATGGGACTGATGCGGGGCTGCGGAATGATGTTGCCGGCGATGGGGTCGCGGACGACCTTGCCACTTTCCAGGCGGGCGCTGGCGGGGTCATAGAGTTGGAATTGCGAACCACCGCGGGCGAGGAGTTCGGTGAAGTTGCCCTGTTTTTCCAGGTCGGTCGGCATCCGGTAGTATTTGGCGCCGGGGCCGCCGGACTTGTTGCCGTGGTAGTTGAAGAAGAAGAAAAGCTTGTTGCGGCCGCTCCATAGGCTGGGTTTGCCATCCTTCAAGGTGGGGAGTTGGAGGGGCCCGCCGAGGGTGAATCCGTAGTCGTTGGAGCGGCCGGGGAGGACTTTGGCGTCGGTTGGTTTCTTGCGGCCCGCGGCGACGTCAGCGTAGAACTGACGGTTGGTAGCCCAGGCGGCGGCGTTGAGACGGTTCTGGCGGTGGTTCCAGTAGAGATTGCCGTGGTATTCATTGGTGCCCGACTTGGTTTCGGCGCTGAAGAAACCGCCGACACCGCCGCCCTGGGAGGCGTCGAATGGGGTGGTCTCGATCTTGAACTCCTGAACGGCATAGATGGGCGGGACAAACGAGGGGCGATTGCCGGCGAGCGTGGTGGAGGAGCCGTCGATGGAGTATTCGCTGGTGGAGAAGCCGCCGCCGCCGACGCGGGGGCCGTAGCTGTTGCGGGCGGTGAGGGAGGCGCCATAGGTGCCCTGGTCGTTTGTGACGCCGGGAGCCAATGTGGGCGCCATAAAGACGTTATTGCTGACGATCGGCAGTTCGTAGATGCGGCGACTGTCCATGACCAGGCCGGCAGAGGCCGTGGCGGTCTCCAGAAGAGGCGGCTGGCCGGTAACGGTGACAGATTCCGTGGTGCCGCCCACCTCAAGCGGGATATCGACAACGGCTTGTGTCTTCATGGCGACCGTAATGCCATCGCGGACGACGGATTTGAAGCCGCCCGCCGTGACGGCGACTTTGTAGCTGCCCGGTATGAGGAACGGAACTTCGTAGTAGCCCTGTTCGTTGGATCTGGTGGAGTTCGTGACGTTTGTGCCAAGGTTCGTGACCTTGACCTCAGCACCGGGAACAACTGCGCCGCTGGGGTCGCGCAAGGTTCCCTGGATGACTCCGCGGTTGTCCTGAGCCGGCAGAAGGGCCAGCGTGAGGGCGAAGCTCAGAGCGACTTTCTGAATTGTTCTAAACATTCCTGGAGTGCCTCCCAAACAGGTCATCTCGAAGCTATCCGAAGAAGATAGCGAGGGTAAAGAAAATAGGAGTAAAGGGTGACGTTAACTACTGGATTTACGTTCGCAGGGATAGGAGACGGGGCGGCCGTGCATCTCAGCGATACTCGACCGCCGAAGCGATGGTGATGCGGCCACCCAGTGTGCGGACCTTGAGCACGTGCTTGCCGGGAGGCAGATTGAGGGCGTGCCACAGATCGTCGTCGCGGGTACGGGGGCCGACCTTCGCGTCGGCGTTGGGCATCTTCCGCCCGTCCAGGAAGACTTCGGCCTGGCCGCCGTCTTCATACATCCGTCCGCGAAGAAGAATCGCTTTCCCTTCAAAGTGCAGGGTTGCCTCCGAGCCTTTCTCAACGGTGGTTTGCCCAGGCTCCTCTGCTCTTCTCCAGCCGCCGGACCAGGTCCAACGCGGGTCGTCCGGCTGGATTCGTGCGGTAGGCGTGCCCGGGTTCCATTGTTCAAGGGGCGGAGGCACAGGCAATTGGAGCGGAATCTCGATATCGCCGGTATTGAGGACCAATCCGCCGTTTGCCGAGACGAGACGGAGGGCATTGTCGATGGTGGAACGGACAATATCTTCAAAAGAGTAATCGGTGTAGCTGAACTTCTTATCGCGGATGGCCGGTAGCCCGGAGGTCCATTCGGGTGGGATGGCCTGAAAACCGAGCATGACGCCGAGGATGCCGCCGGCGGTGGCGGGGTTGCAGTCGGAGTCCTGGCCGGCGCGGGTGGCGATTTCGACGGTTCGAGTGAAGTCGCGGTTGCCGTAGAGGAGGCCGAGCGCGACGTAAGCGCCGTTGATTTTGGCGTCGATGTTGTAGGGGTCAAGGGCTCCCTTTGGGCAGGGATCGTCTTTATCCCATTTTTCTTCAATGAGTTGCCAGGCCTTCTTCCAGTCCTCCGGATTCTGTTTGTGCCAGGCCAGGACATCACGGATCACGGCTGCGTACTGGCTGCCGGGGGGTAATGCGGCCAAGCCGGCTTCGACCACGCGGCGCGGATCGGATTCGAAATAAGCGGCGGAATACATCGAAGCGATGAAGAGGCCGCCGTAGATGCCGTCGCCGTAGTTCATGATGGGGCCGATCCGCCGGCAGTACTGCAGAACCTGGCGGGGCATGCCAGGCGCGAGTAGGCCGATGAAGTCCGCCTCGATCTGGAAGTCGATGTCATTGGCGTGCATGTTGTACCGGGGGTGCCCGGACAAGGAGGGAGGGATGCCGCGGGCCAGGTTGCGCCGGGCTGCGGCGTTGGCGTGCCAGAGGGTGTATTGAGAGTCGCGGAAGGCCTCTGCGAAGCGCTCGACGGGGGCATCGATGCCGTAGCGGTCAATGACTTGGGAGAAGGTCATGTCGACGTAGAGGTCGTCCTGTCCCAAGGCATTGGAGATGCGATCCGGGCTCCATGTCAGTTCAGAAGAGTTGATCCTGCCATTGGCTTTGAACTCGGTGGGGGCGCCGTAGGAGACGCCGGCCATCTGTCCGGCCCAGCCACCGCGGACCTTATCTTCCAATTGTTTGCGGGTCAGGCGTCGTTTCGTGTATTCGGGCTTGAGCTCTTGCCGGAAGCGGACGGGGCCAGCCCAGAGTCCGCCGGAGTAGCGACTGGAGTGAAGGAGCCAGGAGGTGCCGTTGCCGGCATCCACCAGTTTGGGGCCGCCTTCGGCAAAGACGCCCTTGAGGTCGGCTGCCATGCTGAAACGCAGCGGATCGGAACTCCGATAGATGCGGCGGTAATGGAAACGGGACTGATTTGAGTTGTTGATGGGGCCGGCAAGCAGGAAGTAACTGGAGCCGTAACGGAAGACGAAGGGGTCGTGGAAGAAGGAGTGTTCGGGCCAGGGGGTGGTATTGGTGAGATCGGCCATGACCACCTGGCGGTTCTCCCAATGGACAAGATCCTTGCTGGTGCGGGCGACCACGGCGTGTTTTCCAAGAATGTCGGCGGGTTCAGCGCCGCCGTAGTACATCACCCACTGCTCGCCCTGGCGCATGACGAACGGGGTGAAGGCGAAGGGGTTATCGGTGAAGAGGGGGCCGTTGCCGAGGCGCTCCCAGGTGACGCCGTCGGTAGAGGAGGCGGCGTGGATGCCGAAGGGGCCCTGGGTGGAACCCGGTCCAAAGTAACCTTCGCGCCAGCGGTTGTTCTTATCCCAACCCTGCCACGGTTTGCCGGATCCAACGTAGAAGAGGTAGATGCGGCCCTGATGAAAGAAGGCGTAGGGGTGCCAGAGGAAGTCCTCTCCCGCGGCGGAATCGGCGGTGAGGACGGGGCCATGGTAGGTCCAAGGGCCGGTGAGGGCCGGGGCCGTGGCGTGGACAATCTGCTTGTGGTTGCCGGGTTTGTAGCGGTCCTGGTGCTGCACTAACTGGGCGAAGAGGTGCCATTTACCGGCGCCGTCGCGCACCACCGTAGAGTATTCGAAGAAAGCACCTTTGGGCGCGGCGACGAGGAATTGGAGTTCGCCGGTGCGCAGGAAGTCCGATTCCTGCTCGCTGGGGGAAAAGGCATCAAGCGGGGGAGGGGGGGTGGAGGAGAGGCGGAAGTAATCCGCGCGGAGGAGCATGTCGTCAGAAGACTCGGCGTGAATGACGAGGCGGGCTTTCCGGCCCTGCAGGGTGGAGACGTCCCAGCCTCTGGTGCGCATGTCATAGGAATTATTGCCGTATGCCTTGCGGACTTCTTTGCCCTGGACTTCCAGACCGACGCGGACAGCCGGGTGCGCCTCAGCGCCGAACTGAAAGAGGAGAAAAGGCCGGTCGATCACGAACTCATCGCTGATGAGGCGGCCGGGCGCTGCGCCACCATGGCGCGTATCGCCAATGATGACCATCCAGTCTCCATGCCAGCCTGTAAAATCGCGGTCCTCGCGAAACTTCTTCACTTCGACAGAGGCGTGGAAGGGGGCCGCGCCAAAGGTAGGTTTGGCGGAATCTCCTTCATAGGTCCAGCCCTGATACGTGCCCGACTCAAAGTCGAAAAGCACGCGATCAACTGGCCGGGGTTGGGCAGGAAGTATGAACGAACCGAGGAGAGCAGTGCTGAGGGTGAAGATGGGGAGGCGCATGAGTTTGGTGTCAATCGGCAAGGCTCGCTTGCGAGAGCCCCGCCTGAATCGAGCATAGGGTCGAAACAGCATGGCGGGAAGTAATCCCCGAGTAAGTCTACGTAAAGGAGAATCCCATCGCAAAGTCTCTCGGTCGAGCGGGTCCGATGCGCCAATTGGATGGGGAGGGCCGCCGAATCCGCTCGCGACAGGAGGCTTGAGCCAGAGGGGCGAAGCCACCCTGTATCCAGAGGATGCAGAGGCAACGGGCGTGTAAAGGGCGGCTGCTTACCCTACTTTACTTCTATGATTGCCGTGATTTGGCTAGACTCGGCTATGACTTTCCGCGTCCGCCGCGACGGCGGCTTTTAGGCTGGCGGGGCACTTATATGAAGATGATTTTGGGCATTCTGCTCGCCTCGGCGGGCCTGACCGCCGGAGCTGAGACGATCGAGGCCAGGCTGAGCTTTGACCATGCCATTCTCCAGATCCAGGCCGGCGACGGGGGAAGCGTCTGCCAGTTCCACGGTTCCGACCCGTTGAAAGGCACCATATCAGCCGACAGGGCATACTCCACGCTGCGCGGTTTTCCGGACGACAGTTCCACAACTGAATTCGGCAAATTCTGCGACGTCGCTTTCTCCACACGCGGCACCACGGGCATGGGATTGCACCAGGTCTGGTCCACGCCGGGGATCTTTCAATCTCCTCCCGGGTCGCTGGGTAAGAACTACACGTCGGAAACCTGGCCGAAGCTGGATTTCTCGATGTACGAGCCGGGATTCCTGCCCGCGGAACGGTATACCGCGAAATCGGTGCCGCACCCCCGGGGCCACACGGTGGCGATGCTGCAGGCGGCGTTGAAGCGCGCACGGCGGGAGGGGGAGCGAGTGCTGATCTGGAACGACATGCACACGGACTACCCGCATTGGATGTGGCAGGACAATCAGCGCAGCAATCCGATTCCGGAGAAGTACTGGGAAGCGGCCGCATTGCACGTGGTCTACTACGCCAAGTACCTGACGTCGCGCCATGGGATCCCAGTGCACACCGTGAGCCTGCAGAACGAGCCCGACCTGCCCGGGCGCCACGGGTTCACGCCTGAGATGCTGCTGCGAATGAGCAGAATCCTGCGAGACAAGCTGGATGAGGCCGGGCTTTACGGCGTCCGCATCATGCCGTTCACTTCGGTGGGGCTGAACGACGTGCGGCTGGACTGGCGGAATCTGACTGTGCGAACGCTGAGCGAGACATTTGCGCTTCTGAACGGGCCCATGGCTGCATACCAGCCGATCATCGATTCACTCGGAGGCCATCTGTCGCAGTCGGAAGAACCCTTTCGTGGGAAGTTGCGGAACACCCAATTCTGGCGCGCGTCCGGCGATGCGGACAATCACTGGAAAGGCCATGGATCCGTGACTTTCGATATGGGGCCGGACGACCAGATCGACGAAGTCATCCGGCTCAACACGAACCTCTACGGCAAGGGCGTGAGCCTGGCGGGCATCTGGCAGATTGCCTTGCGGATGGGACACACGGTGGACAACTTCGTTTTGCCGGAGGAGTTCGAGATCGAAAAGACCTTCCGGCACGCCGCCATCGACGGGGCGGCAGTCGTTTACCCATACGTGCGGCCTGGCATGTTTCTGGTAGACGGTTCGATGGGCAAAGACGCGCGGGAGCCGTATTCCGTGGATGGCTTCGGAGGGCGAGGCCACCGCGAAACGGTGGTAATCACGAATAGCGGGATGGAGCGCGAGTTCCGCATATATCTGGCAGGCGCTGCGATCACTGAAATCGAGGTCTTCCAGGCCACTGCCAATTCCCGGAAGCGGTCACTTGGAAAAATGCGCGTGGCCGGTGGATTGGTCGCCATCCGCGTGCCAGCGGACAGCGTGACCTCGCTGGTGGCGGTGGAGCCGCATACGAAGGCGCGAGCGGTGATGGTGGTGAAGGATGCCGAGCGGTTGACGGAGGCAGAGACGGCCATGCGCACCAGCCTGGCTGGGAGTTTCGACGTGCGCGTCGTGTCGGCAAGGATGAGCCAGGCGGAGCAGGACGAGTTTGGCTCCAAGCGCCATCCCGTGGATCCCATGGGAACGGCGGTCTATGTGCTCTCCGAGTCAGTGGACGAAGCAACGGCACTCGCCCACCGGACGGTGATGGCTCCGGTGATCGCCGTGGGCAACAACAATCGGGAGGCGCTGGGCATTGCGAAGGGCGGGCAGGTGGCAGGGGGAGAGGCACTGGCGTTTCGGCACCGTTTGGACCCACCGGCCGGGATGTTGGAAGGCGGCCTGCCGAAGGCATGCGGGCCACGCGCTCACTGGGCAGGCGGAGCGCAGCCAAGCGCACTCCGCGCGTTGGTAGACAGAATTTTGCGGAAAGGATAGGCAGAGGATGGAACCACGCATCAAATCGTTCGTAGAAGACTTGACGCGGCGCCTCGCCGAAAACGAATCAAGCCTGGTTTGGGATGCGGACACGCACGCCACCGACCTGGATGTGCTTACCGACGACCATCGCAGGCGGTTCGTCGCCGATCCGAACTACTATCACGGAAAGCCAACGAGCGCCGAGGCGCTGGTGCAGGAGATGGACCTGTCGGGTGTGGACGGTTCACTGGTGTGGCTGAACCCGGGAGCGATGGCATACGGCGAAAGCCAGGACGAGAACGCGCTGCGCCTGGTGGCGGCCAACCGCTACATCCTGGAGTCTGCCCTGCGGCATGCGGGCCGGTTTGTTCCCGGCGGGTGGACGGATCCGCGCGCCTGCGGCGCCGCCAACGCGATGCGCGTGGCGGAGATCTGCGTTCGCGAGTTCGGTTTCCTGTTTGTGAAGATGAATCCCGCCCAGAACCGCTACCCGATCGACGGAGAGGATGTGCTCCAGGTGGTGGATCGAATCGTGGAACTGGGAGCAATCCCGGTCTTCCATTTCGGGGCGGACACTCCGTACACGCCAGCGGAAGGGCTGGAGAAAATCGCCATTCGCCACCCGGGCCACCCTGTGCTGGCAATTCACATGGGTGGTGGCGGTGCCTCTTACCCTGCAGCAGAGGCCTTGTACCAGAGGGCGCGCAGGCTGGGATTGGAGTACCCCAACATCCGATTCGCGCTGAGCGCCAAGCGTGACGCGCACATGGAGAGCGACTTCATCACCTACGAACTGGCCGGCGAGCCGTTCCGGTCGAACCTGTTCTGCGCCAGCGACGCTCCCTACGGCCGCATGTCTTGGAATTTCGGCGGATTCCGTGCGATGCTCGATACGTTGATGGAATCCGAGCGCCATCCCGATCCACGAATCCGGGCCAACCCGGGGCTGTTCACACGCCGGACGGCACAGCGCTATCTTGGCGGCAATTTCGTACGCTTTGCCGTCGAAGGTTACGCCCGCCAGCATGCCGCGGCAGGCGTGAGCCAGACCGTATGCCGCTAGCCATCCTGGGCGTGGCAGTCCTCCTGCTGCTCCTGCTGATCGGCCGATTCAAACTGAACGCATTTCTGGCCCTCATCATGGTGTCGTTCGTGGTCGCCGTGGCGAATGGCATGGGCCCCGACGGCGCCTTGAAGTCGATCCTGCGCGGCATCGGCGACACCATGGGCAGCCTCGTGCTGATCCTGGTTTTCGGGGCGATGCTGGGGAAACTCATTGAAGAAAGCGGTGCAGCGCACACTATCACGCATGGGCTCACCGCACTGTTCGGCCGGAACCGACTGCAGCTATCCGTGCTCCTGACGGGGTTCGTGGTTGGCCTGCCGATGATCTACAACGCCAGTTTCCTGGTCCTGATTCCACTCATCTACACTCTTTCCGCAACCACAGGCTTGCCGCTGATGCACCTCGGCATACCGCTTTCTTCGGCACTCTCGGTTACACACGGCTATCTTCCACCGCACCCGGCGCCCATCTCCATTGCGGTGCTGTATGGCGCCAGCGCGAACCGGGTACTGCTGTACGGACTGATTCTCGCTGTCCCGGCCACGCTGCTCGCGGGCCCTGTCCTGGCCCGTTTCTTCCGGCATCTCGACAACAGGCCGCCAGCAGAGCTCTACTCGCCGCGTGAGTTTCGCAAGGAAGAGTTACCCGGGCTGGCCGTGAGCCTGTTTTCCACGCTTGTGCCGGTGCTACTGATGCTGGCTGGCGGCCTGGCGGAGATGTGGCTGAAAGGCGATGGTCCTTTAGCCGCCACCGCAAAGTTCCTGAGCAACCCCAACGTGGCGCTGTTCGTCGCCGCCGTCTGCGGCCTCTACTTCCTGGGTCTGAAACGCGGAAAGAGCATGGACGACCTGATGAAGAGCGCGGGCGCGGCTGCTGCCAGCGTCTCCATGGTGGTGCTGATCATCGCCGCCGGCGGCGCATTCAAGCAGGTGCTGCTGGATTGCGGCGCGGGAGCGGAGATCCAGAAGCTCATGAGCCAGGCCCATTTCTCGCCGATTCTTCTGGCGTGGCTGACTGCGGCGCTGCTCAGACTGGCGGTGGGTTCAGCCACCGTGGCGGCCATCACCGCCGCGGGGATTGTGCTGCCGGTTGTGCCCGGATGCGGGACGGCGCCGGAACTCCTGGTGCTGGCCACAACTTCGGGCAGCCTGATGTTCTCGCACTTCAATGACATCGGCTTCTGGATGTTCAAGGAGTATTACAACGTCAGCATCAGGCAGACCTTCCAGATCTGGACGCTGATGGAATCCATCGTCGCGGCGGTAGGGCTCATCGGGGTGCTGCTGCTGAATCTGATTCTGGGCCCCGTCCCTGCCCGTGCAGCCGGGAGCCGGGTGTTTTACGTGAACTCGTATCACGGAGGCTACCCGTCAAGCGACGCGGCAATGGGGGCCATCACCGGGAAATTGAGAGCGGCGGGCGTGGATCTGCGAGTCGCTTTTCTAGATGCCAAGCGGCATGGCGATTCCCGTGAGATCGAGCGAACTGCGTCGGCAATCCTGCAGGAGATCCATTCGTTTCAGCCTCAATTGGTCATCGCATCGGATGACGACGCAGTGAAGAACATCCTGGCGCCTCACTTCCGATCAGGTCCCGTGCCGGGGGTGTTCTGTGGGGTGAACTGGAGCAGTGGGCAGTATGGTCTCCCTTCACCGAACGTGACGGGCATGCTGGAAGTGGTTCCAGTGGGAGAAGTTCTGGAGGCAGTGCGTAAACAGCGGCCTTCCATTCGGAAGCTCGTGGTGCTTTCTGAGGACTCGATCTCCGAGCGGAGCAACCGCACGATCCTGGAGTCCCGCTATCGCGAGTGGGGTTTCGATCCGCAGTTCGTGCTGGTTTCCGGTTTCGAGGAATGGAAGCGCTGGTTCGAGAAGGCGCAGCTTGAAGCGGATGTGATTTACCTGCCCACCAACGGGGCGATCAAGGATTGGGATGTGACTGCGGCGCGGGCATGGGTTGCGTTGAAGATGCGCAAACCTGTGGTGACCTGCGACGACTTCATGATGGCCTACTGCGCACTTGGCATTACCAAGGTCGCGCGCGAGCAGGGAGAGTGGGCCGCGCAGGCGGCGCTGCGCATCCTCAACGGCGAATCACCGGCCCGGATTCGCGTGGAACAGAACCGGCAGACGCGCTGCTTCTGGAATCCGCAACTGGCCGAAAAGGCCGGTCTGCAGCGCCCTGCGGGGATGAACTGCGACGAGCGCCAGTAGCCCGGTCTCAGGCGCTCTCCACCCGGTGGGCGGCATAGTCCACCTGGATCACTTCTTCGTCGAAGTCGATCATCTCCACCCGGAGGAGGATCTGAAACCGCTCCGGCAATTCGCGAAGGGTATCGAAGCCAGTCCTGGCCAGGAGTTCTTCCACCTTGTCTTCGAGAGCCAGAAACTGGCCCGCGCCTTCGACAGCCCGGCCGTGATTGGCGGCGATCATGGTGATGAAAGTGCCGGGGCGGAGGCCAGGCCGGCGTGTCACCAGGGCATATTCCGTGAGCCGCTCCAGCTTGCCTTCCATATAGCGCCGGCCGGCATACACCGGAGATTCGCCGGGAGCGGGCGACCGGTTCTCGATGTGGTCGTCGGTGATGATGAAATCGCCGCCACTCTGCAGAGAATCGGAAAAAGCGTTTGTTCGAGCGCTGCCGAGGAGAACGAGGCTGGAATGCTGCAGGTCATTCCAGGAGCAGAAACGAGCGTTCCTGAGGTCCAAGGGGGCATCCAGGCTCGCGAAGAGCCTCATGATGGAGAGCATGGAGTACACTTCCCCGGCGGAAAGGAAGTGGTAGGAGGGCCGTAACTCCGCGGGGAGAGAGAGCGGGATCTTCTCGCCGATTTCGCGGGCACCGTCCGGTAGGCGATTCACGAAGATGTTCCTCAGATAGTTCCCGTTGGCGTCCCGGAAGAATAGGAGTTCGGTGAAGACAAGCACGTTGGGGTTGCCCGAGTTCAAGTGAGCCCCCCAGAACTTGCGTAGAGCCGAACTCCGGGGCGCATCGTTCTTCGACGAAAGGGATGCGGGGCCGGCCGGCGTGAACGAGGCGCGGTAGGAGCCTTTGGGAACCGACAGCCGCAAAGGTTCCCGTGCGCCATCGTTCTCAAAGTACGCTTTGAGGCGTTCGCGGATGCTGGCCACGCTCACACGAACGATCGGGTCGGTCTTGGGATCGAAACTCGGCTGCCGTCCCAGTGCTTCGACGGCGATTTGATACTCCTTGACCGAACTGGATTCGTCATGAGAAGTCTGTTCACACAGATATTGGAGAATCCGCTGCAAGGCGTTGGCCTGTGCGAATTGAGGACTGACGAGAATCCGGCGCAGCAGTTGCTGCTCCACTGAAGTCATTTGGGTAAGCCCATTCTATGCCCAACCGCGCCCGAGGTGCTGAGTATCCCAGGCTCGACTTCTGCATGTCCAATGCAGCAGTCACATGGACTCACCAAATGACTGGGAGGATTGATAATGCGCAGCTTCGCAGGCTGGACGTCAGAGTTGAGGGGCTTGGGTATAGCCTTGCATGTTCCCGTCCGTGCTCGCGCACCAGTGAAGATGACCGACGAAGAGTTCCGGGAACACCTCGACCGGCTCACCGAAGGAACGCCACGCGACGCACTGCTACGAATCATCGAGCGTCACATCCCAAAGACCAGCCAAGTCAAGGCACCCCTCGACTCGCAGAGCAAGACCACACCGTTCTTTGCCCCTACTGGCATCACCAAGATCACCGGGGACCGTATCGGCACACAAGCAGGAAGCATCCAGTTCTTCCTGACCCAAGCCATGGACCGACTCGATGTCGAAATTGGCCGGCGATATGGTGGCGGGTGAGGTGGTGGCGCGCAGGCGGAAACGACCCAAGCAGGAGCGGCGGGCCATTGTGGAAGAGATCCTGATTCCGGGCGCTTCGGTGGCCGTTGTGGCACGGGCACGGGCTCACGGAGTGAATGCCAGCCAGGTGCTCCATTGGCGCCAGCTCCACCGTCAGAGGTTACTTGAGGAGAAGTCGGCTGGCACGGAGTTGGTTCCCGTACGGATCGCGGATCGGCCGGTTGCCCCAGGGAGGGCCGCGGGTGAGCGGGCTCACCACCACGGCGCTGCAAGCCGGGCGGGTGCCATCCGAATTGAGATCGAGCGGGCCTGGGTGGCGATCGAAGGCGCTCCGGGTCCAGCCATCGTCCGGGTGGTTTTGGGATGCTTGCTGGGATGATCGGCCTGCCGACGGACACGCCGATCTGGTTGGCTGCCGGAGTGACGGACCTGAGGCGAGGGTTCACAGGCTTGAGCGCCCTCGTGCAAACAGCCTTGGAGCAGGAGCCCGCACCCAGCCGGCCCAAGGATCGCGCCCTGGCCGGACCAGGACTTCTCGCGCACGTGCTGGTGTCGAAGTATTCAGACCACCTGCCGCTCTACCGCCAGTCCGGCATCTATGCGCACGCTGGCGTCGACCTGGATCGCTCCACGCTGGCCGACTGGGTGGGAGGCGCGAGCCGGGCGCTGCAGCGCTAGGTGATGGCGGCCAAGGAACAGCACGGCGACGATACGCCGGTACCCGTCCTGGCGCCTGGCAATGGCCGGACCACGACCGGCCGCCTCTGGGCCTATGTCAGAGATGGCCGGCCTGCCGGAGATTCCGCCGCCCCGGCCGTCTGGTGCTCGTACTCCGCCGACCGCAAGGGCGAGCATACACAAAGACACCTGCTGGATTTCCGCGGCACGCTCCAGGCCGACGGCTATGCCGGCTTCAACCGACTCTATGAAGACGGGCGAATTCAGGAGGCCGCCTGCTCGGTCCATGCCCGGCGGGAGCCTTACGAACTGCATCAGGCGCACGCTTCTCCGGTGGCCGAAGAGTCGCTGAAGCGCATCGGGCAACTGTACGAGATCGAGAGCGAGATTCGCGGCCGGCCTCCAGACGAGCGCCTGGCGGCACGCTGCGCCAACGCGCGGCCTTTGCTGGATTCGATGCATGAGTGGTTGCAGGCCGCCCTGGCCAAACTGAGCAAGAAATCCAGCGTGGCGTCGGCGATCAGCCACTCGCTGAGACGCTGGACTGCGCTTGCGCGCTATGTCGACGACGGCCGGCCGGAAATCGACATCAACGCAGTCGAGCCCGCCTTGCGAGCCGTGGTCCCGGGCCGGAAGAACTACCTCTTCGCCGGAGCCGATTCAGGCGGAGAGCGAGCAGCGGCGATCTACAACCTGAGTAAGCGTCCGGAGTTGGCCGTCCCATCTGCTCAGGGAGCAAACGAAAGAACCGTGTCCACGAATGCGATTTGTGGACACAGTCCTAATGGGTCAATTCAGCGGGGATGGCTCGTTTTGCTGCATGAGGTTCACCCGCCA
>JARKQJ010000216.1 GCA_029973955.1 Paludibaculum sp. | reverse complement strand
CCGCGCCCGCCTCTGCCTGGCGCTGGAACATCGTTGTCTGCTCCCCGTGGCCGATCAGCGGAAGCATCATCCCCACCGGCAGATGTTTGGCGTCGCACACCACGAAGATTCCACCCGCCGCGGCCAGTTCCGCCAATACTGCCTGCGTGAAACTCGTCTGCCGGTGGCTGCAAATCAGCGCGGCGATGTGTTCGAACGGGACGCTGCGTTCCTGCTCGCCGCCGCGCTCGATCCGCAGCAGCCCGCCGCGCGACGAAAGCCGCGCCGGTCCCTCCGAGAAATCGAGCACCCGGTTAGTCATGCGCCTCCAGGACCTCGCCGAGCGGATCAACGACGACTTTTCTGGCGAGGAGTTTCTTCATCCCGGAGACGGTCGGGGCAAATCGTTCCCTTTCGCCTTCAAGCCTCGCGTCGCGCTCCGGCACGAGCATGATCTGTTGACTCGCCATGATCTTCCTCACCACCCAGATCCCAGTCTTCACCCCGTCCGGATCTCTCAGTTCCACAGTGTCCCCCTTGCACAGGCTGAAGAGGAATCCCCGCCCGTCCCTGTCGCTCCGGTCCACCACATCGCGGCCCGCCACCAGGCGCTCCATCGCCTCGCTCATCGACACCACGTCGCCCCGCCACACCCGCTTGCCTTTTTGGGTCACCTCGCACACTTCCACGTGATGCGTCTCGCTGCCCTCGGCATACCGAGCCTTGTGTCCCTTGCCCACCTTCCGCACCGCCCGGTTCAACTCGATCCGCACCTTCCGCACCGGCACTGGCGGTCCATTCCTGTTCGGCAGGAACGGCGGATCCGTTTCGAGTTTCTTCAGGTCTCCAACCGCGGCCGCCTTTGCCGCCACAACCGCCCGGACCGCCGGGTCCACGATCTTCTCAATGTCATCCTTGCCCAGCAAATGAACGGGCTTCCTCACGCGCACGATGTCGCCGTCCCGCTCGTTCTTGCCCACGTAGCTGTAATTGGTGTCCTTATGAAGGCCGCCAGTGATCCGGTGGTCCGGCCTATAGCTGATATGCATCGCCTGGATCGCCTTGTCCAACTCCTCCTTGAACCCAATCCACGGCGGCTCCACGCTCGCGTACCTCCGTTTCCGCTCCTTCCAGGCG
>JARKQJ010000199.1 GCA_029973955.1 Paludibaculum sp. | reverse complement strand
GCGGGAGAACAGGGACGCCAAAACGACACAGCAACAATGGAAGCTCCTGCCCGACTGGCAAACGGCTCTCTGGCAACACCACCAGCTTTTTCAGGATGCGGTAAACTACTATACCCTCGCTCTGGCGGCGATGGCCGCCGGCGCGGAGGGTGAATCTGAGCCAGCCAGGGCTCTGCGCGGCTGGGTTGCGCGCGTGCGGGAGACCTGGAGCACAGCCACACGCAAGGCGGAAACGTTCGAGGGGCCCCAAAAGCGCCTGGCCCCCCTCCTGGGACTCGCGCCTGCCGAGGCCGACTTCGACGCGGCCGCCCGGGCCGTGCTCCGCACCAGTCGCGCCACGCCCGCCCAACGCGCCGCCGCCGTGCAACAGTTGCTGGCTGAAAAAGGAGATCTCAACAAGGTCTGCGTCGCCTTGCTTCCCTGGCTTGCCACCGGCGCCGGACAGTTGGACGCCACCAGCAAAGCGGCCGCCTCTTCCCAGGAGGCCCGACGACAAAAAGCGGTCCGCCAGTTCCACCAGTGCCCGGAGGCAGAGGCTATCGAACGCGCCCCAACGCTTGACCTCGGACTGTTCCTCACCCGTCCGCCCAAGGAGAAGGTCGAAGGCCGCGAAGCCGCAAATCTGCTGCGGAAATACTTCAAAAAGGCGTCGGAGAAGCTGCCAGAACTCGCGTCCGCAGCGGAAGCCTTCGAGCGTCTCCTTGAGCAGAGCGGCAGCACCCTCGTGGTGCCATCGCCGGGCAGGAAGCCCAGCGGCCTCTATCCCATCGCTGCTCTCTTCAAAATCTTCCCATCCGCCGCGACCCTGGCGGCGTTTCGCAAAGCGACAAAGTCCTTGGCGGAAGGCAAGGACAAGGTAATCGCCGCTGACGCGGTCGCGGACGCGCGGGTGGACGATCAACCTCACTTTGACTATTTCACCAATCTCGCGCTCTCCAGCGGCGACGACGGTGGTGAACGCGCAACTCGAGCCGTTTGGTTCGAGTTTGATTTGGCCGCATTCATCGAAGCAATCAAAGCGCCGCGCCGGTATTTCGATGACACCCTAAAGCGCGAGGCCGCCGCCGGCCGGTTGCGCGAGCAAATCGCCGCGATGGAAGGCAAAGGCCGGACGGCCCTGGACAGCGATGAGGAAGGCGACCCGCTGCCGGGTTTTGAAGCCGATGGGCGCATCACCTTGCTGCGAAACATCGTGGAGAACCAGCTCGCCTGGCTTGCCGAAGGGGAAGGGGATGCGGCAAGCACCGGTCCGAAGGAATATGAAATTCGCGAGCGGACGCTTCGCGGCTTCGCGGACATCAGAAAGCGTTGGCGCCAGGAGGTCGAGAAAGGGGCCGCGTCCGAAGCCCGCCTGCTGGACATTCTCGCCAAAGAACAGGCCGAGCATCGCGAGGACTTCGGCAGCGCCACTCTTTACCGCGAGCTGGCGAGGCCGGAGAATCACCCGATTTGGCGCGACCCGGGCACAGAACCGTGGCACGCCGAAGACCCCCTCGCCGCGTGGCGCCACTACAAAGAGCTCCAGGCCGAGCTGCGGGACAAGGAGCGTCCCATCCGTTTCACCCCGGCGCATCCAGTTCACTCTCCGCGGTTCTTCATTTTCCCGAAGAAAAGTGAAACCCGCCCGAAGACGCAGAAGCCGCGCCCGCCAAAACCGAGCCTCCAATCGCAACACGATGTGGGGCAGTTGAGCTTCACCGCCGGCATTGTCCTGCGCACCAAGCGAGGCCTCACACCCACCGTGGTCCGCATTCACTACGCCGCACCTCGCCTTTGTCGTGACCGCCTCCGTTCCGCCGGCGACCAAAATCTCCATGAGGCCCCGTGGCTCCAACCCATGATGGAAGCGCTCGGACTCCTTGGCGATCCCGACCGGGTCAACTTCGCCAACTGCCGCATCACTTTGCAACCCGCCAGCGAGCGCAACATCCAACTCGCGTTCCCGGTCGAGGTGAGCACGGACAGAATCCGGGCAGCTTTGGCGCGCGCGGCTTGGGATGGCCAATTCAACCTGTCTCCCGACGGAGACGGTTTCTCCAACGCTTCGGTGCGCTGGCCGCATGAGAAGCAGCCCGGCAAAGCGCCCGAGCCATGGCACGCGAAAGTTGATGAGTTCCGCTGCCTTGCGGCGGACCTTGGCCAGCGCGATGCGGGCGCCTTTGCCCGGCTGCGGGCCGCTTGCGAGGGAAGTCTTGATCCGCGTTCCTCGCGCTTCATTGGCCAGACTGCCGGCACGCGCTGGCGGGCCGCCGTC
>JARKQJ010000167.1 GCA_029973955.1 Paludibaculum sp. | reverse complement strand
GGAGTTGTAGAGGGAGGATCTATAATCGCGTAGATGATTCACTCTATGCCTCTCGAAGCAACTGGCCATCCGGCTCTCAAGATGACTACATTTTGGAAATCCAAGAGTGAACTCAGCGTGAGCGCTCCGAAACCACCCCATGAGGAGTCCTGCGGACGAGAGTTGGGAGGAGTGACACGCGTTGATTTCCGAGCAGCAGCGGAGTGGGCACAGCGCCACCGCGCTTTGCCGAGAGCGCGGGATCGGAGTGACGCATTTCTTGCAGTTTCGGAGAAAGTTGAGCGAGGCCCATGTGACGCCGGAGGTCATTGATTGTTATGACGGGAAGGCGATTCAGTGCGCTGAGCCGGCACGGGATTGCAGGACGGCGCCGGCCGGGGCGTCGAACCATCTTTACGGGCGGCTGACGATGGTGAAGTCTTCTGTGAGCGAGACGCGGTATGAGGCGTACGACGCGCTGGGCCGGGTAACGGCGCACCGGCAGAAGACAGGCACCGGCGATGGTTATGGGTTCGGCTATAGTTACACTTTGGCGAATGGGCTGAAGACGGAAACCTATCCGTCAGGGCGAGTGCTGACGACGACGTATCTGGCGAACGGACGGGTGGCCGGGGTGACGGGCTACATCCTGTCCCAAGTCGTGCGCCCGCGTCCTATTCGTGTGCTGCGGGAACACCTGCAGAAGCGTGTTGGCTGAGTACATCGCAAAGGATCGTTTCAGTCAGTTCTTGGAACCGGAATCCGTGGGCCTGCGGCCCCAGCCGGCCAGCGACGCAAAGAGCGCCATCGCTCTCCTCCGCAATTGGGGAATTGATGCTTCGAAGCACCAACCTCGCGGACTAGATGACATCAACATCGAGGGCTTCGACTGCGTTGTGGCGATGGACTCTGATGTCGGATCGAAGTTCTCGGCCAAGTTCGGGCACCTAAAGCTCAAGAAGTTCTTGGCGTGGGAGATCGATGATCCATACGGCGAGGACGACGCCGAATATGGTCAGTGCGCCTCCGTGATCCATCGGCAGCTGAGAGACCTTTCATCTGAACTCGGCTCGACGAAGTCTGCGGATTGAAGCCCCTCGGAGAGAGGCCAGTCCATCAGGACCGCGCCTTCATCAGATCTCCATTGGGCAGCACGACAGATCGGTTCAAGCAGCGCAATCATGCTGGCGGGATCATCCATTCCTGCATGGCAAACCCTGGTCCAGTTCTCTGCCAGTCATCTTCGACCGCAAAGAGTCGTACAATTAGGCCCCAGTGGTCGCGCAGGCAATCGATGATCTTCGCAGCGATCTAGTTTGCGGCGAGTCCCATCTGCCGCTGCTACGCCTCAACCTTCTCATCTCAGAGACTCTGCCTTAAAGCGCGTCCCAAGCAATCTATGGAATGGGCTCGCAAACCCAGACTGCGTCCTGCGTTTGCCGAGAAGCGATTACTCGCCCAGCAGTGCAGACCGCAGCTTGTATAATTCTGTCAAGGAAGTCACAAGCAATGCATGAGGTCGATCTGCTCACAGAAATGCTCGGTTGCTCAGTAGTTCTCCTTGATGTCAGGGTGACGAGTTTCATCATCATGCTCGCAACCGCAGTAAACGTGTGGGTAAGCCACAGAGGAAGCAAGGCCAGCGCAGAATCGGCGGACGCGGCCAAGAGAGCATCCGACGCTGCAGAGAGGTCCGCAACAATCGCAAAAGACTCTGTTGCTGTGAGCATTAAAGCGATGGAGATCGGAAACAGGCCATACTTGGCCTTGGAACGTGTAGGACAGCTTGCAACCGACCCTGACGGCGAAGTAATAATTCCAGTGAACGTAAAAGTACTCGGAAAGCTCCCAGTTGTTATAAGGGAGGCTGTCCTCAAGCATGAGACAGGCAATGCATTCATCGCTCCAGGCAAAATTCTTATGCCATCCGAGAGTATACAAACCATCTGTTTTTTTCCACATCCAGCAATGTTGGCGCTCTACAAAAAACATGGCGCCGTTGGTTTGACGCTGAGGATAGCGTATGAAGCAGTCGGCTTAGGATCACGTTACTTAGTCGAATATGAGGGACTGTTCAGCACTGAAGGCTACGACCTTACAGGCGTGTCGATGACTTAAAATGGTTAGTTCAATAAGCTCTGCAAAATAGACCCGGTCGCATATAATTCAACCAACACAAACCAATGGAGTTACCCTCCGTCGTACTGATACCCTGTCCAAGAATCGCTGGCCGATTCGCAATCGACAGTGAAGGTGGAATTGTGAGAACGCCCTAGAGCGTAGTCCCACAGCCCTGGCCCCGGCGGCCCGCCGCGCCGGTACGGGCGCGTTCTAGGGCCTTCTAGCCGTCCTGCGGCTCTGCAAGCAGCCTGGGCGGGGGCAGCGTCCCTGAGGTGCTCCGATGTACTACCACAGCAACCGTTTAGGGCTCTGGCAATAGCCGTCGCGAAGTAGTTGCCAAAGCTCCCGCGCCCCACGATTTTCTTGGACACTGATTTGAGCAAGGAGAACCAGGATGTTCAACAGCAAACAATCGGTCCCGGGGGCCGCGGAGGGAGCCCGGAGGGCAACCGGAGAGGCCCCCGGGACCGGCCGACGCGGCAAGGGCCGCTGGTCGGCCAAGCGCAAGATGGCGGTCGTGCTTGAACTCCTCCGTGGCGAGGATCTGGAGAGCTTGAGCCGGAAGTACGCGGTCACGGCCGCCACGCTGTCCGATTGGCGGGACGATTTTCTCGCCAGCGGCGAGGCCGGCCTGAAGATCCGCGAGGACGATCTGGTCGATGAGCAGGGCCGGCGCATGAAGTCCGTCATCGCCGAACTCGCCATGACCGTCGAACTGCAGCGCGAGCGCATCCAGCAACTGGAGAACGCCAACCCTTCTTTGAAGTGGAGGTCTTGAGCGTGCAGCCAAGCCCAGTCGCCCTCCACTGGCCGCAAGTATGGGCGGGCTCGCGTGCTGGCCGTGTGGGGCCAGTCGCGCTCGACGTTCTATGCCCGGCAGCAGAGAGCACGGCAACCCGCGGCTTTGCGGCGGCGTGGGCCGAAGACGAAGCACACAGATGCTGAGTTGTTGGAGCAGATCCACGCCATCCTGGCGGCTTCGCTCTTCCACGGCGAGGGGCATCGCAAGATCTGGGCAAGACTGCGGGTCCAAGGGGTCCGCACCTCTAAGCCGCGCGTGCTGCGCCTGATGAGAGAGAACGAACTGCTGGCGCCGCAGCGGCAGCTCGCGCCGGTGATGGAGAAGTCGCATGCCGGTTCCATCGTGACCAGCCAGCCCAACCAGATGTGGGGCACCGATGCCACCGCCACCGTCACCCTGGCCGATGGCCAAGTCACGGTCTTCGCCGCCATTGACCACTGCACCGCCGAGTGCGTGGGCGTTCATGCCGTCAAACGCGCCACCCGCTTTGAAGCCCTGGAGCCTCTGCGTCAGGGCGTTCGCGAACACTTCGGCACTTTCGGGCCTCAGGCCGCCGCCGGATTGCGCATTCGCCACGACCATGGCTCTCAATACATGAGCGACCACTTTCAGAAGGAGCTCCGCTTTCTCGGCATGGAGTCCTCACCCGCCTTTGTCCGCGAACCCGAGGGCAACGGCTGCATTGAACGCTTCTTCCGCACCCTCAAAGAACAGCTTCTCTGGGTGCGGCACTTCCGAGACCTCGAAGAGCTGCAACTTGCGCTGCGCGACTTCCGCGATCGCTACAACCGCGAGTGGCTGATCGAACGGCTCCGCTTCCAGTCCCCGCGGCAGGCTCGCGAGCGCTTCCTTGCGCTCCAGCAGGCTGCATGATTATGGTGAATTTACTGTCCAAGAAATCGCGCGCGGAACAATTACAGCTGCGCACGAGATTTTCGGACACGGGTTGCCTGACATGCAGGGGAGACCATGGAAACACGATGATGGTGGGCCAGTCGATGCGCGCAAAAAACAAATCGAAGATCGAACGAGGTCACAGTATGAGAAAAAGCAGAGGCAGGAGACATCTGATACCCCTCTTGCTGCTGGCAATTGTGGGCCTGACGTGTCCCGCAGCCCACGCACAGAAAGTATCGGAAGACGTAGTGCTCTGTGATCTAGGAGTTTCGAAAGGACTGGCGCAAGCGAATGCCAGCTTCAGCATCGTGTACGAAGTTGGGACCAATACAACCGGCCGTGTTGAGCGGGTCACCAAGGTCGAGAACCGGTTCATTCCAGAGGAGGCGGTCACGGCATGCCTCAGTCGCTGGACCTTGAGTCCTCCGAGTGCCACGTTCAAAGTCTCGCTGGACTGGGAGCACGGGAAGGGATGGACTCGAATGAATATCATCGGGCCGGCTGATTTGATTCGACGGATTCGGTTTGAAGCGGGGCGATGGTACTCGCGGTAGTTGAACCGGAGGGCCAGGACAGATACCTTGGGACCCTTTCGGCGCTGTGGGCGGCGGGTGGACGGATGGCACGCTGAGCGCAGCGGGAGCTTCCGAAAACAGGTTGATCGGCTGATACGGGCGCGGGCCTCAGGCGGCATCGCGGACTTCGACGGTCAGCTGCTTGCCGAGGACTGCGAGGGCGGCCTGGATCTTCTCGGCCTTGGTGGCGTGTTCGGGATTGAGCATGCGGCGGATCACGCGCTCGTGAACTCCCAGGCGGCGGGCCAACTCGGAGTTGCTGACTTGCTGATCGCGCATGGCGAGGTAGAGCGCGAGCTTCGGCGCCAACCAGAGTGGCACCGGCACCAGGCGCTGGCCCCGCTTCGCCGGTGAGGGTGCTGGGATCTCCTCCCGGCGGGAGAGCCGGATGGAGAGATCGGAGCCGAGGGCATCCATGGCTTCTTCCATGGCTTCGCGCTCATCGCTGCCGTCTGTCGCTACGCGGGGCAGATCGATCAACTCGACCAGCACGCGGCCGTCGCTGCCGGTGGTGAATTTCGCGGGGTAGGTGAACTGGGACATGCGTTTACCTCCTACAAGTCGTGCGGATCGATCTTCAGATCCGCGCACATCTTGGCCAGCAGATCGCAGCCAATCTCTTTCTTGCGGTCCTTGAGGGTGGTGAATTCGTCCCCGAAGTAGAGGCGGCCGTGGCTGCCTTTGCCCTTGCCGGCCACAAACTGACAGGTGACCTTCCGGCTGCGCGCCAGCTTCCGGACTCTCCGCTCAAACTCCGCGCCCTTCACCACTTCAGTCTCGGACAGTTCTGTCCGAGTGTCAACCGTTGTCAACCGGTTTCCGTGTGCTGCCGGCAGCTACGGCGGGGGATCGGGCTACCGGCTGGAAACAGGCGCCGGGAAGGGCCCAACGGAGCCTTGGGCGAGTTCGCTGCGGGCGGCGGTGAGGATGTGTTCGGCTTCTTCGACGAGCGCCATGGAGCGCGGGAGCCCGGCGGTGGGCGGCAGGCTTTCGAAGGCCACCTGCTGGATGCGGCCGAGCTCGTCGAGAAGCTTGCGGCCGCGGGCAACGAGATCACTCTGCTCCTTGCGCTTCTCATCGGCTTGTTTGACAACCGACCACCAACCACCTTTTCCGGAGCGTGACGCTGGCGAAATGGTGCCGTTTGACCAGGCGCCCGGGAATCGGCCAGGGGGGCAGGATATTCTGTCCGCCTATCACGATCGCACGACCCTCGGCCCCACGGCCTTGCGGATTCTGGCCAAGAAGACGGGCCTGCGTCGGGAAGATCTCTGACGAATGGGCGCAGCCCGTGCTCTTGGACCGGAGAAAGGTTGCGAGCCTAGTTATTCGATGGCGACGATTTTGCGGGCGGTGATCTGGACGGGGCCTAGGAGGCCGGAGTTGGGTAGGGGGGTGAAGCCGTAGAGGCGGCGGAATTGGGGGTCGTCGTCGTGGAGGCCGCGGCCGTATTGGGCGGCTAGGGCCGGGGGGAGAGGGGGAGCTTTGGTCCAGGCGGAGACGCGGTTGATGAGGGTGTTGGTCACTTTGATGGAAAGGGTGTTGGGGCCGGGGTGGACCAGTTTGGTGATGTCGAGGGTCTGGCCCTGCATCCAAATGGTGCCGGCGGGACGGCCGTTGAGCTGGACTTCTCCGATGTTGCCGAGAGTGCCAATTGAGAGTTGGAGGCGGAGGTTGGGGTCTGAGTAGGCGGCGGGGAGATCGAATTGGGCGGTGTAGAGGGCGGTGCCGCTGAAGTGTCGGGTGGAGGGGTCGGCGGTCCAGGAGTCGAGGCGGGTGAGTTGCGTTTCCTTGCCGTCGAGGGTGAGGGTCCAGGGGCCGGCGAGTTGGTAGGGGGCGGGGATGCCGGCGACGGGGATGAGGCGGCCATCGATGGCGTGAGGGCCGTTGCGTTCGGCGAGGGCCTGAGTAGGGGAGATGACTTCGGCGAAATCGCTGGTGCGGACGTGGGCGGGGGCGGGCGGGCCGGTGAAGACGACGAAGGTGGACTGGTAGGGGGCGAGGCGGAGGGGGAGGACGGTGGCGGCGGGCTGGGCGTCGTATTCGTGGAGCGGGCGGATGTTGCCGGTGTAGGGGTTCCACTCGTGGGGGGCTTTGCCGGTGACGCGGAAAGCGGCGCGGAGGTCGACGGGGCGGTCCTGGATGTTGGAGACGAAGTAGATGTCGGCTTCGGGCGTGGACTGGTGGGAGAAGACGAGGCCGTTGTTTTCGCGCTGACCGAGGCGGACGAGATCGATGGAGAAGTCCGGGGGGAGGTGGCGGCGGAGGGTTTTGACGAAGGGATCGAAGAGGCTGGCAGGACGGTCGAGGACGTTGGGGCGATTGATGACGGCGGGGAGGAAGTAGGCGCGGCCGGTGCCGGTGTCGTTTTGCTGGAACAGCGCGGCGGTGAGAGAGCGGACTTCGGCGTCGTGCTGCTCGAATTGGGCCATGCCGGTGGAGGAGCCGGGGAGACGGTCGGTGGCGATGACGATGCCGCCGGCGCGAACGAACTGGGCGATGCGGCGGAGGGTTTCGACGGGGAGGGCCTGGATGTTGGGCAGGACGAGGATGCGGTAGTGCTGGTCCTGGACGCGGATGCGGCCGGCGGAGAGATCGGCGCGGTTCTGGAGGACGTCGTCGTTGATGAGGTCGAAGTCGTAGCCGTTGGCGAGGAGGTATTTGCCGAGGTCGCCCCAATCGAAGTCACGGGTCCAGCGGCGGGCGTTGAGGACGTCGCGGGTCCATTGATTGGCGAGTGGGGAGTAGACGGCGACGTCGGCGACATGGGCGCCGGCGCGGAGGAGGACGGAGGAGCGGGCGACGTAGTCAGAAAGGTGGTGGTAGTAGGGCCACCAGGTGTTGACGGGGCTGATGAGCATTTCGGCGCCGAAGCGGCGGGAGGGGACGAAGTCGCGTTCGGGGGTGGCGGTGAAGCCGTGGTTGTAGAACTTGGTGGCGCCGGCGCGGAGGAAGGCGTCGGAGGCGATTTTGAGTTCTTCGAGGGTGTCGCGGGCCTGCTCCCAGTGGAGGTAGGTGTAGGCTTCGACGCTGATGGGGGAGCGGCCGTAGAGGCGGGCGCCGGAGGCGGTGTAGATGCGGGGGCCGATGCGGGTGTCGAACCAGGGGACCGAGTCCTTCTCGCCGGCGGTGATCTCGAGTTCGGGGATGTCGGCGGCGCCGGCGCCCTGGAGGATGTCGGTGACGAAGCCGTAGGGCTGGATGCGGGAGTTGACGCCGTGGCGGCGGCACCAGGAGGTGAAGACGTCGAAGAAGGCGTCCATGCCGGTTTCGTGGAGGGTGCGGTTGACGTCGTAGCGGACTTTGGGGGAGAGGCCGTCAACGTCCCACCAGAGGGCGGGCAGGTATTTGGGAAGGGCGTAGCCGCGGGCTCGGAGGAAGATTTCGGGGAATTTGGGGGTCCAGTAGAGGCCGTTGCGGAAGACGGGAACTTCGAAGCTGTCCATGAAGAGCGATTCGACGGTTTTGCCGAGTTCGGGGCCGAATTCGCGGAGGAAGAGCGAGCCGATGTGATCGCAGTAGAACTCCATGGCGGGGCGGGAGAGGTGGTCGACGGAGGGCTCGCCGTTGAGGGCGCTCCAGAAGGCCATGAGGCGCCAGCGGCCGGGGGGCACCTGCCAGGTGAGGCGGCGATCGGCGGCTTGGGGGGTGAGATCGGTGAGGGTGGATTGGGAGAGACGGGTGCCATCGGTGCGGGCGGCGACGACGGCGATGAGCTGATCGGCAGGGCGGATGCGGTGGAGGGATTCGGTGAGGTTGTTGGGGTTCTGGACAACGTCGAGGGGGAGTTCGGCGGAGTAGGTTTGGGGGCCTTCGAGGTCAATGAACGAGGCGACGAGGTTGCGGTTGCGGAACTCGGTGGGGACCCAGTCGCCGCCCCAGATCCAGCCGGGCCCGCCGAAGTTGAGGGAGAATTCGAGGCGGCGGGCTTTGGCTTCGGCGATGGCGTGGCGGAGGAGGTCGAAGTAGGAGCGGGAGAGGAATTCGATGTTGCCCTTTTCGTAGACGGGGGGCATGGAGATCTGCTCGACGCCGCCGATGCCCTGGGCCTGCATTTGGGCGAGCTGGTAGGAGATGTCGGAGGGGGAGAGGGCGTTGCCCATCCACCACCAGCGGGCATGAGGCCGGTAGGAGGTGGGGGGATTGAGGAAGTCGCGGCGGAGTTGGGGGAGGTCTGAGGCGAGGAGGGTGGGGAGGAAAAGGAGGGCGAGGTACCGCGGCATGGCTTGCCCTCCATGGTGGCACAAGCGGCGGCGGGTTAAGCTTCGCCGGAGTGGCGCCAGCGCTGGGCTTTTTCGGAGGCGTCGAGGGTGGGGGCGGGTAGGGCGGAGGCAGGGGGCCGGACGCGGCCGGCTGCGCAGAGGGGCTGTTCGGCGGCGAGGAGGATGTGGGCGATTTCGGTGGGGGGGAGGGTTTCGCCGGGGCGGCCGTCCCGGAGGCCGGCGAGGGGGATGAGAGATTCGAAGGCCTGGCGGAGGGCGGGCTGCATGTCCATGACTTGGGGGTGGGTGCGGAGGACGTTGGCGGCGTGGCTTCCGGCGGCAATCAACATGGATTCGGTGAAGCGGGCGGGGTGGTGAGTGTCGTTGACCTGGGTGAGGAGGGCGTGTGCTTCGGCGAGTCCGAATTCACGTTTGCCGCCGAGCCAGACCCAGACGGCGTGATCGATGTCTCGGAGCATCTCGCGGGCGACGCGGCGGCCTTCGGTTTCGTGGTGGTGGCGGCGGAGGAGGAAGTTGACGAGGAAGACGGTGAGGACGAAGCCAAAGGCTTCGGAGGCGAAGTTGACGGCGACGTCGGCGAGGAAGCCGTCGTGGGAGGGCCGGTTGAGCCAGGCGATGGCGAGGAGGAGGGAGAGGACGAGGAGCGCGAGGAGGACGATTCCGCGGATGCCCATGGTTCCACGATACAAGAAGAAGGCGGGACAGCCTGACCCGTCCCAATGCGGATTTTGCTGAGAACTGGCCGGGTCGGGCGGCACTACACGGACGTATGCCACGTTTATCGCGCCGGGTCGGACCCGGGATTCCTCATCACATCACGCAGCGCGGGACGAACCGGCAACTGGTGTTTTACACGAAACGGGACAGGGGCGTTTACCTGGATTTGCTCCGAGTGAATGCCGAGCGGGCGGGCGTGCGGATTCTGGCTTACTGCTTGATGCCAAACCACATCCACCTGGTAGCTGTGCCGGAGGAAGCGGAGGGTTTGGCCGTGGCGTTGCGCCGGGCGCATGGCCGTTATGCGCAATATTTCAACGCCCGGAAATCGAGGAGCGGGCATCTTTGGCAGAATCGATTCTATTCGTGCGCGCTGGATGCGGCGCATTTGTGGGCGGCTTTGCGGTATGTGGAGCGGAATCCGGTGCGGGCGGGGCTGGTGGCGCGGGCGGAGGAGTTTCAGTGGTCGAGTGCGGCGGCGCACTTGGGTGAGCGGGACCGATCCGGGATGCTGGATCTGGAGTTTTGGGGGTCAGAGGGCGGGGCGGAGGTGTGGCGAGAATTGCTATTCGAGGCGGAGGACGAAGTGGTGGTGAAGCAGATCCGGCGATCGACTCATGCGGGCCAACCCTTGGGGAATGAGGAGTTTCGACAGCAGATTGCGGCGCTGGCACGGGGATCGAAGGAGGTCGCTTTTGCGAGTGCCGGAGCGGGAACCATGGGGCTGGCGAGTTTGGCTGGGTCGATTGGGGGGAGTGGGTCTCCACAGCAGGGCAAGGTCGTGGAGGCGGCCGTGAGTGCGGAGGAGGGTTGAGGATTGGTTCGAAAACGAGGGTGGGACGGGTCAGGCTGTCCCGTTATAAGATGTCCCGTTATAAGAAACCGGCTGGCCAGAGGCCAGCCGGATCAGAGTTAGAGTTAAACCGAACTGTTTCGATTGATTGGAATTAGAGCTCAGTCGCCGAGAGCACCGGTGGTCTCGGTTTCCTGGGCCGGGGCGGGCTTGGCGCCGCCGATCTGGACGAGGCCGGATTCCGGCTCCTTGAGGACGTGCTTCTTATAGAGCGCCATCATGCGGGCGTTCTCAGCTTCCTGCTGGAGGCGGAGCTTTTCGTCGCGGGCGCGCATCTTCTCTTCCCGGGCAGTCTTGGCGATGCCGAGATTGTCGAGGTCCTTCTGCTTTTCCTTGGTGACGATCTCATCGCGGAGCACGAGGCGGTGGTCGGTGGTGTTCAGCGGAACGGCCTTGTTGCCGGCGAAGATCTCGTGGCGGCCGTGCTCGTCGTACCACTTGGTGAGGGTGGCGGTCATGTGCATCTTCTCGACGATGTTCCGCCAGCCGACGCCGGTGTTGTAGGCGCAGAAGCTGATCTCGCCTTCCTGGGTGGCATAGGGGATGATGCACTGTTCGGTGCGGCGGAAGTCGTAGTTGAAGAGGTCCTGGAACCACATGCCTGCGATGAAGAGGAAGTTCCAGCGATCGGCGCGGCGCCTCTCGATGTCGGCCTGGGTACGGTCGCCGGTGACCTTGCCGTAGTTGCGGCCGGTGGCGCCGAAGGTCTTGTCGAACTTCTTCAGCAGATCGACCAGCTTGAAGTGAGTGGGGGACTGGAAGGGATCGTAGTTCCGCATCAGGGCAAGAGCCATGCCGAGGACGGAGAGCTTCTTGCCGCGAGCGGCGTCGTTGACGCGCTGGATGTCCTTGGCGAGGCGGTCGCCATTGAGGAAGCGGGTGACCGGGGCGGCCTCCTTGGTTTCCTTATCGACCATGACGGCCATGCCGATGCCGCAGTTGGGGTGGCAGCCGCAGCTCAGCGAACCCCAGGAGGCCTGCGGTCCGTGGACCAGGTCGGCCCAGTCGCTGAAGGTGGACATGAAGGAGATCGGGTACCAGTCGCGGGTCGGCTCGCCGATGCCGGTCTGGTTCTTCACGTCGTGGGCGAGGTGGGAGAGCGTGTAGCGCTGGGCGGCGCGGCGCTCGTCGCTGACGGCCTCGTCGCGGCCGGTGAAGGAGACGGGCTGAAAGCTGAGGAAGGAGATCTTCTTGGGGTTGTCGAGGGCAAACTGGACGACGCGGCCGACCTGCTCGTTGTTGATGCCGTTGATGATGGTGATCACCGGCACGATGTCGACGCCGGAGGAGTGCAGGTTCTCGATGGCGCGCAGCTTGACGTCGAAGAGGTTGCCGACGGCGCGGTGCGAGTTGGCGGCGTTGCCGATGCCGTCGAACTGGAGGTAAGCGTAGCGGAGACCGGCGGCGGCGGCCTTCTCGGCAAACTCCTTGGACTTGGCGAACTCGATGCCGTTGGTGGCAGCCTGGACGGAGTTGTAGCCGACCTTCTTACAGTAGGCAACGGCGTCGAGGAAGTGCGGGGAGAGGGTGGGCTCACCGCCGGAGAACTGGACCGACATCTGGCGGCGCGGCTTGATCTTCAGCGCGTTGTCCAGCATGGTCTTGATCTCGTCCCAGGTGAGTTCGTGGACGAAGCCGACCTGGTTGGCATCCATGAAGCACGGGTCGCACATCATGTTGCAGCGGTTGGTGAGGTCGATGGTCAGCACCGAGCCACGGCCGTGGGTGATGGTGGAGGAGCCGTGCTTGCGGAGGTCGGAATCGTTGTGGGAGCGGATGTCGCGGCCGGGGAAGACCTCTTCGAGATGCTTGAAGAAGGCCGGATCGATGGACATCACGTCTTCAAAATGGCCGTGAATGGGGCAATCCTTCACCATCACGATCTTGCCGTCGCGCTCGATGATCTGGGCCTTGATTTCGCCAGGGCGCTCAGTGACGAGGATGCTGACGTCCTGCTTGCCATCGATAATCTGCTGGCGGATGTCGGGAATGCACTTGGGGCAGAGAGAATCGGTCGTGCGGGGCCAACCCAGCTTCGGCTTCATCTTCTCGTAAGACTTCAACAGGGGCTTGTCGGACCACTTCGGGGTGAAGCCCGGGTTCTGACTGATCTGATTCAGCGTATCGAAGACCTGCCACGCGGCTTTGGCCGCGACGGTCGCCGCCTTCTCCACATATTTGATCGGCTTATGCATGTATCTAACAGCTCCTGTTGATCGGAGATTTGTACTATCTGGCTTGCGCCGGTTTTCGGTGATGCACCCAGGGGGCACCGCTCTGCACTCTCGATTCTAGTCAGCACCTCCCCCCATCTCCACTGCAGAACATCGAACTGCTGAGATTGGCATCCAGATGGGGATATGCCGGATTAAACGGGGAGGGTAGAGTTGGGCGGCGCGGCGGGTCATAGTAGCATGATTCCAGAGGACATGTTGCAGATTCAGGCGAAGGCGGAGGCGGGTTGGGCCGAGGCGCGGTTCCGGGCCGCGGCGGCGCGCGCGGGCTTCCAGTTGTCGGGTGTGGCGGCGGCCGGACCGGTGGCGGACTATCCGTTTTATGATCAATGGGTTAGGGACGGGATGGCAGGGCTGCTGGGGTACCTGGCGGACCACCGCGGGGCGTTGCGGCGAGATGCGCGGACGCTGCTGGAATCGGCGCGGAGCGTGTTGTGCGTGGGGATGCTGTACAACACAGTGGGCCCGATGGAGCATTCGGTCTCGCGCTACGCGTGGGGCCCGGCGGACTACCACGACGTGCTGCGGGCGGCGATGGAGCGGATGGTGGCCGAACTGCAAGCAGAGCTGGGCCGGTTTGAGTACCGGATTTGCGTGGACACGGCGCCGGTGCTGGAGCGGTCGTTGGCTCGGGAAGCCGGGCTGGGGTGGATCGGGCGGAATACGTGCCTGATCAACGAGCCGCTGGGGAGCTGGTTCTTTCTGGGGGAAGTTCTGACGAATCTGGAGCTTACGCCGGGAAGCCCCGCGGCGGACCGGTGCGGGACGTGCCGGCGGTGCATCGACGCCTGCCCGACGCAGGCGCTGATCGAGACAGCCGATGGACGGGCGCGGCTGAATGCGGCGAAGTGCATTTCAACTTGGACGATCGAACAGCGCGGAGCGCTGCGGCCGGAGCAGCGGGAGGCGGCCGGCGGACTGCTGTTTGGCTGCGACATCTGCCAGGAGGTGTGCCCGTGGAACCGGCGGGCGCCGGTGACGGAGGAAGCGGGGTTCCAGCCGTCCCATGCGGCGCCGGAATTGGCCGAACTGGCGGAGATGACGCAGGAGGAGTTCCGCGACCGGTTCCGGAAGACGCCGCTGTGGCGGACGAAGCACGCGGGACTGCTGCGGAACGCGGCGACGGTGATGGGCAACTCGGGGGAGGCAGGGTATCTGCCGGCTCTGCGGCGGCTGGCCGGAGTGGAAGATGAAGCGGTGGCCGAGCACGCAGCATGGGCGATTGAGAGACTGGAGGCGAAGCCATGATGCTCGCCGCCCTGTTGATGTTCGCGCAGAGCCTGGACCCGCTGGTGCAGGCCGGCTACGACCATTTCTACAACCTGGAGTACCCGCAGGCGATCGCATCGTTTCAGAAGGCCCTGCAGGCGGCGCCGCAGGACCCGACGCGGCACAACCACGTGGCGCAGGCAGTGCTGTTCCAGTTGATGTTCCGGGCCGGTGCGCTGGAGACGGAGATGGTGACGGGGGGCAATCCGTTCATCCGGCGGCCGAAGATGGAGCCGACGGTGGAGGAAGAGCGGCTGTTCAACCAGTCGATTCACGAGAGCATCCGGCTGACGGCGGCGACGATGGCGGCCAGGCCGAACGACGCGGCGGCGCTGTATGCGCAGGGCGTGGCGATTGGCTTCCGGGGCACGTACAACTACCTGGTGCGCAAGGCGTGGCTGGACGCGCTCCGCGATGTGACGGCCGCCCGGAGGCTGCATAACCGCGTGGTGGAGCTGGACCCTTCGAACATCGACGCGCGCATGATGCAGGGGGTCCACGACTACATCGTCGGATCCCTGCCCTGGGGCTATCGCGTGCTGGGCTTCCTGGCGGGCTTTCACGGCGACTTGGAGCAGGGTAAGAAGACGGTGCGGATGGTGGCCGAACGCGGGGATCTGAACAAGGTGGACGCGCAGATTCTACTGGGCGTGGTGGCACGGCGGGAGCGGCGTCCGCAGGACGCGATTCCGATCTGCGAAAGCCTGCTGAAGCGCTATCCGCGCAATTACCTGTTCCTGTTCGAGCTGTCGCAGATGAACGCCGACCTGGGGGACAAAGACGCGGCGATCCAGGCGCTGGACCGCATCGAGGAACTGCGCAAGGCGGGTACGCCCGGCTTCAAGCCGCTGCCGCAGGAGCGGATCGAGTTCGCGCGCGGCAACCTCCTGTTCTGGTACGACGATCCGGATGCGGCGATTCCGTTTCTGAGGCGGGCAACTTCCAACGCGCATGTGCTGGACCCGAACTCCGGGGTGACGGCGTGGCTGCGGCTGGGGCAGTGCCTGGACTTGAAAGGAAGGCGGGAAGAGGCGCGGGCAGCCTACCGGGCGGCGGTGCGGTACTCGCCGGAATCGGAAGAGGCGCGGCTGGCCCGAAAGTACCTGAACCGGGCGTTCACGGCGGAAGAAAAAAGAGCGATCTCCAGCTAGGGATTCCGTTATATACTCCCGCCTATGGGCATGTTACAGGAGTTCAAGGAATTCGCCCTCAAGGGCAACGTGATCGACCTGGCCGTGGGCGTAATCATCGGAGGCGCGTTTGGCAAGATTACCGCATCGCTGGTGGAGGACATCATCAATCCCGTCCTCGGCCTGGCGCTGGGGAAAGTGGATCTGACGCAGCTCTATGTCGCCCTGGACGGGAAGACATACGAGAACCTGGCGGCGGCGAAGAAAGCTGGGGCCGCAGTGATCGCCTACGGCAACTTCATCAACATCGTGATGCAGTTCATCATCGTCGCGTTCGTCATTTTCATCGTGATCAAGCAGATGAACCGGCTCATGAAGATGAGCGGAGACAACCTGCCGAAGTAAACCCCGCACGCGCCGCCACCGGGCCGTTAGAATGGAAGCGGAATGCTTCTGATCGGCCCGGCGGTGGTGCTGGGCGCTTTTCTTCTTTTCCTGGTCCAGCCGCTGGAAGGCAAGCGGCTGCTGCCGCTGTTTGGCGGCTCGGGCGCGGTATGGAGCGCCTGCCTGCTCTTTTTCCAGTCTGTCCTGTTGGTGGGATACCTGTACTCGCACGCCCTGACGCGGCGTCTGCGGCCTGCGCACCAGGCGTTGGCGCACTCGATCACCGTGCTGGCGTGCCTGCTGGCGCCGCGGTTCGCGGCCAGCAGCGGGGGCGGTTCGGCCAGCGTGCTGGCGGCGCTGGCGATCAGCGTGGGGCTGCCGTATTTCCTGTTGTCGACGACATCGCCGCTGCTGCAGCACTGGTACTCGCTGCTGGAGCCTCAGGGAAAGCCGTACCGTCTGTCGGCGTGGGGGAATGCGGCGTGCGCGCTGGCGCTGGTGAGTTTTCCGTTTCTATTGGAGCCGCGCTTCGGGCTGCGGCAGTTGAGCGCGTTGTGGAACTGGATCTTCTACGCGCAGTGCGCGCTGCTGCTGGGGTGCGCGGCGTGGCTGTGGCGGCTGAACCCGGATGAGCCGCAGCGGGGGCTGGTGTCCGGCACGCCGTTCCCGGCAAGACTGCGATGGATTCTATGGCCGGCGCTGGGGTCGGCATTCCTGATGGCTACGACGACGCATCTGTGCCAGGTGGTGGCGCCGGCGCCGCTGCTGTGGGTGGTGCCCATGCTGGTATACCTGCTGAGTTTCGTGCTCGTGTTCGCGAGGGACACGATTCACATCCACAGGGCGGCGCGGCGGGCGCTGCTGGGGCTGCTGGCCATGACGGCTTCCGTGCTGTACCTGGACCTGCAGGCGGTGTTCGCGGCCAAGGTGGTGCTGTATGCCTGCGGGCTGCTGCTGGTGTGCCTGTTCTGTCATGGCGAACTGGCGGCGCTGAAGCCGGAGCCGGGGAGGATCACCAGCTACTGGACGCACGTGGCGGCGGGCGGGGCGCTGGGCTCGCTGGCGGCTGGATCGCTTTCGGCGGCGGTATTGCCGGGTTATTTCGAACTGCCGCTGCTGATGGCGGCGGCGAGCGCGCTGTGCGTGTGGCGGCTGTGGCGGGAGTCGCGGTGGATGCGGCAGGCGGCGGCGATGGCGGCGATCCTGTCGGCGACGCCGGCGCTGGCCATCGTGCAGAACCACTACACGGGACTGGTGGAGGCGGGCAGGAACTTCTACGGCAGCCTGCGGGTGCTGGATGAGCCGGCCAGCGCGGTGCGCCCGGCGCAGCGCAAGATGCTGAACGGCATCGTGACGCACGGCGCGCAGTTCCGCGAGCCGGAACTGGCGCAGACGCCGACGACGTACTACTCACCGGCGAGCGCCGCGGGTCTGCTGCTGAACCGCGAGAGCAGCGGACGGAGGGTGGGCATCATCGGACTGGGCACGGGCACGCTGGCGGCCTATGGGCGCGAGGGTGATGTGTTCGAGTTCTATGAGTTGAACCCGATGGTGATCGAGATGGCGCAGCGGGATTTCACGTTCCTGAAGAGCTCGAAGGCGAAGATCAGGATTGTGGAGGGCGATGCCCGGCTGAGCCTGGCGGCCATGGCGCCGGCGAACTACGACGCGCTGGTGGTGGATGCGTTTTCGGGCGATTCGATTCCGGCGCATTTACTGACGCGAGAGGCGTTCGCCATCTACCTGCGGCATGTCCGGCCGGGCGGCACGCTGGCGCTGCACATCTCGAATCAGTACCTGGAACTGGCGCCGGCGATCCGGGCGCTGGCGGCGGATGCGGGCAGGCCGTGCGTGCAGATCGGGTCCAACGGAGATGCGGCGCGGGGCGTGCTGGCGGCGACATGGATGCTGGTGGACCAGCGGGTCGCCGAGGGGCGCGCGAAGGCCGGGTTCCCGGTGTGGACGGACGACTGGAATTCGCTGCTGCCGGCTCTGAAGTAAGCCTTCCAAACCCGCGTACTAAAGACTATGTCTGATACCGCCGATGGGCGAGTTGAGATTTCGAAGTGGTTATCCTTGTCCTGCCCGTTGTAGCGAGCGCATTCTGCCTGTTCCTAATCCAGCCGCTATTGGCCAAACAGATGCTGCCGTGGTTCGGCGGATCAGCAGCCGTCTGGTCAAGCTGTATGGTGTTTTATCAGGCGATGCTGCTGGGGGGGTATCTGTATGCCCACGCGCTGACTAAGTTCCTGAAGCCGAGGACGCAGGCGGCAGTGCACTGGGTGGCGCTTGCGTTGAGCCTCATGTCGCTGCCGGTGGGTCTGGATCGTTTGCAGGCGCCGGATGCGGCCGGCCCAGGATGGATGGTGGTGGAGGTGCTGTTTCGGACAATCGGCATTCCGTACTGCCTACTCTCCTCCACGAGCCCGCTGCTGCAGGCCTGGTACGCGCAGTTGTATCCGGACGGCCGCGCATATCGGCTCTTCGGCTGGTCGAATCTGAGCTGTGCGCTGGCGCTGCTGAGTTTCCCATTCGTTCTGGAGCCGCTGCTGGCACTACGCACTCTGAACCTCTGGTGGAGTTGGGGGTATGGCGGTACGGCGTTGCTGCTGGCGGTTTCGGCGGCCCTCGTCTGGAGACAGAATGGCCAGCGTAAAGTGCCGGCAGGGGAAGCGCCCGCGGGCGAAACTCCCGGATGGCGCCAGCACGCGCAATGGCTGTTCTTCTCCGCCCTGGGCTCGATTCTGCTGATGGGGGTGACCAACCACCTCTGCCAGATGATTGCCCCGATTCCATTCCTGTGGACGGTGCCGCTCCTGGTTTATCTGCTGACGTTCGTGGCTTGTTTCGAGCGCGAGTGGTACACACGCGCGCGCGGCGTCGGGCTGGCTGGAGCGGCGCTACTGGCAATGGGATGTGTTTACGTCTACCTGCCGCCGGGGCAGGTCTTGGGGCCCGGGATTCCCATTTACAGCGCCGGACTGTTTTTCACCTGCTTCTTTTGCCATGGGGAATTGGCGCTACGGAAGCCCGGCGACAGGCACCTGACGGAATTCTACGTGATGATTGCGGCGGGCGGAGCGCTTGGCTCCCTGCTGGTCGCCTTCGGAGCACCGGCGTTGTTCACGCAATACGCGGAGTTCCCCATTGCCATGGTGTTGTGTGCAATGGCGATGTTGATGACTGTATATGGCAAGCGGCTGCTCACGGATCTCCTGGTCACTGGGTGCGCGGTCGCTGTGGCGGTACTGGCCCTTGCGCCAATGCTGTCATCGAAGGGGCGGATCGCCGCAAGCCGCAACTTCCATGGCAGCTTGCGGGTGGAGGAGTTTCCGCCAAAGGATGGGCATCCGGGAATCCGAAAGCTGGTGCACGGCTCCATCAACCATGGCGAACAGTACATGGACGCGATCCGCAGCCGCGAGCCGCTCTCGTATTACACGCCTTCGAGTGGAGCCGGGCAGGTGCTGGCGAGGATGAGAGAGCCGCGCCGAATCGGCTTGATTGGACTGGGGACGGGATCACTGGTTGCCTATGGCCGGCCTGGGGACGTGGTTCGCATTTATGAGCTAAATCCGATGGTGGTGGATTATGCGCAACGGTATTTCAGCTACCTCTCCCACACACCGGCGGTAGTGGAGATACGGACAGGGGACGGCCGGCTGCTGCTGGATTCCGAACCAGCGCAGGATTTCGACGTGCTGGCTGTGGACGCGTTTTCAGGAGAGTCGATTCCGGTGCACCTGCTCACGAGGCAGGCGATGCGAATTTATCGCCGCCACACAAAGCCGACGGGCATCATCGCCCTGCACCTTTCGAACCTGTACATGGACTTGGAGCCATTGGTCCGGGCTGTCGCGGAGGCAGAGGGATTGGAGGTGATTGCAGTGAACGATCCGGGCGATCAGTCACGCCGCCGGATGGCATCCATCTGGGCGCTGGCCGGGACCAGCGAGTCGCTGAGAGGTTTGGGGGTGGCCGCTTCAGCGGTGTCAGCAAAGCGCGTGAAGCCCTGGACAGACGATGAGTCCAGTCTGTTGACTGTGCTGAGGTGACATTCGAGGGAGCTTCTGTCAGCCTTTGAGCGGGGCAGATCCACTGGCGAGCGGTTTGACGCCGCCCTTGCCGCAGACGCCGACGCCGTTCTTCTGGACGGCGGCGAGGAAGTTGAAGAGCACGTTGTAGAGCACCTTCTCGCTGACGGGCTGGCGGCCGGGGAGGCGGTAGTGGGCGGGCATCTCCTTGGAGATCTGGACGCGGATGGCGCGCGGGTGGGGGCGGCCCGCGGCGTCCTGATGGTTGGCCACGATGAAGGGAGTTTGGAGGACGGCGCCGGTGAGGGCGTCGATGTAGAACTGGCAGCGGGCGAACCAGCCGGTGTTGGCGGGATCGGCGGCATCGAAGAGCAGCAGAGGCCCTTCACGGTCGAGGCAGCTCAATTCGAGTACGACATTGCGCGGCGTCTCCTGGACGACGCAGGCAAAACCCGTCTCCTCCGCGCCCTGGCGCAGGATTTCGTTATCCAATTCGAGACGCACCATGCGGTGGCCCGCGGCTTCAACCAGTTGCATCACTACCATTCTAGCCGCCGGGCCCGGTGTCATGATGGAATTGCACGATGGAGACGAACGCGCTGGTCCTTTTCGACATTGATGGCACGCTGCTGCGCCGGGCCGGACCGCACCACCGGCAGGCGCTGGAAGATGCCGTCGAGCGGGTGACCGGCCGGGCGGCGACCACGGAGGGCATTCCGGTGGCTGGCATGCTGGACGGCCAGATCCTGCGGCTGATGATGGAGGCGGCGGGCGTCTCGCGGGCGGAGATCGGAAAGCATCTGCCGGCGATCATGGAGAAGGCGCAGGGCCTGTATGCGCGGCGTTGTCCGGACCTGCGCGGGAAGGTCTGCCCGGGGGTGAGGATGGTGCTGTCGCGCCTGGCGCGGCGGGGGGTTCCGGTGGGGCTGGTGACGGGGAATCTCTCGCGCATCGCGTGGCGGAAGATGGGCAACGCGGGGCTGGAAGGGCATTTCCGCTTTGGGGCCTTTGCCGAGCAAGGGAGAACACGGGCGGCGCTGATCCGAAAGGCGGTGCGGGAGGCCAGGCAGGCGGGATGGATCGGGCGCGGAGCGCTGATCACGATGGTGGGAGATCACCCGAACGACATCCTGGCGGCGCGGGCGGCGGGCGTGCGGTCGTTGGCCGTGGGGACGGGCGTAGTCGCGCTGGATGCGTTGCGCGAGCACGCGCCGGACCTGCTGGTGGAGGACCTGCGCGCGCTGGACTACCGCTGGCTAGTGACGAACTAGAAGACGAACGAGACGCCGACTTCCACCTGATGGCGGCGGCTGACGGCGGCGCGCTGGTTGAAGATGCCGCCGAACCAGTAGGTGTAGCGAACTCCCGGGACGATCTTGACGCCGAAATCGTCCTTGAGCATGACGCCGGCGCCGGCAGTGGCGCCGAAGGCGGACTTACTGGAAGGGGTGGCAGGCACTTCGGAGCAGCAGGTGATGGTGCTGACGGTTTCTTCCTGCGTCTGGCTGCGGATGTTGCGGACCACGCGGGCGCTGCCGCCGGCTTCGTAGAAGTAGCGCCAGCCGCCTTCATAGCGGCTCTTGTTGTAGCGGCGGACGAGCAGGGGCACGTCGTAGTAGTCGGCGCGGGTATCTTCGGTGACGGTCTTGACGAGGGTGCGCTCGTCGGTGGTGGTGCCGGGATCGTCGACGGTGTCGTGGTACTTGGTGGTGAGGTGATAGCCGGCGCGGCGCCACAGCAGGCTGACGTTCACCGAGTAGCGCTCCGTGATGTAGGCGTCCATGGTGCCGCCCACGCCGAAATACTTGCTCTTGTTGTCGGCCTGGCTTTCGATGGAGATGGGGGGAGCGCCGTAGACCTCGGATTTCTTACCGCCCTGGATGAGGCTGAGGGGCAGCCAACTAAGGGTTCCGCCGAAAGTGAAGCGGCGAATGTAGGCGCCGGAGTCGACCAGGTTGGGCGGCGGAGCCTGGGCCGGGGGCAGTTCCTTGATGACCACGGGCGCCTGCGGCGTGCCGGCCGGACTGCCGGGCGCGGGCTTGGACTGGCCGGGCGAAGTGGTGGACTGTGCGGACAAGCCCAGGCTGAGGGCCAGGCAGGCAAGCAGGCGGGCGGAACGCGGGCCGAGGAGAAAACGCATAGAGGGATTCACACCAATTCTCTTTAGGATAGCTTTTTCGTCCATCTCCAGTTGGGGCTCCAGTAGCGGACTTTAGAAGTGGAAGCGCAGGACGAATTGCACGGAGCGCGGACCGCCGGCGCGGTAGAAAGAACCGGCGGCGCCGCCGTAGGCAGTGGAAGCCGAGCGGGTGGAGAGCCCGAACAGCGGACTGGTGAGCGTGGCGCTCTCATCGCGCACGGGATTGAGGAAGCTGGGGGTATTGGTCAGGTTGAAGGCCTGAGCACCGAAGCTGAAGCGCATGGTGTCGCGGAAGGGGATGTCGCGGCGGATGCCGAGATCGACCTGGCGCGCGCCGAAGCCCTTCAGGGCGTTGCGGGCGAGGGCGCCGTTGTAGAAGCCGCTGGTGGCGGTGAAGAGGGAGGCATTGAGGCGTTTTCCGCCGGGCACTTTGGCATCAGCGACCCAGTTTTCGCCGACGGTGTAGTTGGGCCGGACCTGGGCGAAGAGGCCGACGGGTGAGGTGGCGTCGCCGTTGCTGGTGAGCACCGAGACGCCGGTGACGTCGTAGGGCAGGCTGGTGCGATAGGTGGCTACCCAGTCGAGGTGCCAGTCGCGGAGGATGTAGTCAGCGACGGCGACCTTGGGGTGGGGGATGGCATAAGAGCCGGACCAGTTGATGGTGTGGCGGGCGTCGAAGTCGGAGTTGCCGCGATCCCCGCCATAGATGGACGAGAGGCCGTTGGGGGTGTCGGCGACGGAGGTATCGATGGAGTGGGACCAGGTCCAGGTGAACTGGGTCTGGAGGCGGCTGGAGAGCCGGCGGCGGTACTGCGTCTGGAGGGCGTGGTAGTCGGATTCAGCGCCGTTGGTGATCATGCGGAGGATGGTGTAGTCCGCGCTGTTGCTATAGCTGGAGGAGCCGGTGAGGAGCTTGCGGCCGCGGGTGCCGAGGTAGGAGGCGGTGACCGCCTGGCGGGCGCCCAGGTTGCGCTCCAAGGAGATATTCCATGAGTAGACCAGGGGGGACATGAGGTAACGGTCCGAGGTGCTGAGCTGGCCGAAGGGCTTAGTGGTTTCGGGCAGAGTGGGGGGCGAGTTCTTTTCAGAGATGAGCGGGAAGGCCGGCAGCAGCGAAGTGCGAACGCTGGAGTAGGGCGCGCCTTCCGTGGTCGAAAGGACGGTGCCGTAGCCCATGTCGTGGAACATACCGAGGCCGAAGCGGAGAGTGAGTTCCTTGCCGGGGGTGGAACGGATGTTCTGCGTGAAGCCGATGCGGGGGGCGATATCCGCCCAACGGGTATCGAAGAGGGGTTCGTTCTGGGCGATGCGTCCGCTGAAGGCGCTGGAGAGGGCGTAGGGGCTGGGGCCGGAGCGCGCGCCGGGCGCGGGGTTGACGTCCCAGCGGACGCCGAAGGTGAGAATGGAGCCGGGGCCGAGGCGGACCATGTCCTGGAAGAAGAGAGAGAAGTTCTTGTAGGAGGGGTAGACGGAGGTCTGGTTGGAGCTGACGACCGCGGTGAGGGCCTTGGCGGAGAGCATGGAGCCGTCGAGCAGGACGGAAGAGGTCTTCTGGAGGGAGTAGCCGTTGAAGAGGGAAAGGGAGGTGTAGGAGGGACGGTCGTAAGTGGGGTTGGCGGCGCGGAAGTCGAAGCCGACCTTGTAGGTGCTGCTGCCGGCGGTCATGGTGAGGGTGTCGGTGACCTGGTACATCTTCTGGCTGGTGCGGCTGCCGGCGCCGAAAGCGTAGGCGGAGCCGCCGATGACGGAGATGCCGAAGTTACCGTTGGCGCTGGTGACGCCGTCGGGGAAGGCCTGGGTTTCGCGCAGCAGCACGGCGCCGCCGAAGGTATCCATGGTCGGGGTGAGGGTGACGGAAGAGCTGGTGTAGTTGACGCGCAGGTCGTTGATGGTATTGGGATTGAGCCAGGAGGTGAGGCCGCCGGTGACGCCGGAGTAGCGATAGCGCGAATCGGTGATGACGTTGGGGGCGGTGTACTGCGCGCTGCGATTGTTGGAATCAGAGGGGGCGTTGTAGTAGCGCGCGAAGAGGAGGTGTTTGGAGGTGATGGCGTGATCGAGGCGGGCGCTCATCATGTTGCGCTTGAGATCGTTGCTGAAGGCGGCGGAGTAGAGGGCGCCGCCGTTGGTGAGCGTGGCCCCGTTGGGGATGGGGAAGGCGTTGAGGTAGGGGCGCAGAGTGACGCCGGCGGCGGCGCGGGTGGCGAGGCTGGGCACCACGACGGTGGTGTTGGCGGGATCGGTGAGCTTGAGGCCTTCGTAGGAGACAAAGAAGAAGGTCTTGTCGGGGATGATGCGACCGCCGACGGAGGCGCCGAACTGGTTCTGCTTCATGTCGCCGCGGCCGAAGCCGTTGGCGTTGGCAAACCAGTCCGCCGCGTTGAAATTGGTCCCACGGTAGTATTCATAGACCGAGCCGTGGAACTGGTTGGAGCCGCTGCGGCTGGAGACGGCGATCTGGGTACCGGGGCTGCGGCCGAACTCGGCGCTGTAAGTGGCGGTCTGGTAGTTGACGTTGGAGATGGCATCGAGGGAGGTGGAGTAAGTCCCCTGCTCGCTGGACAGAGCCGAGTGGCTCATGGTGAGGGAGTTCGGGATGCCGCCAACGCGGCGGCCGCCGGCAACCCCGCCTTCGCCGGGCCCGGCGAGGACGTTGAGGCTGATGCCGTCGAGCGAGTAGTAGTTGGTGTTGGAGCGGATGCCGTTGGCATTGAAGCCGGCGCCGGCTCCGGCGACGGAACTGGGGGCGACCCTGGCGAGGGCATCCAGATTGCGGCCGTCGATGGGGAGGTTGCTGACGTAGTTGTGGCTGAGGCTGACACCGACGGTTACGTCGCCGGCGATGGCCTCCGCTTCCTCAATGGTGACGGGGGTTTTGGCGTCACCGGCGGAGAGCTTGAAGTTGAGGATCTGGCGTCCGCGAGCCTGCACCACGACGCGTTCCACCTTCACGGGGCTGAAGCCATCCTTGGCGACTTCGAGAGAGTAGGTGCCGGCCGGGATGGGCTCAAAGCCGTAGTCGCCGCCTTTGGTGGTAGAGGCCTCGCGGATCTTGTTGTGGGCCTTGTCAAAGAGGGTGACTTTGGCAGCGGCTACGGGTGCGGACTTGGGATCGATCACGGTGCCACCGAGCACCGCGGAGTCCTGGGCCATCAGGGCGCAGGATGAGATCAGGAACAGGCAAAGGGTTCGCATATGACGAAAAACTCACTGACGCGGGCCGCCCACCGAAGATGTACAGCGCTTACGCAATTTTACATTGTCAGGGCGAAGCCGGCGTCTTAGCACAGTTTAACACTCCTTATCCGCGGCTTAACCCCAGCGGCACGTCTACTTTCGTCATTACAGTTGATGAGAATCCGATCCAGCTTCACTCTCCTGGCCGTTTCGGCGATGCTGGCGGCCCAAGCGCAGGCGCCGCGGTCCGTCATTGGGACGGTTTCCGCCTTTCAACCGGAGCAGGCGGCGTTTGAGGTCACCACCGACTCCGGAGCGAAAGAGAAGGTACAGATGAGCACCACCACCGTGGTGCAGCAGGTGGCGCCGGGCGAAACAGATCTCAAGCGGGCACAACCATTTGACGCGACGAAGATCGCCCTGGGGGACCGCGTCCTGGTGTCGTGGACGGGGGGCGGGCCGGAGGCGCGGCGGGTGATCGTGATGGGGGCCAACGAGATTCAGCGGAAGAAAGACGCCGAGCGTCTGGACTGGCAGCAGCATGGGCTGGCGGGCGTGGTGGATTCAGTGAAAGGGCAGGAGATCACGATCAAGTCACGGACGTTTGGGGGCGAGAAGCTGTCCGTGATCGCAGTGACGGACAAGACGGTGTTCCGCCGCTACAAGCAGGATTCGGTGAAGTTTTCCGACGCTGTCGCTTCCAGCCTGGCCGAGGTGAAGAAAGGCGACCAGCTCCGAGGCCGCGGCACGAAGAGCGCCGACGGCGGCCGTGTCGATGCCGGCGAGGTGGTGTTCGGCTCCTTCGCCACTCGCGCCGGCACCGTCACGGCGGTGCGCGCGGAAGCGGGGGAGGTGACGGTGAAGGACCTGGAGTCCGGCAAGCCCTTTGTCATCAAGGTGACAGCGGATAGCCAGGTGAAGCGGATGGGGGGCATGGGCGGGCCGGGCGGCGGGATGCCGAATGGGCGGCCCGGCGAGATGAGGGGTGGGCCCGGCGCGGGCGGCCCCGGCGGGCCGGGCGCAGGCATGCGGGCGGCGGGGGGCGGACCGGAAATCGCGCAGATGCTGGAGCGGATGCCGGCGGCGAAGCTGGACGACCTGCAAGTGGGTGAAACCGTGCTGGTTTCGAGCACGCGCGGCGCCTCCAAGGATCAAGTGACGGCGATCATGCTGCTGGCCAACGCGGAGAACCTGATTCGAATGGCCACCGCGAATTCGCGTCAAAGCGGCGGCGGGCTCTCCATGTCGGGGCCGGGGCTGTCGGGCGGCATGGGCGGCATGAGCGGCGGGCTGGGTGGCCTGGAGTTGCCCACGATGATGCCGTAGTGCGAGTTTTTGATCAAAAAGTACATCGAAACAAGGACTTTTCATATGAAAAACGCACTCTATGCGTCGATTTTGATTCTGGCGAGCGCTCTGAGCCCGATGTGGGCGCAGGTCGGGGTCGTCACCTTGAGAGGGCATATCACGGACCCGTCGGGCGCCTCGGTGCCGGCGGCTTTGGTGCAACTGCGCGGTCCGGGCGGAGAGCAGCGCGCCTACACCGACGAGAGCGGCGGGTATGCGTTCACTGCGCTGCGGCCGGGCAAGTACGGCATCCGGGTGATCGCGAAGGGGTTCACGGTGTCGCAGTTCAAGGACCGCAGCATCACGGCGGCGGACACGTTGGACGTGCAACTGACGATCGAGGCAGAGTCCCAGGTGATCAACGTGGAGGCCGAAGCGGCGAAGGTATCGCTGGACCCGGACTCGACGACCTCCGCGCTGGTGATGGGTGAGAAGGAACTGGCGGCGTTGTCGGACGATCCCGACGAACTGGCGCAGCAGTTGCAGGCGATGGCGGGGCCGGCGGCGGGTCCGAACGGCGGGCAGATCTTCATTGACGGCTTTTCGGGGGGCAACATGCCGCCGAAGTCGTCGATCCGTGAGGTACGGATCAACTCGAACCCGTACTCGACGGAGTACGACCGGCCGGGCTTCGGGCGGATTGAGATTCTGACGCGGCCGGGCACGGACAAGATCCGCGGGCAGGCGTTTGTGCAGTACAACAACCAGGACTTCAATTCGCGCAGTCCGCTGCTGGAGCAGTCCACGTTGCCGCCATACAGCCAGAAGTTCTTCGGCTTCAACCTGACGGGGCCGATCAAGAAGGGCAAGGCGTCGTTCGGTTTCGACCTGGAGCGGCGGAACATCGACGAAAACGCCTTCATTCTGGCGACGACGCTGGACAGCAATCTGCAGCCGGTGACGGTGAACACGGCGGTGGTGACGCCGCAGATGCGGACGAACCTGACGCCGCGGCTTGACCTGGCTCTGAACTCGAAGAACACGCTGGTGGTGCGCTATCAACACGGGTGGACGTCGAACGAGAACGAGGGTGTGGGCAGCTATGCGCTGGCGTCGAAGGCGTACAACCAGACGAGCTCGGATCATGCGATCCAGGCGACGGAGACGGCGATGTTGAGCGCGCGGGCGATCAACGAAGCGCGCTTCCAGTGGCGCCGCAGCTCGGGCTGGAGCACGGGCACGACGACGGATCCGGCGCTGAGCGTGCAGGGCGCGTTTGAAGGCGGCGGAGCGCAGGTGGGCAACTCCGGCAGCCTGAACAACAGTTTCGAGATGACCAACATCACCACGCTCACGCACAACACGCACACCTGGAAGTGGGGTGGGCGGCTGAGGAACTCGTGGGACGACAACACGTCGGTAAACAACTTCGGCGGCACGTACACGTTCTTCGGCGGCGTGGGGCCGGTGCTGGACGCGAACAATCAGCCGATGGCGGGTCAGACGATGCAACTCACGGCGCTGGAGCGCTACCAGCGCACGCTGTACTTCCAAAGCCTGGGCTACAACGCGGCGCAGATCCGGCTGCTGGGCGGCGGCGCGTCACAGTTCAGCATGGGCGCGGGCACGCCCACCACTTCGGTGAGCCAGTTCGACGCCGGCATCTTCTTCAACGACGACTGGCGGCTGCGGCGCAACCTGACGCTGAGCTACGGCGTACGGTACGAGACGCAGAGCAACATCCAGGACTATTCGAACATCGCGCCGCGCGCGGGGCTGGCTTGGGGCCTGGGCAAGGGCAACAACATCAAGACGGTGCTGCGAGTGGGCGCGGGCATCTTTTACGACCGGGTGAACGAGTCGTACACGCTGCAGGAGATGCGGTTCAACGGCACGACGCAGCAGTCGTATCTGATCCGGAACCCCGACTTCTTCCCCGTGATTCCGTCGGCGAGCACGTTGGAGCAATACCGCCAGCCGCAGCAGCTGCGGATGACATACGACAACATCAAGGCGCCGCGGTCGTATCAGGCGAGCGTGGGGATTGAGCGGCAGGTGAACAACTATGTGCGGGTGAGCGCGCAGTATGTCGCGAGCATAGGCGACCATGTGCTGCGCACGCGGAACATCAACGCGCCGGTGGACGGAGCGTATCCATATGGAGATTCGCAGTACCGGCTGTTGACCGAGTCGACGGGCAGGAGCAGGACGCAGATGTTCATGGTCAGTCCGAACGTGAACTACAAGAAGATGTTCCTCTTCGGCTTCTACTCGCTGGGATCGGGCCGGACGAACGCGGAAGGGACGCCGGCGGATCCTTACAACCTGCGGGCCGAGTGGGGTCCGTCGTCGTTTGGCGACATCCGGCACCGCGCGGTGATCGGCACCAGCCTGCCGATGCCGTGGAAGATCAGCGTGAGCCCGTTCCTGATGGTGCAGAGCGGTTCGCCGTATAACATCACGACGGGGCGGGACACGAACCTGGATGGCTTTACGATGGAGCGGCCGGCATTGATGACGGGCCTGGATTCGACGTCATGCGCCGGGGGCAACCTGGTGTGGACGGCGGGGTTTGGCTGCTTCAACACGATGCCGGCGGCGGGGACGGCGATTGAGCGGAACTACGGCCGGGGTCCATCCACGCTGACGCTGAATCTGCGGGTCGGGCGGACCTGGAGCTTCGGCAGCCGGGGTGAATCCGGAACACCGGAAGGCGACCGTCCGCCGATGGGCGGTCCGGGCGGAGGCGGCCCTGGGGGCGGCGGCCCTGGGGGTGGCGGCATGCGGGGTGGCGGCGGCGGCATGCGGGGCGGCGGACCGGGCATGATGGGCGGCATGGGCGGGCCGGGCGGCATGCGGGGCGGCATGGGCGGCAGTTCCTCGGGCAAGAAGTACAACCTGACGCTGAGCGCCTCGGCGCACAACATCCTGAACCACGCCAACTACGCGGCGCCGAGCGGAGACCTGTCGTCGCCCTACTTCGGCGAGTACCGGAGCCTGGCGGGCATGGGTCCCATGGGCGGCGCCAGCACCTATAACCGGAAGATCGACTTCCAGTTGCGGTTCAGCTTTTAGTGCCGCGGGCCCGGCAGGATCTCTTAACATTTCTTGACCGGGCCCGCAGCAACCCTTTTCGCAGAACTTCCGTTCATAGCTACAGAGAGGTTGAACGAGCGATGAAGAAAATGATGACCACGTTCCTGATCAGCGCCGCGCTGGCGTTTGGTCAAGGCCCCGGCGGCACTCCTCCGGATCCGGCCAAGATGATTGAGATGCGCGTGAACAGGCTGGCCACGGAGTTGAGCCTGACCGACGACCAGAAGGCCCAGGCGACGAAGATCTTCACTGACGCGCAGACGGCCAGCGAGGCGGCGCGAGCCGCGATGCGGACGGCACGGGAGGGCTTGCCGGCCGCGATCAAGTCGAACAATACGGCGACGATCGACCAGCTTTCGCGCGACATCGGCGGGGCGACGACGGATTTGACCTCGGTTGAGAGTAAGGCGCAGGCCGCTTTCTATGCGATTCTCACCCCGGACCAGCAGGCGAAGTACGATAGCTTCGCGCATCGCGGGCCGGGGGGTCCGGGGGGTCCGGGGATGGGCCCGGGACCAGCAGGCATGTGGCGCAGGCGGTAGGCACAGGAGAGACCTACCTCCAGCTCACGCCCGGCGGCAGCGCACCCCCCGCGCTGCCGCCGGTTTCTTTTTGTGGGGAGGGGGCTGGGGCGGGAGATCGGCACGGCGTTCACGGCGGCGCCGGGGTGGGCGGCTCGGGGGAAATGGGCCGGGGAAGTGCACCACGGTGGCCCCGAGACTTCGTCTCGGGGGAATACGGTTTTACGGGGGAATAGGGCTCCACGGTGGCCCCGAGACTTCGTCTCGGGGGAATGGGGCTTTACGGTGGCCGCTGGAGTGGCTCCGGTTCGGGTTATTTCCAGGGGTGGGCGCGGGCTACGGAGATGCC
>JARKQJ010000165.1 GCA_029973955.1 Paludibaculum sp. | reverse complement strand
GCACTAAATCCCCAAATTATGGGCCTGGGTGTGTCTGTAAGTTATTGATTTTAGGTTGAAGGAGAGTGGGGAATTTGGGGATTTAGTGCACCGTCCCCGAAATAGGACCGGGGGAGGGAGGGGGTAGGGGAGGGGGTGGGGGTGGGCTAGAGAGATTTGAGCCAGTTGTGGGTGGCGGGGAGGTCTTCGGCGTTGCAGAGGAGGGAGCCGGGGACGATGGCGGTGGCTCCGGAGGCTCGGAGGAGTGGGACGGTGTGGTTGCGGATGGCGCCGTCGGCGATGAGGTCGATTTCGAAGTTGTCGAGGACGGCGTGCATGTGGGAGAGGCGGTCGCAGGCGCGGTCGTCGAGGGAGGCGCCTTTGATGCCCATGGCGGTGCCCATGAGGGTGACGGAGGCGATGTGGGGGCGGAAGGGTTTGACGGCCTCGATGGGGGTATCGAGTTCGAGGGAGACTCCGGCGAGTTTGCCGGCCTCTTTGACGCGGTCGATGGCATGATTGATGCGTTTGCCGGCTTCGACGGGGAAGGTGACGCGATCGACGCCGGCTTCGAGGAATGCGGGGAGGAGGTCCATGGGCCGGGTGGCGAGGAGGTGGAGGTGGAAGGGGCGCTGGGTGAGGGGGCGAAGGCGGGCGACGAGATCGGGGAAGAAGAGCAGGGTCGGGACGTAATGGCCGTCGGCCGCGTCTAAGTGGAAGGAGTCGGCGAAAGGATCGAGGCGCCTGATTTCGCTTTCGAGGTTCGCGAGATCGGCAGACCAGAGAGATACGTCGAGCCAGAGAGGATGAGATGGATTCACAGCAGGTACCCGCCGCGGGCCCTGAAAAGGGCGCGTGCTACATTCAAATTATCACGATGAAGAGACTGGTATTGAGCATGATGATGGCGGCCGGGCTGGCCGTGGCGCAGGCGCCGGCGGCGGCGGTGACGGAAGACCCGGTGGTGGCGGTGATTGAGGGGAAGGCGTGGAAGCGGTCGGAGGTGGAGCGGCTGGCGCGGTCGTTGCCGGCGCGGGTGCAGCAGAACTATTTCTCCGACAAGAAGGCGTTTCTGAAGACTCTGGCGTTGATGACGAAGTTGTCGGCGATGGCGGAGGCGGAGGGGTTGGACAAGCAGGATCCGCACTACTACACGCTGATGTACAACCGGAACCTGTATCTGGCGCAGGCGCGGATTGCGGCGGAGGCGACGAAGAATCCGGTGATGCCGGCGGATCAGCAGAAGTACTACGACGAGCACAAGACGGAGTACGCGGAAGCCAAGGTGAAGGTGATCTTCCTGGGCTATAACGACACGCCGCTGCAGGGGACGGAGAAGAAGCCGATGACGGGGGCGGAGGCCGAGGCGCTGGCAGGGGAGATTGTGAAGCAGGCGCGGGGCGGGACGGATTTCGTGGAGCTGGTGAAGAAGCACTCGATGGACGAGGAGTCGAAGGGGAAAGACGGGGATTTTCCGCAGATCAAGCCGGGGGACACGACGATTCCAGACCAGATCAAGGCGGCGATCTTCGCGTTGAAGCCGGGGCAGGTGACGGATCCGGTCCGGCAGCCGGGCGGGATCTGGGTGATCAAGATGGTAGATTACGTGACGCCGCCGTATGAGCAGGTGAAGGACCAGATCTTCACGGCGATCCAGGACCAACGGGTGAAGGCATGGTTGCAGAAGATGCAGGAAGGCACGGTGGTGGAGTACAAGGACGCGGCATATTTGGAGTCGAAGCAGCCGCTGACGCAGCCGCCTGGGGTGCCGATGCCGGCGCCGGCCGGGCCGCCGCCCGCGCCCGCCAAGAAGTAGAGCGGGCGGCAGGGAGGCTGCCGGAACTGTGGGGGCCGGAGATCCGGCTGGAGTGGGCCGCGGAGATGCGGGCGCACCGGGGGCGGCTGTGGACAGGCGCAGGCGCCGGGATGGAAGTGCATGCGGCGAGCTTCGTGCGGGAGCGGCGGATGGTGTTGGACCGTAGTTTATTGAAGAAGAAGGGGGAACTGCGCCGGATTGTGTGTCATGAGCTGATGCACTTCGTGTGGCTGCGGCTGGGGAATGGCACGCGACGGGCGTGGGAGGGGGTGCTGGCGGCGGAGCGGAAGGCCGGGGCGCGTGGGGAACTGGGGTGGTCCGCCGAGTGGCGGAAGGAGGGGGTGAGCGAGGGGGATGTGACGGGGCGGAGCAGGAAGTGGCGGGAGTATGTGTGCGAGAGCTTCTGCGACACGGGGGCTTGGCTGTATGCGGGGGTGAAGGAGCATGAGGAGTACACGCTGGGGGCGCGGTTCCGGAAGAAGCGTGGGGGCTGGCTGGAGGGTTTGGTCAGTCACCAGCGGGGCGGTTTGCGCATCTGACTTGATAGACTTTAGCTTAGGATTCCAGAAGAATGCGTTCCATTTCGATTCGGCTTGGCGGCGTACTGTGCGCGTTGGCGCTGGGGATGGCGGGGTGTGCGCCGAAGGCGGCGAGCGCTCCGCAGGAGGAGGGCCAGGCGGCCCCCACGGTGAAAGAGAAGGGCAAGCGGAACCAGGCGGCGGAGTTCGAGTTGAAAGACGCTTCGGGCAAGGTGGTGAAGCTGTCGGACTACAAGGGCAAGGTGGTGTTGCTGAATTTCTGGGCGACGTGGTGCGGGCCGTGCAAGATCGAGATCCCGTGGTTCATCGATTTCCAGAAGACATACAAGGACCGGGGTTTCACGGTGCTGGGCGTGTCGATGGACGAAGATGGGTGGGAAGCTGTGAAGCCATACATTGTGGAGAAGCAGTTGAACTACCCTGTGGTGGTGGGGACGGAAGAGGTGGTCCAGAAGTATGGGGGGATTGAAGGGCTGCCGACTTCATTCGTTTTGGACCGGGATGGGAAGATCGCAGCGGTGCACGTGGGACTGGTGAGCAAGAAACAGTATGCAGACGACATTGAGCAACTTCTTCAATAGCGCCGCGGCGCTGGTGTTGTTGAGCGCGGGAGCGTTCGGACAGAGCGCGCCGGTGCTGACGGTGCAGGAGCCGGCGAAGCTGGTGGTGAAGCGGACGGAGAATCCGGTGTTCGCGTTGAAGGTGTCGATTGCGCAGGGGTATCACGCGAATTCGAATACGCCGAGCGAAGATTATCTGATTCCGATGAAGCTGACGTGGGAGACGACCGGGCCGCTGGCGGCGGGCGAGGTGGTATTCCCGAAGGCCCGGATGGAGAGGTTTTCGTTCTCGGAGAAGCCGCTGTCGATTTTCGATGGTCAGTTTGAGATTGTGACGAAGTTCAAGCGGGCGGCGAATCCGCAACTGGGGCCGGGGTTTGTGGCCGGGAAGTTGAGGTACCAGGCTTGCAACGACAAGATGTGCCTGCCGCCGAAGACGGTGGAAGTGAAGCTGCCGGTGCTGATGCAGTAGTGCGGCGGCTGGTGATCCGGCCGGGGGCGATTGGGGACGCGGTGGTATCGCTGCCGGCGGTTTCGTTTTTGAAGCCGGCGGAGATCTGGTGTCCGGAAGTGAATGTGCCGGTTTATGAGCATTTGGCTCCGGCGCGTTCATTGGTGAGGATGGGGTTGGATTCGCTGGTTTTGTCAGAGCGGACCTTGGGGCGGCTGGGGGAGTTTTCAGAGATTTATAGTTGGTACGGGTCGGGGCGGGCGGAGTTCCGGGCGCAGGTTTCGGGGTTGCCGTTTCGGTTCTTTGAGGCGTTGCCGGGGGTGGGGTGCGTTACTCATGCTTGTGATTTGTATTTGGGGGAGGTGGGGGGGGAGTTGGGGGAGGTTCCTTTGATTCGTTGGCGGGAGGGGGGTGGGGACAGCCACGCTGTGTCCACGGGGGGACACAGGTGGCAGTCCCCGCGGGGTGGCGGGGAGGGGGGGGGTGGGG
>JARKQJ010000112.1 GCA_029973955.1 Paludibaculum sp. | reverse complement strand
CACGGCTTCAACATTCACTTTGGCCAGATCGTTCCGCCCAAGGACGTGGACGTGATCATGATCGCCCCCAAGGGCCCCGGCCATACCGTGCGCAGCCAGTACCTGGAGGGCAAGGGCGTTCCGGACCTGATCGCCGTAAATCAGGATGCCAGCGGCAACGCCAAAGGTTTGGCGCTTTGCTACGCGGCGGGCATCGGCGGCGCCCGGGCAGGCATCCTGGAGACCACCTTCAAAGAAGAAACCGAGACCGACCTCTTCGGCGAGCAGGCGGTGCTCTGCGGCGGCGTGAGCGCGCTGATGAAGGCCGGGTTCGATACGCTGGTGGAGGCGGGTTACCAGCCGGAGAGCGCCTATTTCGAGTGCGTGCATGAGATGAAGCTGATCATCGACCTGGTGGTGGCCGGCGGCCTCGAGTTCATGCGTTACTCCATCTCCGACACCGCCGAGTACGGCGACTACGTGACCGGCAAGCGCATCATCACCGAGGATACCAAGAAAGAAATGAAGAAAGTGCTCTCCGAGATTCAGGACGGCACCTTCGCCCGTAACTGGATTCTGGAGAATCAGGCCAACCGCCCGAACTTCAACGCCATGCGCCGAATTGGGCGGGAGAGCCTTGTGGAGTCCACCGGCAAGTCGCTGCGCTCCAAGATGAGCTGGAATCCCGACCGGAACAAAGGGGAGTAACGCCATGAATTCAGACCGGATCAAGCTCGGTGCCGAGCGCGCGCCCCACAGGTCGCTGCTCAAGGCCTGCGGCCTTACCGATGCCCAGATCGCGCGGCCGATCATCGGCATCGCCAACTCCTTCAATGAGGTCGTGCCCGGCCACGCGCACCTGAACCAGATCGCGAGAGCCGTCAAGGACGGCGTGCTGGCGGCGGGCGGCACCCCGCTGGAGTTCAACACCATCGGGGTGTGCGACGGCATTGCCATGGGCCATGAGGGCATGAAGTACTCGCTGTGCACCCGCGAGCTCGTCGCGGATTCGGTGGAGTGCATGGCCCGCGCCCATGCCTTTGACGCCATCGTGTTCATCCCCAACTGTGACAAAATCGTGCCCGGCATGCTGATGGCGGCGGCGCGGCTGAACCTGCCCTGCCTCTTTGTGTCCGGCGGCCCGATGCTCTCCCTCGAGGGCAAGGACGGCCCGATGGATCTCAACAGCGTGTTCGAGGCCGTCGGGGCGCTCAAGGCCGGGACCATCGGCGAGGCGGAGCTTTTGGAGGTCGAGGAATTTGCCTGCCCCGGCTGCGGCTCCTGCTCCGGCATGTTCACCGCCAACTCCATGAACTGTCTCACCGAGGCACTGGGTCTGGCGCTGCCCGGCAACGGCACCATCCCCGCCGTGTACGCGCGCCGCATCCGCTTCGCCAAGGAGAGCGGCGAGCAGGTGATGGAACTTCTCAAAAAGAACATCCGCGCCCGCGACATCCTGACCGAAAAGGCCGTGAAGAACGCGCTGGCGGTGGACATGGCACTGGGCTGCTCCACCAATTCCGCGCTGCACCTGGCGGCCATCTGCTCCGAGGCGGACGTGGACTTCGACCTTAAGATGATCAACGAGGCCAGCGCGAAGACGCCCAACCTCTGCCACCTGGCTCCGGCGGGCCGCCACCACATGCAGGATCTTTATTCTGCCGGCGGTGTGCAGGCGGTGATGGCGCAGCTGCTTACGGCCGGGCTCATCGACGGCAGCGCGCGAAACGCCACAGGGAAGACATTCGCGGAGAGCCTTGCGGGCGTCGTCAACCAAAACCCCGCCGTCATCCGCCCCATGTCCGACCCTTATCAGGCCACCGGCGGTCTGGCGGTGCTCTACGGAAATCTGGCGGAGAACGGTTCCGTGGTGAAGCAGAGCGCGGTCTCCGCGAAAATGCTGACCCACAAGGGCCCCGCCCGCGTGTTTGACAGCGAGGAACAGTCCATCGAGGCGATCTACGGCGGGAAGATCCGCCCGGGCGACGTGGTGGTCATCCGCTACGAGGGTCCGAAGGGCGGTCCCGGCATGCGGGAGATGCTCTCGCCCACCTCGGCCATCGTGGGGATGGGCCTGGGGGAGAGCGTCGCGCTCATTACCGACGGAAGGTTCTCCGGCGCCACCCGGGGCGCGGCCATCGGCCACGTCTCGCCCGAGGCGGCGAGCGGCGGAACCATCGCGCTGAGTCGGGAAGGCGACGAGATCGAGATCGACATCCCCGGCAGGCGACTATGCCTATTGGTGCCGGAGGAAGAACTGGCCGCGCGGCGCGCGGCTTGGAAGCCCATCTCGAAACCCGAGCTGACCGGATACCTGAAGCGCTACGCCGCGCTGGCCCAATCGGCCGACAAAGGCGGAATATTAACGGTAGGAGGGTGAATCCCCCCATGAAGGAAAAGTTGAAGTTCTTCGATACCACGCTGCGGGACGGCGAGCAGGCCCCCGGCTGCAGCATGTCGCTCAATGAAAAGCTGGAAATCGCCCGCGCGCTGGAGAAGCTGGGTGTGGATGTGATCGAGGCCGGGTTCCCCGTGATTTCACCGGGCGATTTCGAATCCGTGCAGAGGATCGCGGGCACCGTGAAGCGCGCCACCGTGGCGGGCCTGGCCCGCGCCACGAAAAAGGATATCGACGCCGCCTGGGACGCGCTGAAGGACGCCGTGAGCCCCCGCATCCACGTATTCCTCGCCACGTCCCCGGTGCATATGGAGTTCAAGCTCAAAAAGACGCCGGAGGAAGTGCTCGGCATCATCGGGGAGATGGTCGCCTACGCGGCTTCGAAGTGTCCGGACGTGGAATTTTCCGCCGAGGACGCCACCCGAAGCGAGCCGCCTTTCCTGGCCAAGGCGGTGGAAACCGCCATCCGGGCCGGCGCCTCCACCATCAACATCCCCGACACCGTGGGTTACGCCACCCCTTCCGAGATGGCGGAACTCATCGGCTACCTGAAGGCGAACGTGCCCGGCATCGAAGGCGTGGCGCTCTCCGTCCACTGCCACAATGATTTGGGCATGGCGGTGGCCAATTCGCTGGCCTCCGTGGCCGCGGGCGCAACCCAGGTGGA
>JARKQJ010000104.1 GCA_029973955.1 Paludibaculum sp. | reverse complement strand
GCCTCCGGCGCCCCCGCTCAGAATAGGTTTCCAGCAGTCTCCGCCCGTTCAATTCGTCACCCCCGAGGGCCGCCCCATCGGCCCCATCGTCGAACTCATCAGCGCCGCCGCCGCACGCCGCGGCATCACTCTGGAATGGGTGCACCAGCCCGGCGGGCCCGACAAAGCCATGGCCGCCGGCTCGGTCGACTTGTGGCCGCTCGCCGCGATCCTCGATTCGCGCCGCGCCACGATGACTTTCCCCGATCCTTTCCTGCGGGTCCGCTTCTGGATTCTCGCCCGCCCGGACGTCCAGGCCTCCACACTCGCTGACCTGCGGGGCAAGACCATCGCGCACGTCCCCGGCGCCCTTTACGCCAACGTCCTCCAGCGCGTCTTTTCCAACTTTCAGAGCCTGCCCACCCCCAATCAGTTCTCCGCCCTGCGCGCGCTTTGCGAGGCGCGCGCCGACGCCGCGTTGGTGGTTCAGGGCACCGGGGAAGCCACCGCCGGGCGTACCGACGTCTGTTCCACCGCCGGCTTCCACGTCATCCCCATTCCCGGCGCCGCCGTCCCTTTCTCCGTCGCCGCCCACCGCGGCAACGCCCGCGCCGAGCAGGCCGCCGCCGCCATCGTCGATGAGATCGTTCAGTTGTTCGACGAAGGCGAACTCGCCAGTATTTGGATGAGGTGGGGCCTGTCCAGCATCGAATCCAGGATGCTCACCGACTACCTCACCGCCCGCCGCAACAGCACTCGCGCGGCGGTGGTGGCGGCGCTGCTCCTGATTGCTCTCCTAGCCACGCTCTGGCTCACCTTCCGCTGGCGCGCCGCCGAACGGGCCGCCCGCGCGGCCGCCCGCGCCAAGTCCAGTTTCCTCACAAATATGAGCCACGAGATCCGCACGCCAATGAACGGCGTGCTGGGCGTCTCCTCGCTGCTCGCCTCCACGCCGCTCAACGCTGAGCAGCAGGGCTACGTCACTCTCATCCAGCACTCCGCCTCCAGCCTGCTCCGCATCCTTAACGACATCCTTGATGTGGCACGGGCGGAGTCCGGTTCCCTGCACCTCTCCGCCGCGCCCTTCGATCTGCAGGAGGCCAGCCGCGAATGCCTCACCCTCCTCAAACATCAGGCGGAGGCCAAGGGCCTGGTCACTCTCTACGAGTGGGACGAAACGCTGCCCCGGATGTGGGACGGCGACTCCGCCAGAATCCGTCAGATTCTGAACAATCTCATCGGTAATGCCTTCAAATACACGCCGTCGGGCAAGGTGGTGGTGCGCATCGAATCCGCCGCCGGCGGCGTCTGCCTGCGCGTGCGGGACACCGGCCCGGGCCTCCCTCCGGAACTGTGCTCCGGCTGCTTCGAGAAATTCGCCCGCGGCAAGGCGCACGAGAATGCGGGCATCGAAGGAACCGGCCTCGGCCTGTTCATCTGCGCGCTGCTGACCAAACGCATGGGCGGGCGCATGGATGTGGAAACGCGCTCCGGCGCCGGCACCGAGTTCCGCATCTTCCTCCCGCTCCGGCCCTCCGCCCCCGCTGAGCCGTCTCAGTCGCCGGAGGCGCACGCCGCGCCGGATCTCCAGGCTCAGGGCCGGCGGGTCCTGCTCGTCGAAGACAACAAGGTGAATCAGGTGGTCGCCAGCCGCATGCTCGCCAAGCTCGGCTGCGCCGTCACTGTCGCCTCCACTGGAGAGGAGGCCGTGGAGCGCTTCCGCGGCGACGAGTTCGACCTCGTCTTCATGGACTGCCGCCTGCCCGGCATCGACGGTTTCGAAGCCACCAGGCAGATCCGAGCCAAAGGCGCCGGCCCGCGCCGCGTGCCGGTGATCGCGCTCACTGCCTCCGCTCAGGAGTCCGACCGCCGCCTCTGCCTCGACGCCGGCATGGACGGCCACGTCCCCAAGCCCGTCGACCTGCGCATGCTGGCCGCCGCCCTGGCGCGCTACTCCGACACGGCCCGCACCGGACAGGCGGAACGCACGGTGATTCAGTAGCCGCCGGTTCGCGCCCCGGCACAGCCCCCTTCCTTTCGCCCTTCCGCCGCGATAGCATCCTCGCGGAGGCCAGCCATGTTGCTCATCCGCTCCGTCGCCGATCAGCTCGGAATCCCCGACGAGTTTCTCGAATACTACGGCAAATATACCGCCAAGCTCCGCCTGGAGCTTCTCGATGAATCCAAACCCGCGCGCGGCAAGCTGATTCTCGTTACCGCCGTCACGCCCACCAGCCACGGCGAAGGCAAGACGGTGGTCTCCATCGGTCTCACCCAGGGCCTGCGCAAGCTCGGCCATAACGCGGTGGTCACTTTGCGCGAACCCTCCCTCGGCCCGGTGTTCGGCCTGAAGGGCGGCGCCACCGGCGGGGGCCGCTCGCAGGTGATCCCAGCCGAGATGATCAACCTCCACTTCAACGGAGACTTCCACGCCGTCACCTCCGCCCACAATCTTCTGGCCGCCATGATCGACTCCCACCTCCATCACGGCAACGCGCGCCGCATCGACGTGGACGAGATCTGGTGGCCGCGCGCCCTCGATATGAACGACCGCGCCTTGCGCAACGTCATCGTCGGACTCGGCGGCAAACTGAACGGCATCCCGCGCGAAACCGGCTTCGTCATCACCGCAGCCAGCGAGATCATGGCCATCCTCGCGCTCGCCCGCGATCGTGCCGACCTCCGCCGCCGCCTCTCGCACATCGTCATCGGCCTCGATCTCGACGGCCGGCCGGTCCGCGCCGAAGACCTCGGCGCCACCGGAGCGATGATGGTCCTCCTCAATGAAGCCATCATGCCGAACCTCGTGCAGACCACCGAGGGCGCTCCGGCCTTCGTCCACGCCGGCCCCTTCGCCAACATCGCGCACGGCACGTCCAGCGTCCTCAGCCAGCGCATGGCGCTGCAGCTTGCCGACTACGTCGTCAACGAAACCGGCTTTGCCGCCGATCTCGGCGCTGAGAAGTTCTTCCATCTCGTCATGCCCGCCTCCGGCCTCAAGGCCGATGCCGCCGTTCTCATCGCCAGTGTCCGCGCGCTCTGCACGCAGGGCTCCGGTGACGAGAAGGGTCCCGTGGACGTGCCCACTCTGCTCAAAGGCATGCCGAACCTCGCCCGCCACATCGACAACCTGCGCAAGTTCCACGTGCCGGTCGTGGTCGCCATCAACCGCTTCCCTTCCGATCCGCCGGAGCTGCTCAACGCGCTGATGGGCTGGTGCTGCGACTACAAAGTCCCCTGCGCCATCGCCGACGCCTTCGGCCAGGGTGGCGAAGGCGTCACCGATCTCGCCGGCCTGGTGGTGGAAACCATCGCGCACGCCGGCCCGAACGGTTCCCGCCCGCTCTACACGGCGGACCTCTCCCTCACCACCAAGATCGAAACCGTCGCCCGCGAGATCTACGGCGCCGCCGGCGTCCACATCGAATCGTCCGCCAGCCGGAAGCTCCAGCGCTTTGAGAAGGCCGGCTTTGGCGGCTTGCCGGTGTGCATCGCGAAGACGCAGTCGTCGCTGTCGGATAACCCCAAACTCTATGGCGCGCCCACCGGCTGGACGCTGACGGTCTCCAACGCCGTGCTGGCGGCCGGAGCGGGCTTCGTCGTAGTGATCGCCGGCAACATGATGCGCATGCCCGGCCTCGGCCGCGAGCCTCAGGCCATCCGGCTGGACGTGGACGACAAAGGCGTCATCACCGGCCTGCAGTAACTCCGGCTTACAGTAGGAGCATGGCCAAGCTGCTCCTCTGCCTTTGCATTTCGATCTTTGCCAGCGCGGAGCCCGTGCGAATTCTCATCGCGGTCCACTCGCAGACGGGGCACACCCGTGCGCTGGCCGAGGCGATCCGCGCCGGAGCGGCCATCGAAGGCGTCGAAGTCGCCATCAGGAACGCCGAGGAAGTGAAGGCCGAAGACGTGCGCGCCGCCGCCGGCATTCTCATCGGCACGCCAGTCCACTGGCAGACGCCTTCGGCGGAGACGAAGCACCTGCTGGACCGCATGGGCGAATGGCTCGGCAAAGAGTTCGGAGAGGGGAAAACCGCCGGTGTCTTCTGTACCTCCGGTTCGCCCTCCAACGGCGCCGACCTCACCCGCCTCTCGGTGATCGCCGCCCTGCTCTCCCAGCGCTTCGTCGTCATCGGCGGCACGCTCGATGGCGGCTACGGCTCCCTCGGCCCGCAATCGGCCGGCGCCCCGGACGCCGCCGCCGGTAAAGACGCCCGTGCCTTCGGCGCGCGATTCGCCCGGCTGACCCTGAAGCTGAAGCGTTAGTCGCGGCGCAGGGCCCCCCCAGGGCAATGCCGGACTAGTGAGTTCCACTGTCTGAATGCTAGGCAATAAGCCATATGTGGCGGAGCGCCGCACCGTTCGATGGATGAGTATGCGGATGATCTTTCTCATTGCCATCTTCCTTGCGCTGCCGCTCTCCGCGGTCACGCGCAGTGCCGGTCCCGGACAAGCCTACGCCACGCCCTGCCAGGCGCTGGCCGCGGCCCAGGACGGCGACGTCATCGAAGTCGCCGCCGGCCTTTATAGCGGCGACGTCTGCGCCATTACTGCCAACAACCTCACCATCCGCGGAGTGGGCGGCCGCGCCCACGTCGATGCCGCCGGGCGCTACGCCTGGGGCAAGGGTATCTGGGTGGTGGCCGGCAACAACATCACCATTGAGAACATCGAGTTCTCCGGCGCGAAAGTGCCCGACCACAACGGCGCCGGCATCCGCCTGGATGGCGGCAACCTCACCGTGCGCAACTGTTACTTTCACGACAACGAAAACGGCATCCTCGGCGGCGCTTACGGCACCGTGCTTGTCGAGCACAGCGAGTTCGCCAACAACGGCGCTGGAGACGGCTACAGCCACAATATCTACCTGAACACCGGCATCACCCGGTTCACGTTGCGCTACTCGCTGTCGCGCAGTTCGAACGCCGGCCATCTCGTGAAGTCGCGCGCCGCCTCCAACTACATCCTCTACAACCGGCTCACGCAGGAGTCCGGTAGCGGCAGCTATGAGCTGGACCTGCCCAACGCCGGCCTGGCCTACGTCATCGGCAACGTCCTGCAACAGGGCGAAACCACGCAGAACCGCGGCATGCTCGCCTACGGCATGGAGGCGCTCAGCTCCACTACGCCCAACCAGCTCTATGCCGTGAACAACACCTTCGTCAGTACGCGCTCCGCCGGCGCCACCTTTGCTCAGGTTGGCGGCTCCGTGCCCCTGGCCGCCGTGCTGCGGAACAATATCTTCTCCGGCCCCGGCATTCTGACGAACCAGGCTAACGCGCTTCTCGCCGGCAACGTCTCCAGCGGCGACATGGGGTTCGTCAACGCGGCGCAGTACGACTACCACATCACCGCGGCCTCGGCCGCGCTCAACGCCGGCGTCAACCCCGGCGAGGGCGGCGGCACCTCGCTGCGTCCCGTCATGCAGTACTACCACCCGCTTTGCGCCGAGCCGCGGAGCGATGTCGGCCTCATCGACGCCGGCGCGTTCGAATATGGGTTGCCCGCGGGCACTCCGGTCTGCGCCGGCGCCGCCACTCCTCAGCCCCCTTCGCCCGTGCTGACGGGACTGTCGCTTGCCCCGGCCCAGGTCACAGCCGGTTCCGGCGCCACCGGGACGGTTACCCTGAGTGCGGCGGCCGGCTCGGCGGGCGTCACCGTCGCGCTGGCCAGCGCCGCGCCGGCCGTGGCCAGTGTGCCGGCCAGTGTCACCATTCCGGCCGGGCAGTCTTCCGCCTCGTTCGCTGTCTCCACCGGCGAGGTATTCGCCAGCACGGCGGCCGTCCTCTCCGCAACGTTGGGGGGCCAAACGGTCAGCGCCACGCTCACGGTAGATCCCCCGCCCGTGTGGCTCGCCTCGCTCTCCCTTGCTCCGGCCAAGGTACTTCCGGGAGGCAAAGTGAAAGGCACGCTGATGATCGGCAGCCCGGTTGTGACCGGCGCTCTGCCCGTGAAACTCTCGGCCCCGGCCGGCCTGACCCTGCCGCCCACCATCACCGTGCCGCCCGGCACCCGTGCCGTCTCTTTCACCATCACCGTTGCCGAAGACGCCGCCAGCCAACTGGCCACCATCACCGCGACGGGGGCCAACACCGTCACCACCACCCTGTGCATCGTCTCATTGAACGGGAAGACCGGCGGCAAGTAGCAAACGCAAAGGCGCCCTTCCGCGAGCACGCTCCGTGCCGCCGGAAGGGCGCCTGTTCTAAACAGTCGCTTGTCTGTTAAAGCGCGAAACCGATGGCGTAAGATCGTAGGAAGTACAGGCCATGAACGATCACATCGCGACCGGCTTCATCCGCGAAATCACGCCGCGCAACCTTCTCTCCTTTGGGCCGGACCAGAAGCCCATCGAGTTGCGCCCGCTGAACGTTCTCATCGGACCCAACGCCAGCGGCAAGTCCAACCTCATCGAAGCCATCAACCTGATGCGAAACGCCCCGCGCGACATGCAGGCGGTGACCAGAAAAGGCGGTGGCGTTCAGGAGTGGATCTGCAAGTACGGCGAACAAGGTTCGGCGGGCATGCAGTGGGTCGTGGCAAGTGGCAGAGTGCCGTTGTTCCACTCAATCCGATTCAACTCATATGGGTCGAGTTTTGCGGTAATCGATGAGGTTATTCAAGAGCGTGAGGGGTACGCTGAACGCAATCATCCATCCGTTCATGAGCCCGAGACGCTGTACCGCAATTCTGCCAGTCAACCCATGCTGCGGGTCGGGCAGGGGCAGTTTCGACAAATCAATCCGCAAGAACTCAACCCTGCACAGTCCATCCTCGCTCAAAGAACAGACCCTGATTCCTATCCAGGGTTGGCATGGCTTGCTTCGACGTACTCGAAGATTCGCATTTATCGGGAGTGGTCGTTCGGCCGCAACGCAATCTTCCGCGAACCGCAGCGCGCGGACATGCGGAATGACGTGCTTGAGGAGGACTTCTCCAATCTCGGCCTCTACCTGAACCGGCTCAAGACGAGGTTTCCGGCGGTACACCAGGAGATCCTGGCCGGGCTGCGGGATCTCTATGACGGGTTCACTGACTACAACGTGCTGGTGGAAGGCGGGTCGGTCCAGGTCTTCTTTGCTGAATCGACGGCTTCTTTCCCGGCTACGCGGTTGTCCGATGGTACGCTCCGATATCTCTGCCTGTTGGCTATTCTCTGCAATCCCGAGCCGCTGCCCGTGATCTGCATCGAAGAGCCTGAGTTGGGCCTGCATCCCGACGTGATCCCCAGTCTGGCGCAGCTTCTGAGAAAAGCCTCGCTGCAGACTCAGCTCATCGTCACCACCCACTCCGACATTCTGGTGGACGCTCTCTCCGACACACCTGAGTCTGTCCTGGTCTGTTCGAAACACGAAGGTCTCACCGAGATGCGCCGCCTTTCCGCCGGCGATCTGGCGGAGTGGCTGAAGAAGTACAAGCTCGGCCAGCTTTGGACCATGGGCGAAATCGGGGGCACGCGCTGGTGAATGCTCATGTCTACATCGAAGGTGCAGAGTCCAAGGATGCTCAGATCCTCTGCAGAAGGGCGTTCCGAAAGCTGTTTGAAGGCGTCGGGCTGAAGGGGCACCTGCCCAGGACCACCGCTTGCGGAACAAGAACTTCCGCGTTCGAGGACTTCAAGAACAAACTCAGACTGGCTGGCGATGGTGACTTCATCGCGTTGCTCGTCGACAGCGAAGACCCTGTGGCGAACACCGAGGAGACCTGGGGGCATCTGAAGAGCCGCGACAACTGGGCATGTCCTGCCGGCGCCTCCGACGCGCAGGTGTTCCTCATGACGACCTGCATGGAAACCTGGATCGTTGCCGATCATGCAACCTTGCGGGAGCACTATGGCGCGAAGCTGCAGGAAAGCGCGCTGCCCCCGCTGCATCAGTTGGAGAGCCGCCACCGGCACCACGTGCAGGACGCGCTGGAACGCGCTACGCGAAACTGCTCGAACAGCTACAAGAAGGGTAAACGGTCGTTCGAGGTACTCGCGCAGATCCAGCCGGACGCACTGAACGCCCTGCCGAGCTTTGCGCGTATGGTGCGCATCCTGAACGAGAAGTTGTCTTAGTCGATCTTCTGCGCGATGGACTTGGCCTGGACGAACCAGAAGAGGTAGTCGGGGCCGCCGGCTTTGGAGTCTGTTCCGGACATGTTGAAGCCGCCGAAGGGGTGCGCGCCGACCATGGCGCCGGTGCACTTGCGATTGATGTAGAGGTTGCCGGCGAAGAACTCGTTCTTCGCTTTCTCGATCTTGGCCGGGTTCGCCGAGTAGACCGCGCCGGTCAGGCCGTATTCGCTGTTGTTCGCCATGGCCAGGCCCTCTTCGAAGTCCTTTGCCTTGGTGACGGCCAGCACGGGTCCGAAGATCTCTTCCTGGAAGATGCGCGCTTCGGGTTGGATGTCGGCGATCACCGTGGGCGCGATGAAATAGCCTTCGCCCTCCAGGCGGCTGCCGCCCGCGATCAGGCGCCCTTCCTGCTTGCCGGTTTCGATGTAGCCGAGGATCGTCTTCATCGCCTTCTCGCTGATTACCGGTCCCATGTAGTAAGCCGGATCGTCGGCCGGACCGACTTTGATCTCGGCCACCTTGGCGGCAAGCTTTTCGAGAAACGCGTCGTAGAGTTTCTCGCTGACGATGGCGCGCGAACAGGCCGAGCACTTCTGGCCCTGATAGCCGAAGGCGCTCCACACGACGCCCTGCACGGCGGCGTCGAGGTCGGCCTCTTCGTCCACCAGGATGGCGTCCTTGCCGCCCATCTCGGCGATGACGCGCTTGATCCAGATCTGGCCGGGCACGGTTTTGGCCGCGAGTTCATTGATGCGCAGGCCCACTTCGCGCGAGCCGGTGAAGGAGATGAAACGCGTGCGCGGGTGGGTGACGATCAAATCGCCCACTTCGCCGCCGCTACCCACCATCATGGTGAAGCTCTCGGGCGGGAAGCCGGCTTCGTCCAACACTTCGGCGAACTTCGCCGCGATGGTCGGGGTTTCGGAAGACGGCTTCACCACCACGGTGTTGCCGGTTACCAGCGCCGCCACGGTCATGCCGACCAGGATGGCCAGCGGGAAATTCCAGGGCGGAATCACTACGCCCACGCCGAGGGGCAGGTAGCGCATCTCGTCGCGCTCGCCCGGCAGTTGCACCAGAGGCTCTGGGCTTGCCAGCCGCTCGGCCAGCAGTGCGTAGTAAAGACAGAAGTCGATCGCCTCGCTGACGTCGGCTTCGGCTTCGGCCCAGCTCTTGCCGGACTCGTAAACCAGCCAGGCGTTGAACTCAAACTTGCGGCGCTGCAAAATGGCGCCTGCTTTGCGTAACAGATCCACACGCTCGGCGGCGGGCTTCGCCGCCCAGGTGGGGAAGTAAGCATCGGCAACGGCAATCGCCTGCCGCGCCAGTTCCGCGGTCGCTTTGTGGTGCAGTCCGACGATCTCGGACGGCTGCGACGGGTTCACTGACTTCAACAGGCTGCCGGTGGCATGGCTGGCCGCGCCGATCCGGAGAGGATACTCCTTTCCGAATTCGGCGCGAACCTTTGCCAAAGCCTCCCGCATGGGCCCGGCGTTCTCAGGACGCGAGAAATCCGCGTACGGCTCGTTCCGGAAATCGCACAGGCGCATTTCGACTAACCCTCCACCAGCTTCTTGCCGCGCTCGAACATCTCGGCGGCTTCATCGGCCAGGCCACGGCCCTTTTCGTAGAGATCCTTGCTCTTATCCATGAGGTCGTGACCAGTCCGCTCCAGGGCAATGCCGCTGCGGCGAGCGACATGCTTGATGCGCCGCCGCGTGGTGCGGCCGGACGCCGGAGCGAACAACAACGCCAGCGTGGCGCCGACGGCAGCTCCCGCGACAAACCACATCGCGTTGCTTGTATATTCTTCGGACTCGAATTCCATATAAAAAGAGCCTCCTGCCCACATTGTAGCTCCCGCGCCCAGCTCTTTCTCGGCCAATCTCTGTACAATGTGAACGGAGGCCTCTATGAGTACCTCGAACGCACCGTCTCCCGAGATTCAGATGGTCCCCCTGACAGAGGGCGGGCTGGAGCTGGAATTGAGCGAGATGGAATGTCTCTCGGTCAAGACGCTGTTGGAAGCCAACGGCATTGAGGTGATCGTGCAGGGAGCGAGCCAGATGCCGAACCTGCCTTACGAGATCCTCGTCCCCGCTTCGCAACTGGAAGCGGCTGTGCGCATCGTCACCGAAGCCCGGACCGATGGCGCCGCGGCCGTGGATGAGACCTCCGCGGACTAGAAGGCATCCCAGCTCCAACCGGATTCGCGGCCGCGCCGCCAGCGGTCCACGCCCAGGGTGTGCCCGTCGCTGAAGACGCTCACCTGGCCGGCATCGTCGGTCCGCAGCAGCGTGATGCCGCGCGCGGCCAGCTCTGCCACTACCTGTGAGTTCGGGAGGTGGTAAGCGTTGCCCGCGCCGGCGGAGATCACCGCCACGGCCGGTTTGAGCTGGTCGAGAAATACGGGCAGGGAGGAGAGGCGGCTCCCATGGTGGGCCACCTTCAGCACCTGCGCCGGGGCGATGGAGTTCTCTTCGAGCAGGCGCGCCTCGACGCCGCGTTCCACGTCGCCGGTGAGCAGGAAGCCCGTCCGGCCGTAGTTGGCGCGCAGCACCAGCGAGTCGTTGTTGCGGGGCTTGCCGGTCCAGGGCTGTTCGGGCGCCGGGGCCAGAACCTGCCAGGAGGCGCCGCCGAGGGTGAGGCGGTCGCCTTGCTTGAGAACGCGAATGGTGACGCCGAGGCGGCGGGCCTCAGCGGCGAGGCGCGTCCAGGCGGGATGGCCGGGCGCGAAGCCGGTCCAGAGTTCGCGGGGGCGGAAGTTGCGGAGCAGGGCGGGGACGCCGCCGGCGTGATCGTCGTGCAGGTGAGTGACGGCGATGACGCTGACGCGCGCGATGCCGCGGCGCCAGAGAAAGGGAGAGACCACCTCCTCGCCGACATCGTAGTAGTCGCCGGGCCGGCGGCCCGATTGCGGCAGTCCGCCGCCGTCGATGATTGCCACCTCGCCATCCGGCAGGCCCACGAAGAGACTCTCGCCCTGGCCGACGTCGAGCGCCGTCAGTTCCAGGCGGCCGGGCGTGGCGCCGCGTTCGAAGGGCTGCCAGGCGAGCAGCGATAAGAACGAAAGATAGGCGGCGGCGAAAACCCAGCGCCAGCGGGGCCGGGTGGCCGCGGCCCAGGCGAGCATCGCCAGCGGAATGGCCAGCGCCAGCCACAGAGGCGGATCGGCCAGGCGATAGTCGGGCTCGAATCGCATGTGCCAGGCGGCGGCGTCGCGCGCCAGATCGAGCAGTCCAGCGGCCAGTTGCGCAGCCCAGTGCCAGCCTGTGAAGGCGGCGAGGAAGCCGGCCGGGACCGCCAGGGAGATGAGCGGGATGACGGCCAGATTGGCGGTGAGGCCGGTGAGCGAAACGCGGTGGAAGAGCAGGACCATCGGCAGAGCCAGTCCGGCCTGTACCAGCGCCGAGATGCGGAGCAGTCCCCAGAGGGCGAGCCAGCCGGCTTCGATCCATTGAAAGAGGCGCTGCGCCGCGGCCAGTGGCAGGCGCGTGACGTGATGCAGGGTTTCGGCGGCGAGGCGGAACTCGAGCCGGCGCGCCATGGCGCGCGGCGATTCGGGCTGTTCGCGGTCTTCTCCGAAGAGACCCATCACGGCCACCGCGAGGAAGGAGAGCTGGAAGCTGGCTTCGAAGAGCTGGCCGGGGTCGAGCGCGAGATAGGCCAGCGCCACGGCGGCCAGCATGTTGAGCACGGAGCTGCGGCGGTAGAGCAGTGCGGCGGTGACGAAGAGGGTGAAGCCGGCCGCGGCGCGCACCACCGGCGCATCGCCGCCGGCCATGAGGGCGTAGATCCAGGCGAGGATGGCGGCCAGCGCCAGCAGCGTGCGCTCACCGAAGCCGGAGAAGCGCAGCCACAGCAGGAGGATGCCGCAGACCAGCGTGACATGGCTGCCGGAGATGACCAGTGCGTGATAGGTGCCGGTGCGGCGGAACTCCTCCACCCAGGCGCGGCGGATGCCGCTCTTATCGCCCAGCAGGAGGCCGCGCATCATGGCGGCGTGGTAGGTGTCTTCCCCGTAGAGCCTGTCGATGCGGGCGAAGGCGGCGCTGCGCCAGCTTTCGAGGACGCGGCGCCAGGGCTCGCCGCAGGCGCCTTCGAGAGAGAGCACGGGCTCGCCGCGGGCGGTGGTGGCGTTCCAGAAGACGCCGCGGCGGGCCTGGTAGAGCTCCACGTCGAAAGCGCCGTCGTTGTGGAAGCCGCGGATGGCGCGCAGGCGCGCGTTGAGAGCGATGCGCTGGCCGTAGTAGAGACTGCGCGCGGGGGCGCCGTCGCGGCCGGCGGCCAGGGAGACGCGGGCGCGGCCGAGGTCCGGAATCTCCAGGGTGAAGAGTGTGCGTTCGCCGCGTTCGGTGGAGCTTTCGACGACGCAGCCCTCCAGGTGGCGCGCGCCCAGCGGCGTGGCGGGCGGCACTGGATCGGGGTGCAGCGCGCTATCGCACAAGCCGAGGGCGGCGAAGGCGAGCCAGGCGCACAGCCGGCCCAGGCGCGGCGTGCGAAAGTGGAAGGCCGCCGCGGCCAGCGCGGCGAAGATGAGTGCGCAGACGAAGGACTCCCGCACCTGGAACGGAGCCAGGCGCGCCAGAACGATTCCTCCGGCAAAGAACAGCGCCGGGCCCGCGAGCGGTTTGCGCACTATATGAGGGAAGTGGGCACGGCGGCGGGATTGTCTCAGCGTGTGTCTCAGCCGCGCGGGCGGCGGAGGCGGAAAAAGGTGTAGAGGATGTGGCGGTCGCCCCCCAGGTGCGGCGGGCGCCATTCATAGTAGTAGCCCGCGTCGAGAATCAGGTTGCCGTGGATGGGGAAGAGGGCGCCGGTGATGAGACGGGTGCCGGCCCAGCCGCGGCTGTCGGCGAAGAGTTCCGTGCCGCACTGGGGCTGGAAGGGGAGATCCTTCATGCGGAAGAGGACGCGCTCGCGGTGGCGATCGTAGCCCAGCTTGCCGCCGTACCAGAAATGCTCGCCGGCCACGCGGCCGGTGACGGTGAGATGGCGGGATTCGAAGGGGAACTCGGCGCCGCCGGTGGCGCGGTTGTACTCATCCCAGCCGAGCAGATTGCCGCGCGTCTCCACGGCCTGATACTGGCCGTAGGCGGAGAGGTGTTTCCAGAGCGGGACCTTGGCCTCGGCGATGCCGCGCAGGGAGAGGAAGTTCCGGTACATGTCCGAGGACCGGTATTCTCCGCGCAGGCGCAACTGGAGGCGGTTTCGATTGACGAGTTCGGCCTCGCCGCC
>JARKQJ010000047.1 GCA_029973955.1 Paludibaculum sp. | reverse complement strand
GCTTTCGTTACGACGTTCACCTCGCTGGTGCGCGCCGCTGCCGAGCGCACGGGGTTCGTCGCGAAGATTATGGTCAATCGCTGGATGGCCAAACAACTCTGCGACTTCACCGATCACGAGCTGGCCGACATCGGTCTCAGCCGATCCGACGTACGCGAAGCCCTCGACGGTCCGCTTCATGCCGATCCGTCGCTCAGGCTCGCCGCGATCGCTCGTGGCAATTCGGTGAACATGAACAGTGTTGTCGCGCGCCGCGCAGAGAGCGTGGAGTTCACGCCCTTGGTCAGGGGGAGGGAAGAATGATCGCACCCAGACTGGAAGACTGCGTCAACGATCTTTGCCCAATCACCCGCCGCCCCGTCAGCCCCGATGCCCTGACCTATTATAAGGGCAAGGTGGTCGGTTTTGCCGACAGACAGGCGCGCGACACCTTCCTCGCCGCGATGCTGGCCTTCGAAACGGCCATCCAGCCGCCGCCGGAGGTCCGTTACTCGATGCCGCTCAAGAAGCAGCGCCAGAAGGAGCTGGAAGCGGCCTGAGGTATTTCTGCGAGCGCACCCCCACCCCGGCGCGCCCGTACGGGGTCCGGCCATCCGCCTCCCTTCCGGACCCTTCCCATCCCGGCCCCCTGCCGGAACAACTGGCGGCGTCGTAAGGCGCCGCCTCTTTTTTTGTTCCGTGGCGGCGTGCTATTGGCTTGCCCATGGCCCATTCCGATTTCCGTACGCCGCGCGTCTTTGTTTCAACGCCGCTCGATGGCACGCCGGTGTCCTTCGACCGTGACCAGAGCAATTACCTGCTCAATGTGCTGCGCCTCAGGGAAGGCGACGGCGTGCTGGTATTCGACGGGCAGAATGGAGAGTGGCGGGGGCGGCTCGGCCTTGCCGGAAAGAAGTCGGCCGAGCTTCAGGATCTCCAGCCAAGCCGACCTCAACCGCCCGCTCCGGATCTTCTCTATCTCTTCGCGCCGCTCAAGCACGCCAGGCTCGACTACATGGTGCAGAAGGCGGTGGAAATGGGCGTCGGCCGGATACGTCCCGTGCTGACGCAACACACCCAGGCGAGCCGGGTGAACACCGAGCGGATGCGGGCCAACGTGATCGAGGCGGCCGAGCAATGCGGCGTGCTCCAC
>JARKQJ010000042.1 GCA_029973955.1 Paludibaculum sp. | reverse complement strand
TGCCAGGAGATCCGGTTCGTGTGCAAAAGATGCCTCTCGTCCGTCGGGCGCTATGGCAGTCGCACCTCTGGAACATCCTCGCTCACCTCAATCCGACCACCCCTGCATGCGGTCGGCAGGGGCGTCATGCCGGCGGCTCCACCAGGGCAGATGTGCGGTGGCTTCGCCGCGGGCGCGGAACCAGTTCTTCTTTGGATCGAACGGCGTCGGATGGGCCGTCGGGCGGATGAGGATGGCCGAGGCCGTGGGCGACCTGGCGCTATCCGTCTCGTGAGTGGCGGCGACCAGTACCGGGGTGTTCCTGTGATGGGCGTAGGCGATGCCGAGCACCAGGCTTGTCGGCACCGAGCCGGCGTTCAGCTCGCCGAGGACGGTGCCCGTATTGAAGCCTTGTTTCAGGAAATCGAGGTTTGGCAAGCTCTCGGTCATCGCCTGCGCCAGCGCGCCGATACGCCCGGAGGCGGCCTCCGAGCCTTGTCCGGCGTCGTGGATCACGTAGCCGATCTGGTCGGCGGACAGGTTGCCGCGTTCCGCGGCGTCGGCGAACGCGCCCTGCCACGCGGCCGCGACGCGCGGCGCCGGCGTGCCGCTCCCCGGCGCGACCGGCACGCGGCTCTCGCGATGCACGAACGCCAGCGGCTCGCGGCCCGTGGCGTAATCCGGATGAGCCAGCACCAGTAGTACACCGGTCTCGTTCAACTGCGCATCCTTGGGGAAGGACGGCGCATCGAAGGCCATCACCCACACAGTGCGTTCCGGGTTCTCTTCAAGGTAATCAAGCGCGGCGGACAACGCAGAGAGCCCCGCCTCCGGGCCGCCCGAATGCACGCGCACGGAGGGCGGCGCCTGGGTGGTGGAAAGCCGGGGGCTGTACAGGCCGAAGTAGGAGGTCATCTCCTTACGCACGAACGCGGCGTTCTCGCCCGGCGACAGCGACGGCGGCAGGACCAGCTCGATACGCTGGCCGGCCACCTCGCGCCACGGCGAACGATCCTTGGCCACCGAATAGAAATAGTGTTTGTTGGTGAGATAAGGGGGGGAGAGTTTTTCGAGCAGAGTGTCAATATAGGTTTCGCAGTACCCGTCGAAGGATTGCTTGCCAGACATGTTGTACGCGATCATCGCCACAGGCTGGACGGTGGCGTATTTCTCGGGCTTCTTCTTCACCTGAGAGTCATCCGGATTGGCTTTGGCGAGACCGAGGGTCCAGAGGAGGTTCCATTCGGTCGGGTAGTCCTTCCACACCAAAGGATTGAGCCACTGCAGGCCGACGACCTGGGCGGCGAAGCGGTGTTTGGTTTGCGCGGCGGTCTGGCGGGCGGCT
>JARKQJ010000040.1 GCA_029973955.1 Paludibaculum sp. | reverse complement strand
GTCGTTTCCCGGTTGGCGGAGGGCGACTTGACCGGCACCTGGGAAGTTCGGGCGCGGCCATTGGCGGTGCAGGGAGAGGATGAATTGGGCTTGTTGGCGCGTTCTTTCAACCAGATGGTGGCACATCTGCAGGAAGTCGCGGTTTCCTTTAATGCCATGACCGGTGGGCTGCGCCAATTGGTGGGCGCGATCGGTTCCGATGCCAACCGATTGGAAGGCTCGACGCTCGATCTGGCGGGGGCGGCGGAGCAAGCCGGACAGGCGACGCAGCAGATCGCACTGACCATCCAGCAGGTGGCGAAGGGAGTGGCGCAACAGTCCGCATCGATCACGCACGTGGCGGGATTGGTGGAGGGGATCGTCGCGGAAATCCAGGGCATCGCCCGCGGTGCGGTGGAACAATCTTCTGCGGTGGAGGAGACGGCCGGGGAAGCCGGCCAGATCGACCGGATCCTGGAGGGGGTGGCGGGTAACATGACCAGTGTGACCGAAGAATCACGCCGGATGCGGCAACTCGCACTGCAGGGATCGCAGATGGTTCAGGAGACGATCCAGGGGATGGATGCCTTGCGGGGAAAGATGGACGTCTCGACGCGCAAGGTACGGGAGATGGGGGCGCGATCGCAACAGATCGGTGTGATGTTGGAGACGATCGAGGATATCGCCACTCAGACCAACATGCTGGCGCTGAACGCGGCGATCGAAGCGGCGCGGGCGGGCGAGCAGGGGAAGGGTTTCGCCGTGGTGGCGGATGAGGTGCGCCGCCTGGCGGAGCGCTCTTCTTCTGCCGCCGGGGAGATCGGGAATCTGGTAAAGGAGATCCAGCGATCGATCGGCGAGGCGGTGCTGGCGATGGATCAGAGCGTGGTCGAGGTCGAAAACGGCGTGCGTCGATCGAACCAATCCGGAGAATCATTGAAACGCATCGAATCGGCGGCGGACGCGGTGAACAAGACCGCGGAGGATACCGCCCAATCGGTGGCGCGTATGACGCAGGCCGCGATCGGGCTATTGGCGGCGGTGAACAAGGTGCGCGCGGTGATCGAAGCGAACACGGCGGCGACCGGCGAGATCGCCCTCGGCTCGAACGATATCTCCATGGCGATCGAGAACGTCGCCAGTATCAGCGAGGAGAACTCGGCGGCGATCGAAGAAGTCTCTGCCTCCACCGAGGAAGTCGCCAGCCAGGTGCAGCAGGTGACGGGTGAGACGCAGTCCCTG
>JARKQJ010000030.1 GCA_029973955.1 Paludibaculum sp. | reverse complement strand
CACACCCACCTTCGAACCCATCTGGGATGCGGTCTGCCAGGCCTGGCGCCAGGGGGAGCCGGTGCAGCGGGAGATCGTCCAGGAGGTCAAGTCCATCTGCGCCCAAGTCCTGGCCGCGCCCCCGGCAGACTACGACGTGATCTTCACATCCAACACGACCGAGGCCATCAACCTGGCCGCCGAAAGCCTGGGCCGGGAGGCCGGTCCGGGCATGCAACCGGTCGTGGTCAACACCGTTCTGGAGCACAACTCGAACGAGCTCCCCTGGCGCAAGGTGCCAGGCGTCTCATGGGTCCGCTTGCCGGTGGATGCTGAAGGCTTTGTGGACTTGAACGAGCTGGAGACGCTCCTCCGCGGCCATAACCGGGGGGGTCAGCAAGGCAAAAACGGGACTCCCCGCGCCGCCCGCATCAAGCTGGTCGCCATCAGCGGCGCGTCGAACGTCCTCGGTGTCTTCAACGATCTCGCGGAGATCAGCCGCATCGTGCACCGGTACGGCGCTCGCCTGCTGGTGGACGCGGCGCAGCTGGTCGCCCACCGCCCGGTCGACATGGCCGCGTGCGGGATCGACTATCTCGCCTTCTCGGCGCACAAGGCCTACGCGCCCTTCGGCACGGGGGTGCTGGTGGTCCGGAAGGGGCTGCTGCATTTCAGTCCCGCCGAGCTCGCGCAGATCCGAGCGTCGGGCGAGGAGAACGTCGGCGGCATCGCCGCGCTGGGCAAGGCGCTGGTGCTGCTGCAGCGGATCGGCTTCCATGTGATCCGGGAGGAAGAACAGGCGCTCACCGAGCGGGCGCTGCGCGGCCTGATGCAAATCCCCGGCCTGAGGGTCTTCGGCATCACCCCAGATTCGCCCCGTTTTTGCGACAGAGGGGGTGTGATTGTCTTCGACTTGAAGAACAAGATGGCCACCCAGGTGGCCCGGGAACTGGCCGAACAGGGCGGGATCGGCGTCCGCTCCGGCTGTCACTGCGCCCACCTGCTGATCAAGCATCTGCTTCAGATTCCCCCAGCGCAGGCGCTGTTGCAGGGCGTGATCGTAAGCGTGTTCCCACAGATCTCCCTGCCTGGCCTGACCCGCGTGAGCCTGGGCATCGAGAACACCGGGGCAGAGATCGATACGTTGCTCGACGTATTGGGTGACATCGCCCGCCAGCCCGCGGCGCAAGACAACCCCTTTTCATCGAAAAAGACGGCGATGGGGCAGCGGATGGACGACTTCGCTCGGGGTGTGGCCGGGCGAGTCTATGCGCAACCCAAACAGACCGGTTAGTGCCAGGCGAAGAGACGGCTCACGCGAAGACGCGAAGGCGCGAAGACGGGGAATCTGGAGTGCACCCTGGGCGTAGGGGCGACCCTTGCGGTCGCCCTGGGGCGCGGTCGAAGGAGGCGGATCACGCAGAGACGGCTCACGCGAAGGCGCGAAGACGCGAAGGCGGCTCACGCGAAGGCGCGAAGATGGGGGTCTGGAGTGCACCCTGGGCGTAGGGGCGACCCTTGCGGTCGCCCTGGGGCGCGGTCGAAGGAGGCGGATCACGCGGCGACGGCTCACGCGAAGGCGCGAAGACGCGAAGGCGGCTCACGCGAAGGCGCCGAGACGGGGATTCTGGAGTGCACCCTGAGCGTAGGGGCGACCCTTGCGGTCGCCCTGGGGCGCGGTCGAAGGACGCCGGAGCGGGTCAACCAGGCCGCCTCCTTCGACCGCGCTCCCCATTGGTCGCTCCGCTGCTCATGAAGTGCCGGTTGGCGACCACTTCTTGGCCTACTCGCATGTCGCCGGCCAGCGACATCGCCACACTCACGATGTTCCCCACACTCCCCCTCTTCGCGTCTTCGCGCCTTCGCGTGAGCCACCTTCGTGTCTTCGCGCTTTCGCGTCTTCGCGTGAGCCCTCTTCACGCCTTCGCGTGAGCCGGCGTCTCCTGGGGTTTCCCCGCGCGGCTGATTGCCGCCAGCCGCCATCCTGTGGTATCCTTCCGCGTGAGAGTTTCCTCCCACAGAAGGAAGCATCCCCATGGCCGGAGCCTACGCCTACACCCCCGCCATCTGGTTGCCCCTGGCGGCCGCCGTCTTCATGGTCGCCATCGGCCTCTACGCCTGGCATCACCGCGACGTACCTGGCGGCAAGCCGTTCGTCGCGATGTCCGCGATTACGATCCCGGTCCTGCTGAGCATTGCGTTCGAAGCAGCTGCCGTCGCGCCTGAAACCAGGCTCGCCCACCAGAAGTTCCAGTTTATCCTGATCGTCGCCGCCCTCACTCCTGTCGCCTGCATGGCTCTGGACTATGCCTTTCCCGGGCGCTGGCTGACCCGCCGCAACCTGGCCCTGCTGTTTGTCCCTCTTCTCCTCACCCTGCTCCTGGTCTTGATCGACGATTCCCAGCTCATCTGGCGCTCGCCGGAGGTCAACGCCCGTGGCGAGCTTGTGCTGCGCTTCGCGCCGGCTGGCGTGGTCCTGGTTGCCTACGGGATCGGCATAGGCGTGCTGCTTGCGGCCGTCTTCATCTACGTGTTCATCCGCTCGCCGCAGCATCGCTGGCCGGTGGTGGTGATGCTGGTGGGACAGATTGGTGCGCGCGTGACGTTCCTGCTCGATACCGCCCACCTGCCCGCGCACTCCTCTCTCAATCTGACGATCATCGTCATTCTCTTGCCCTGGACGGCGTACGCCATCGCGCTGTTCGCCTTCCGCATCCTGGATCCGCTGCCCGAAGCGCGCCGGGCGGTGCTCGATCAGATGCATGCCGGCGTCGCGGTGTTCGATGCGAATTGGCGCGTGCTCAGCCTGAATCCTGCTGCCGAGGCGATCCTTGGCCTGCGGACCGCCCCCGCTCGCGGCAAGACCTGGCAGCAGCTGCGGTCCCTGGAGCAGCCCCTTCCTGCGCTGCCCCATTTCGACACGGGCGGCG
>JARKQJ010000008.1 GCA_029973955.1 Paludibaculum sp. | reverse complement strand
GCGCGCGGCCGTGGCGGCCGGCGCGGACGGACTGCTGATCGACGTCCACCCCGATCCGGACCACGCGTTGGGCGAAGGCGCACAGTCCCTCAAGCCGCGGCAATATGCCGACCTGATGCAACAACTGAAGACCATCGCCGCCGCGGTGGACCGGAGCCTGTAGGCGATGTTCCAGACCGTCGCGATTGCCGGTGTCGGACTTATCGGCGGCTCCTTCGCGCTGGCTCTGCGCCGCGCGGGCTTTCAGGGCCGCATCCTGGGCGTGAGCAGTCCGCGGACGATCGAGCGCGCTCTCGCTTCCGGGGCGATCGATGCCGGCGCGGCGCTGGAAGAAGCCTGCCGCGAAGCGGACCTCGTCTATCTGGCCGGACCAATCCATTCGATCCTGGAGATCATTCCAACGATCGAGCAGTGGCTGAAGCCGGATGCGCTGGTGACCGATGCGGGTAGCACCAAAGGCCGCATCTGCGCGGCGGCGGCGGGCTGGCAGCGCGGACAATTCCTGGGCGGGCATCCGATGGCCGGCAAGGAAGTGCGCGGCGTGGAGGCAGCGGATGCGAGCCTGTTCGAAGGACGGCCCTACCTGCTGACGCCGGTTCGGCCCGGGCAGATGGAGAGCGGCGCGGCGCGTGAGTTGGTGCAGTGGATTGAGCGAATCGGCGCCGAGCCGAATGTTCTATCTCCGGAAGAGCACGACCGGACCGTTGCGCTGTCGTCGCACTTGCCGCAGATGCTCTCCACCGCGCTGGCGGCGACGCTGGGCCGCAACGAACGGGCTGCTGAAATCGCCGCCGCGGCCGGCCCCGGACTGGTGGATTCCACGCGCCTCGCGTTGAGCGCGTGGGAGATCTGGCACGACATCCTGGATACCAACCAGCCGGCGATTCTCGAGGCGATGGACGGCTTTACTGCCGCATGGCAGGATGTTCGCGGCAACCTGGCTTCGGGCAAGGTGGAGCGCGACTTTGTGATTGGCGCCGCCTTCGCGCAGTACCTGCGGGAGAAACGCTAGACCGGAAAGAACGGCGACACCAACTGGTAGCCCCAGCCCTCGCCCTTGCCGGCCACGGCCACGAAGTAGCCGGGCATGGTGGGCACCAACTGGACGGTCCAGCCGGAGACGACCAGCGCACGCGCGCCCTCGCGCAATCCCCGCAGGCTGGCGCGGCCCGGCGCGGCCGGCCCAAGGGCCCGCGTGAGCGCGCGTTGTGCCGCACGGAACCCACACGACTGCCCACGCATCTCCTCCACGGCGATCGCCAGCGGCTGATTCAGTCCCAGAGCAAACACAGCGAGGCCGCCGGCCGAACCCATGCTGTAGGAGAAAGTGGAACCGGCGGCCGGCAATACGCCGTGCGATCCGGCCACGGCGACGAGCGCTGGCTGCGTGCCACACTCGCGGGCCAGCAGCACACGCAGGGCGGCGCGGCCGCGCAGATATCGGCGCGCCGCATCATTGCCGCGCAGCGTGCGCGCCCTCCATCGCTCAGCGGGCGTCACCAGCATTGGATTGTCGAGCAGGGCTGAGCCGATCCCATCCAGATGGACCTGCGCGATGGCCATCCGCGAGGTCGGCGCGATGGGCCGCCAGTCACTCGACATGAGCGGGCGGCTCCCCCGATGGCGGTATCATTGGCGGGTCAGGATGAGTATCCCCGGCGTGGTGCACCATCTTTTCATATCGCAAGCGCATGCCGAAAGGGTAGACTCTTATTGAGGACTTGTTCTCATTAACAAGACGAAGCAGTATCGGGTAGCCGGGATGGATTGCGGCGAGGAGGTCTCTCTGCTGCGCGCCCGCTTGAGCAAGGTGCGCGGCGTGCGTGAGCTGCACTTTGACGCCATGCAGGGGCGGATGGAGGTGGAGTACGCGCCGGAGATGGTGACGCCGGCTGAGATCGAAGCGGCGGTGGAAACGGTGGGCATGCAATGCGCGCCGTGGGCTGAGCCGCAAGAGCGGAAAGCTCCACGGCGCGAGTGGCCCGACGCGCGGTTGTGGATCAGCGGCGCGGCGCTGGCGGCCGGCATGGCCTACGAGATCGCCGTGACGGGAGAGGTGGTGGAGACGCTGCTCGCGCACGGGCATACGAGCGGCGGGCACAATCACGCGCTGCCGGCGCCGGCCGTGGCGCTGTTCCTGGTGGCGATTGTGGCGGGCGCGGCGGGCGCCTGGAAGAAAGCGTGGGCCTCGCTGCGGCTGCTGCGGCCGGAGATGAATCTGCTGGTGTTGCTGTCCATCGCCGGGGCGGCTTCGCTGGGGGAATGGGTGGAGGCTGCAACGCTGGCGTTTCTGTTTTCACTGGCGGGGCGGCTGGAAAGCGCCAGCCTGCGCTATGCCAGGGATTCGGTGGCGAAGCTGCTGGCCGTGGCTCCGGCGGAGGCGGCGGTGGTGCATGGCGATCACGAGCATCGCGTGAAAGTGGAAGCGGTGGCGGTGGGAAGCCTCGTGCGGGTGCGTCCTGGAGAGAGGATCCCATGCGATGGAGACGTGACGCGCGGGCGGTCGCTGGTGAACCAGGCCTTCGTCACGGGTGAATCCGTGCCGGTGGAAAAGGGCGAGGGGGATGATGTTTTCGCGGGGTCGTTGAACGAGAGCGGCACGCTGGAGATCCGCACCACTCGGGCGGCGCGTGACACCACGTTGGCGCGAATGCTGCGCATGATGGAAGAATCCCGCCATCGCAAAGCGCCAAGCGAGCAGATGGTGGAGCGGTTCGCGCGTTACTATACGCCCGCAGTGCTGGCCGTGGCAGGCGCCGTGGCGTTGCTTCCGCCGCTGCTGGTGGGCCACTCCTGGCAGGAGTGGGCCTACCGGGCGATGATGCTGCTGTTGATCTCGTGCCCGTGCGCGCTGGTGATCTCCACGCCGGTGAGCGTGGTGGCGGCGCTGGCCAGTGCGGCGCGCGAGGGGGTGCTGATCAAAGGCGGCGCATTTCTGGAAGAGGCCGCGCGGTTGCGGGTGCTGGCGTTGGACCGCCAGGGGCTGCTGACACAGGGCAAGCCGGAGGTGGCGCGCCGGATTGAGTTGGATGAAGAGCCGGCCCGGCAGTTGGAGGCGTGGGAGAACTGGCGCATCGAGCAGGGCGAGGGCTATACGCTGACGCCGCTGCGGGCCGTGGAGGGCGGTCTGGTGGGCGCCGCCAAGGACGCGGTGGAAGCGCTGGAACGCGAGGGCTACACGATCTCCATCTCCGACCAGGACGGCCGGCGTGCGCTGGTGGGGCTTTGCGACCGTCCGCGCCACGACGCGGCGGGCATGGTGGAGGAGTTGCGCTCGCTTGGCATTCTTCACGTGGCTCTGCTGACCAGCGATCCGCGGCCGGCCGCCGAACAGGCGGCACAGCCGGCGGGCCTGGATGAGGTGAAGTCCGAACTGAGGCCCGCGGAGAAGGCGCTGCGGATCACGGAGCTGATCCGGGAGCACGGCAGCGTGGCGATGGCGGGCGACTGCTCAGCCGATGCGCAGGCGTTAACGGCGGCCTCGCTGGGCGTGAGCCTGGGCCTGGCCGGCTCGGAGATGGCGCGGGAGAGCGCCGACGTGGTGGTGATGGGCAATGATATTTCGAAGCTGCCGTTCCTCATCCGGCACGCGCGGCGGGCGCGAGCGGTGATCGGGCAGAATCTGGCGCTGGCGCTGGGCATGAAGGCGCTGTTTCTAGTCTGTACCGTGCTGGGGCTGGCCTCGCTTTGGATGGCCGTGGCGGCTGACATGGGCGCCACCGTGGCCGTGACGCTGAATGGCTTGCGACTCCTGCGGCCCACCAAACATCAGAAGAACTAGGCGATGACGCGACGATCCCTCCTCGTGCTGACGTTGGCGCATGCACAGGCCTTGCGTGCCCAGAAGGGCGAGAGCCTGCGCGGACGCCTGCGTTCGGTGGGCGCCGAATGCGTGCTGGAGGGTCCGAACGGCCCGGTGGTGCTGGAGGGCGATGCGGGCTCCATCTCCGTGCTGCGGGACGAGCGCCTCCGCAACGACGAGTTCGAACTCAACGGCCAGACCACGGAGCAGGGGCGCTTCCGGATCGATCCGATCCATACGCGCGCGATCTTCGTGTGGCGAGGCGGGCGCAAACTGGTGGTCACCTACTGGTGCGCCGTATGCTCGATTCGTGAGTGGACGCCGGGCAAATGCCGCTGCTGCCAGGAGGAGATGGACCTCGACCCGCGCGACCCCAAGCTGAAAGATACCGACCCTTCAGACTAAACTCAGGGACATGCGACACGTTTTGCTGTTCGCTCTCCCACTCATGCAATCCCTCATGCCAGCCGCCAACTATACCATTCGAAAAGACACCGCGGACTCGATAGAAATCTACGTCCTGCGCGACGAAGTCCGGCAAGCCGAAGTGCGCGTCGTGCCCTCGCTCGGCAACAACTCCTACGAGATGACCGTGAAGGGCAAGCCCGTCTTCTGGTCGCCCTACAAGACGCTGGGCGAACTCGCCGCCAAGCCCGCGCACCTGGGCAACCCGCTGCTCTGGCCGTGGGCCAACCGGATCGACGGCATGTCGTACTGGGTGAACGGCCGGCAGTACAATCTGCAGGAGTCTGTCGGCAACATCAAGCCGGGCCCGAACAACACGCCCATCCATGGCCTGCTGGTTTACTCCAACCTCTGGAAAGTGACGCGGGCGGAGGCGGGAGAGAGCGGCGCCGTGCTGACCTCGCGCATCGAGTTCTCGCAATACCCTCAGTTGATGGCGCAGTTCCCCTTCGCGCACACCATTGCGATGACGTACCGGCTGAGCAACGGCGTGCTGGAGGTGGAGACGGCCATCGAAAACCTGAGCACCGAGCCGCTGCCCATCTCCTTGGGCTATCACCCCTACTTTGTGGTGAGCGACGCGCCGCGCGATGAATGGAGCGTGGAGTTGCCCGCCAGGATCAAGCATGTGTTATCCAACAGGCTGATTCCCACGGGTGAGACCCTGCCGAATCCTTACACCCGCCCGCAGAAGCTCGAGGGCATCGCCCTGGACGACGTGCTGGACCAGTTGGAACGCGACGCCGACGGCTTCGCCCGCTTCCGGGTTCAGGGCAAGCGGGAGCGCATCACCGTCGAGTACGGCCCCAAGTACAACGTGGCGGTGGTCTACTCGCCCAAGGGCCGCGGCTTCATCTGCTTCGAGCCGATGACGTCCATCACGAACGCCTTCAACGCCGCGCAGGCGGGCTGGTACAAGGGCCTGCAATCGGTGGCGCCGGGCCAGACGTGGCGCGAGGTCTTCCGCGTGGTACCGGAGAACTACTGAGGGCGCCGGCAGAAAGCGTGGAGCAAAGGAAAAGGGCCCGCCGGAGCGGGCCCTTTCACTGTTTCGCGGTAGCGGCTGCTACTTCTTCGGGGCGACAGGCCGGGGGGCGCTGGCCGCCGGAGGAGCGGCAGGCTTGGCGGCCGGAGCAGCCGGGGTGGAAGCGGGCACGGCGGCAGCGCTGCCCACGCCGAACTTCTTGTCGTAGCCTTCGACGATCTGCTGGGTGATGTCGATGCCGTTGGCGGCCCACAACACGGGGCTCTGCTGGGTGCTGACGTCGAGGACGATGGCGAAGCCCTGGGCCTTCGAATATTCGTCGATCACCTGAATCATGCGCTGGCCGATCTCATTGACGAGCTTGCCTTCTTCCTGCTGCAGCTCGTTCTGCATGTCTTCAGAGTCCCACTGCAGCTTCTTCTGCTTGTCGTCGATCTCGCGGGTGATCTTCTCGCGGTTCTCGGCGGACATGGTGTTGGCGCCCTTGGTGATCTGCTCACGGAGCTTCTGGATCTCGGCGTTGCGGCCTTCCATGTCCTTGGCGCGGGGCTCAAACTTCACGCGGATGGCATCGCGCGCCTTGGCGCCGTCCTTGGTGGCCAGGATCGCGCCCTGGATGTTGATGATGGCCACTTTGCTCGGCGTCTGGGCTGCCAGCGTGGCGGCGGAAAGGGCCAGAGCCAACGCGCCGAGCCCAACGTTTTTCAGGTCAAATCTCACTGTTTTCAAACTCCTCGAATCTCTTTGATGCTAACACGCCCGAACGGCCTCGCGGGCCTGCTGGGCCGCTAGAAGGTCCGGCTGATGGTGAAGCGGAACATGGTCCGCTTCTCGTAATAGGGGGAAGGCCGGGCAAACGTTCTCGCCGCGTTCAAATACGTCGCGTTATTGGCGAACATCGACGGATCGGCGGCCACCGGCGGGATAAAGTAGTCGTGCACAATCGTAGGATTGTAGGCGTAGTAAAGGCGGAACGGCGCATTGACTACCGGCATCATGATCTGTAGTTCGAGACCGGTGGAAGTGCGAACCTTCTGGGTCTGGTCGATCACGAAGGTTTTGTTCTCAAAGCCGGCTTGCGGGAAGTTGTAGTTGAGGTCCGTGAGGCGGCCGGAGTTGAGCTGCAACTGATTCGAGTTGCTGATGCGGTTGACGCCGGCGTCAAAGAACGCGGCCAGCACCAGCGGCCCGATGATGGGGATGCGGTACTCAAAGTTGAAGACGCCTTGCGTGTCGCCGCCGGGGAAGACGAGCTGGTAGATCGGGATGTTCTGCATCACGTTCTGCATGGTCTCCACGCCGTTGACGATCACCTTTTCCAGGCGCCCGGAGCCGTCGGGATTCAGCACCGGAGTCTGCGCGGAGCTGGGAATATAGGCGAACGGACCGATGCTCCAGATTTCGAAGCCGCGGACGTCCTGTTCGCCGCCCATGAAGACGCGGTTGTAAGGCGGAGCCACCTTTCCGCCGTAACCGGTGAGGTAGCGGCCCAGGGCGCGCATGCCGATGACGTGCTTCGGTGAGAAGCCCTTGCGGAAATAGGTAGCCGAAACAGTCGGTTCTATCGTGTTCACGTCGCCGCCCAGCGGGCCGCCGGCGAACGACAGCGAGGCAAATAGGCTGCGGCCGCGCGAAGGCGTGATGGGGTGATCCACCGTGTTGTAGGTGTAGGACGGAATCACCCGGCTGGTGAAGATGCCTTCCAGCGAGTTCGGGCCCGCGAAGTTGAGGAAGCTGGAGTAGTTGAAGTAGCTCTGCGACGAGGTGTTGCCTGGCGTAATGGTGGAGCGGTCCACGCCATAGGTCAGGCTGACGCGGGCGAAGGAGCGCCGCAGCGGATAGCTCACGAAGACCGTCGCGCCATAGCCCTTCTGGTTGTACATCAGGAGGTTGTCGCGGCCGATCGCATCGTACATCGGGATCAGGTTGCGGCCCGAGAACAGCGAAACTTCGCGCGCCTGATCGTAGTTGAAGCGCTGCGTGTAGACTGTGAAGCCAGCCTGCATCGGGCGGTCGAACAGATACGGCTCGGTGAAGCCGAACGTGACGTTCTTCATGCGATCGCCGATTTCGGCGCTGAGCGAGAGCGTTTCGCCCAGACCCAGGAAGTTGTTCGTCGAATAGCCGAAGCCGATGAAGGTGCCGGCGATCCCCGACACACCGCCGTTCAGGCTGATGCTGTTCTTGCCGCGTTCCTTCACCTTCACGGTGATGTCGACGGTGTTGTTCTTGGTGTCGCGCGTGATGGTGGCGGCTTCGTTCTCCTTCAGAGCTTCGAAGTAGCCCAACTGGTTCAGGCGCAGTACGCTCAACTCCCAGAGGCGGGTGTTGTACATATCGCCTTCGTCGATGAGGATCTCGCGGCGGATCACCTTGTCGCGGGTCGTGGTGTTGCCCTGGAAGTCGATGCGGCGGACAAAGAACTGCTTGCCCTCATCCACGTTGATGGTGAGGTCGAGCTTGCCATCCGGCATCGGGTTGAAATCCGGTTCCGGCACGGCGTCGATATAGCCGAATTCGCCGTACCACTTCTGGAAGTTCTTGAAACCCTTCTGCAGCTTTTCGGTGGAGAAGACGTCGCCCGGCCCCATGCCGAAGATGGGCCGCATCAGCGCTTCCGGCGTGCGGAAGAGCTTCACGCCGACGAAGTTGACGTTGTTGATCTTGTAGAGCACGCCTTCGTCGATGTTGAGCTTCAGGTCGGCCCGTTTGCCGGGCTTGGTCTGCTTGAACGGCGGCACCCACAGGCGGCCGGCCGTGTCGGTCATGTTGACGCTGCTATCGGTCACGCGCGCCATGAAGTAGCCGCGCTGCGAATAGAACATCCGGATGCGCTCTTTGTCTTCTTCCAGCTTGCTGGCATCGAAGGTCCGCGCAAACATGTTCTCCAGGAAGATGCTGTATGGGACCCCGATGGGACGCAGGTTTTTCATCGCCCGGCGCACGGCGCGGTCTCCGAAGACCTGGTTGCCGACGAGATCGATCTCGCCCACCTTCACTTTTGCGCCTTCCTTGATGCGGAACGTGATCTCCATGGAAGAAGGCGGGATCTGCCGGATCTCCGGCGTCACCGTGGCGAACTGGCGGCCGCGCTCCGATAGGAACTCTTTCAGCACGTTGGTGGCGCGCTGGACTTTGCCCTGCTCATACTGCTGTTCCACTGCCAGCCCGACGCGGCGCTCTTTGAACCGGTCCAGGATCTCCGAAACGGTGATCGATTTGTTGCCTTCGTACTTGATGGTGCGAATGACGCGGCGCTCAGTGACGAGGAAGCGGATAATCCAGCCGGTCTGGCCCGGTTCGCGCTCCAGCGTGATGTCGTCGAAGCGCCCGGTATTCCACAGCGCCATAAAGTCCCGGTGCAGCGCCTCGGCATCGAAGCGGTCGCCCTTCTTGGTGAAGATGAGAGCCCGCAGCGTATCCTGGGGCACGCGGCGGGCGCCGCGGAATTCGATGAACTCCACCACATCCGGGACCACCGTAGGCTTCGCTGCCTCAGCCTGCGGCTTCACTTCGGGCGTGGGCTTCTGCTCAGGGGCCGCTTCCGGCTTTGCCTGAGGCACTGTTTCAAAGGGCCCTGGCTTGGGGGGCTGGGCGGGTTTGGGTTGCTGTGCGGGCACGGCGCCCGGCACGTTTTCAAACGGACTTGGTTTGGCGGGTTGCGCCTTGGCAGGCTCAGCCGGCTTGGGGGCCGGGGTCTGCGGGGAAGAAGACTGGGGATTTGCCTGCAGTGGACCCGCCACAGTCGCCAGGATTACCAGATAGAAAGCCAGGCAGAATAGGAAGGCGTCCAGGCATCTGCGCCTGTGGGTCATTGGGGACAGAAGAATTCCTTTCGTCTATGAGCGCCTTTGCCTGAGACGTACCGGCAGACGATGGCGTTTCACGAGAAGCTTGCCGGTACACAGGCTCAAACTGATCATTCTAGCGAACTCAGACACCGGTCAACAAATCCCCCCGTCCACTTTCGGTGGCTGGCTGGCTCCCCCCGCGCCGGGGGTGCCGTCCGAGGCCGCATCGGAAGCCGGGGGCAGCCCCTCCGATGGCGGCTCGGAACGCTGCAAAACCGTTGTTTCCGGAGAGGTTTCGTCCTCTGCTGCCGCTACCTCGGGCGCGGCCGCGGGAGTTTCCTCACCCGTCAAACCCGCGCCCTCCCCCAGATCACCTTCGTGCAGGTACTCGGTCACGCCTGCGGCGGCCCACGACGGATCTCCGAAGCTGGACGCCAGACTCCAGAAACGGCCGCTGAACCGGCTGAGGCACAGCACGTACAGCAGATGCGCCGGCATGGTAGCCAACCTGGGAAAGTAGGACGGCGCGAAGGTATCCATCCAGGGCCAGAATCTGACCTGCGCGAAGAAATGCCATGCCACGGTCAGGATCAGGGCCAGTAGCAGGTTCCGGCCCGGCTTCCTTGGCTGCGCGGCGGCTCCGAAGAGAGCGCCCAGCGCAGTGTAGGTCACCAGCAGCAGAGCGAAACCGGCCAAAGTGGCCCGGCCCACCCCCATCGAATAGACGCCCGGCCCGTAGAAGAACGCGCCCGCGACATTCAGCTTGGCCCACCAGAACTCTCTTTGCAGGGCTGAGTGAAACAGGAGCCAGCCGATGGCAGCGAGCGATCCGGCCAAGCCCACGTCCACGCCCGCAAGGAGACGGCAAGCCCGCTCTGAAAGGCCGCCATCGGCCTGGTTTGCCGGTTCCAAATCCATGGCAGGGTGGCCGCCCCTTCCTAATCAGTCTTCGAGTAGTAGTAGGAGTGGTAGTACGTGTACTTACTGTACAGTTCGCTCTTATTCGCTCCGTTCACCACAATCCCGAGAATATTGTTCTGGCAGAGCGAGCCCATGGCGCGAGTGACGGAATCGATGGTGGTGGTTCCGATGCGCACCACCAGCACCAACCCATGTGTGAAGGTCGACAGCAGGTTGGCGTCGGCGGCGAACAGCAGCGGAGGCGTATCGAGAATCACCCAGTTGAAGATCCCGGGCAGTTTATCGAGAAGGGTTTTCACGTTGCCCAGGTTCAGCAATTCCAGGGGATTGAGAACGGCTTCGCCCGCCGGCATGATGCAGAGGTTCGTGCCCTCCACGCGCTTGATGATCTCCTCGAGCGTCGCTTTGCCCTGCAGGTAATCCGTGATACCCGGACTGCGGGGCACCTGGAAGAGCGTATGCACCACGGGCCGGCGGAAATCGAAATCCGCCAGCAGGGTCATGTTGCCCTCCAGCTGCGCCTGGGCGATGGCCAGATTGGCGGCCGTGAATGACTTGCCCTCGGCCGGCGACGCGGAGGTCACCACCAGAGAGTGAATCGGCTGCAGGCTTTGCAGGTGGTTCAGCCGGGTCCGCAGGCTGCGGAACTCCTCCGCCGGAGCCTCACTCGGCCGCGTTGCGTCCAGCAGCGATGCGTCGGGCGAAGGAGTGAAGGGAATGACCTGGATCTTCTCCAGCAGGCCCTGGACCTCCTGCATGGGCAGCGCGGCGGTTGCCCGTGCCACGGTGCCCCGCTCGGATTGGCTAGCCCCCATCGAGGGTGGTGTCGCGTCAGCGCGCCTCAGTGCGTCGTGGACCCTGCTCATGAATCTCTCCCTACCAGCATCTCCCTCTCCTCCGTGCTCACTCCAGCAATTCCGTCAGGCCCTGGACATGTAGTAATACGCGATGGAGCCTGCTATGAGCAAAGTCCCCAGCATCAGGGCGGCGGCCCAGACCAGCCAGCCGAACCGTCTGCGTCTGCGCAGAACGAAGTCATTCTCCAGCAGCGGCACACTGCCCAAAACCGTGAGCTTTGTGTAGGCTCGCACGTCTTTCAAATTCTTCAGAGAGGTGTCCTTGATCTCCCGTCCGGCGGCCAATGCAATGCCCAGTCCGAGTCCGATGACGATACCCACTCCGATGATCAGCGGCCGCTTTGGCGCATACGGCGCTTCGGGAATCACCGGAGCTTCCAGCATCTCCAGCATTTCTCCCTGTCCTCGCTGCACCAGTTCAGTTGCCATCGACGAGTCCTGCATCTTCCTGCCGAGATCGTCGTACCTGGCCGCGACAAGGGCCCGGTCCCTCATCAACTGGACGTATTCCTGGTTCGCACCGGGGCTCGCCTCCAGCCGTGACTGCGCGGAACGGAGCTTCGCCTTGTTGTCATTGATCTGGCGCTCGAGTTCTCCGATTTCCATGTCCCTTGCCTGGATGGTGGACTGGATCCGGCTGATCGCCGAGGTCACCTCCCGCAACCGGGATTGGTTGGCGGCGCTAATCACCATCCGCGGCTTACCCGCCGCGTCCGCTTTGCTGGCCTCAGCCTCGCGCACAATCTGGTCTTTCGCCCTCCGCTTGGTCTCGATGTAGCCAAGCAGTTTCTGCACGTCCGGGTGCGAATCCTTGTACGACTCGCGCATCGTCGTCAACGTGGCCTCGGCCCGTTCGATATCCCGCTCCACCTCGATCAGGCGGTCATTTCGCACCATGGGAGCGGCCACCGATTCCGGTACTGGCTGAGAGAGCGTCCGTGCCTGATCCTGCAGGTCGCGCATCTGCGACTCCAATTGAAGCTTATCCTGCTGCGCCCGGCTGATCTGGCCGTTGGCTGCCTGGATCTGCGCTTCCATGGCCGTGATCCGGCTGAACATCATCTGTTCCTGCTCAGGCAACTCGCCGGCGTTCCGCGAGCGGAATGCGGTGATCCGCGAATCCAACTCATCCAGATCCCGCTTGGCCACCTCGTACTGGTCCTTCAGGAACGACGTCGTGTTCTCCGACATCGAGGCCCGGGCCCGGATGCTCTGTTCCGTGAACCTGTTGATCAAGGCTTGGCAGACCTTTTGCGCCAGCCGGCGATCCGAATACGAGAACGTGACGGAGAAGGCGTTCACATTCTGCTGCACAGCCCCGGCGCCGCGGGCCAGGTATTGCATGCTGCCCAGGCCGATGTCTTTCCGCATCTGCTCGATGACGTCATCGGTCGGGAGCCGCTTCAAATCATCCTGGTAAAGCTTGTAGGTCTGGATCAGGTCAAGCAGGCTGGCGCGAGAGACAATGTCCTGGTAGACAGTGTTGATTCGCGTCGTCATCTCCTCGCTGACGTTGGTCTGAACCAGCCGCGTCGGCACCTGTGGCGGAACAACGCGGATCAGGCCCCCGGACAGGTAGGAATCCGGCCACAGATAGGCGGTCACCACTCCGATCACCAGTCCCGCGAACGCCGGCCCCAGAATCCAGGACCTGTGGCGCCGCATGATGTCGACGTAGTCTTCAAAATCCATCGCCCGGCGCGGGACCGAAATCGGCTGGTCGGGCAACTGCGCAGGATGCGTCATGGTTGACATATTGGATGATTCCCGGCTCGTTCGCGGTGCTTACGGAACGTAGATATGATCGCCATCCTGCAGATAGATGTTCTGCTCCAGCTTCTTGCCCTTGATTACCTCGTCATAGTTGAACTTGATGCGCTCAGTGCCGCGCATGATGACGATCTTACCCTTCTTTGCCCACTGCCCCAGCCCCGCGGCGCTCAGTGCCTGCAGGATCGTCGTCGGCGTCACCAACGGAACAGGACCCGACCGCCCGACGTTGCCCGAGAGGTAATACCTCTTGCTCTGAACCGAGGTCACGGAGATGATTACCTCGGGCTTGTTCAGAAATTTGGACAGCGCCTCCGTCACCTTCACTGTCAGTTGCTCCGGAGTGAGCCCGGCGGCCTCGATCTCGCCCGCCAGCGGCAGCGTAATCTTGCCGTCCGGCCGAACGACGACAATACTGCTCAGGTCGTTCTCCCGCCACACCCTGATGCTCAACTGGTCCTGCGCCCCAATCTTGTAAGTCTTCGGATCCACCGGAGCGGCGGTGATAGGCTCATCCTTGGCCGGTTCCTTCTCCTGGCGCTCCTGCTGCTGCGGCTGCGCAGCCGGCTGGGGTGTTTGGGCAGCGGCCACAAACGCCGTTGCCACCATCGCCACTACGGCAATCTGCGCCCACGGGCGCCCAAAAAACGCTTTCATCGAACCCTCCGCTCCGCGCAGGCATCTTCAGGCTGGATTCCCAGCGGCAGACACACTCTCACATTCTGCGCCGACATTAACAGATGTCTTTGTTTCACCATTGTACACTAGCACGTGTCGGATTGATCCGGCCGGGATCTTCATCTCGGTCATAACTCGTTGATACCATGGGAAGGAGCAGACCAAACCTCGCCATAGCCCGGAAGTACTAAGTGGGCTGAGAGCAGCGATCGCCATGAACTATTTCCTAGCTAAAACCGATCCTGGCACCTACACCGTGCACCAGTTTCAGACCGAGAAATCCACCACCTGGGATGGAGTCACCAATGCGCAAGCTGTGGCAGTCATCCGCACCATGAGGCCCGGTGACCGAGTCCTGCTCTATCACAGCGGAGGCCAGTCGGCCATCGTGGGCCTGGCCCGGGTCCTATCGGAGCCCAGGCCGGATTCGGCGAATCCCAAGTCCAGCGTCGTCGACCTCGAATTCGTGCGGCTGCTCGATCCGCCTACCACGCTGGCCGAGATCAAGGCCTCGGGTCTCTTCAATGACTGGGCGCTGGTCCGCCAGAGCCGCCTCTCCACCATGGCCGCGCCCGGCGAGTTCATCGCCTGGCTGAGGAAGCGCTACCCCTCCGTGAAGCTGTAGCCGGCTTCCTTGAGCAGGCGGTAAACCCTGCTCAAGGGCAGGCCCATCACGTTGAAATAACAGCCCCGGATTCCTTCCACGAAGCGGGAAGCGCGGCCCTGGATGGCATACGCTCCAGCCTTGTCCATGGGCTCGCCGCACTGCGCGTAGTCCTGGATCTCCTCGTCCGTGAGCGGCGAAAACGCCACCTCCGTGCTCTCCACGGCGCTCCACCGCCGCTTCCCGCGCCGCAAACAGACCCCCGTCAGAACCTGATGGCTGCGCGCACTGAGCAACCGCAGCATCCGCACCGCGTCCTGCTCTGAGTCCGGCTTCTCCAGCACGTCCCCGTCCACCACCACCACGGTATCGGCCGCCAGCACAAACTCCTCCTCCGCCGCCTCCACCCCCTCTGATTTCTCCAGCGAGAGCCGGGCCACATAGGCATCCGCGTCTTCCCCGGGACGCCGTTTTTCTTCCACGTCGGCGGTCCGCACTTCGAACGCAATTCCGGCCTGCGCCAGGATCTCTCTCCGCCGCGGCGACTTCGAAGCAAGTACGATCATTTCTGCCAAGCCTAGCATGCCGAAACCATGCTCTTTCCGGCACCGCCGCATGCTAACATGAATGTTCTCCTCTGCCCTATTCCACCGCCATGGAACGCGCTGCCAGGCTCTTCTCCAAGCTCCCTTCCGCTCGCGGCGTCCTCACGCCGGAGCAGTTGGTTCTGGCTGCCTGGCCGGCCGCTGTAGGCCCCCGCCTGGCCACCCGGACCCGCGCCGTCATGATGCACAACGGCCGCTTGCTGGTGGAGGTGGAGGATGAACTCTGGCGCCGCAATCTCTCCGGGCTGCGCAACCAGATCCTTCACAATCTGGCCGACCTGCTGGAGTCCGCCACGCCGGCCGAAATCGAGTTTCGGGTCGGCATCCCACGCCGTCCGCCGCGGCGCGCCGAGTCCCCCATGGGCGCACAGCCCTCCAGCCGTCCCCAGGATGAAGCGGATGCGATCGCCGATCCCGGACTCCGCCGCGTCTACATCAATTCCAGAAGAAAGGCCCGCGCGTCGTGAAAATCACAGAACAGGAGGTCCGCTATGTCGCCGGCCTGGCTCACCTGCAGCTCACTGAGCAGGAAGTCAGCCGGATGGCGCACGACCTCGATGAGATCCTCACCCACGTCGACAAGCTCAACGAGCTCGACACCACCGGCGTGGACCCCATGGCCCAGGTGCTCTACCAGGCGGACGTGAACGCCACTCTGCGCGCCGACACCCCCGGCGCCACGCTGCCGAACGAAGCCGCTCTCGCCAACGCCCCACTCTCCGGTTCGGGACAGTTCAAAGTCCCCCGGGTCATTGAACGGTAAACGAACCATAGCCCCTAGCCATGAACATCTCCACCCTCACCATCGGCCAGATCCGGAAGGGCCTGCGCGAGAAGTCCTTCAGCGCCTCCGAACTCGTGCAGGAGGCCCTGCGTTTCGCCGCCGCCGAAAACTCAAAAACCAACGCCTATCTGCTGCTGAGCGAGGAGCGCGCCGCGGCCGCTGCCGCCGAAACCGACCGGCGCCTGGCGGCCGGCGACGACCCCGGCCCCCTCGCGGGCGTGCCGCTGGCCGTGAAGGATGTCATCGTTACCAGGAACCTGCGCACCACCTGCGGCTCGAAGCTTCTTGAGAACTTCATCCCACCCTACGACGCCACCGCCGTCGAACGCCTGGAACGCGCCGGCGCAGCCATCATCGGCAAAGCCAATTGCGACGAGTTCGCCATGGGCTCGTCCAACGAGAACTCCGCGTACGGCCCCGTCCGCAACCCGGTGGATCTCGACCGGGTCCCGGGCGGCTCCTCCGGCGGATCGGCTGCCGTGGTCGCGCAAGGCACCGCTGTGGTGAGCCTGGGTTCCGACACCGGCGGCAGCATCCGCCAGCCCGCCAGCTTCTGCGGAGTGGTCGGCGTCACGCCAACTTACGGAAGAGTCTCGCGCTACGGACTGGTCGCCTTCGCCTCCTCCCTCGACCACATCGGCCCCTTCGCCCGCAACGTCGAGGATGCCGCCGTGGTCCTGCGCGAGATGGCCGGCCGCGATCCTCACGACGCCACCAGCGCCCATGCCCCCGTGCCCGACTATCAGGCCGCGTGCCAGCAGAGCGTGAGCGGCATGACCATCGGCGTGCCGCGCGAGTACTTCGACGGCCTCAACAGCGAAACCGGCGACCAGATCCAGAAGGGCATCCAGCTTCTCCAGGCCCAGGGATGCAACATCGTCGAAGTCAGCTTGCCGCACACCCCTTACGCCATCGCCTGCTACTACATCATCTGCACGGCCGAAGCGAGCTCGAACCTCGCCCGCTACGACGGCGTCCGCTACACCACGCGCGCCGCCGGCGCCCGCTCCATTGGAGAGATGTACAACCTCACGCGCGGAGAAGGCTTCGGCGCGGAGTGCAAGCGCCGCATCATGCTGGGCACCTACGTCCTCAGCGCCGGCTATTACGACGCTTACTACCTCAAGGCCCAGCGCGTGCGCGCCCTCATCGCCCGCGATTTCCAGCGCGCCTTTGAAACCGTCGACGCCCTCGTCACCCCGGTCTCCCCGTTCCCGGCCTTCAAGCTGGGCGAGAAGCTGGCCGACCCCATGGAGATGTACCTCTCCGATATCTACACCATCACCGGCGATCTGGCCGGCATTCCCTGCATGAGCGTCCCCTGCGGCACAACGCCCGGCGGCCTGCCCGTCGGCGTGCAGATCCTCACCCGCCACTTCGATGAGCCCGGCATGTTCCGCCTCGCCTCGGCCTTCGAACGCGCCGGCGGCTTCCAGGTCTAGTCCGGCTTCAGCACGCCGATGAAATTCAGGTTGCGGTAGAGCTGCTTGTAGTCCAGCCCGCAGCCGATCACGAAGCGGTCCGGAATCTCGAAGCACCGGAAGTCGATGCGCAGCGGCACGATGCGCCGCGCGCCGCGGTCCAGCATGGTGCAGAGCGCAATCGAGTTGGGCCCGCGCCCGGCCATGGTCTGCATCAGGTAGCGCGCCGTGAACCCCGTGTCCACGATGTCCTCCACCAGCAGCACGTCCTCGCCTTCGATCGAGTCGTCCAGATCCTTGGCGATGCGCACCACGCCCGGCGCGCCGGAGTGATTTGAGAACGACGAGATCGCCAGGAAGTCCACCTTCACTGGAATCGTCAGCGCCCTGGCCAGCGCCGTCAGAAAGAACACTGACCCCTTCAGCACTCCCACCATCTTCAGATTGCCGTCGCGATAGCGCTCCGAAATCTCGGCCGCCACCTCGCGCACTCTCGCCATGATCTCTTCCTCGGTGAAGAGCACGCGGTCCAGCGTCGGCATTGCAGGCGTCTTCATGATTGAGTCACCAACCCGTATTTCAAAACCAGATCCTGCAGGTCTTTCTGGTAGAACACCTGGATGTTGACCTGCGGATAGATCTCTCTCAGCAGCCGGATCTTGCGGTTCTTGCGCGTCACCAGCGACTGCTTCATCGTCGTCAATTCGACGTATAGATTCGATTCCGGCAGATAGAAGTCCGGAGTGAAAGCCTCCAGCACCCGCCCATGATCGTCCCACGCAATCGGAAACGAGCGCGGCTCATACTCCCAGGCGATGCGGTAGAAATCCAGCAGATTGGCGAACGTCTCCTCCGAAGGGTGGCCAAACTGCGTCTTGCGCAGCGATGCGCGCCCGTGGGCATGAATGCCATGCTTCGCCAGCCGCAGCCGGATCTGGAACTGCAACTGAGCCTCGGCCGCCTTCGACAACAACCCGTGCTCAGCCGTCGGCCTGGCTCGCATGGCCGCTTCCACCACCGCCGCCATGTGCGCGCCGTCCTGTGACTCGGCGTTGAGAACCAGATCGAACGACTCCGGTGGCGCCGTCGCTCGCGCGAATCGCGACCACCGCAGCCGCCCTGCGTCCTTGTCCCGGGCCGCAATCTCCGCCTTCGCTTCCGCCCGGCTGATGCCGCCATCCAGCATGATGTTGCCGATTCTGCGATTCGCCGGCGCCACCACGCGCACTCTCAGCAACGCCGGAAATCCGCGGAACAGCTGCTCCGCTCCATCCACGCCCACCACCAGATGCTCCTCCGCCGCCAGCCGCAGCAGAATCGATGCCGCCATGTCCGGCCACACTTTGGAGCGCGTCTCCAGAATCGGACCGAACTCTTCGGCCATCAGCGCATCCAGCCGCTCGGCGCTGATATGCGTGAAACCGAGCCGCTGGGCCGCCAACTGGGCCACCTCGCGGGTTCTGCAGCCGGGCTGGCCGGAGACGGTGACGACTGCCATTTCTGGTATTCAGAACCTCAGACTCAAGCTCATGATAGCGTAAGAACATCCGTTCCATGACTCCCAGCAGACGATCCTTTCTCCAAACATTTCCTGCGTTCAGTGTTCTGTCCCTGCCCGCCTGGGCCCTCGGCTCCGAACTCGCCTGCGACGTCGCCGTGATCGGCGCCGGCGTGGGCGGCTGCGCCGCCGCTCTGGCCGCCTGCCGCGCCGGACTGCGCGTCGTGCTCACCGAGGAGACGGATTGGATCGGCGGCCAGCTCACCGCCCAGGCCGTGCCGCCCGACGAACATCCCTGGATCGAGTCTTTCGGGGCCACCGCCTCTTACCGGGCCTACCGCGGCGCGGTCCGCCAGTACTATCGCGACCACTTCCCCCTCACCGCCGCGGCCCGTGCGCAGCGCCCCTTCAATCCCGGCGGCGGCAGCGTCTCCATCCTCACCCACGAACCGCGCGTCTCCAAAGCCGTTCTGGAAAGCCTGCTCCAGCCGTATCTCTCCTCCGGCCGCCTCGCCCTGCTCCTCGAAACAAAACCCATCGCCGCCGAATCCGCCGCGGACTCCGTGCGGGCCGTCCGCGTCCGCTCGCTCCGCCACGGCGCCGAATCCACCATCCACGCTCCTTACTTCATTGACGCCACCGAGACCGGAGATCTCCTTCCTCTCACCCGGACCGAATTCGTCACCGGATTCGAAAGCGCGAAACAGACCGGCGAACTGCACGCCCCCGCCGAAGCCCAGCCCCACAACCACCAGGCATTCACCGTCTGCTTCGGCCTGGCCCACGATCCCGGCGCCCACCGGATCATCGACAAGCCGGCCGAATACTCCTTCTGGCGCGACTACATCCCCAAGATGACGCCGCCCTGGCCCGGCAAACTCCTGAGCTGGATGATGTCGGATCCTATCTCGCTCAAGGAGCGCAGCGTCTTCTTCGACCCCACGCTCGCCGCCAATCAGCCCGGCCTGAACCTCTGGCTCTACCGCCGAATCGTGTCCAAGGCGCACTTCGAGCCCGGCTCGTGCGACTCCGACGTCACGCTGGTGAACTGGCCCCAGAACGACTACTGGCTCGGTAACCTTTACGGCGGTACCCCTGAAGAGGCCGCCCGCCACTTGGAGCGCGGCCGCCAATTGAGCCTCTCGCTCGTCTACTGGATGCAGACCGAAGCACCCCGCCCAGACGGCGGCGCGGGCTGGCCCGGCCTCCATCTCCGTCCCGATGTCACCGGGACGGCCGACGGCCTCGCCAAGTACCCCTATATCCGTGAGTCCCGCCGCATTCTGGCCGAGTTCACGGTGGTGGAACACCATGTCGGTACCGAAGCGCGCATGAAGGCCACCGGCAAGCCCCGCGAAGATGTCACCGCCGAACGATTCCCGGATTCGGTGGGCGTGGGCAGCTACCGGATCGATCTGCACCCCTCTTCCGGCGGCGACAACTACATCGACGTCAGCAGCCTGCCATTCCAGATTCCACTGGGCGCCCTCATTCCACGACGGATGGAAAACCTGCTGGCCGGCGCCAAGAACCTCGGTGTCACCCACATCACCAATGGCTGCTACCGCCTGCACCCCGTGGAATGGAACATCGGCGAGAGCGCCGGCGCGCTGGCCGCTCACTGCGTGTTGAAGAAAACGCGGCCCCGCCAGGTTCGCCAGGACGAAAAACTCCTGCGCGACTTCCAATCTTCGCTCACCGCTCAAGGGATTGAGATCGACTGGCCGCGACTGCGGCCAAGATAATGCCGCGACTGCGGCCAAGATAAGACGGCGACGTTAGGCGGCGGCCGCCTTACGCATCCTCGGCGAGATTCGCCGGTAGACCAGTCCCGCCCCCAGTCCGGGCAGAATCGCCAGCAGCGCGCCGCCCGCCCGCATCAGCGCATCGACGTACCACAGCGAACCGCCCTTGCTCCACCCCAGCACCAGCCACAGAATGTAGGTGACCGGCGTGCCGATGGCGAGAACCAGAATCCAGCGCATCATCTGCGGCGGCCGCTTCATTCCGATCACCATCGAAAAGCCGAACAGCAGCCCGGCGTAGAGTAGAAACCAGTTCGTCTGCCCCAGAGCGCCCAGCAGCAATCCTGCCAGGGCCAAAGAGGTAAAAGGGTTGCGCTGCGGGGTAGCCATATACTCGCCTATTCATTCTACCTTCGGCAGAATTTCAGCAGCGCTGTATACCCCAGCCCGTCTCCACCCAGCCCGTCTCCACCGAGCCCGTCTCCACCCAGCCCGTCTCCCCCGAGCCCGTCTCCCCCGAGATGAGATGAGAAGGCCGGTCCCCTTCCGGCGGGATGCAATAAGCTCCCAATAGTGAACGCACTCAGAGTGCGGGAAAAGGAGACCGGCATGAAGAAGAATACCACCGTGAAATCTTCGCGCAAGACCCCTCA
>JARKQJ010000249.1 GCA_029973955.1 Paludibaculum sp. | reverse complement strand
CTTCACGGAGGCCCCGAGCCTTCGGCTCGGGGGAATCCGGCTCCCCGGTGGCCCCGAGACTTCGTCTCGGGTGAATATGGCTCCACGGTGGCCCCGAGACTTCGTCTCGGGGGAAGACGGCGCCACGGTGGCCCCGAGACTTCGTCTCGGGGGAATAGGGCTTGACGGTGGCCCCGAGACTTCGTCTCGGGGGAACCGGGCTTGGACGTGTGGCGGGCTAGACAGCTTTCGTTGCGGTAAGGCATCCGGGAAAAAAGGGGAGCGCGCCGCTCCAGGAGTGGCGCGCTCCGTTCGGGGTAAGAACCCGGCAGAGGAGATCAGCGATGCCAGGCGGCGCGCCCGTCGTCCTCGCGGAGCACCACGGTGACTCCGCCGGCGGTGAGAGTAAGCGCAACGTTTTCACCCGAGCAGGTTGCCAGCCCGTAGCGGACCGTCACGGTGCCGCCCGGTTTGAGTTCGATGTCGTTGTCGAAGAGCACCCGCTCGGGGCCGATCCGGATGGCTACGGCGGCGCCGTCCACTTTCAGGACGAGGGTGGGCTGCTGGATGCCGGCGCCGAGGGTGACGCTGTCCACGGTTCCGGTGACGGTCTGGATGGAGGTGGCGTCGACGCAGCCTGAGCCGCTGTACCGAGAGCCTCCCTTGGCGGTCCAGAGCGGCAGGCCCTGGCCATCGCGGAGCACCAAAGCAGCGGAGCCCTTGACGATCTCCAGCGCGTAGAGCGAGCCGTCACCGCAGGCACAGGCGGCGGCCTTCACATCCACTTTGTCGCCGACGGCGAGTTCGAAGTCGTTCTCCAGCATGAACCACACGGGGGCGATGCGGATCTGTTTCCCATCGACAACGAAGGCGGGATATTGCGCACCGGTGGTGGACTGGATGGCGGTAATGGCTCCGGAGACGGAGACGATGGCGCCGAGGGCCGGTCCGGTGCCGGTGTGCGGAGCGGCTGGATTACCGCCCGGGCCTTTGGGCCCCTGAGCCAATCCGAGGGCAGCGGTCAGAGCCGCGGCCGTGAGCAGGTGGAAGAGCTTCCGTTTCATTTCATCATCCTCATTTCTTTTTGTCCTTCAGTGGGTGGACGCAGAGTTCAGATGCAAGCGGAAAGCCACTCCTTACCTCTCCTAACCTATTGATTTCAGATGACCCGGACGCCGGCTCGCCCGCAATTGGCGCAGAGGGTCACGCAACTTCTGCACACCCCGGGCGGGGATGTTAGGGTGGGAGTGCATGACCGCCGCTTCGAAACTCGTCCTGGGCCCCGATGGAAGACAGCGCTGCGCCTGGTGCACAACGGCGCCGGACTACATGGCGTACCACGACGAGGAGTGGGGCAAGCCGGTGCACGACGATGTGCGGCTGTTTGAGAAGATCTGCCTGGAGGGGTTCCAGTCCGGGCTGAGCTGGCTGACGATTCTGCGCAAGCGGGAGGGGTTCCGGCGGGCCTTTTGCGGCTTCGATTTTCGCCGGGTGGCGCGGTTCACGGAGGCGGACGTGGAGCGACTGGTGGGAGACGCTTCGATCATCCGGCACCGGGGCAAGATTCAATCGACCATCCACAACGCGGCGCGCGCGATGGAACTCGTAGGCGAGGCCGGGTCGTTGGACAGCTACTTCTGGAGCTATCAGACGCGGACGGCGGAGGAACTGGCAAAGGCGCTGAAGCGCAAGGGGTGGACGTTTGTGGGCCCCACGACAGTGTATGCGTTCATGCAGGCGATGGGGATGGTAAACGACCACGAGCCGGGCTGCTTTCTTCACACCCGCCCGCAGCCTTAGTATGATGCTCTTGCCATGAGAGCCATCTGCCTGCCCCTCCTTCTGGTTTTGCCATTGCTCGCCCAGGAACCGAAACGGCCGCGCATCACCGGCGTGGCGCACATCGCCGTCTTCTCGAAAGACGTGGAGGCTTCGCGCCGCTTCTACACGGGATTTCTGGGATACGAAGAGGCGTACAAGGTCACCGGCACGGACGGCAAATTGGCGTTGACCTTCTTCAAGATCAATGAACGGCAGTACATCGAGCTGTTTCCAGAGCGGGAAGCGAATTCGGACCGGCTGAATCACATCGCGCTGGAAGTGGACGATGCCGAGGCGATGCGCGTGTACCTGGCGGCGAAGGGATTCAAAGTGCCCGAGAAGACGCCGAAGGGACGCACGGGGAACCTGAATTTCACGATCAAAGACCCGGACGGGCACGGCGTGGAGTTCGTGCAGTATCTTCCGGACAGCGAGAGCGGGAAGACGCGCGGCAGACACATGGGGGCCGGCCTTTCGGCGACGATGGCGCATGTGGGCATTCTGGTGGGCGACCTGGAGAAGGCCAATTCGTTCTACCGGGAGGTGCTTGGGTTCCAGGAAACGTGGCGCGGCAGCCGCGACGGCAAGGTCCTGAACTGGGTGAACATGCAGGTACCCGACGGGACGGACTATGTGGAGTTCATGCTGTATGAGAAGCTGCCGGAGCCGACGGCGCGCGGCTCGGCACACCATCTGTGCCTGTTTGTGCCGGAGATCGAGAAGTCGAAGGCGTGGCTGGAGAAACGGACACAGGCGGCCGGCTACAGCAGGCCGCTGGAGGTGCGGACGGGCATCAACCGGCGGCGGCAGTTGAACCTGTTCGACCCGGACGGCACGCGGACGGAGCTGATGGAACCGCGCACGGTGGATGGCGTTCCGACGCCTTCGTCGCCGGCGGCGCCGCCCCAGGCTTCGAGATAGCAAGCAGCGAGATAAGAACATGAAGCAGTTGATTTGTTGGTTCACTCTGACGGCCGCGGTGTGCGCGGCCACGCTCAGCCCGACGGAACTGCGCTGCGAATATCGCCGGAACCCGCTGGGCATCGACGAAAGGGCGCCGCGGCTCTCCTGGCAACTTGCGGCGGGCAACCCGGCGGCGCGCAACCTGCGGCAGACGGCCTACCGGATTCTGGCGGCCTCCACGCCGGAGTTGCTGGCGGCGGGGAACGGCGACCTGTGGGACTCGGCGGAGGTGAAGAGCGCGCAGAGCGTGCTGGTGCCGTATGGCGGGCAGGCGCTGCGTTCGGGCCAGCCGGTGTGGTGGAAGGTGATGGTGTGGGACCAGGCGGGGCAGGCATCGGGGTGGAGCGCTCCGGCGAGATGGTCGATGGGTTTGTTGAATGCCTCGGATTGGAAGGGCAAGTGGATCGGCAAGGAAGAGAAGGGCTTTTACAAGGATCCGAACAGCCCGTTTCAACTGCTGAAGCAAGCGCAGTGGATCTGGTTCGATGAGGGCGAGCCGGCGAAGCAGGCGCCGGCGGAGGCGCGCTACTTCCGGGCGACGGTGACACTGCCGGCGGGCCGGGTGCTGCGCACGGCGAGGATGCTGGTGAGCGCGGACAACAGCTTCGAGCTGACCGTGAACGGGCAGAAGGCCGGACGGGGCTCGGACACGGCGCTGCCTGCGGTGCTGGACGTGGCGCCGTTCCTGAAGGCGGGCGAGAACCAGGTGGCCGTGACGGCGCGGAACCGGCGCGCGGATCCGGCGGGCTTGATTGCGGCGCTGCGGGTGGAGTTCACCACGGGCGAGCCGCTGGTGTTCACGACGGGCGCGGCGTGGCAGGCGTCCAGAAGCGAGAGCGGCGAGTTTGGGGCGGCGCGAGTGCTGGGCGCCTATGGGATGCAGCCCTGGGGCGAGGTGGGCTTGAACTCGGAACAGGCGCTGCCGGCGCGGATGCTGAGGAAAGAGTTCGACGTGCCGGCCGGACTGAAGCGGGCCACGGCGTACCTCTCCGGGCTGGGCACGAGTGAGCTGTATGTGAATGGCAGCAAGGTGGGCGACGAAGTGCTTTCGCCGGGGCTCACCGACTACGAGAAGCGCGCACTGTATGTGACGCACGACGTGACGGCGCTGTTGAAGCCGGGCAAGAACGCGGCCGGCGTGATCCTGGGCAACGGCAGGTACTATGCGCCGCGGCGGATGGTGCCGACGGCGACTCGCACCTTCGGCACACCGCGGGCGCTGGTGCAGATCGAACTGGAGACCGCCGACGGCGCGAAGACGATTGTGGCGTCGGATGAGACGTGGAAGGTGACGGCCGACGGCCCGGTGCGGGTGAACAACGAGTACGACGGCGAGGAGTATGACGGGCGGAAAGCGATGCCGGGGTGGGCCGGGGCGGCGTATGACGACTCGGCGTGGCAGCCGGCGGAGGTGGTGAGCGCGCCGGCGGGCGTGTTGCGGGCGCAGATGGCGGAGCCTCTGAAGGTGACCGAGACGCTGGCGGCAAAGACGCTGAAGCAGATCCGCCCGGGCGTATGGATCTATGACTTCGGGCAGAACCTGGTGGGCTGGTGCCGGCTGAAGGTGTCGGGTCCGGCGGGCACGCGGGTACACCTGCGCCATGCGGAGACGCTGCGCGCGGACGGGAGCCTGTATGTGGACAACCTGCGCAGCGCACGTTCGGAGAGCGTGTACTGGCTGAAGGGCGGCGGAGTGGAGACGCTGGAGCCGCGGTTCTCCTATCACGGGTTCCGGTATGTGGAGCTGACGGGATACCCGGGGACTCCGACGCTGGGAACGGTGGAGGGGCGCGTGGTGCACGACGCGCTGACGCGCGCGGGCCAGTGGGAGAGTTCGTCGGCGCTGTTGAACCAGATCCACCGCAACATTCTGTGGGGGGTGAAGGGCAACTACCGCAGCATTCCGACGGATTGTCCGCAGCGCGACGAGAAGCAGGGCTGGCTGGGCGACCGCAGCGTGGTGAGCCGCAGCGAGAGCTATCTGCACGACGTGGCGGCGTTCTACTCGAAATGGGTGACGGACATCGAAGACGCGCAGCGGCCGACGGGCAGCATACCGGATGTGGCGCCGGCCTACTGGCCGTTCTACAACGACGGCATCGTGTGGCCGAGCACCTTCATCCTGGCGCCGCAGATGGTGTACGAGCAGTATGGCGACACGCGCATTCTGGAGCGGCACTATCCGGCGATGAAGAGGTGGGTGGAGTATATGCGCGGGTTCATGAAAGACGGCCTGATGCCCAAGAACACCTATGGCGACTGGTGCGTGCCGCCGGAGGATCCGCAGCTGATCCACTCGAAGGACCCGGCGAGAGTGACGGCGGGGCCGCTGCTGTCGACGGCGTATTTCTACAACATCGCGCGGCTGATGAGCCGCTATGCGCGGATCACGGGCCACAGCGAAGACGTGGCGGGCTATGAAGCGCTGGCGCAGGAGTTGCGGGCGGCGTTCCTGAAGGCCTATTACAAGGCGGAGGAAGGCCGGTTCGACAACGGCACGCAGACCTCCAGCGTGCTGCCGCTGGCGTTCGGGCTGGCGCCGGAAGAGGCGCGGGCGCGGGTGGCGGAGCGGCTGGCGGAGAAGATTTCGAAGGAGACGAACAACCATGTGGGCGTCGGGCTGGTGGGCGCGCAGTGGTTGATGCGGGCGCTTTCGGACAACGGCATGGCGGAGCTGGCGTATACGATCGCGGCGCAGAAGTCGTATCCGGGGTGGGGCTACATGGTGGACAAGGGGGCGACCACGATTTGGGAGCTGTGGAACGGCGACACGGCCGATCCGGCGATGAACTCAGGCAACCATGTGATGCAGGTGGGCGATCTGGGGGTGTGGCTGTATGAGTACCTGGCGGGGATCCGGAGCGATCCGGAGAAGCCGGGGTTCGCGCACGTGATCGTGAAGCCGTCGGTGGTGGCGGGCCTCACGCAGGTGAAGGCTTCGCACGTGTCGCCCTATGGGCCGATCCGCAGCTCGTGGCAGAGGACGGCCGGAGCGCTCTCGATGGGTGTCACGGTGCCGCCGAACACCACCGCCACCATCTACGTTCCAGGCGCGGGAGCGCTGGAGGCCGGCGGGCTGAAGGCGGCGCGAACGGAGGGTGGAACGACGGTGTTCGAGACGGGCTCGGGCTCGTACACGTTCACCGTGAAAGCGGCGAAACAGTAAGCGCGCGCTGGAAGACACGACGGCCCGGGTTGCCCCGGGCCGTCGTGCGGATCGAGCTATTCGGGAACGACGAGGACGTCTCCGGGATGGATGACGGACTTCTCGTCCTTGAGCTGGTCGGGGTTGGCGGCAATGATCTGCGGATAGAGGGAGCCGTTGCCGTAGAACTTGTCGGCGATCTTCCAGAGGGAGTCGCCGGAGACGACGGTATAGGTGCGGACGGGGGCGGGGATGCTGGAGTCGATGGCGATTTCGCAGTCCAGGTCGGCGAAGATCGGATCGATGGCTTTGATTTCGTTCCAGACGTCGTTGCGAATGATTTCAGTGGGCGCGGCGCCCTTCATGACGAGCTTGTCGCCTTCGACGTGGAGGTGATCCAGACGCACGTTGTGAGACTGGATGTAATCGAGAACGGATGCATACTTGGTCTTGAACTGATCCAGAGTGGGCATGAGTTCCTCCTCACTCGAGTATAGAGGGGCGGAACTAGCGGCGGCCGGCGAGCAGGAGATAGATGGGCTCCTCATCGCGGGGGATGGGGAGGAGCATCTTCATGGCCGTGGCGTCCCACTTGCCGATGCTGATGGACCCGAGCCCGAGGGCGGCGGCCTGGAGGTGCCAGTTCTGGCCGATGTGGCCGGATTCGAGGAAAACGAGCTTTTCGGCGGCGCCGCCGAACTCGCGGCGCATGCGGCCGTACCAGGCGGAGAGGAGGAGGGCGCAGGCTGAATCGGCGACGCACTGCTGGTCCATGCAGACCTTGGAGAGCAGTTCCTGCCGGTCGCCTTCCTGCAGCAGGATGAGGCTGCGGTCCTCGGGGTCGTAGGAGTAGAAGCCGGGCGGGAGGCCATCCACGCGCGAGACGACGAGGTAAGACTTGATCGGATGGACGGCGCCGGCGGAAGGGGCGGTGCGGAGACCGCCGGGCGCGGTGATACCCTGAGCGGCCCAGAGGAGTTGCGAGACCTGCTGCACGGCGACCGGCTCAGCGGTGAAGTCGCGGGTGCTGCGGCGCCGCTCCAGAACCAGGCGAAGCGTGGCGTCGCGAGCGGCTTTCGGCTCCGGAAGTTTCCACCTTTGCCCGGGAACGGGCGCACCTTTCGCAGCCCGCGTCATGCGGGGGGCGGCGGAAGTCACTTGTGGCTCAGGCACTTTCATGCTGACTCAGGCTCGGCTAACAAAATTGACAGAGTATATCCAGATGCCTAACTCTCATTTTCAAGTATGAAGGGCGCGGCTGTCAAAGGGCGGAGCCGGAGTAGACGCAGCCGGCGGTGCAGGTCTCCCGCACCTCGACTTTGGAGAGTAAGGGCAGGATGGGCTTCAAACGATGCCAGATCCAGCCGGCGAGATGCTCGCTGGTGGGGTTTTCGAGGCCGGGGATCTCATTGAGGTAGTAGTGGTCGAGCTGCTCGATGATGGGCTTGCAGGCGGCCTTGATGTCGGCGTAATCCATCACCCAGCCGGTTTGCGGATCCACCTCGCCGCTAACCCACACGCGCACACGGAAGGAGTGGCCGTGCAGCCGGGCGCACTTGTGCCCCGGGGGGACGTTGGGCAGACGGTGAGCCGCCTCGAAGGTGAAGTCCTTATAGAGATCCATTTTGCGATCCAGGGTGGAAGGCAGGCTTCCACTAGGATAACATTGGCGCATGTTGCCCCCTCCGCGGCACAGGCCGGTTGCGAGCCGCTTCGCGGTGGCATTCATCCCTCGAATCATTCAGATCCAAATAGCGCTACAAAATGACTGAAGGAAGCCAACCCCGCACCGAGAACTGTCTGCGCAAGCTGGACCGCATGAACAGGACGCTCCGCCATGAGGAGGCCGACCGCGTGCCGGTGAGCGATTTCTTCTGGGGCGGATTCCTCCGCCGCTGGAGAGCGGAGCTGCAACTGCCGGACACGGCCACGCCCTACGACTATTACGACCTGGACTGGCAGTGCACGCTGCCCAACATGGATCCGCACATCCGGCCCTTTGAAACGCTGCACGAAGACGCGACGGAGGTGACGGTACGGACGGGCTTCGGCGCGGTGCTGCGAAAGAAATACGACCAGCCGATGCCGGCGTTCGTGAGCTTCGACACGAACACGCTGGAGAAACTGGAGGCGCTGGAGTACGATTCGCCGGCCGACCCGCGGCGCTTCTTCGAAGGCGGCGACAACCAGATCGCCGGAGTGGGCGACGGCTTCGAGCGCAATTCCCCGCCCTGGGTCGAAACGGTGCGGCGCATTCACAGAGACTTCCCGGTGTACGGGAGCGTGTGCGAGGCGCATGAAATGATCTGGCGCATCGTGGGCAATGAGAACGTCATGTACTGGATGGGCGAAGAGCCGGAGCGCTTCGGCGCGCAGGTGGAGCGCGTGGGGGAGTTCTGCGTGGGGCTGGCGAAGGCGCAGATCGAGGCGGCCGGCGGGCTGCTGGACGGCATGGTGGTGTGGGGCGATGTGGCTTACCGCAAGTGCATGCTGTTTTCGCCGGCCTATTGGCGGAAGTGGTTCAAGCCGGTGGTGAGGAAGATCGTGGAAGTGTGCCACGGCGCGGGGCTGCCGGTGATCTACCACGGCTGCGGCAACGCGCGGAAGATCTTCGAGGATTTCATCGAATGCGGCATCGACGCCTATAATCCGCTGGAGGCGAAGGCGGGCCTGGACGTGGCGGCGCTGCGGGCGGAACTGGGCCACCGGCTGGCGTTCTGCGGCAACATGGACGTGCAGTTGTGGGCGAACGGATCGTTCGAGCAGATCCGGGCCGAGGTGTTGCGGAAGCTGGAGGCGGCGCGCGGAGGCGGGTTCATCTTCCAAAGCGACCACTCGGTGCCGACGGACATCTCTGCGGAGCGCTACGGTTACGTGGTGAACCTGGTGCGCGAGTACGGGCGCTATCCGCTGGAACTGCCGGCACGGGAGCTGCCGGCATGAAGGTGCTGGCCGCGGCAATGGCGCTGGCGGCGCTGGCCAGCGGGCAGGGCCCGTATGAGCCGGCGCGCGCAGCACTGGCCAGGCGCGCCACGCCGGGCTGGTTCACGAGCGCGAAGTTCGGAGTGTTCATCGTGTGGGGTCCGTACTCGGTGCCGGCGTGGGCGCCAAAGGGCAAGTACGCGGAGTGGTACGGCTATCGCGTGGAAGCGGCGCGGGCGAAGAACGACCTGGCGGACCCGTGGCTGGCGCATCACTCGCTGGTCTATGGAACCGACTTTACATACCAGGGTTTCGTGGATCAGTTCCGGGCGGAGGCGTTCGACGCCGGCGCCTGGGCGAAGCTGATCTCCGACAGCGGCGCGCGCTATGTGGTGCACACGGCGAAGTACCACGACGGCTTTGCAATGTGGCCGAGCGCGGAGGCGACGCGCAGTTGGGGCAAGCCGTGGAACAGCGCGGAGGCGGGGCCGCAGCGGGACCTGGTGGGCGAACTGGACCAGGCGCTGCGGCGGCGAGGGATCAGGAGCGGGCTCTACTATTCGCTGTATGAGTGGTTCAACCCGCTCTACCTGAAAGACTGGCGGCGGTACCGCGACGAGCACATGCTGCCGCAGTTCAAAGACATGGTGAACCGCTACAAGCCGGACGTGGTGTGGCTGGACGGGCAGTGGGACCACAGCTTCGAGGAGTGGCGCTCCGGCGAACTGGCGGCCTGGCTGTTCAACGAATCGCCGGTGAAGGACACGGTGGCCGTGAACGACCGCTGGGGCGGCAAGCGGGCGATGGCAGACACTTCCGGCGAGCCTGTGGTGGGGTATCGCACGTCGGAATACGAGGGCGGCTTCGACGCGAGCGCCGGCCCCTGGGAAGAGAACCGGGGCATGGGCGGGAGCTACGGATTGAACCGCAACGAAGACATCCAGGACTACCGCAGCGGGCAGCAACTGATCCGGCTGCTGGTGGAGGTGGTTTCACGCGGCGGCAATCTGCTGCTGGACATCGGACCCACGGCGGACGGGCGGATTCCCGTGATCATGCAGGAGCGGCTGCTGGAGATCGGCGCGTGGCTGAAGGTGAACGGCGAAGCGATCTACGACACGACTGCCGGACCGGCGCAACAGCCGGGGCCCTTGACGGGCGCGGCCAAGCCGGACCACGCCATGACGCCGGCCGAAGAAGCGAAGCAGGCGAAGGAGCGGAAGTGGGCGACCACGGCGCGACCGGGCAAGATCTACCTGCACCTGTTCGAGTGGCCGCCGAATGGGAAGATCGTGGTGCCGATCCCTTCACGGACGGTGAACGCCGCGCGCATGCTGGCGGGCGGACCGGATCTGAAGCTGGGTCATGAGGGGCCGAACGTCCGCATTACGCTGCCTTCGCGGCAGACGGAATTGATGCCGGCTGTGGTCGTGCTGGATACTCCGGAGCGATGAAAGACGCGTCGCAGCAGAAAGCGGGGGTGCGGGACATCGCGCGAGCGGCGGGCGTCTCGCTGGGCACAGTACACCGCGCGCTGCACGGCCGGGCGGACGTGAGCGAGAAGACGCGGCAGAAGGTGCTGGCGGCGGCGCGCCGGCTGGGTTATCAGCCGAACCTGACGGCGCGGGCGCTGGCGTCGGCGAAGACGACAATCCGCATCGGCGTGTGCATTCCGCGCAAGATCCGCTACTTCTACGACCAGGTGCGGGACGGCATTCTGGAAGAGGCGGACCGCTACTCGCATCTCGGGCTGGAGATTCTCTATGAGCCCGTGCCGTCGCTGGGTCTGGGCGAAGAGGCCGCGCTGAGAAAGATGTTCGGCGAGAACGTGCGGGCCATCATTCTCACGCCGGGGCTGCCGGGGCGGCTGGCGCCGCTGATCGACGAGGCCGAAAAGCAGCGCGGCATCCGCGTGGTGTGCGTGGCTTCGGACGATTCGTCGAGCGCGCGCTCCACGGCGATTTCGGTGGAGCCGCGGCTGAACGGCACGCTGGCGGCGGAACTGCTGGCCAAGTTGACGCATCCGCGGGCGAGGGTGGCGGTGATCACGGGCATGATGGCGACCGAGGACCACGCGGGCAAGGTGCAGGGTTTCGCGGCGGAGTTCCAGCGGGCCTGCCCGCAAGGGCAACTGGCGGCGATCATCGAGGACCATCAGGTGGAGCGCGAGTCGTACCTGAAATCGCTGGAGCTGCTGCGCGCCGAGCCGGAGCTGGCCGGGATCTATGTATCGACGGCCAACTGCCTGCCGGTGTGCCGCGCGCTGCAGGAGACGGGCGCGGGCGGGAGGGTGAAGCTGATCACGACGGACCTGTTTCCGGAGGCGCTGCCATGGTTCGAGCGCGGCGTGATCAGCGCGTCGATCTATCAGCATCCGTATGTGCAGGGGCAGACGGCGATCCGGCTGCTGGTGGACCACTTCCTGCAGCAGTCGCCGCTGCCGGCCGCGCACTATCTGAATCCGGCGGTGGTGCTGAAGGCGAATTTGCGGCTGTTCCGGGAGATTGCCGGCGATGCCGACAGGTGAGGCTGGGCTTGTGCTGTCAGTACGGATAGGGCGGCGGGACGTATTTGTTGTCGAAGCCCAACGACTCCGGGAATGCCGCCGCGCCCGGCTTCGCGCCGTTGTCCAGCCAGCTTTCCATCGCGGCTAAGGCCGCCAGGATCTGCGCCGCAGTGAATCCGTTGTGTCCCACTACCGGGACGAATGCCTGCACCAGCCAGTCCGGCGCGCCCGCGTCTTCCACCATCTTGCGGTAGGCGCTTTCGTAGCGGACATCGGCCAGCGCGTCCATGGTGGTGTGCAGCGTGAGCATCGGTTTCGTCAGCGCGCCCCGCGGATCCGCAAAGCGTCCCACATAGTCCCGGGCGCGGGCCGATGCTTGAATCTCGGTCTGCGAGTTCATCCGGGCTAACAACTCGTCGGGCTGTAGGCCCAGCCCCGCCAGATACTGCTTCTCGTCCCGGGTGAGCGTGTACTGATGGTTCCCGTTCTGCGCCACAGGGCCGCCTGCCCAGTCCTGCGCGCCGGCGCGGTTCATGACCGCGAAGTAGATCTGCAGGAAGAAACCGGTGTAGCCGGTGATCGGATCCGTTTGCCAGAACGACTCCGGCGCCAACCCGTTCACCATCCGGATGAACTCCCATCCGCCCCGATTGCTTCCATCCGGCTTGGGCCAATTCACCTTAGGATTCACTTCCGTAGTGAAGTTCAATCCGGACTTTGGATTGCCTACGGGCCCCCACGCATCCTCGGGCCATCCGAACGCCGCGGCATAGGCGAGGCTGACGTCCAGCAGCGCATCGTACCGCCTGCAGAAGCCCAGCGCCGGGGCACTCAGAGCGATGCCCCCGTCAAAGCTGCGCGGGTAATCCTCCAGCATCCGGATGGTGACCAGACCGCCGAGCGAGTTCCCCCAGAGGATGACGCGCTTCGGTTCTCCGACGCGCGCGCGAAAGTAGGCGGTGAGTGCCAGGGTGTCCTGCACGGATGCCTTGATCTGCCAGTCGAGCGTGGAAACCTCCGACGCCGCCAGCGCATAGCCCCGCGCCAGCAGCGTGCCTTCCAGCGGCGCGTCCGAACCCGGCAGTTTCAACGGCGCCACAATCGGCTCCGGCGGAGCAGCGCCTGACTTCGTTCCCTGCACGTAAACCAGCAGGCTCCCGTTCCAGTTCGCCGGAACGCGTATCTTGAACTTCGCCCCATCCAGCACGTCCACCAGGTCAAACGGCAGGGTCACTCGCAATTCGCCGCCGCCCGGCGCGGACGTTGCCGCGCCGTGGGCGCCCAATGGGAGAATCGCGATCACAGAAACGGCGAACGCGCCAAGCATCTCACTCCGCAGTTTCATTTCATCCTCCTGATAACTGTGAAGGGGCCTGTATCCCCGAGGAAGGAATTGTTGTCGTGTGGGGCGTGCGGCGAGGCGCCAGGACGTCAGCCTGTTCGCACTGCCGCAGGCCGATGGTTGATCCAGTCCGGAATCACCTCAATGAGCCAGCCGGTCCGGCTGAAGGGATCCGGATCTTGCGCTCAGTATAGACCCAAATGAGACCAAAGAGTCCTTAAATTCTTCGGCGGTCACCGATGCGAACCGCCGCTGCGAACGGCTGATCCTCGCCCCAGGCGTCACTTCTGGCTGGGGTGGTAGTTCACGCCCATGGCCTTCCAGCGCTGTTCCATCACGGGCAGGCGCTTCTGGAAGTCGGCGTAGTTCTTGCGCGCGGCGGGGGTCCAGGCGACTTCGGCGAGGGCGGTGAGCCGCGGGAAGAGCATGTACTCCATGTGCGAGGCGACGGGCATGTATTCGCTCCAGGCCTGGCCCTGGGTGCCCAGGACGTGCTTGCCCTGTTCGGCGGTGAGTTCCGGCGGGACCGGCTCGAAGCCGTAGACGGTTTCCAGCGGGAGGAAACCGCCGATGGCCAGCGGCTCAGAGGGGGACTTGGTCTGGTAGTAGTCGAAGTAAGTGTGCGTGGTGGGCGCCATCACAACGTCGTGGCCCATTTTGGCGGCCTCAATCCCGCCCTTGTTGCCGCGCCACGACATGACCGTGGCACTCTGATCGACACCGCCTTCGAGGATCTCATCCCAGCCCACCATGCGCCTGCCGTGCTGAGTGAGGAACTGGTCCATGCGGCGCATGAGGTAGCCGTGCAGTTGCACTTCCTTGGTCAGGCCCAACTGCTTCATGCGGGCCTGAGCCGCGGGGCTGGCTTTCCACTGGTCCAGCGGCACTTCGTCGCCGCCCACGTGAATGAACTTACCTGGGAACATCTGCATCACTTCGGTCAGCACGTCCTGCAGGAAGAGGATGGTGCGCTCCTCCACGTTGAAGACGTTGGGATTCACGCCCCATTGCGTGAACACCTCGAGCTTTTGGCTGGTGTTGCCCAACTCGGGGTAGGCGGCCAGGGCGGCCTGTGCGTGGCCTGGCATCTCGATCTCCGGCACCAGCTCCACGAAGCGCTCGCGTGCGTATTGCACCATCTCGGCGATGTCGGCCTGCGAGTAGAAGCCGCCGTGCGGTTTACCGTCGAAGCCCTTGGGTTTCTCCTCGTGGCCGATGAGGGTCTGCTTGCGCATGGAGCCGACGCCGGTGAGCAGCGGGTACTTGCGGATCTCGATGCGCCAGCCCTGGTCGTCGGTCAGGTGGAGCTGGACCACGTTCATCTTCTGCATGGCTGCCAGGTCAATGAACTTCAGCACCGCGGGCTTGGGCAGGAAATGGCGGGCGGTGTCGAGCATGAGGCCGCGCCAGACGAAGCGCGGGTAGTCCTTGATGCGGACGGCGCGGACTTCGCTGGCCTGGCCGCTGGGCATGAGCTGCAGGAGGGTCTGCGCACCGTAGAAGGCGCCGGCTGGCCCTTTGCCGCGGATCGAGATCAGGCTCGGGGTGACATCCAGGGTGTAGCCTTCCCCGGAGGGCACTGCGAGGGCGGGGTCCACTGTCACGCGGATGCCGGCGGCCGGCTTGGCCGCGGTGGCTTCCGCTTTCAGGTTGAGACCGGCTTCCAATACGCGCCCGGCCTGCGCGCTGCCGGCATCCACGGCCAGCTTCATGCCGGGCTTCCAATGGAAGACGCCTGTCCCGGATGTCACGCTCACCGGCCGTGGGATCACCGCCGCCTCCTGTCCCCATGCCGCGCACGCCGCTACCGCCAGGATCGAAAACAGAGTCCGCATGAGCGTATGCTAGCGGGAATCGGCGTCTGCGACAACCTTAGCCGCCCAGCTTGTTGCCGTAGGTGAGCATCACCACGGCGGCGCACAGCACGGCCAGACCGGCCAGCGCCGCGCCGCGCGTGGCCGGGCGGCACATCTTCCACTCGCCCACCATCACGGCCAGCGCGTTGCTGAACAGCACGAGCAGGATCATATGGATGGCCCAGCTCGAAAAGGCGTATTGGGCGCCCAGGCGGACGTGGCCCAGGTTATAGAAGAAGAACTGCCCGTACCAGAGGGTGCCGGTGAAGAGCGCGAAGAGATAGTTGCGGCCCAGCGTGAGGCCGCCGCCGTCTTCCCCACCGCCCGCGGCCACGCCGCCCAACTGGGGCAGCGAGCGGTTCTTCAGCGCCAGCCACAGACTGTAGAGCAGCGCGGTGAGGAACGCGCCCGTGTTGGCGAACAGGTAAGAGACGTTGCCCTTCCAGATGCCCGCGCCGTGGCGCTCCGCGATGTCGGCGATGGGCGCGGCGGCTTCCAGCGCGAAGCCGTAGACCGCGGAGAGGACGCCGGCCAGCAGCGAGAGCAGCAGTCCGGTGGTGAGAGAGAACTCGCCGCGCCCGCCGGCGCCGGCTTCGAGATCGCGCTCTTTCAGACGTCCGGCCAGGCCGCAGACGGCGATGCCGGCCGCGCCGGCCGCCACGCCGCCGAAGACCCACTCCGCGCCCGGCCGGCCGATGAGCCCGGTCAACTGGCCGCGCACCAGCGGGGGCACCAGCGTACCCAGCACGCTCGACAGCCCCACGGCGATCGAGTACGTCAACGAGAAGCCGATGTAGCGGATGGAGAGATTGAACGCCGTGCCGCCCACGCCATAGGCGACGCCCATGAGGAACGACGCGAGCATCCGGTCCCGCGGCGCTTCGGCCAGCACCTGGCCCAGCTCGGGGATGGTGGCCAGCGCGCCGATCACCGGCCAGAGCAGCCAGCACCACGCCGCCTGCACCATCCAGAAGATCTCCCAGCTCCAGCGCCGGATGTACTTCTGCGGCGCGTAGCAGTTGGCCGAGAGCATCGCCCCCGCGGCATGAAACGAGATGCCCAACTCCAAACTTGGTGCAATCATCGCCGACCACCTCCCGGCCGCGGTACCCCGCCTCGAGTTTCAGATAAGAACCTCGACAATATCAGAGCCGCCCGCAGTGCGCAAAATCTCCCGCCAAACCTGATTCAATATCCACCATCGGGCCACCGCCATGAATCTCTGCTTCATCCTTACCGCTTTCGCGCAGCTCGCCGCCTTCGCGCAACTCGCCGCCCAGCCAGCCGGGCCGCGCGCCGTCGCCACGTTTGAGTCCATCGGTCTGTATTACCCCAGCGCCGACGTGGGCGCGGCCACCGTGCAGTTTCGCGCCGGCTCCAGCGCGGCATGGCGCGAAGGCTACCCTCTGGTCTACGATCCGCGCCTGCGCGAGTACCGCGGCTCGCTGGTTCTGCTGGAGCCCGGCACCGAGTACCAGATCCGCATCCAGTCCGGCGGCAACAGCGCCGAACTCACCGCACGCACGCTCTCCGAGACGTTTCCCGTCGGCGGCACCACGCAGCTCACCGATGCCGACGCCGGCCAGACCGTGAACATCCGCGAAGGCGGCACGGAAACCGCCTGGCGCCTGTACACGCCCGCGCCGGGCAAACGCTGGACAAGCGACCTGTTCAACCTGGCCGACAACAACATCGTGGTGGAAGCCGACTACGTGATCCTGCGCGGGCTGGAGTTGAAGGGCGCCGCGCAGCACGCGATCCTGATCAGGCCCGGCGTGCAGCATGTCGTCATCGAAGACTGCCACATCACGGGCTGGGGGCGCATCGGCGGAGCGCGCGTGTGGGGCATCTTCCACGGCTCCGACAGCGCCGTCTACGCGCAGAAGGGCGCCGGCCATCTCGTCATCCAGCGCAACCTGATTGAGCATCCGCGCGGCGGCTCCAACGATTGGGAGTCCGGACACCCCGATGGCCCGCAGGCCATTTCGTTGATCGACTCCTCGGGCGGCAACGTCATCCGCTTCAATACCATCCGCTCCACCGAAGACCATGGCTACAACGACGCGATCGGCGGCGGCTCCAACTTCTCCTTCGAAGGCAGCCCCAACCGCGACTCCGACATCTACTCCAACCACATCTCCCACTGCTGGGACGACGCCATCGAAAGCGAAGGCGCCAACATGAACGTCCGCATCTGGAGCAACTACATCCACCACACGTTCACCCACATCGCTACCGCTTCCACGTCGATGGGGCCGCTTTACATCTTCCGCAACGTCTTCGGCTCCAGCCGCATCACGCACTCTGATCCTTCCGGCGGCACCATCATCAAGACCGGCGGCCGCGACGTGGAGGTGAACGGCGAGAAGCTCTCCACATTGCTCGGATACCGCTTCATCTTCCACAACACCGCCCTGCAGCCCAACGGCGCGCTGGACGTCTTCAGCGGCCACGAGACCCACAACGCCGTCACCCGCAACAACATCTTTTACACGCGCGGCCGCACCTACCCGCAGAGCCAGCCTGGGCCGCCCAACGATTTCAGGCACGACCTCACCGGCGGCTTCCTCGGCGGCGGATTCGTGCAATCGATGTTCCTGGCCACCCAGAACCTGGAATGGTTCCTGGCGCCCAGCATGAACAAGATCAAGTGGGGCCGCATCGAGTACACACGCTCCGGGAAGACGTTCGCCATCACGGACCCCATGGAGCCCGTGCCCAATCCGGCGCTGGACAAAGGCGTGCGCCTGCCGAATTTCAACGACGATTTCACCGGCGCCGGCCCCGACATCGGCGCCTATGAGACAGGCCGCCTGCCACTGCGTTTTGGACGCGAATCAGCGCCGGGCTTCCGCCGCGCGCCGTGGGAGCTCTACTGACGCGGCGCGGTCATTTGCGCCCTGCGTCATCGCCTACCTGCTCCGCAGCGGGATCTGCAGATTGAACGAGTGCGCGCGGCTCGCATCCTCATCCGCCGCGGCCAGCAGTGCGACGGGCTTGCCGTCCGGACCGAAGACCAGTTGCGGCCGCTCCAGCGAATTCAGCTTCTCCACGCGCCCGCCTTCCCACGTCACTTCAATGCGGCTCACCAGCGGGTTCGAGGCCAGCTTCCATTCGAACCCATCCGCCGATTCCCACAGGCAGAGCGACTTGCCCGCCTTGGTGAAATTGCCGGCGTTATCCTTGACCACGGCCAGATACCGGCGGGCCGCATAGTCGTACCAGGCGAACGGATCCTCGGCCGGGAAGTCCATGCCGGGGGCCAGGAAGATCGGCTTCAACTGTTTGGTGAACGGCCCGGTGGGCGAATCCGCGGTCGCCGTCAGGTGCACGACGGGACCGCCGAAGGGCAGCGCGCGCTGCCGGCCCACGGCCTTGTACACCATCAGGAAGCCGCCATCGGGGCGGCGCGTCACGCTGGGGTTCGTCACGACCAGCGAGTCCGGCGCGCCCGCGTCGGCGCTCACGTCCAGGAGGGGCTGATCGAATCTCTGCCATGGCCCGTAAGGGCTCTCCGCCACGGCCACGCCCACGCGCTGATTGTTGCGGTGCGTCCAGTTCAGCGTCTGCATCGCCTGATCGTCGCCGGTGTTGCCCATGTAGTAGAGGTAGTAACGATCGCCGGCGCGCAGGATGGTGGGATTGTGCGTGCAGAGCCCGTCCCAGAACTCCTTGCCGCGCCGCGGCAGCACGACGCCGGCGTGCTGGTACGGTCCCGTGGGCGAATCAGACACCGCATGCGCGATCTCCGAGTGCGTCACCCAGGCGAAATGCCCCAGCTTCTTCGGCCAGCGCGAGTAGAAGAGGTGGTACTTGCCGTCGTCGCCCCGCACAGCGGAGCCGCACCAGATGTAATAGTCCGGGTCGCTGAACCTGGCGGACTCCGGCAGAGGCCGGATCATCGAAGACAGATCGGGCAGCACGCCCTCGGTCTTCACTTCAGAAGCTGGCCGGTAGTAGCGCACCCAATCGAACTGCGCCACCTCCGGCAGCGCGGCATCTTCCACGCTGCCTGTCCGGCCCAGCCACGTGGCGATGGAGGTCAGCCAGATGTGCTGCTCGAAATGCGGAACGCTCGCCACGTCGATCGAATGGACCGGTTGGCCGTCGAAGTAGAACTTCACTGAAGATGCGCTGAATTCGGCCCCGTAGACGTGAAAATCCGCCGCAAGATCCGGCCCCGTCACGCGCTTGTGCCCGAAAGAGACGTGCGGCTTGTAGGAGTGCCAATTCACGGAGTAGCCGTTGTGATCGGTCGAATCCTGCTCGCAGACGTCGATCTCCTGATAGCGGTCTTCCCTGCCCTGCTTCGGCCCGTTCTGCATCATCCAGAACGACGTGTGCCAGCCGCGGCCCCTGGGCATTCTGATCCGCGCTTCGTAGTAGCCGTAGCGGAAAGCCTGCTTCGAGATCACGCCGCCGGCCGTGTAGTCCAGCGGCCCGGCCTTCTCCTTGCGCAACGCCAGGCGCAGCACGCCGCCGCTCACCGACACGTTCGCCGCGCGCTGTTCGCTCCACATGCGCGGTCCCAGACGGTAATCCCATTTCGACTGATCGAGCGTCTGCCCATCGAACTCGTCGGAAAACGCCAGCTTCCAGCGGGAAGGCTCGGGCGGCGCGGCCAGCAATGGCGCGGCGGCTAGCAACAACAGGTACTTCATGGCGACCTCAACTCTCTGCGGACCCCATCATGTCACGCGCGCATCCGCGCGCACATCAGACGTTCGGACTACCCGCGCCGTCAATCCACGTGCACCAGGCCGCGCTGCAGCGCCGTGAGCACCGCCTGCGTGCGGTCCGCCACGCCCAGCTTGTCCAGCACGCGGCCCATGTGGATGCGCACCGTATTCTCGGAGATGCCCAGCCGGTGGCCGATCTCGCGGTTGCTGCAGCCCGCCGCCAGCAGGCGCAGCACGTCCAGCTCGCGCTCTGTGAGTTCCGATCCCGGCATCCGCCCGGCCAGCATCGCGCCAACGCTCTTGGAGACGAAGCGCTTGCCGGCGTGGACGCTCAGGATGGCGCCGATCAGCTCTTCCGCGCCCGCGTCCTTGGTCAAGTAGGCCAGCGCGCCGGCGGAAAGCGCGCGGTGAATGTCCTCACTGCCTTCGTAGTTGCTCAACACCATCAGCCGCGTGGCGGGGCACTCGCGGTGCAGCGCGGCCAGCACCTCAAAGCCGGACATCCCGGGCATCTTCAAATCCACAATCGCCACATGAGCTGTGTGCTGCCGGCAAAGTTCCACCGCGGCGGCGCCGCGGTCCGCCTCACCCACAATGCGCATGTCCGCGCGCGACTCGATGGTGGTCTTCAGCGCCAGCCGGAAGAAGTACTGGTCTTCAATCAGAACAATGCGGATCTGCTCGCTCATTTCCTCGTGCCTGCACGGATGGGAACCACTGCGCGCACTATCGTACCTGACCCAGGTCTGCTCTCGATCTCCAGCCGGCCGCCCAGCCGCCGGGCCCGTTCTTCCATCACCGCCAGGCCGAAGTGGCCGGTCTGGTCCGCGGCCGCCGCAGCGTAGTCGAAGCCGTTCCCGTCATCTTCCACCGAAACCTCGATCGAATCCGCGCGGTAGGCCAGAGTCACGTCGATCTTCGAGGGAGCGCCGTGCCGCGCCGCGTTCGACATCGCCTCCTGGCAGATGCGCAGAAGATTGTGCTCCACCTCCATCCCCTGCTCCACCGGCGTGCCCTCCACTTGCACCCGCCCGCCCATTTCGCGCCGCTCCGTCACGCGGCGCAGCGCATGCTCCAACGCCGCCGCCAGCGGTTCGCCCTCTTGCCGGCTGTCGCGCAGATCCCAAATCACGCGCCGCGCCTCCGCCCGGTAGTGGTGCACCATCTTCTTCGTGACATCCAGGATTTCGAACGATCGTTCCGGCTGCTCCTCCAGCCGCGCCATGGCCGCCTCAATCTGCAGCGAGATCGCCGAAAAGCCGGCCACCAGCGTGTCGTGCCACTCGCGGCCGATCCGGTTCCGCTCTTCCCGCACGGCGGCGAAGCGGCCGCGCACTGTGTGCAGCCGCCAGCGGTATCCACCCCAAACCACCCCCACACTCAGTGCCGCCATCAGCGCCAGAAACCACCAGGTCTGATAGAACCTCGGCGTCTGGACAAAGCGAAGCGCCGCCACCGGACCCCATTCGCCGCCGGCGTCCCGCGCCTGCACCTCAAAGCGCCGCCGCCCCGGCGGCAGTTGATTGTAACGCGCGCTCCGCGCGTTGCCGGCCTCCACCCAGTCCGGATCGTAATCCAGCATCCGGTACCTGAACTGCACCTTCTCCTGGTTCGTCAGCCGGAAGGCCGTGTAGACGATCTCCAGATTGCGCGCTCCGGCCGCCAGCGTCACCTCAGCCCCGGCCGGCAAACTCATCGCCTCAGTCCGCGTCTCCAGAATCTCCACCTTCGGCGGCGGCAGCGGGCGCCGCTCGTCCATCCTCCAGACCCGCACGAACCCGCGCGCCGTCGGAAACCACAGGCTCCCATCGCGCGCCTTCCAACCCGCCGGCTGTGAGAGGCCGTGGCATTCGATGGTCCTCATTCCGTCGTCCTGGCCGTGCCGCACGACCTCCAGAGTCTTCCTCTTTCCGCTCAGCACCGCCTCCAGCGGCCCGCCCGGCAACTGTAGGATGCCCCGCGGCGAACTCACCCAGAACGTGCCGCCGTCATCCTCCAGCACGCGGTAGAGCGCATGCGCCGGCAACCCCGCTTGACGGCCCAGCACCACTCGCCGCTCCCCCTCCACCAGCAGTTCTCCGCCCGATGTGCTCGCCCACACCCTTTGTTTCGAATCTTCGAAGAGCGCCTCGATCAGCGCTTCGCCCAATCCCTGTGCGCGCCGCAACTCTCCGCCCTCGAAGTACGCCAGGCCCCGGTTGGTGCCCACCCACATCCTGCCGCGCGAATCCCCCAGCAGCGCGCTGATGGTGGCGCCCTCCATCATCACTTGCCAGCGCCCCCCGGGCCGGCCTTCCGCGAAATAGAACAGTCCCCGGTCCGCCGTCCCAATCCACAGTCCGCCCTGCCGGTCGAACTGCAGCGCCGATACCCGCCCGTACGGGGCGTCGGCCTCCTTGGCGTAGCGCCGGTAGACGCCCGCGCGCAGTTCGAACACCCCCTCCCAGTTGCCCAGCCACACGCCGCCCTGGCGGTCGAAGGCCATGGCCCGCACGGCAAACTCGGGCTCCGGCGTGGGCGTCGGCTGCTTGGCGAAGACGCCGTCCCTCCGGCGGTACAGCCCGCCGCGCCAGGTGCCCAGCCACAAGTTCCCAGCCCCGTCCTCCGCCACCGTCGCCGCGTAGTTCCCGGACAACCCCTCCGGCGTGCCGTAAGGCACGATGCGCGGCTCTTTCCAACGGCCCAGCCCGCCGCTCCTCATCCCGATCCACAGATTGCCTTCGCTGTCTTCCGCCAGCGTGCGGATATGGTCATCCGGCAACCCATCCTGCCCAGCCCAACGCGCCACACCCTCCGTCGACCAACGGTACAAACCGTGCCCCCAACTCCCTGCCCACAGCGTCCCGCCGCTCTCTTCCAACAGGCTCGTCACCGGCCCTTGCACGCCCGGCATCTCGACCAGCGGTTGAGCCGCGCCCTCCAAGCGGTAGAGCCCCCTGGTCGTACCCACCCACACACCGCCAGCCTGCCTCCGCAACACTGCCAGCACGTCGCCTGAAGCGCCTCCGTTCCGGACCACGGTTGAAACCCCGCCCTGCCGCCAGCACTTCAATCCACTCGCATCCGCCACCCACATGGCGCCATCCGCCGCGGCCGCCAACACATTCCAGGCGCTCTCCAACGGAGCCGAAACTCCCGCCACCGGCTGCAACCGGCCTGCCTTCCACCGCCGCACGCCGCTGCGGCTGCTGGCCCACACCGCGCCCTCCCCGTCCTCCGCCAGCGCGAAGATCGAGCCGCCGGTGGCGTGCACCTCCATGGCCTTGCCCTCCCGCAGACGCGCCAAGGTCCCTTCAAACGTGCCCACCCACAAGCTCCCGTCCCGCGACAGCAGCAATGCCGACGTCCACGTCTCGCCCAACCGCAGCGATGGCTTCGAATCCAGCGGCCGGAACTCCCTGCCGTCAAAACGCGCCAACCCCTCGTAGGTCCCCACCAGCAGGTACCCCTCCGGCGCATGCGCGATCGCCGTCACATAACTGTGCGGCAATCCCTGCTCCACCGCCCAGTAAGTCTTCTGGTATTGCGAGATCCGCACGCCCGCCGGCAGGCAAAGCGGCAGCGCCAGCAGCGCGCAGATCCGCGCGCCGGCCCACACTCTGCCGCGCTTGCCCAGATGGAATGCCAAGATCAATTCCATCACCGCATTGTGCATGGTGCAACCGCCGAGCCACAGAGAGAGCCCGGCGAAAACCTGCCAGCGGCGAAGCGCTGCCGCCTCCGGCGCCGGCACCGCTGTTCCGCTGCGCCTCCCGCCCGTTGCCGACGGATTCCACTCGCCTCGAACGAATGAGCGCGAACAAGGAGCGGCCTGTCGCCAGGCCGCTCCTTTGCTCCTCCAAACCGGCGGTGAACTCAATACACCAGCCGCAGACCCAACTGAATGCTGCGCGCCGCTCCAGCCGAACTCACCACGCCGAACCCCGGCCCCCCGAAGACCCTGCCCGGGATGCCGAAATTTGCGTGATTCGCCAGGTTGAACAGCTCGCCGCGGAACTGCAGTTTCCGCCCCTCGCTGAAGAACGGAAACGCCCGCTGCACGGAGGCGTCCAGGTGGATGGTCCCATCGCCGCGCAACAGGTTCACGCCCTGGTTGCCGAAGCGCGCCGCGGCCGGCTGCGAGAAACGGCTCGTATCGAACCAGCGGTTCAACGTCCGTTCTTTGCTCTCCAGATTCGGATTCCCGCTCACGTCCGCCCGCAGCGCGCCGGTGGCGGAATAGACCGAGTTCACCTGCGTGGTCACCGTGAACGGAGGCCCCGATTGCGCCGTGAAGATGCCGCCGAGGCTCCAGCCGCCCAACAGATAGCCCGCGGGCGCATCGGCCAGGAACTTCCGGCCTTTGCCGAACGGCAACTCCCACACCCCGCTCAAGGTCAGCCTGTGCGGAATGTCGTTCTCCGAAAGACCCCAATCGGCGCGCCGGTCGTAGTAGTTCGAATACGGCCCTCCCTCGGCGCCCAGCGTGGAGCCGCCCTCATTCGTGTTGTTCTGGAACTTCGAAAACGTGTACGTGCCCAGGAAGTTGAAGCCGCGCGCGAAGCGCCGCTCCACCTTGGCCAGCAGCGCGTGATAGCTGGATACGCCCAGGCTCGGCAGCACCACGGTGACATTCGAAAACTGCGGGAACGGCCTGTCTTTCTGCGTCGAGCTCGCGGAGAGGATCTCCGGCCGCACCTGGTTGATGCCCAGGTTGCTCGACGCAAGCTTGCGCGACAGGTTGCCGAGGTAGCCCGCTTCCAGCAGCCAGCCGTCGAACAGGTCGCGCTGGATGGTGAAGTTGTGCTGTAGCGAGTAGCCTGTGCGCCGGCCTTCTTCATAGAATGTGACCGCCGTATTCGGATTCGTGCCCACGGGCACCGCTCCGTAGCCGTCGTTCAGCGCGGGCTTGGTGGGCGTGTAGCCCGGCACGCCGTCCTTCAGCCGGAACGGAATGGTCACGCCGTTGTCGGGCGAGTTGATCGCGGCGGACAGCTCAAAGCCCAGCGACGCCGAAGTGGGCGCGCCAGCGTCGAACGGATGCGCGAAGAACGCGCCCCAGCCGCCCCGGATCACCGTCTTCGTCGACCCGCCCGGCTTCCAGGCAAAACCCACGCGCGGCCCGAAGTTGTTCCAGTCCGTGCCGTAGGGCGTCGTCCGGTATCCGTTCAGGCCCAGGAACTTCACCGCGCCCGGCGTGCCGGAGACGGGGTTGATCGCCCTCTCATCGAAGCCATTCATGCGGTTCGAATAGTCCTTGATCGGCGTGTCGGTCTCCCAGCGCAGGCCGAAGTTCAGCGTCAAGTCGCGGTGCGCGTTCCAGTCGTCCTGCACGAACATGGCGTGGTAGAACGAACTCCGGTCCAGCACCTCGGTGGTCCGCGCGCTGAACGCCGTCGGCGCGCCCAGCAGCAGCGAGGCCAGCCCGTTGCCGGTGGCCGTGTTGCCGGGCAACCCCGTCGCCAGCGGCGACAGCGTGAAGCTGCCCGACACCAGCGGCCGGTTCACCTCGTAGTTGTACGACGGCCGGATCTCGAAGCCGAACTTGATGCTGTTCCTGCCCTTGATCCAGGTAGTGATGTTCGTCCATTGGAACTGCTGGATGGGGAACTGCCGCCGCTCCTGCGCCGTGGCCCCCAACTGCTGGAAGCCGGTCACCGCGAACGCCGGAAACGCGTCGTCCGGCACACCCTTCAGCCCCAACTTCGTGGGCCAGCCGCCGTCCAACCCGTAACTGCGCGCCCAGTTGATGCGGTTGCCGTAGTTGAAGCGGAACTCCGTCAGCAGCGCCGGCGTGAACACGCGCGTGTACGAGCCGTAGAAGAAATTCTGGTGCCGCAGCGCCGGTGACCGCGGGTCTGCCGCAATGTCGGCCAGGTAGGTGGTGTAATCCAGATTGTCGCTGTTGTAGAGGTAGCGCAGGCTCAGTCGGTCCCTCTCCGTGACGTTGATGTCGCCCTTCACCAGAAACGCGTCGCGCGTCAACAGTTGCACGAAGTTCGTGGCGTAGTTGTTCGCGCCCGTTGCGTTCGACGGCGCTTTGTTCGGCTGCGGCCAGAACGGCAACAGCTTCAGCCCCACCGGATCCAGCCGCGCCGGCGGAATCACGTTGCCCGGAAACTGGTCGCGCACCGCACGCCCGTTCACCGTGCGCGTCGTGTCCGGATCGTACACCGGCACCATGGCCCCGGTCGCGCTCAGGGTCGTCGCGAAGTTGCCCGCCCGCTGATCCGCCGTCGGCGTGTTGTACGTCGTCGTCGACCCGTCCGAGCGCCGCGAACCCTCATAGGCGAAATAGAAGAACGCCTTGTCTCTCCCGTTCAGAATCTTCGGGATGATCACCGGACCGCCCACCGTCGCGCCGAACACGTTGTACCGCAGCGGCGCCCGCGTCTTCTGCGCCCCGTCCCACGGCGAGAAGAAGTTCGCCGCGTCCAGCTTCTCGTTCCTCAAATACTCATACGCCGCCCCGTGCAGTTCGTTCGTGCCGGATTTCGTCGCCGCCACAATCACACCCCCCGCCGATCCGCCATACTCCGCCGCATAGTTGTTCGACAGCACCTTCACCTCGGCCACCGTCTCCACCGGCGGATCCGTGTCCACCTGTCCGATCCCCAGCCGCATGTTCTGGATGTTGCCCCCGTCCAGGTAGAAGTTCTGGCTCTGCGTCCGCCCGCCCGCCAGCGAAAAGTTGGGCTTCCCCCCGGAATCATAGTTCACGAACACAGCCGCCCCCGTCATCCGCACGATGTTCATCGTCCTGCGGTCACCCAGCGGCAGGTCCTCCACGTTCCTCGACTCCACTAACTGCGATGAATCCGATGTCCTCGTCTCCAGTAGGCTCGCCTGCGCCTCCACCGTCACCGCCTCCGCCACCGAACCCACCTCCAGTTGCAGATCCAGCGTCAACGACTGGCCCGTGGTCAACACCAGTCCGTCCCTCACTGCCTTGTGGAAACCCGCCTTCTCCGCCACCAACTTGTACTCCCCAATCGGCAACGACGGCAAGGAATAAAAACCGGCGCCGTTCGTCACAGCCCGGAAAACCTGCCCCGTGGCGCCTCGAGTGGCGTGGATCTCCACCGTCTCCACGGATGCCCGGCTAGGGTCCGTCACGGTCCCGCTGACTGTGGCCTGCGGCGATTGTGCATAGGCCGCGGACACGAACAGTACTAAAATTGCGTTGCGCGTCTTCATAATCTCCATTTGTCGATAGGAATGATATACTGCGTGACAACAGATTAGCATATCTCTCCGATCGAGTAATGGGTAATTTATTCTATCCGCCCCTCTCTGAGGACTCCAGTCCAGCCGCATGCCCCCTCTCCGCGAGGCAGTCATCGATGTAGTTAAATGGAATTGTCCCCCTCGGGCCGCTGGCGGACCTTTCGCGGCCTGTTCAATTCGGCACGCTCGCTACGGCCGGTCGCCAGTCCATCATGTCGCCTCAACCGCCCGACAAAACGCCGCCAGCAGAGGATCGGCTGCCAGATCCCGCCCTGGTGCGGGAGCAGTTGCGGCGTCTGTTAGCCCACCCGCTCTTCTCCAACAGCAAGCGCTATCCGGCCCTTCTGGCCTATGTTGTGGAGCAGGCGCTCGCCGGCAACTCCGACAATGTCAAGGAGCGCACCATCGGCGTTGAGGCCTTCGGTCGGGAGCCGAGCTACGATGTCTCGCTCGATCCGGTGGTCCGCATGGCCGCCGCCGAGGTTCGCAAACGCCTCTCGCAGTATTACTACGCTCCTCAACACGCCGGCGAACTCATCGTCGAGCTTCCGGTCGGCTCCTACGTCCCTGTTTTCCATGAGCCCACCGCCGCCGAAGCCCCCCCACCGGAAGCCGCGCCCGCTCCCTCCCCGCGCGCCGCCTCCAACATTTCGCGGCGCCTTGGCCTCGCCGCCGCGTTCCTCCTCATCGCCCTCGCCGGCTTCGCCCTCGGCCGGCTGCGCCTGCCCGCCACGTCCTCCAGCCTCGACCGCTTCTGGGCCCCCTTCACCTCTTCCCCCAACATCATCACCTACTGCCTCGCCGAACCAGCCCTCCTCGTCAGCGCCGACCCCAGCCGCCCTCTCCCCGCCCCGGGCGCCAAACTCCACATGGCCGACGTCATCACCCTCGCCCGCTGCCTGCTGCCGGTCGTCCCCTCCCACCAGTCGTTCCGCGTGATCGCCGTCTCAGACACCGCCTTCGCCCAACTCCGCGAGGGGCCCTCCGTCCTCATCGGCGCCTACGATAACCCTTGGACGATGCGCGTCACAAAGGATATTCCTTATTCCTTCGCCGTGGAGGACTCTGTCCGCAAGATCATACACCGCTCGGGCAAGGCCTGGACCCGCAGGCCGGAAGGCAACCTCATCAAGGACTACGCCGTCATCGCCCGCATCCAATCTCAGCTTACCGGGCAGCCGCTGCTCATCCTGGCCGGCATCGGCAGCGCCGGCACCGAAGCTGCCAGCGAGGTGATCTCGTCCCGCGCCACCCTGGATGCCATCCTCCGCCAGGCGCCCGCAAACTGGGATCGCTCGAATATCGCCATCCTCATCGAGACCAAGGTGATTGATCGTCTCCCTGGCCCGCCCACCACCGTCGGCATTGAAATCTGGTGACCATCCCCCTCACTCTGGGCAAACCGGACTGAAACTGTATGTATGATACATCCTCGGTTACAGGCACCTCGCCGCTCCATCGTTAACGATTACGGCCCATTTTGAAACGATTCTGCAACGTTACCCGATGACACTTTTATCGACCACACCCCTTCGGGCAGCCTAAACACAAAACCAGCCTGAAGCATCGGTCTCCTCCCGCGCCCGGATATGTCCCGGTCCGGGGGGAGGCCTGCTGGAACCCTCCTCTCCTCCCCCGGAACTACCTCGCCACCAGCCGCACCGGCCCGAAGAGACCGGACCGCAGCGGCGGCAGTTGAGCCCAGGGCTTCTGCCCCGAGCCCACCACGTTGGTCCGCGTGATCCTCTTCTCCGCCGGCAGCCGCGCGTCACCCACCAGCCGGTTGTACCAGGTGTTGGTCACCTCCACCACCAGTTCATTCGCCCCCTCCTGCAGCGCGCTGGTGCAGTCCACCCGGAACGGCGCCGTCCACACGATCCCCAGCGGCTTCCCGTTCAGCCAAGCCTCGCCGATGGTCCACAGGTCCCCCAAGTCGAGAAACACCCTCTGCCCCGCCTTCCTCTCGCCCGCGGCGAACTCAAAACTCCTGCTGTACCGCGCCGTGCCGGCGAAATACTTGATCCCTTCGTTCGGGTTCTCACTCCACGGAGTCAGCCGCTCCATCGCCATGCCGGGCGGCGCGCCCCGGCCTTTCTCAAACTCCACCTTCCACCCACCCTCGAGCGTCATCAGCTCCACCTCCGGCGCCTGGGGCTTCCGCACCGCGCCTTCCCGCGCCCGCCGCCGGAACACGACAAACACAGATCCGTTCCGGTCGAACTCCAGCGGCACCTCCACGCCCTCCGCCGTGACGGTGTACTCCGCCGCGTCCTCCATCGCCGCCGTCACCGGGTTCCACAGCTCCGGCACGCGTCCAGCCACCCGAAACTTCGCCATTCCCCTGGCCGCCTGCGCCGTCGTATTCCTCACGAAGTAGATCTCCGCCTCCGGCGTGCTCCGGTGGATGAAATCGAAGCTCTCCGGCCCCACGAAATCCGGCGCGATCTTCATTCCCGCCAGCACGTCCTTCAGCGGACTGCCCCAGATCACCCGCCCCTTGCCGTACACCCGGGCTCCGCTCGCCGTCTCCTCCTCGCCCCACACCCGCGCGGCCAGTTCGCGCACCCGCCGGTCGCTCTCCGGAAAATCCTCCAGCCCCAGCGCCCGCCGGGGCCGCGGCCCCACCACCGTCGCGCCCTCGGCTACGAGTTGCGCGATCTTCGCAAGCACCGCCGGGTTCGCCCCCGCCTCATCCGGCATCACCAGGACGGCATAGCTCGGCCCACCCGGCACGCTGAGCCGACCGTTCTTCACGCTCAGCCGGTTCAGAATCACGTCGGAGTTCGCCACGTCGTAGTCGTAGCCGGCCGGATCCAGGTGCCGCGGCGGGATGAACTTGTATCCGCCGTCGCCGTAACAGTAGAGGATCTCCGCCACAAACTCGCCCTGTTGCAAGAGAAACGACGAGCGCCCCAGATACTCCGCAAACGGCTTCACCAACGGCCACCAGGTCACGTTCCTGTTCAGATGAGTGCCGGCCACATAAGCCCACCCCGGCAGCCCCGCCTCCGGCGCGCTGTGCGCCCACGTGTGCCACACAAAGTGATTCGCGCCTTCCACCATCACCCGGTCCGCACTCCACTTGATATCCTGCGGCCCTTCCCGCCAATGCTCAAACGACGTGAAAGACTCCATGTGTACCCGCGGCTTCGCATACAGGTGCCCGGCCGACGCCGTCTCCTTCACCACCCACAGCCCGCTCACCTTTGGCCACCACGGCCAGAACTCGCCCTGAACCTCATCCACCGCCTTGTCGGCCAGCAGCGCGTCCACCGGCACATTGTGGATGGGAGGTCCCGGCCCGCCCGCTTCCGATTTGATCGTCAACCCGGCCGCGTGCGCCGCTTCGCGCGCCGCTCCATAGTAGGCGTCCACCAGCACCTCGCCCAGCGTCTTGCGGTAGTCGAACAGAAACCGCTCCGTCGCGTCTTCGCTCCCCACCCGCGCGCCGAAGACCGCCGGCAGATACGGCGTCATGCTGTAGCCGCGCCGCCGCTGAAACTCCGCCGTGAATCCGGGCGACCACACCGGCCCGCGCACCTCATAGCTCGCCAGGTACAGGCTCCCGATGCCGCTCGTCCGCAGGTCGTTGCCGAACGCCTCCTTGAGCCGCGCGATGACGTAATCCATGTGCGCGCGCGTCGCCTCGGCGTTCAAGTGGTCGGTCGCCCAGCCATCGGAGTTCGGGCTGGGCACCTTCAGCCGCTCACCCGTATTCATGCAGATATAGCGCAGAATCGTCCAGCGGCCCGGCGGCGCGTCCCATCGCAACCGGCCCCCGGCGTCCACCTGTTTCGAAACGTCCAGCAGTTCCGCCGGTCCATCAAAGGCAAACGGCGGCAGGCCCGCTGAAGCGAACACACCCCCCGCGCCGCTCGTGGCGCCGTCGTTCAGGTTCTCCACGCTCCATTGCCCGTCGTAGCCGATCGGCGTCGGCGCGTGAATCACCGCGGCGCCGTTGGTCGTGTTGTCCGCGGAACGGCCCATCACCACGTTCTGCCCGGCCATGTTGTACAGCCCGAACTCTGCCAAAGTCCAATGCGGCCGCGCGCCGTCCTGCCCGCTGAGCAGGCGCAGCCGCACAAACCGCCCGCGCGTCCCGGCCGGCAGCGCAAACCGCTGCGCTCCCGCCGCCGCCGCCAGCGTCCCGCGCACAACCTCCCGGAAATCCTCTTCCCTCGATCCCTCCGCCGACACCGCCACGCTGAACTCTCTCGTGGGCGTCATCTTCGCCGCCAACTCCGCCGGAGCGTTCGGCGAGCCGTTGTCCAGCACCACTTCCTTCAACTCGTGTACCTGGTCCGGAATCAGCCGCAGCACCAGTTCGTGCCCCGGCCGCCGCTTCGCATCCCGCACCGCCAGAATCGCCTCGTCGCGCCAGAACGCCGGCTTGCCATCCGCCCCCTTCGGCGCCGCGGGCGAGGCGATCGGGAACGGCAACTCCGCTTCCACCCTGCGCCCCCCTTCCACCGTCATCTCCACCGGGTAGAGACCCATGCTCGCGTGTCGCGGCTCAATCCAGTGCCCGCCCAGATCCCAACTGCTGATCACCGATAGATCCATCGCCAACCCCAGCGCGCGCGCCCGCGCCGCCGAGCGTTTCAGGTTCGCCAGCCATTCCTGGCTCAGAAACGCCGGCCCGGCCGGTGGACGCGCCGCCTTGTCTCCGCCCGCGCCCATGTCGAACACAAGCACGCCGCCGAAGCCCGCGTCTTTCAACGCCTGCAGGTCCTTCTCCGCCGATGGCGGATCCACATAGCCGTTCATCCACAGCCAGTACGTGTCCGGCTTCGCCAGTTGCGGCGGCCTGCGGAACCCCTCTTCCAGGTTCGGCGTCTGGCGCTCCTGCGCCAGCAGCGCCGGCGCCATCAGCAGAATCAATGCCGCGTACTTCATGGCCACACTCCTCCCCTATCGCACTACTACCGCTTCCACGCCCAGCGCCGCCGCAATCCGCTCCAGCGTCCGCGCCCTGTGACCGATGCCCAGCGCGAAATGGTGTGTCGGTCCGGCCGCTACCCAGCGCTTCAGAAACGTGCGCACGTCCGGCTCGAAAAATCCGCGCGTGTTCGTGTTGCCAGTCGCCGGAATCGGCCCGTGCACGCTCTGCCCTTCGGCCAGCACAAAACGGAAACGCCCTTCTCTGTTCAACCCAATGCTCAGCATCGTGATGGGGCCGTCCTTGATGCGGAACTCGACTCCCGCCCCATCGCCCGGCTTGCCGTGGTACTTCACCAGGCTGCGCAGCACCGGCCTGCCCTCGGCGATGTTGATGTGGTGCGGCCCGTCGTGGCCCACCAGCACAAAGCCCTCCTGGAAGTCCACCGGATGAAACTCGGCGAAGCTCCCGCCGATGTCGATGCGGTCCATCAGCAGCATCGCGATGCACGTCTTCAAATCGGATTCGCCGCACATCGGAAAGCCCGCCGCCGTCAGCAGCGAGTTGCCCACAATCAGGTTCGTCACAATCTGCCGCAGCCGGCTGCCCGGCTCGCCTTCGTAGTAGTAGGCCAGCCCGTCCAGTTCGTGCTGCTCCACAAACTTGTCCAGCGTCACGGCCACGCGCGCCGCCGTCTCCAGGTGCTCCGGCGTCAGCTTGCGTGTCAACGGATCGGAGACCGGATCCGGCGTGTCGAACAGGTCCAGGATCTCCGCCTGCTTGGCCTCGATCTCTGCGGCCGTCACTCCGCGTTCCAGCCGCAACAGATCGTCCGCCTCCGTCTGTACGATGTGGCAGCCGAACGCCGCCGTCAGCGCCGTCTGGTCCGTCTGCATGTCCAGCATGTGCTCGATCGGGTGCCCGAAGTGGCCGATCCGCGCACGCCGCACGGCATGGAGCGCCATCGCCGCGTCGCACCAGTCGCGAATCTCCGCGTCGGCCTCCGGATCGTTTTCGAGCGTCCCCAGAATCACCTCCGGCGCCGGCTTGCCCATGCGCACGGCCACCCCCGTGAACTCCGGCACGGAGCAGAAATCGTCATTCGCGAGCTGCATGTGCGTTGTGGCATTGGCATAGTCCAGCGCCGCGCGCGGCTGCAGCGCCACCAGCACGATGGGCACATCCAGGCTTCGCGCGATCACCCCGAACGTCGCCGACGTGGCATAGGTGAGCATGTCGCAGAACACCAGGTCGAGATCGGCGGCCTTCAACTGCGCCGCCACCCGGTAGGCGTCCTGCGCCTTGTCCACCATGCCGAAATTGACGGTCTCCACACCCGTCGCCCGCACCTTGCGTTCGAACACCGCCAGCTTGCCCATCAACTCATCCAGCAGCCCCGGGAACTGCCCCCAATAGACGTGATAGCCCACACCGAAGATGCCCACGCGCGCCGTGCGCGCCTTCCGTCTCGCAACTCTCATGACTTCTCTCCTCTCGCCGCCAGCACCAGCCACGCGGCCGGGTAAAGCAGCGCCGACACCAGAAACACCGGTGCGAATGAATACTGATCGATCACGGGCCCGGTCACCAGATTCGACAGCATCGCCGCCACGCCGCCGCTGGTCCCGGTCAGCCCCACCGCCGTCGCCACCTCATGCCGCTCCACCGTATCCCCAATCAGCGTGATGAAATTCGCAATCCACACTCCGTGCGCCATCATCAGCACGGCCATGAGTCCGATGGCCGATCCCACCGTTGGCGCCGAGGCCGCCAGGTACGACGCCGGCGTGATCAGCGCCGCGCCCAGCATCATCGCCAGACGCGCCCGCCTGGTTGCCCACCCGCGCGCCACCAGCCTGTCTGAAAATCCGCCCGCCGTCACGTTCACTACGCCCAGCGCGAAGAACGGAATCCACGTCCATGCCCCAATCTCCCGCAGCGACAACCCGCGCTCCTTCGACAGATACTGCGGAATCCAGAACATGTAGAAGTAGAACACCGGGTCGAACAGGAACCGCGCATAGAGCAGCCGCCGCACTTCTCTGCGCGACAACAGCGCACCGAAGCTCACCGCCCTCCGCTCCTGCGTTGGCCCCGCATCCACTCCGCGCACGGCCCACAGCCACGCCGCCAGCCAGATCAATCCAATCAAAGCCGTCCCCACAAACGCCCCGCGCCACCCCAACGCGCCCGCCGCCCAGGCCGTCAGCGGCGGCGCAATCACCGCCCCAAATGCAGACCCGCCGTTGGCGAAGCCCACCGCCAGCGCCCGCTGCCGCGGTTCCGACCACTCCACCGCCCCCTTCGTCACCGCCGGAAAACAAGCCCCTTCGCCCACCCCCAGCAGGAACCGCGCCGCGCCCAAACTCGCCACTCCGCCCGCCAGCGCATGCGCCGCGCTCGCCAACGACCAGAGACCCACAGACAGCGCCAGCCCCAGCCGCGTCCCCAGCCAGTCCATCAGCCTGCCGCCCAGCGAAAACATCACCGTGTAGCTCAGCACGAACGCGAATACCACCCGCGAATACTCCGTGTTCGACATTCCGAACTCGGCCATCAGCTTCGGCGCCAGGACACTCAGCACCTGCCGGTCCAGGAAGCTCAACGCCGTGGCGCAGAACAACAGCCCGCACAGCAGCCACCTTCGCCGCGCCACTGTCTCCATCACGCCCTCTCCTTCCCGGCGGCGCGCGCCGGCATCCGGCCCTGGCTGCTTGAACTCGCAAGCCCGCTTATGTTCAAATACTGAACGCCGACGTCCATTGGAAGCACAGTAGTTCTATGCCACCCGCCTCTCGAAGTCAAGCACGCACCATGCTCGACAAGGGCCTCAGCGTGCTTGAGGCCGTCGAGACCTCCGCCCAACCGCTCACCATTCAGGAGATCTCCGCGCAGACCGGCCTCCAGCGGCTCGCCGTCTACCGCCTGCTCAACACGCTCCAGAACCGCGGCTACGTTCAGCGCAACGAAGACAAGCGCTACCGCGCCTCCACCCGCCGCCGGCGCATCCTGGCGGGCTACCTCGCCCCGCTCGAAGGCAACCAGTTCCGCCTCGATGTCGCCTCCTCCATCGAACACGCCGCCGCCAACGCGGGACTCGAACTCCTCCTCCGCCACAACGCCGAAGACGACACCGCCGCCGCCCTGCGCAACGCCCGCGAACTCATCGCCGCCCACGTCGATGTCGCCATCCTCTTCCAGCCCGTCGAAGCCATCGGCTATCAGATCGCCGAACTCCTCGCCTCCGCCCGCGTGCCCTTCCTCACCGTGGAGCGCCCCATCCAGGGCGGCATCTACTTCGGGGCCAACAACTACCAGGCCGGCAAACTTGCCGGACAAACCCTCGGCCACTACGCCCGCGAACGCTGGCGCGGGCGCTTCGATCGTGTCGTCCTGGTCGAAGGCCCGCAAACGCGCACCAGCGTCCAGGCCCGCCTCGCCGGAGTCCTGGTCGGCCTCGAAGACGTCCTCGGCCCCATCCCGCCCTCCGCCGTCATTCACATCGACGGCGGCGCGCACACCGACGCCAGCCGCCAGGCCATGGCCCGCCTGCTCCGCCGCCTCCCTCCCGGCAAACGCATCCTCGTCTCCGGCTTCAACGACCTCAGCGCCATCGGCGCCCTCGAAGCCGTCGAGGCCGCCAGCCGCGCCCGCGACGTCATCATCGTCGGCCATAACGCCGCCCCCGAAGGCCGCGCCGCCATCCGCCGCTCCGGCTCCTGCTTCCTCGCTTCCGTCGCCTTCTTCCCCGAACGCTACGGCGACCGGCTCATCCGCCTCGCCTCCTCCATCGTCGACGGCCAACCCCTCCCGCCCGCCGTCTACACCGACCACGCCGTCATCCACCGCTCCAACCTCCGCAACTTCTACCCCGGCCCCGGCGCCTGAGCACCCTTCCGCCGGGCAGGCGTTCCATGGAGAATCGGAGTATGCTCCGACGGACTTTCTTCGCCCTGGCTTCATCACTGACCGCTCTTCGCCGCACCGCCTTCGCCCAAGTCCAACGGCCGGGCCCGCTCACCCTCTGGTACCGCCAGCCTGCCCTCCGCTGGCTGGAGGCCGTGCCACTCGGCAACGGCCGGCTCGGCGCCATGGTCTTCGGCGGCCCCGCGGAAGAACGCATCGTGCTCAACGAAGACACCCTCTACTCCGATGAGCCCGGCTATCGCGATCTCCCCCTCGACGTCTCACCCGATCTCGATCGCGTCTCCGCCATGATCCGCAACGGCCAGTACAAAGAGGCCGGCGAGTTCATCACCAAACATTGGATGGGCCGCGCCCAGGCCTGCTACCAGCCCCTCGGAGACCTGTGCCTCCGCTTCTCGCCCACCCACGACGTCGCCAACTACCACCGCGAACTCGACCTGACCACCGCACTCGCCCGCGTCCGCTACGTCTACAGCGGCGTGCGCTTCGAACGCGAGTTTTTTACCTCCTACCCCGACAACCTCCTCGCCATCCGCCTCACCGCCGATGCCCCCGGCCGCATCGGCTTCCAACTCTCACTCAGCTCGCCCCACCCCACCCTCCAGGCCGCGGCCACCTCCGCCAACGAAGTCACCTTCAACGGCCAACTGCCCGGCTTCGCCCTCCGCCGCGAATTCGACTTCATCGAGTCCTTCGGGGACCAGCGCAAATACCCCGAGATCTACAACTCCGACGGCACCCGCAAGCCCAACGCCCAGCGCGTCCTCTACGGCGATGCCATCGGCGGCCGCGGCATGAAGTTTGAGGTCCGCGTCCAGGCCCAGACCGAAGGCGGCACGGTCACCACTTCCCCCGCGGGCCTCATCGTCCAGGGCGCCAACAGCGCCCTCCTCCTCGTCGCCGTCGCCTCCAGCTACAACGGTTTCGACAGGAGCCCTTCCCGCGACGGCGCCGACCCCGCGCCGAAGAACCGCGCCACCCTCGCCGCCGCCACCGGCAAGCCCTACGCCACTCTCCGCAACGCCCACGTCCAGGACTACCAGTCCCTCTTCCAGCGCGTCGAACTCGACCTCGGCGCCGCCCCCAACACCCCAACCGACCTGCGCCTGCGCGCCGCCGCCACGCAGCCCGACACCGCCCTCGATGCCCTGCACTTCCAGTTCGGCCGCTACCTCATGATCGCCGGCTCCCGCCCCGGCTCCCAGCCCCTCAACCTCCAGGGCATCTGGAACGTAGACGTCATTCCGCCATGGGCCGGCGCCTACACCACCAACATCAATATCCAGATGAACTACTGGCCCGCCGAGACCACCAACCTCTCCGAGTGCCACGAGCCGCTCTTCCGCATGCTCGGCGAACTCACCGCCACCGGAGGCAAGGTCGCCAGAGACATGTATCACCTGCCCGGCTGGGTGCTCCACCACAACACCACCATCTGGCGCGACGCCCAGCCCGTCGATAACCTCGCCCTTTACTCTTTCTGGCCCTTGGCCGGCGGCTGGTTCTGCCAGCATCTCTGGGAACACTACCGCTTCACCCACGATCGCGACTTCCTCCGCGCCCGCGCCTACCCCATCATGAAAGCCGCCGCCGAGTTCTACTCCGGCTGGCTCAAAGACGACGGCTCCGGCCGCCTCACCACCCCCGTCAGCACTTCCCCGGAGAATGCCTTCTACTACACCGACGCCGCCGGCGCCCGCCAGCAAGGCTCCGTCGCCCAGGGCTGCACCCTCGACCTCGCCATCATCCGCGAACTCTTCCGCAACGTCATCGAATCCGCCCGCCTGCTCGGCCTCGACGCACCGTTCCGCGAAAAGCTCGCCTCCCAGCTCGCCAAACTCCCGGACTACCAGGTAGGCCAGCGCGGCCAGCTCCTCGAATACTACAAGGAGTTCGAAGAGTACCCTCCGCGCCACGACACCTCAGCCTTCTACCCGCTCTACCCCGGCACGGAGATCACCCCCGCCACCCCGCGCCTCTACGAAGCCGAGCGCGTCCTCGTCACCCGCCGCAACAAATCCAACGGCGGCTGGCCCGGCGCCTGGGTGAGCAACTGCTGGTCCCGCCTCGGCGACGCCGAGCGCGCCTACGCCGCCTTCCGCTCCATCCTCAACCGCAGCACTCACCCCAACTTCTTCAACGGCACCGGCGCCATCTACCAGATCGACGGCAACCTCGGTGGAACCGCCGCCGTGGTCGAGATGCTGCTCCAGAGCCACACCGGCGAAATCCACCTCCTCCCCGCCCTCCCCAAGGCCTGGCCTCAGGGCCGGGTCAAAGGTCTGGTCGCGCGCGGCGGCTTTGAGGTGTCCATGGAGTGGTCCGGCTCGCGCCTTAAGGAGGCGCTCATCACCGCACGCCTCGGCGGCGCATGCCGGCTTCGATACGGCGCCAAAACCGCTCAACTTGACACACAGCCCGGCCAGCGCTTCCGCCTCACCGCCGATCTCGCTTCCGAGCGCCTCTGAAACGATGCAAGTTCGGTGATTGACCAAAACCGGCACTTCAGATATTCTTATCGTGAATCGTGCACGGTTCCGGTAACGTTTTAGTTGTCTCCAGGAGCGCCTGATATGACGCTTTCGCGCAAAAGACTGCAGGATACTCTCGCTCACCGCCAACCCGACCGGGTCCCCATCGACTTCGGTGGCTCCGCCGTCACCGGCGTCCACGTCTCCTGTGTCGCCGCCCTCCGCGACTACTACGGACTCGAAAGACGCCCCGTCCGGGTCCACGAGCCCTACCAGATGCTCGGCCTCATCGAAGATGACCTGCGCGCCGCCATGGGCCTCGACGTCACCGGCGTCTTTCCTCGCAACACCATGTTCGGCTTCCCGAACTCGGCCTGGAAAGAGTGGAGCTTCCGTGGCCTCAACGTATTGGTTTCCAAGGACTTCGTCGTCAAAGAAGAGCCCGGCGGCGACATCCTCATCTACCCCGAAGGCGACCCCGCCGCGCCCCCCAGCGGCCGCATGCCCCTCGGCAGCGCCTTCTTCGACACCATCATCCGCCAGGAACCCATCGTCGAAGAGAAGCTCGATCCCGAAGACAACTGCGAAGAGTTCAAGCTCCTCAGCGAGGCGGACCTGGAACACATCAAGTCTTCCGTCGCCGCCGCGCAAGCCTCCGGCTACGGCATTCTGGCCACTTTCGGCGGCACCGCCTTCGGCGACATCGCGCTGGTGCCGGCGCCTTTCCTGAAGAAACCAAAGGGGATCCGCGACGTGGCCGAGTGGTACATGTCCACGGCCAGCCGGCCCGAATATGTCCATCGCATCTTCGAGCGGCAGTGCGAGGTGGGGCTCCGGAACCTGGCCAGCGTGCACGCGGCGATTGGTGACTCAGTAGATGCCGTGTTCCTGTGCGGCACGGACTTCGGCACGCAGACTTCGCAGTTCTGCTCGGTGCGCACGCTGAAGAACCTGTGGTTCCCCTACTACAAGGCGGTGAACGACTGGGTGCATGCCAATACGTCCTGGAAGTGCTTCAAGCACTCCTGCGGCAGCGTGGAGAAGTTCTTCGAGACGTTCATCGAGGCGGGGTTCGACATCATGAACCCGGTGCAGTGCTCGGCCGCCGGCATGGACCCGGGAAAGCTCAAGGCCCGCTACGGCGACCAGTTGGTGTTCTGGGGCGGCGGCGTCGATACGCAGAAGACGCTGCCGTTCGGCACCCCCGAAGAGGTACGCGTCGAGGTACTGAGGCGCTGCGAGATCTTCGCGCCCGGCGGCGGTTTCGTCTTCGACGCGATTCACAACATTCAGGCCGGCACGCCGGTCGAGAACATCGTGGCCATGCTGGACGCAGTCCACGAATTCAATGGAGCCCCAATCAATGCCTGACCTTCAGAAGCTATACGATGCCGTTCTGAACGGCGACCAGAAGACGTCCGTGGCCGTCACGCAGGAAGCGCTGGCCGCCGGCGTGCCGCCGATGGACCTGATCACCAACTACATGGTTCCGGCCATGGACAAGGTGGGATCGCTGTTCGAATGCGAAGAGTACTTCGTGCCGGAACTGCTGCTGTCGGCCCGGGCGATGAAGGGCTCGCTCGAACTGCTGCGCCCGCTGCTGGCGGCCGCAGGAGCCGAGCCCGCCGGCCGCGTGGTGATCGGCACGGTGAAGGGCGACCTGCACGACATCGGCAAAAACCTGGTGGCCTCGATGCTGGAAGGCGGCGGGTTTGAAGTGATGGACCTGGGCGCCGACGTATCGCCGGAGAAGTTCATCGAAGCCGTGCGCGCGCGCAACGCCAACATCGTCTGTCTCTCCGCGCTGCTCACGGTGACGATGCCCGCCATGCGGACGACCATCGACGCGCTGAAGACGGCGGGCGTGCGCGAGCAGGTGAAGGTGATGGTGGGCGGCGCGCCGGTGACTCCGCAGTTCGCGGACGAGATCGGCGCGGACGGCTACAGCGACAACGCCAGCGCCGCCGTGGGCCTCGCCCGCAGGCTGGTGAAGCAGGCCTGACATGGATCGCATCTTCTATCTCGACCTGGCCGCGAAAGGGCTGCGCATGCCCATCGGCGCCGATCTTGTTCTGCACGAACAGGATGGGGCCGAGTCGATCCTTTACGACGCCGGCCGTCTCGGCCGGGTGGTGGAAAGCGCCGCCCGGCGGTACAAGACCCCGCTCGCCTTCCCGCTGATGGACCTGAGGCTGGAGAAAGCAGACCTGCTTTCGTTCCTCGGTATCGCGGAGACCGAAGTCGACCTTCATCACTTCCACAACGCGCCCGACTCCGCCCAAGTGGAAGCCGTAATCCGCAGTGACGAGCGGCCCTTCTCGGAGCGCATCCAGGCCAACCAGGGGGCCGTGCGCTACATCGCGGAGCAGACCGACCTCCTCCCGGTCGGTATGCTCATCGGCCCCTTTTCGCTGATGACCAAGCTCGTCGCCGATCCCATCGCGCCGGTGGCGATGGCGGGGGCGGGCGTCACGGCCGAAGAGGACGACGGCGTGCGCATGGTGACGCGCTGCCTCGAGATGGCGCTGGCCACGGTGCTTCGTTCGGCCCGCGCGCAGATCGCGGCCGGCGCCAAGGCGATCATCGTCTGCGAGCCCGCGGCTAACACGGTCTACCTCTCGCCGCGGCAGTTGAGAGGCGGCTCCGACATCCTGGAGCGCTTCGTGCTTGCGCCCAACCGAAAGCTCCGCGATCTGTTCGCCGCGCACGGCGTGGACCTGATCTTCCACGACTGCGGAGAGCTGTTGACAGGCATGGTCCGCCAGTTCGCCGAAGAGTTGCGCCCGGCCGTCATCAGCCTCGGCGCCAGCCGCAAGCTATGGGAAGACGCCACCGTGGTGCCGAAGGATATTGTGCTATTCGGCAACCTGCCGACCAAGACGTTTTACTCGGATTCGGCCATGCCGGTGGAAGAAGTACGGCGCCTGACGCGGGAGACGGTTTCCAATATGCAGGCCTGCGGCCACCCGCACATCTGCGGCTCCGAGTGCGACGTTCTGCACGTGCCGGACGCGGCCGCCACCATTCGCCACAAAGTGGATGTGATGCTGGAGGCCTGATCTCGCGCCGCCACCTGGCCCCGAACGGAATCTGGAGTGCCCCGGCTATCCTGGTAGTTCGTCCACATGCCCCATTTCGAACCATGGCAGTGGCTGCTCGGAGCCTTCTGCGCCTTCAACGTCGGGGTCGCCAAGACCGGCGTCCCCGGCCTCGGCATTCTGGTGGTGCCGATGATCGTGCTCACGGTAGGCAACGCCAAGACCTCCGCGGCCTGGCTGCTTCCGATCCTCTGCACGGCGGACATTTTCGCCGTAGTCTACTGGCGCCGGCACGCGGCCGCGGGCCGGCTATTTTCGCTGGCGCCGTGGGCGCTGGCCGGCATGGCGGCGGGCGCGCTGGCGCTCACCCTCGATGAGCGCTATCTCCGCCCCATGGTGGGCGGCATTATCTTCCTGATGCTGGTGGCGTACCTGATCAGGAAGCGCAGCAGGAATCCCGCGGCCATCACACCGCACCCGGCTCTTTATGGCGTGAGCGCCGGCTTCGCCACCACGGTAGCCAACGCGGCAGGCCCGGTGATGAACCTCTATCTGTTGAGCAAGCGACTGCCCAAGGAGGAGTTCATCGCCACGGGCGCCTGGTTCTTCTTTTTCATCAATCTGACGAAGGTGCCCATCTACGCCTGGCACGGCATGTTCAGCCGCGAATCGCTGGTGTTCGATCTTCTGATGGTCCCGGCCGTCTTCGCCGGCGCGCTCAGCGGGCGCAAGATCGTCGACCACATCTCTCCGCAGCTCTTTGAAAACCTGGTGATTATTCTGACAGCGGTCTCGACACTGCTGCTTTTCCGCTGAGCAGGCGCGCCGTGTCGCGGGCGATCATGAGTTCTTCATTGGTAGGGATCACCAGCGGCGTAAACCCGCCCAGGGCCTGCACGCCGTCGAGGACGCGCTGGCGAATCTCGGGCCGGTTCTCGCCGATGCCGCCGGTGAAGACGATGGCGTCGGCCCCGCCCAGCACCACCCAGAAGGCGCCGATGTACTTGATGACGCGGTAGCAGAAGACCTCGATGGCCAGTTCCGCGCGGACGTCTCCGTCGGCCGCGGCCTGGCAGATGTCGCGCATGTCGTTCGAACGGCCGGAGAGGCCCAGCAGGCCGCTGCGCTTGTTCACCAGGTTTTCCACTTCATTCAGGGACATGCCGAGGTTATGAACCAGGTGGAAGATGACGCCGGAGTCGAGGTCGCCGCAGCGCGTACCCATCACCAAGCCTTCCAGCGGCGTGAAACCGAAGGAGATGTCCACGGCGCGCCCGCCATCCACGGCGCAGATGGAGCAGCCGCTGCCGAGGTGGCAGACGATGAGCCGCGCTTGGCCGGGATCGATGGCCAGCGCCTCGGCGGCCTTGGCGCTCACGTAGCGGTGCGATGTTCCGTGAAAACCGTAGCGGCGGATGTGCTCGCGTTCGTAGAGTTCCAAGGGCAGGCCGTAGAGGAATGCGCGGTGGGGCAGGGTGTGGAAGAAGGCGGTGTCGAACACGGCGACGTGGCGCAGTTCCGGCAGCAGAATGTGTGAGGCGCGGTAGCAGGCGAGGTTGTGCGGATTGTGCAGCGGCGCCAGATGGCAGCACTCCTCGATGATCCGCTCCACTTCGAGGTCGATCACGACAGACTCGCGGAAGCGTTCGCCGCCATGCACCACGCGGTGGCCCACCCCATCCACTTCCCCGGCATCGGCAAGCGCGACACGCACCGCCTCGGTGTGGTTGGCCGCCACTCCGCCCGGCTCGCCGATGCGCTCCACGGAGCCTTTGAACAGCACCCGCTCGCGGCCCGGAAGCACTTCAATTCCCTGGTACTTGAGGGAAGAGCTGCCGGCGTTGAGAACGAGGATGCGCACTGTTTTGCTAGCTTACCCGATTCCGTACTTTCTTGCAGAGTAATCGGGCATTTTGGTATGATTTAAATGTCCCCATGCGCAAGGTACCTCTGAGCCAATCCCTACGAATCATCCAACAGGGGTCGTTGAATTGGCTGGCACAGCGGCCCATTGTGGTCTCCTTCGAAGTGACCGATTCCTGCACCTGCTACTGCCGGCACTGCGACCATGGCGGGCCGAAGGACGACAGCCGCAATCTCCGTCCGGAAGACTATCAGCGCTACATGCAGACGCTGCAGCCGTGCGTGGTGCAGGTGTCGGGCGGCGAGCCGCTGATGCGGGAAGACCTGTCAGACGTCGTACGGAACATCAAGCAGCCGAACGGGTTGCCGTACATCATCCTGGTTTCGAGCTGGTCTCTCATGACGCCGCAGCGCTATCTCGAGCTGCGCGACGCGGGCGTGGACCAGTTTTCGGTCTCGCTCGACTTTCCGGACACGCGCCACGACGACTTTCGCCTGCTGCCTGGGCTCTACCAGCACCTGAACGAAGTGATTCCGCAGTGCGCCTCCTACGGCCACGACGATATCGTTTTGAACACCTGCATCACGGCGGCGAACGTGGGCGAGATCAACAGCAACGCCGACCAGGCGGAGAAGTGGGGCGTGAACATCTGCTACAGCGCCTATTCCGCGCGCCGCACGGGTTGCCGTGAGCTGTTCCCCGGCACGCCGGAGATGCTGAAGGTGCTGCACGAGCAACTGGACCGGATCGAGAAGCGCCGCGACGAATCGAACTGGATTGTGAGCGCGCCGACGACGGTGGCGCACACGCGCGAGTACTTCGAAACGGGCGGCATGAGCGGCTGCAAGGCGGGCCTGCGATTCCTGGTGGTGACGGCCGACGGCAAGTTGCAGCCCTGTTCGATGCAGTTCCACCGTTATGAGCTGGACGAACAGCAGAAACTGGTGCGGGAGTTCACGGAAAAGAACACGTGCGACGAGTGCTACGTGGCCATCCGCTCGAACCTCGACAAGTCCTTCCCGGTGTTGCTGAAGGAGAACGTGTCGAACTACTTCAGCTTCAGCTCCGGCAAAGCCGGAAACGGCGACGGCAAGCGCGCGGCGGCGGCCGGCGGCGGCTGCTAAGCGCGGCATTCCAAAGAACACAGGGCCTTCGGCAGAATCGCTGAAGGCCCTTTCTCCATCTAGGCGCCGATGCGGATGACCACTTTGCCCATGGGCCCTTCGGCCAGGTGCTGGAAGGCCGTTTTGACGTCTTCAAAGGCGAAGACGCGATCGACCACGGGGCGGCGGTTCGCTTCATCCAATCGCCGCACGATCTCGGCCCACGCGGCCTGCGCGCCTTCCGGCGTGTAGTCGCCCACGGAGACGCCGCCGATGCGATTGCGGCGGAAGAAGAGGGTGGCGGTGTTGAACTCGGGCACCGGCCCGCCGCTGCGGCCCACGACGCTGATGCGCCCCGCGTAGCCGAGCGTGGCGATCACCTGGTTGAAGAGCGCGCCACCGACCGAGTCCACGACGTAATCGACCTTCCGCGGTGCAATGGCTGCCAGGATGTCTTTGCGCAGAGAGGGCGAGGCGGGATCGAAGACGTAATCGGCGCCGAGTTCGCGGAGAGTTTGAGCCTTCTCCGCGCTGCGGGAGAGGGCCACCACGGTGAGGCCCATCGACTTGCCGAGGAGCACGCTGGCCACACCCACACCGCCGGATGCGCCAGTCACCAGCAACGTCTGGCCGGGTTCGGGCACACCGCCCCACTGCACCAGGGCCTGCCATGCGGTGAGGAAGGTGAGCGGCGCGCCGGCCATCTGAGGCTCCTCCCAGCCGGCGGGGACGGGCGCGAGAGAGGCGGCGGGGATGACCACTTTCTCGGCGAGCGTACCCCAGACATTGACACCGGCTTCGCAGCGCAGGATGCCGACGATCTGGCCCACTTGGACGTTGCCGGCGCCCTCGCCCACGGCTTCCACGACGCCCACGCCGTCACGGCCGAGGATGTGCGGCAGAGCGGGCTTCGCCGGATACTGTGCCAAGGCCAGAAAGGCGTCGGCCGGATTCAGGGCCGCGTAGTTCACGCGCAGCAGAGCCTGGCCCGGACCGGGCTTCGGGCTCTCCACTTCGGCCAGCCGCATCTTGTCGACGCCTTCGTAAGCTTCCATCAACCAGGCACGCATGTCTCTTATTGTCGCGTGGATTGTCGCGTGGACAAAGCGGGGCGGCACCTGCGCCCGGCGGGGCGCCAGTTGACCTGGAGCAGGCGCCCGGCGGCGCCTGAGGTGGCCGGGATCAGGCGCCGATCAGATCCCACGGCGCGCGCGGCTGGCGGGCGAGCAGGCGCGTGGCCTCGGGCTGGTTCTGAAAATCCTCTTGGGCCGCGTCCCAGCGCAACTTGAGTCCGGTTCTGTAGCTGATGTTGCCGAGGTGGCCGATGACGGTGGCGCGATGGCCGTCTTCGATGCGCGCCACCGGGGCTCGCAGGCCTTGGATGGCTTCGACGAAGGCCCTAGCGTGGAGCGCGGTGGCATCGGCGCCGATCACTTGCTTGCGCTCCATGCGGAAGGCGGGGCCGTCGGGCGAGGTGCGCGGCGGCCACGTGCTGGAAGAGAGTTCGGGGAAGATTTCGTAGCCGATGCGGTCGGCCAGCAGGGTGCCATTGGTTCCGTGGAAGGCCATGCCGTTGGGGCGGTCGTAGGGTCCGCGGGCGTTGTAGTATTTCATGCCGGGAGTGCGCAGGCCCAGACCGAAGGCGTTGGTAAGGATGCCCTCGTAGACGAGCACGAAGCCGGGGTATTCATAGGTGACGGTGAGCACGTCGGGAAATTCGCCCGCGTCGTTGAGAGAGAAGCGGCCGCCGGAGGCGTTGGCGGTGCGCGGCGCGTCGACGCCCATGATCTGGTGCACGGTGTCGAAACGGTGCGTGCCGTAATCGGTGATGTAGCCGCCGGAATAGTCCCGGAACCAGCGGTATGTGGAGAGGAAGCGCTTGCGGTTGAAGGGCACCAGCGGCGCGGGGCCGCAGTACATCTCCCAGTTGAGCCCCTCTGGCGCGGGTTCGTCGGCCGCACGTCCGATCCCGTCCGGGATCATGTTCACCGAGTTCCACACGCGCACGAAGTGGATCTTGCCCAACTGGCCAGAGCGTACGAGCTCCGCGCATTCGGCGAAGTGCGGCGCGGAACGATGCTGCATGCCGGGCTGGACGATCCGCTTGTACCGCTCGGCCGCCGCCACGATGGCGCGGCCTTCGCGGATGGAATAGGCCAGCGGCTTTTCGACGTAGACATGTTTGCCGGCCTGGCAGGCGAGTACGGCCGCGGCTGCGTGCCAGTGGTCGGGCGTGGCCACCAGCACGGCGTCGATCTCTTTGTCGTCGAGCAGGCGGCGGAAATCACCGTGCGCCGCGCAGCCGGCGCCGGCCCATTCGCGGGCCGCGGCGGCATTGCTGGCGTAGACGTCGGCGACGGCGGCAAAGGCGGCGCCCGCTTCCTGCATGAAGCGGGCCACGTAACGGCCGCGGCCTCCGCAGCCGATGAGGCCGAGGCGGGGCCTGGAGTTGGCGCCTGCGATGCGGGCTGCGGATACGGCGGTGATCGCTTCGCGGCGGGTCATTTCTAAAGGGATACAACAAATGCGGCCGGTGAGCCACGACGCGGGGCCGGGCCGGGCGTGTGCTATCCTGCTTGCCACGGCCGCGGGGCTTGCGGCTCCAAGAGATTCCACGGAAACGAAAGAGGCACCTGGGATGGCAACTGTCCTGATTACCGGAACCAGCTCCGGCATAGGTCTGGCGACGGCGCTGGAACTGGCGCGGGCCGGCCACAGAGTGGTGGCCACCATGAGGAAACCCGAGCGTTGCCCGCAACTGGCCGAGACCGCGGCGGCCGAAGGCCTGACGTTGGAAGTGAAGCAGATGGACGTGGACTCGGACGAATCCGTGGCCGCGTGCTTTGCCGAACAGCGCGCGCGCGGCGTCTCCATCGACGTGCTGGTGAACAACGCCGGCATCGAGAAACACGGGGCCATCGAGGAGTTGCGGATGGACGAGATCCGCGCCGTGATGGAGACGAACTACTTCGGGGCGCTGCGCTGCATTCAGCAGGTGGTGCGTGCGATGCGCACGCGCGGCAGCGGCTGCATCATCAACGTGACGTCGCTATCGGGCAAAATCGCCTCCACGCCGCTGGGCGCCTATGCGGCGTCAAAGTTCGCGCTGGAGGCTGCGAGCGAGGCGCTGGCGCAGGAGTTGAAGCCCTTCGGCGTGCGCGTGGCGGTGGTGGAGCCGGGCATCATCGACACGCCGATGCCCCGCGCCATCAAGAATCAGCCGCCCTCGGAGTACCGGCAGGGCAGGCACCTGGCGGCACTGTTCCACGCTTCGCTGCAACACCCCACGCCGCCCACGGTGGTGGCGGGGGTGATCCGCGATGTGATCGAGAGCGGCACGTGGAAACTGCGCCACCCGGCGGGCCCGGATGCGGGGCCATTCCTTCAATGGCGCGCGACCTTGACCGACGAGGAGTGGATTGAGCGCAACTCGCTGGATACCGAAGGCTATCGCGAACACATCAAGCGCGACTTCGGCATCGACCTGGAACTGTAGCGCGACGCGGCCCGGTGTGCGGCGGCCGGCGGCAGACGCAGCAGCGGGCAGCTCACCACAGGAACTGCAGCCCGCCGCGGAACGTGCGGCCCTCGTTGAGCGTGTTGGTGATCTGGCCGAAGTTGCCGTTGGCCAGTTCGAGGCCGGGTTCGGCAAACTGCGGCGTGTTGGTTGCGTTGATGGTCTCGAGGCGGAAGGCGATCTTGCGAATCGAGTCGAGGGTCCAGGTCTTCTGGAGACTGGCGTTGAGGTTGCGAATGCCGCCCTTACGGAAAGTGCTGCGGCCGAGATTGCCGCGCGGATCGGTGGGTTGGATGAAGCCGAAGGCGGAACGGGGCAGAAGCTGGCGCGAGGTGTCGGGATCGCCGACGGTGCGGCCGAGGATGGAGGGATCGAGCAGAATGGGCCGGTCGTTGCCGTTCCCATCGACGTTGCCGTAGCCGGGCGCGTCGCTGCCTGAGACCACGGTGAACGGCGTGCCCTGCTTGAAGAGCATCACGGCCGCCAGATTCCAGCCGCCCCAAACGTTATTGCGGCCGGGCAGCTCATAGTTGGCGCGGCAGAGAAAGGCGTGGGGCTGATCGAAGGTGCTGAGGCCACGCATGTCGCCGCGGGTCTCGTACTCATAGGCGGCGCGCGAAAGGCGGGTATCGGCATCGTAGGCGGTGTTGGTGTAGGCGCTGCCGAGGTCGATGGCTTTGGACCACCAGTAGGCCGCTTCCAGACTAAGGCGATGCCAGCGGGGCGTGAGCACGGTGGCGCGGCCGGCGTCGAAGTAGCCGCGCGAGCCGTTGAGCACCCAACGGTAGTCGGCAATGGAAGAGTCCGGGCGGCGGTCGTTGATGGTGGCGGTAGTTTGCGGGATGCCTGGGACGGGGTGCGCGCGATTTTTGTACCACATGAGGAGAAGCTTCTGCGAGCGGCTGCCGACGTAGCCGAGCTGGATGCGCCAGCGAGCGGCGAGTTCGCGCTCCCAACTGGCGTTGTACTGCACGCTGTAAGGCGTGGCGAGTTCCGGGTCGAGTGCGTAGATGTTGCCCTTCACCTTGGAGGGATCAGTGAGCAGGGGGTGAGCGAGATTGGGGGCGGGAACGACGATCTTGACGCTGCCCGGGGGGCTGAAGCGCACCTGCGAATAGGTGACCGGGTAGATCTCGCCAAACTGCACTCCGCCGGCGGCGCGGAGCACGCCCCACTTGCCGGGCAGGCGCTGGGCCAGGCCAAGAGAGGGAGCCCAGTTGTTGAGGTCGCTGGAATAGGGAACGGTGTTGAGGTGGTTCACCTCATAAGGCACGGTGACGGGCTGATAACGGAGGCTGTACTGGATGGTGAGATTGGCGGTGGGGTGGGCCTGGCCTTCACCATAGAACTGCATCTCCCAGTTGCGGAAACCGCGGTGAATATCGCCGATGGAGACGATGTGCTGGGAGGGCAGGCCGAGGCGGAGATTGGTGATGGAGTCGCGGCCGAAGTCGTTGCCAAATGAAAAGAAGCCGCGGTGGGCATCGGTCTCGGCACCGTTCATCTGGCGGCGGTCGATGCCAAAGCCGAGAGACCACTGGTGACGGCCCTGCATGCGCCGGAGGCGGCCAGCGGTGCGAAAGAGGTTCATGGCGCGGTCGAGCGGGATGATGGCTTGCGGCCCCAGGGTTTCCAGGCCGCCGGTGGAGACCATGGGACCCACGGCATTGGGCTCCGGGACGAGGAGCGAACCGAGACGGTCGAATCCAAGCGTGAGGTCCGAGACGGTGCGCGGGTTCCAAGTGCGCGTCCAGGTGGCGCGGGCGCGGTGGCTCTTCGTGGTGGTGTCGGGGTTCTGGCCGGAGACGAGTTGGAAGGCGTCCACCACCTGTGACGTGAAGGCGTAGTTGAGAGCGAGGGAACCGGCGCTCTGGAGATCCTGATCCAGACGGAGAGCCGCGCTGATGTTGTCGACGCGCTGCGGAGAGTTTGTATTGAGCGCGCGGGGATTCACGTCGGGACGATTGGGGAGTTCCTTGGGGTAGGCGGCCAGGTACTTTTCAACGATGGGGAGGATTTCGGGGTCGGTGGTGAGGGGTGTGCGCTCATCGGCTTTGGGCACCAGGACGTTGCCGTTCACCTGGCCGCGGATCAGCTGGCGGCCGCCGTCGGCCTGCAGGACGGCGCCTCGCCAGACGGTGTGCGAGACGCGGAAGCCGTAGTCGTTCTCATGCGCGGGTTTGACGTCGCCCACCTGAAAGAACGTGCGCGCGGAGGTGACGCTATTGAGATGAGCCCAGCGCAGCAGGCCGTGGAAATCCCGGGTGAGAGTGCCTTCGACGCGCGGCGGGGCGGGCGGCACCACACCGAACTCCGAGCCGAAGTAGGAGCGGTCTCCGCGGAACTCGCTGACGATGGTGGCGGTGGTTCCGAGGCGGACGTTGAGTTCCTTGAGCGCGTTGTTGTCGACGAGATTGAACTGCACGTTCTCATTGCGGCGGCTCTCACCGGACTCGGTGTCGGCGGCGCCCAGGAGGTTGAGTTCGATGCGGCGGCGCTGCGCTTCGGCGCGGGCGTCGGCGGCGGGCGGGGCTAGAGCGGCGGTGTCCAGCGAGAGAGGCCGAAGCGTCGTGGTGAAGGTGGCCTCCGTGCCTTCGATTTCGAAGTAGAGGGCGTCGCGCCGGTTGGGCGGCGCGTCGGGGGCGTTGGCCAGGGTCGCCTTCATCGGCGCGCTGGCCTTGATGGTGAGGCGCATTTTGAGACCGGCGTAGTTGAGGATGAATGCGGCCTCGGCGCCGGGCCTGGCTGTGCGCGGATTGATCCAGTAGGCCAGGTTGAAATTCGGATCGGGTTCGAAGCCGGCGGGCGCTTCCACCGCGCCCTGCGGCAGATACGAGAGGGCCAGGCGATGGGGTTTGCCATCGGTGGTGCTGACGCGGACCTCGTCGATCAGCGCACCGTCGCGCAATGTGAGGCGGCGTTCGGCGGAGGCGCCGGGGCGGTACTCGGGCTGGCGGGCGGCCACGGAGTCCGGCGCGAAAGAGATGAGTTCGCCGGGCGCCCAGCGGGCCTGGCCGAGTCCGTCGATCAAGGGCACGTTGTGGGCCTGGCCCTTCTGGTAGTAGCCGGCGTGGAGGGGCGAGCCGTAGCCGACGGTGCCGGCATCGTGCGTAATGTCGGTGTTGTTGAAGTAGACCTCGTAGTTCAACGCTTCCGCCTGCGCGTGGGAAGGATCGAGCTGGCCGTAGTGGAAGTAGAGTTGCCACGGCCCCTGGCGCAGCACCGCCATGCGGGAAGAGGCGAGGCTGCGGCTGGCCACGTCGGGCAGAATCACGGCGGCAGCGGGCGCGGCGGGCGGATCGATGAGGTTGTCCCAGTTTTTGAGGCCGGCCGCGGCGGCGAGTCCGATGGTGGTGGGAAAGACGCGGCGGGCTGCGATCAGGATGCCGGGCTCGGGCCATTTCTGGCGGTTGCCCGTAGAGTCTGCCGGCGTGGGCAGCTTGCCGTCCGGGAAGCGTAGCGCGGAGGGGCCCAGCATGAGATTTTCCGCGATCTCCGCGGGCCGGCGAATCTCGTCCAGGTGGCCTTCCAGACCGGCGTATTCAAAGAGCGGCAGCAGCGCGGAGACGACGTAGGAGTTGTAGCCGAGCGATTGTTCCAGCCAGAGCCCGTCGCTGGTGACGCCGTCCTGCATCTGGCGGCGGATGCCGTAAGGGCCGTCGATGGCGCGATCCCAGAGTTGATCGTCGCGCATGTAGAGGCCGGCCATGGCCATGGCGGTGCGCTGCCAGCAGGCGATATTGTGCACGCGCTGGAAGGTCTCGTCGAGCAGCAGCGCCATCGGCCGGAACAGTTGTGCGCCCCACTTTTCGCGGCGCGACTCGGCGGGATAGGAGCCCAGCGTGTGGGCCGTCCTGATGAAGCGGACGAGCATGTTGGCATCGTCCAGCGACTGGTGCATGAGGCGGGACTTGCTCTTGGCAGTCTGAATCGGCCACTCGAGGTAGTGCTGGGCGTAGAAGTCGAGTTGAGCGGCGGCCCACTCGGCGTACTTCTTTTCGCCGGTGAGGCGATAGAGCCGCGCGGCCTCGAGCATCTTCTCGCCGTTGCGCGTGCGGAAGCCAAAGACCCAGCCGCCGAAGACCTTGGGCGTCACGTTCTGGGGCGGCTCAGGGGTCCAGGTGAGAAAGGCGCCGTCCTTGTCATTGACGAAGTCGTGCCACCAGCCGGCCACCCATTCCACGCGGTCGTGCCGGTTGGTCATCCACTCATCGGTTTCGGCGCGGCGGGCGGCGAGCCAGGACGCCCAGGAGGAATCCTCCTGAATGGTGCGGCGCGCGCGCTCCCAATCTTCCCGCGGTGTCCGGACGGCGGCGCCGCGCTCGTCGCGAACTTTAATTTCGTTGAACTCGTGACTGGGGTCGGGTTTCGGGAAGCGATCCTGCGCCGAAACCGCGAGCAGGCAGACGAGGAGCGGGATGAAAATCCGTGCCATGAAGGCAGTCTATAATGGCGGGAACTCCTATGCTGGGAAAAACCACGTTGTTGGCGTTCGCTGCGTGTGCCGCGTTGTGCGCGCAGGACTGGCCGGTGTACCACGGCGGCTATGAAAACACGAAGTATTCGGCACTGAAGCAGATCCACACCGGCAATGTGGCGAAGCTGAAGCTGGCCTGGAAGTACGACACGGGCGAGGCGCGCAAAGACAGCGAGATGCAGTGCAATCCGCTGGTGGCCGGCGGGCGCATGCTCGTCTCCTCGCCGCTGTTGCGGGTGATGGCACTGGATCCCGCTACCGGCAAGGAGCTTTGGAAGTTCGATCCGCACAACGGCAAGCCGGGCTCGGGCAAGTACCGCCACCGCGGGTTCAACTATTGGAAGGACGGCGAGACGGAGCGGCTCTTCTTCGCCGCCGGACCATACCTTTACTCGCTCGACGCGAAGACGGGCCAGGTGGTGCGGAGTTTTGGCGAGGGCGGGCGGGTGGACCTTCGCAAAGGGCTGGACCGCGACGCCTCCACGGTTTCGGTGGGTGTCTCGACGCCCGGTGTCATCTACAAGGATCTGCTGATCCTCGGCAGCATCGTGAGCGAGGGTCTGCCCGCGGCGCCCGGGCATATCCGGGCGTTTGACGTGCGCACGGGCGAGCGGAAGTGGATCTTCCACACGCTGCCGCAGCCCGGCGAGTTCGGCTATGAGACCTGGCCGAAAGAGGCGTACCAGTATCTGGGCGGAGTGAACAACTGGAGCGGCATGGCGCTGGATGCCCAGCGCGGCGTGGTGTTCGTACCGACTGGATCGGCCGCCGACGACTTCTACGGCGCGAACCGGCACGGAGACAATCTCTTTGCGAATTGTCTGCTGGCGCTGGACGCGGCGACAGGGCAGCGGAAGTGGCACTTCCAGTTCGTCAGGCACGATGTCTGGGACCGCGACCTGCCATCAGCGCCAACGCTCATCACCGTCCAGCACGCCGGCAGGCGCGTGGACGCCGTGGCGCAGATCACGAAGTCCGGCCACGTCTGGGTGTTCGACCGGGACACGGGCAAGAGCCTGTTTCCGTTCGAGGAAGTGGCGGTGCCGGCGTCCGAAGTGCCCGGCGAAAAACTGGCGGGAAAGCAGGTGCTGCCGCTGAAGCCGGCGCCGTTCGCACGCCAGGTGTTCACGGAGGAGATGGTCACAAACCGCACGCCGGAAGCACACGCCGATGTGCTGAATCGTCTGCGCGAGGTGAAGAGCGGAGCGCAGTTCTCGCCGCCGAGCTTTCAGGGAACCATCATCTTTCCCGGCTTCGACGGGGGCGGAGAGTGGGGCGGCGGAGCCTGGGATCCGGAGACGGGTTTGTTCTATGTGAACGCCAATGAAATGGCGTGGCTGATGCGGATGGTCGAACGCAAACAGAAGGGCCGTCAAAGCGGGAAGACGGCGTACGTGCGCTACTGCGCGGCCTGTCACCGGGAAGACATGCGGGGCGCTCCGCCGGAGTTCCCGGCCCTGACATCGCTCAGCGGGCGGCGGGCCGAGGAACAGGTTCGCGGCGTGGTGACGAAGGGTTCCGGCCGCATGCCCGGCTTCGGACACCTGCCGCCGCCGGTGCTGGATGCTGTGCTGGCCTATGTCATGAAAGGCGAGGACAAGGAGTTGACCAGCGAGACCACGGCGTCGCCGTTTGAACAGAAGTACCGCCTGGACGGCTACGTGCGCTTCCTCGATCCGGAAGGCTACCCCGCCATGGTCCCGCCCTGGGGAACGCTCAATGCGATCAACCTCAACACGGGCGAGTACGCGTGGCGCCAGCCGTTCGGCGAGTTCCCGGCGCTGGTGGAGAAGGGCCTTCGCAATACGGGCAGCGAGAACTACGGCGGCGGCGTGGTGACTGCCGGCGGACTGTTGTTCATCGGCGCCACCAACAGCGATCACAAGATGCACGCCTTCGACAAGCGCACCGGCAAGCTGCTGTGGGAGTACACCATGGACGCGGCCGGCAACTCGACCCCCGCCACGTATGTCGTGAATGGGAAACAGTACGTGGTGATCGGCGCCGGCGGCGGCAAGTGGGGCAACGTGTCGGGCGGAAGCTACTATGCTTTCGCGCTGCCTGATTAGGCGCGCTCGTAGTGTTCCACGGCGACGGCGACGTGATTGTGAACGTGGCCGGAGCCCAGGCGATCCAGGAACCCGCTACGATCGAGCAGGTCGCGCACCGGGCCGCTCACGCGCGCCAAGGCGAGCTGGATACCAGACTCCATCAGATCACCGCGCAACTGTTCGAGCAGATCGAGCGATGTGACATCGATCTCCGAAACCGCTTCGAGGTTGAGGATGACGGTGTGCGGCGTGGGTGAGGCGTTGGCGATGAGTTCGCGCAGGTGGCCCAAAACACGGTTCACGTTGGCGAAGAACAGCAGCGCGTTGGGCCGGAAGATGAGCAGTCCGGGAATCTGCCGGGCTTCGGGATAGCGCTGGATGTCACCGAAAGTCTGCGTGCCGGGCAGGCGGCCGAGCACGGACTCCTGAGGCGTGCTGAGGCGCTTCATCAGTACAGCCAGAGTGAGGCAGATCGCGATGAGAAGCCCTTTGAGGATGCCGAAGATCAACACTCCGACGAGGGCGGTCAGTGCCACATAAATGCCGCCCGTGCGCAGACGGGCGAAGCGGCGCAGTTCGGCGACATCGGCCAGATGCGCGACGGCGTGGATCACGATGGCGCCCAGTACCGCCTCGGGCAGGTCGCGGAACATCGGTGTGAGGAAGGCCACGGTGACCAGCGTCAGAATCGCCGTAAGGATGGTGGAAACCTGCGTACGAGCGCCGCCTGCCACGTTGGCCGCCGTACCCGACATGCCGCCGCCCACCACGAAGCCCTGGAAGAGTCCGCTGACGATATTGGACATCCCCAGCGAGGCCAACTCCTGATTCGCATCGATATCGTACTTAAACTTCGCGGCAAAGGTACGCCCCGCCGCCAGCGCCTCGGCGTACATGATCAGCACGATGCCCACCGCGCCGGAGAACACATCCTGCCACGCATCCATTCCGATGGCGGGAAACGAGAGTTGGGGAATGCCGCCCTGGATCAGGCCCACCACCTCCACGCCGTGCTGCTCCAGCCCCAGGTACTTCGAGGCGAGGATGCCACCGATGAAGACCACCAGCGCCGATGGAACTCGCGGCGCAATGGCCCCCAGGCCGAAGGTGATCACCAGCGCGGCCAGCCCTACGGCGAGCGTCCACATGTGAACGTGCGTCAGCGATGTGAGAATGTGCCAGATCTGCTCGAAGAAGCCTCCGGCGCCTTTGTGGATGCCAATCACCTTGGGCGCCTGCTTGACGATGATGGTGAGCGCGATGCCGAAGACGAACCCCTTCAGCACGGGCTTCGCGATGAACTCGGAAACGAAGCCGAGCTTAAAGAAATACCCAAGCCACAGCAGCGCGCCGGCTGCGATCGCGGTGGCCGAGGCCAGCATCGCATAGCGCGCGGCATCACCCTGCGCCATCGGTCCGACGAACGCCGCCAGCATGGCGGCAGAGCCCGACGTGGCCGCCACCGCGAGGTGCCGGGAGGAGCCGAAGAGGGCATACGTCAGCAGTCCAAAGCCGGCGGTGAACAGGCCGAGCTGCGGGGCGACTCCGGCAATGCCGGCATAGGCCATCCCTTCGGGGATCAGAAGGGCCGCCAGCGCCAGGCCGGCGACGATGTCGGCGCGAATCGTTTCCCCCGTGCAATGCGGCAGCCAGGCTGCGATCGGGAAGAGGCGCTGAACAAGCGGGGTGGGTGTGGTGGCCATGAGAGATCCTCGCCGACTGAAATGAATAGCGCCGCGGCGGAGCCGCTGGTGGCCGCGGCGCGCGGGCTCTACTCCTGCTCTTCGAACACGGCCTTGACCGTGCCCTTGCGGACGGCGCGGTCCAGCGCGCTGTGGTCCTTCTCGTTCTGGTTCGAGTAAGCCACCGCAAACTGAGCCAGTGCATCGTCGATCGCCGGACTCTTGCCCAGGTAGCCTGCCAGCAGCACGGGATCGCCCGACCGAGCATGGGCCAGCGCCAACGCCTTACCGCACCAACTGGCGTAGAGGCTCATCTCCCGTGACCCGAAGGTCTCCACCTTGGCGCTGATCTTGACATCGCGCAACTGGCGCACGAAGAAGTGGCGCTGCGGGCCGTAGGTCCACCCAAGGAACATGTCGGAAGCCGACTGCATCAGCCGGTAACCGTTCACCACTCGCTGGCCATGGTTGGCGAAGACGCTCTTGCCCGCATACTGCTCCAGCACCGACGCTCGCGCCTCCTTCACCTGCAGGAACAGCGGATCGCCCTCCCCGGCCATAAACAGCAGCACCCAGCACAAGGTACCCACGCTCCCGACGCCCACCACCTTGATGGCGGCGTCGCGGACCGTGTAGCGGCTCACCAGGGACTGCATCGAGTGCGGCAGTGACGCGCGGTAGATCTCAAGAGCGTCCAGGACGCTCTTCTGCACTTCGCCCGGCGAGTGGCCCTCGGCGTGGAAGATTGTAGGCAACTGGTCCTTGATCACGGGTGTCTCACCCCGGTGCGTCACCAGCTTCGGGAAGATCTCTTCGGCGGCGCTCTTGGCTCTCTCTTTTTCGACACGCTTGATAATCCGCTGCCGGATGGCCGGGTCTTTCACCGTAGCCAGGATGTCGCTGGCGTAGAGGGCGTGATACCAGAGTTCCAGCGTGCTCATGCGGCTGAACTCGTGCATGGATTCGCGATAGCTGCGCACGCAGGTGCGCACGATATCCTGGGCGACGGCATCGGAAAGGCCGTTGTCGCGGCAGGCGACGACGAAACTGGCGGCGAGTCGCTTGACGTCCCACTCCCAGGGGGCGGGCAGTGTCTCATCCAGGTCGTTGATTGAGAACAAAACGCGGCGCTCCGGCGTGGCGAATCCGCCGAAATTGCACAGATGAGCGTCGCCGCAGCACTGGACGCGGATGCCCGTGTTGGGTGTGGTGGATAGATCGGAGGCCATCGTCAGGGCCGCGCCGCGATAGAAAGTGAAAGCGGAGCGAACCATGCGTCCATGGCGCATCGGGAGGAGGTCCGGGAGACGGCCCTTTTCCGCTTCCAGCACCAGCGAAACCGCATCCGGCCGATGCGCCGGGGCCTTCCAGATGCCGTGATCCTTGCGGGGGCACTTCTCCCTCAGGGCCTTGCCGGAGGCGTAACGCTCAGCATATGAGGCGAGCGCCTTGGTGTCCATCTGAATGAACTTGTCGGGGGCTTGCTTGGGAGATTTCCTGGCGGCTTTTCTGGGCATGTTGGTACCTCCTTGAGGGCATTGGCTCGGAATGCGCTGGGAGGATACTAGCAGGTGAGAGGCCGAATGGGAAGGATGAATCTCTATTTGGAATCAACCACCTGCGAAGAATCGCCGGTTACAGGCACACGACTGAAAGGAATCAGTACCAAATACGGTGAGCAGAGAAAACAAGGGCGCGGCAACCTCTGGGTGAGGCGCCGCGCCATGAGAAGATGGGGATCGGTTAGAAGTTGACGATGCCGGCGAAGTCTTCCGCCTTCAGCGCCGCGCCGCCCACGAGGGCGCCGTCGATGTCCGGCTGAGCCATGAGGCCCTTCACATTGTCGGGCTTCACGCTGCCACCGTACAGGATGCGGACGGCGTCCGCCGCGGACTTGCCGAACTTGGCTTCCACCAGCGACCGGATCACCTTGTGCGCGTCTTCGGCGATCTCGGGCGTCGCCACCTTGCCGGTGCCGATGGCCCAAACGGGCTCATAGGCGATGACGATTTTGGCCAACTCTTCCGCGGAGAGGCCGGCGATGCCACCGCCGAACTGGGTGCCGAGGACGTCGTTCGTCTTGCCCGCTTCGCGGTCGGCCAGCAGTTCGCCGACGCAGACGATCGGGGTGAGCCCGGCTTCGAGGGCGGCCTTGGTCCGCCGCATCACGGTCTCGTCGGTTTCGCCGAAGTACTGGCGCCGTTCGGAGTGGCCGATGATGACGTAGGTGCAGCCGGCGGCCTTGAGCATGGCCGGCGTCACCTCACCGGTGAATGCGCCTTCCTTGTTCTGCCAGTAGCAGTTCTGGGCGCCGACACCGACGCGCGAACCCTGTGCGGCTTCGACAGCGGCCGGGACATCGATGAACGGGGGGCAGATGGCCACGTCCGCGTGGGTGGATTTCTCAACCAGCGGGAGGAACTTGGAGAAAAAGTCTTTGGTTTCCGCCGGCGTCTTGAACATCTTCCAGTTGCCGGCCATCAGAGGAGTGCGCATACTCCTAGTTTAGCTGGTTTGCGGAGGCTTTCGTCTGATTCGCGCCCGCCGCCGCGGGGTCAGGCCGTGAAGCGGTCCAGGGCGATCCGCACGCGATCCGCCTTCTTCGTCTCGACCTCCTGCTTCTTGCCGCGGTAGGCGAGTTGCAGCGTACCGCCGAGCTGGCTGCGCACGTACGCCTGGGTGAGTGCGCCGTTGCGCCACTCCAGATCGAGGACAAATCCGCCGCGGGCGCAGAGACCGGTCACGCGGCCCGACGGCCACGCCGCCGGCAGCGCCGGCAGCAGCCGCACCACCCCGTTATGGCTCTGCAGCAGCATCTCCGCGATCGCCGCCGCGCCTCCGAAGTTGCCGTCGATCTGGAACGGCGGATGCGCGTCGAAGAGGTTGTCGTAGCTGCCGCCGCCGTTGGTCATGTTGAAGCCGGTGCTCTTGACGCCAACGGGGGCCAGCAGCAGGCCGAGCAGCTTGTGAGCGCGGTCGCCGTCTCCGAGCCGCGCCCAGATGTTCATTTTGTGCGCCAGGGACCAGCCCGTGGAGAGATCGCCGCGCCCCTCCAGCGCCTTCCTGGCGGCGGCCGCGAGTTCCGGCGTATCCTCCAGCGTGATCTCCGACCCCGGATAGACGCCCCACATGTGCGAGACGTGGCGGTGGTGCGGCTCAGGCTCCTCATAGGGCTCCAGCCACTCCATCAGGCGGCCGTCGGGGCCGACGCGATTCGGGGCCAGGCGCTCCTTCTTGTACGAAAGCTCGTCGCGGAATTCCGGATCGATTCCCAGCAGCGTGGCGGCCTGGATGGTGGCATCGAACAGGTAGCGCAGCAACTGCATATCCACCGTCGGCCCCATGCAGACGCTGGCCCGCGCGCCGTCCTTCGTGCGGAAGGAGTTCTCGGGAGAGTTGGCCGGCGCCGTCACCAGCCATTTGTGCGACGGCTCCTCGATCAGCAGATCGGAATAGAAGAGCGAGGACCCCTTCAGCACCGGGTAGGCCCGCTCCAGGAACTTGCGGTCGTGGGTGTAAAGCCAGTGGTCCCAGATGTGTTGGCACAGCCAGGCGGAGCCGGTGGTGGTGGCGCCCCAGGATGCGCCCTCTCCGGGCGACGTGTAGCCCCAGACGTTGGTGATGACATGCGCCACCCAGCCGCGCGCGTTGTAGTAGGTCTGGGCGGTCTTGGTGCCGGGTCCGACGAGAGACTCGATCAGTGCGAAGAGCGGCGTCTGCAACTCGCTGAGTCCGCCGGAACCCGCCGGCCAGTAGTTCATTTGAACGTTGATGTCCAGGTGGTAGTCGGCGTTCCAAGGGGTCTGCAGTTCCTCCGCCCAGAGGCCCTGGAGGTTGGCGGGCAGGCCGCCTGGCCGGGAAGAGGAGATCAGCAGGTAGCGCCCGTACTGGTAGTAGAGCGCGGCCAGGCCTGGATCGGGCGTACCCGCGGCGGCCGCTTTCAGGCGCGCCGGCGTGGCCAGCGGACTCCCCGGACCGAGATCCAGCGTTACGCGATCGAAGTAGCTTTTGTAATCCGCGATGTGGGCTGCCAGCAAACCCGCATAGCGCTTGGTGGAAGCGGCCTGCGCATCGGCGGCCGCGGCCGCTTCGGCGTCCTTGGACCGGCGCCCGGCGAAGCCCTGGTAGTTGGTCGCGGCAGTGATGAGGAGAACGGCTTCGTCCGCGCCCTGCACTTTGAGCACGCCGTTGGATGAGGTGAGGCTGCCGCCTCTGGTGGCCGCCGTCACTCGCGCGGCGAACTTCATCCCGCCGCCTCCCTTGCCGTCGCTCAGTTGGCCCGCAAGCTGCAGACCAAAGGTGCCCACGGAGACGCTGGTGGCGTTCTCCGGGCGCTCCAGGCGCGCTTCAAAAGAGAGGGCGCCCTTGCGGCTGGAAGTGAGGCGGAAGAGAATCGCCTGATCCGGCGCGCTGGCAAACGCTTCGCGCGTGTACTTCACGCCATTCGATTCATATTCCATGCGGGCCACGGCGCGCGAAAGGTCCAGTTCCCGCCGGTAGCCGCGCGGCTGGGATTGCCCTTCGAATTTCAGCACCAGGTTGGCGAGAATCTGATAGCAGCCGTAGGGCACATCCTTGCCCTTGCCGTGCCCGGAACCCGCCCCCTGGCAGATGAAATTCGCCGCCAGCAGTTTCTCGGCTTCGGCGTTCCTGCCTTCCAGCAGCAGCCGCCGGATCTCCGGCAGCACCTTGGCCGCGCCCGGGCGATCCGCGTCCTGAGGAGAGCCGGACCACAGCGAGATCTCGTTCAGCACGATTCGTTCTTCCGCCACGCCGCCGAAGAGCATGGCGCCCAACCGGCCGTTGCCGATGGGGAGGGACTGGCTGAAATGCGCCGCCGGCGCATCAAACCAGATGGAGAGCCCGGTGTCGGCCGGAGCGGCGAAGGAATTGGTGGCGCCGGCAACGATTGCCTGCAGTGCGGTGCGTCTTTTCACGAAATAACTCCTAGCGGTAGAGACCCTTGATGTCGTTCCAGCGCACTCGCAGCGGATCGGCGAACGCGGCCAGGCCGTTCCAGAGACTCACCTTCGTCCCCTCCACGTTGAACCACCGAACCGGGACCTCGATGATCCTGTAACGCCGCTTCTTGGCGATATAGAGAATCTCGACATCGAAGCCGAATCCGTCTGATTGCTGCGCGGCGGCCAGCGACTGCGCCACATCCCGGCGGAAAATCTTGAATCCGCATTGCGTGTCGCGGTAAGGCAGTCCTGTCACCAGCCGCATCGCCAGGTTGAACACCCGGCCGCTGAACTCGCGAAACGCCGACTGCCGCTTCCCCACCAGCTTCCGGTTCAAGGCCCGAGATCCGATCGCCCCATCGGCCGAAGCGAACGCAATGGCCTCCTGCAGCCTGTCCAGTTCCTCGATCGGCGCGGAGAGGTCGGCGTCACTGAACAGCACCCACTCGCCGCGCGCCTCCTGCATTCCATGCCGTACCGCGTAGCCCTTGCCGCGGTTGCCCGGGTTCTTCAGCAGCCGGATGCGTGGATCCGACAGGGCGTGTTTTTCCACCACCGCCGCCGTCCCATCGCGCGAGCCGTCGTCCACCACTACGATCTCCGCGAACGCGAAGCTCTTCCCATCCAGATATCTGCCCACCGCCTGCAGCGTGGCCGGCAGGCGCGATTCTTCGTTATAGGCAGGGATGACAATCGTTATGGACTGCAAGCCACCCCATTATAATGAAGGTTTCCCCTAGGAGTTGCTCTTGTCCCTCGAACAGGATCTTTTCGACCAACGCTTTGCGCGCATCCGCGAGATTGCGGCGCTGGGCTGCCGGCCCTACGGCCAGCGATTTGATTTCACACACACCATCCCCGCCGTCCTTTCGGCCTACAGCGCAAAAACCGCGGAGGAGTTGGAGGCCGAAAAGCCGGCCGTTAAGCTCGCCGGACGAGTCATGACCGTCCGCCGCATGGGCAAGGCCGGCTTCATGCACATTCAGCAGTCCGGCGAACGGCTCCAGGTCTATGTCCGCAAAGACGCCGTCTCCGAAGCCGACTACCAGCTCTACGGCCTGCTCGATCTCGGCGACATCATCGGCGTCGAAGGCTATCTGTTCCGCACCCGCACCGGCGAACTCTCCGTCCATGTGGACCGCCTCACGTTCCTCTCCAAAAACCTCCTCGGCATCCCCGAGAAGTACCACGGACTCGAAGACGTCGAGATCCGCTACCGCCAGCGCTACCTGGACCTGATCGCCAATCCCGAAGTCCACAAAACTTTCGCCACCCGTGCCAAGGTCGTCTCCTCCTTCCGCCGCCAGTTGCAGGAGCGAGGCTTCATCGAAGTGGAAACGCCCATGATGCAGTCCCTCTACGGCGGCGCCGCGGCCCGGCCGTTCGTCACGCATCACAACACCCTCGACATCGACCTCTACCTCCGCATCGCCCCGGAACTCTACCTCAAGCGCCTCATCTCCGGCGGCATGGAGCGCGTCTTCGAAATCAACCGCAACTTCCGCAACGAAGGCGTCTCCACCCGCCACAACCCGGAATTCACCATGCTCGAGTTCTATCAGGCCTACGCCGACTACCGCGACCTGATGGACCTCTCCGGACAGTTGCTCAAGCAGGTGGCGCTCGACGCCACCGGCAACACCCTGGTCCCCTTCGCCGACCTCGAACTCGACTTCGGCAACGTCCGCCGCTACTCCATGCGCGAGGCCGTCTGCGAGTTCTACAAAGGCCCGCAGAAGCCCTCCCTCGACGACGTCAAGGATCCAGAGTGGCTCCTGAAGCACTCCGAGAAGACCACCGCCGGCGAAGCGCTGGTCGACATCTTCGAACGCCACTGCGAAGACGCCCTCATCCAGCCCACCATCATTCACGAATACCCCGTCGAGGTTTCGCCGCTGGCCAAACAAAACCCGGACGACCCCACCATGACGGACCGTTTCGAGCTCTTCGCCGCCGGCATGGAACTCGGCAACGCCTTCACTGAGCTCAACGATCCCGACGAGCAGCGCAAGCGCTTCGAAATGCAGCTCGCCATGCGCGAGCGCGGCGACGAAGAAGCGCACCAGATGGATGAGGACTACCTCCGCGCACTCTGCTACGGCATGCCGCCCACTGGCGGCGAAGGCATCGGCATCGACCGCGTCACCATGCTCATGACCAACTCCAAGTCGATCCGCGACGTCATCCTCTTCCCGCTCCTGCGGCCCGAAGGCGAGATCGGCATCGCGGATTGGCTCCGCCAAGCCAGCACCAAGTGACCCACGCATTCGAGACCTTCGTCGCCGCGCGCTACCTCAAGGCGAAGCACCGCCAGGCGGTGATCTCGCTTGTCACCGCCGTCTCCGTGCTCGGCGTCGCCGCCGGCGTCATGGCGCTCGTGATCGCGCTCGCCATCAACAACGGCTTTCGCTCTTCGCTGGAATCCAGCCTGCTCGGGGCCACTCCGCATGTGGTCGTGCTCGAAAAGGAGCCCTCCACGGGCATCTCCAACTGGCGCGAGATCTCATCCAGGCTGGCCAAGCTGCGCGGCGTGCGTGAGTCCTCCCCAGCGCTCTACGGCAAGGTGATGGCCTCCGGCCCGATGCAGTCCGCCGAAGCCACCCTCAAGGGCATGCGTCTGAACTCCGCTGAGTTCTCCGCCCACATCAGAGCGGGCAGCGTCTCGAATCTCGAGGACCAGCGCGGCCTGCCCGGCGTCATCCTCGGCTCGCAGCTCGCCCGCCGCATCGGCATGCGCCCCGGCGATGTCGTCCGCCTCCTCTCCCCTCAGGGCGAGATGAGCCCCTTCGGCATTCGCCCCAAGGAGTTCCGCTTCCGCGTCGCGGCCCTTTACGAATCGGGCTTCTACGACCTGGACAACCAGTTCGCCTTCACCACCGTCGAAAACGCCCAGCGCGTCTTTGCCACGCCCGACGTCGTCAACGCCATCGAGCTCAAGCTCGACGACGTGGAAGCGGCCCCCGATGTCGCCAAAGCAGCCGAAGCTGCCGCCGGCCCGGGCCTCGGCGCCACGCACTGGATGGAGCAGAACCGCCAGTTGCTCAACGCCCTCAAGATGGAACGCGCCGTCTCGCTGGTCACCATCTCGCTCATCCAGCTCGTCGCCGCGCTCAACATCCTCACCGCCCTCTTCATGAGCGTCATGGAGAAGCGCCGCGACATCGCCGTGCTCCTCTCCATGGGCGCCCGCCGCCAGCAAATCGCCCGTATTTTCGTCACGCAAGGCCTCATGATCGCCACCGCCGGTGTCGCTCTCGGCCTCGTCGCCGGATATACCCTCAGCTACCTCGCCGGCCACTTCCATTGGATCGCCCTGGATGAAGAGATCTACTCTCTCTCCTACGTGCCCTTTGAACCGCGCCCCGCGGACGCCCTTTGGATCGCCGCGGCTGCACTCGGCGTCGCATTTCTGGCAAGCTTGTATCCGGCCCGCGCCGCCACCGCCATCACGCCCGTCGAAACCCTGCGCTACGAATAACCATGGCCGAATCCACCTCTTCCCGCCTCGTCTCCCTCGACGCTTTCCGCGGCGCAACCATCGCCCTCATGGTCCTCGTGAACGATGCCGGCGACGGCGCCCATGTCTACGGTCCGCTCGAACACGCCGAGTGGCACGGCTGGACCCTCACAGACGTCGTGTTCCCCTCGTTCCTCTGGATCGTCGGCGTCGCCATCACGCTCTCGCTCGCCAAGCGCGTCTCCGCGGGCGCATCCAGGCTGGAACTCTTCCGCAACGTCGTCCGCCGCGCCGCCATTATCTACGGGCTCGGTCTCATCGTCTACGCCTTCCCCTACTTCCACCTCCCCACCATGCGCCTCCTCGGCGTGCTGCAGCGGATCGCCATCTGCTACCTGCTGGCGTCGGCCATCTACCTCACCACGAAGATCCGCGGGCAGGTCCTCTGGATCGCCGGCCTCCTCGCGTCTTATTGGATGTTGATGACGCTAGTGCCTGTACCCGGCTACGGGCCCGGCCGCCTCGACGTCGAAGGCAACCTCGCCCATTACGTCGATCGCATCGTCCTCGGCAGCCACAACTACCGCCACACCCAAACCTGGGATCCCGAAGGCATCGTCAGCACCATCCCCGCCCTCGCCACCGCCCTGCTCGGCGTTATGGCCGGCCACATCCTCCGCATGAAGAAGGACCTCCAGGAACGCGTCGTCTGGATGTTCGTCGCCGGCAATCTCCTCATCGCCGCCGGTCTCGTCTGCGACGCCTGGCTGCCCATCAACAAGAAACTCTGGACCAGTTCTTTCGCCCTCTTCATGGGCGGCCTCGACTTCGTGATGTTCGCCCTCTCCCTCTGGTTCGTCGACCACCTCGGCTACCGCCGCTGGGCCAGGCCCTTCATCATCTTCGGCATGAACGCCATCGCCGTCTACATGTTCGCCGAACTGCTCTCCTCCATCCTCGACCTCACGCACTGGCAGAAGGCGATCTATCAGGCCGTCTTCGTGCCGCTCGCATCCCCCCACATGGCTTCCGCCCTCTATGCGGTGGCCTACACGCTCTTCGTCTTCTGCTTCGCCTGGGCCATGCACCGCAAGGGCTGGTATCTCAAAGTCTAGTACTGGTTGAACTCAGTAGCCCAGCGGAAGGCCTCCACCCAGTGGCCGTTCTTCCGCTGGATGATCGTGTGCAACTCGGCGCGCGCCTTCTCCTTGTCGGCCGGCGTCCAGTCCGGGCGGTACTTGTGCATCGCCGGCTCCCACTGGCTCACGTGCGCCAGACCCGCCGCTTCTTTCTTGTCCATCACGGAGTCGATGTTCACCCACACATTGGCGTCTCTCTCCGTCACATAGAAAAACAGCATCGCCGGCACCTTCCACGGCTCCAACCCCTGCTGCAGCCGCTGATTCGGGAAGTATAGGTGAAACTCCGCCGCGCGAATCGCGTCCAGAGTGTTCATCGCCGCCATGCGGTGATCCGTCTTGTGCCAGCGCACGTACTCCGCGCCCGGGTCCACCGTCATCACGATGTCCGGCCGGTAGCGCCGGATCACCTCCGTCGCCTGCTCCACCAGCCGCCGCGCATCGACATACTCCAGCAGCCCGTCGTGATGGCCCAGCCACAGGATGTTTTCCTTCGGAATGCCGAGAATCCGATTGCCCTCTTCCTCCTCCGCCTTCCGGATGCGCGCCAGCCGCTCGCCCGTCATCTCCAGGTCATAGGAGCCCTTGTCGTCGTTCGTGTAGATGACGATCCGCACCGTGTTCCCGTTCTTCGCCAGCAGTGCCAGCGTGCCGCCGCAGCAGAACGCGTCGTCGTCCGGATGCGGCGTGAATAGCAGGATGCTCTTCCCGCGGATCTCTTCGATCTTCGGCGGCGCGTCAGCGCCCATCAGGGCGGGCGCAAGGCAAGCAAGCAGGGCCGCTCCTGCCGTAACGAACTGTCTCATGAGTCCATTCCCTCCGGGTGATCGGTTCTTATTGTGATGAGGACCAGGGTGGCACAATTCCAATGCAGCGCGCATAGGCCACCAACTGCCCCAGGTGCTCGTTGGCGTGCACCAGAATCCGCAGATGGATCCCATCCACCGTGGCCGCGCGCCCCAGAATCGTCCGCTCCGCCGCCAGCCCCTCCGGAGTCGCCACTGTCCTCGCCGCATCCACTGCCGCCAGCGAGCGCCGCAGCCACCCCAGCACCTCTTCCTTGGCCGTCACCGCCTTCTCCATCTGCTTCCAGTCGAGTTCAGCCGGCAGGGCCTCCCCCGCAAAATGCAGCAGATAGAAGTTGGCCAGCGTGATGTGGTTGATCGCCTCGCTCACTGAGCGGCTCTCCTCCGCCGGCCGCCACCCATACCGGTGCTCCGGGATGGCCTCCGCCAGCGCGGTGAGATGCCGCGCTACGTGCAGCCACTCTCCCGCGTAGCCTTGCCACAGGCCTTCATACGGATCCATCTCGTGAGCCTTCATGGTTTACCTCCAGTCCCCGATACCGCGGCGGCCAGGCTCCTGGCCAGCCCGGCGCCGAATGACGAGAAATCCGCCGCCGTCCGCGGCCGGCCCAACGCCGGGTGGCGCTCCACGCGCAGTTCCATCAGGTACGCGCGCACCTTCTGCTGATAGTACAAGTACTGGTTCACCGTCATGCGCCCCGGATCGATGGACTCCCGCGGCGTCACCGCGCGCGGCGACGCCGCATCCAGAAAATCGGTCCCAGCCCTCAATCCACGCACCAGTTCCGCCGCCACCGCGTCCGCCGGCCCGTCCACATAATCGGCCGACTCAGTATTGTGCAGCGCCAGAAACAGATCGATCCGCCCCGCCTGCTCCAGCGCCCGCCGCACCGCGAAGATCTCCGGCGTCTTCTCCGCATCGGCTGTGTCCCAATTGCGGTTGTTGTCATAGCCGTTCACGTTGAACCGCACCGCGCCCTCGGCCACCCCATCGGTATCGAAAATCGGAATCACCTGGAACACGTTCTCCCGCCGCAGCCGCCGCGCCGCCTCCGCATTCGACAACAGGAACCGCACCAGCCCATCCGCCACATAGCTCGTGCCCGTCTCCCAGGCATGCTGCCGCGCCATCACCCAGATGCTGCGCTTGTCTCTCTCGCCGGCGGCCGCATCCGTGATCGTCAGCAGCGGAACCTCCCGCCCGTGCGCCGAGCGCGCGATGGTGGAGACACTCAGATGTGGATGCCGCAACTCCAGCAACCGCTGCAGATCCTCTCGCAGATACGGCTGCGTGTGCGCGATCCACACCTGATCTCCCTCCGGCCGGAACCGCACCGTCAGCACCGTCGCCGCTTCGTCCCAGGTCACCTGATCGTCCGCGAAGTGCCGCCACGTCTTGCGGTCGTAGCTGTACACCGGCCGCGTGCCCGCCGTCACCGCATGCGAACCAGGCTTGAAGTTGTACTCGCCTGACAGCTCCGTGAAGTCGATCCGCACGGGCTCCCGCTTCAACCCGTCGATGCGGAAGAAATACCAGTTCGCCTGACGGTTGCGGTGGTTGGCGTCGGCTTGCCCTTTCACCGCACAGCGCAGGTGATTCGCCGCCACCTGCTCCACCTTGCCCACACTCCCACCCTCGAAGTTCGATGCCACCACCAGCGCCGCCAGCAACAGTCCTTCCATGAGGAGAGACTATCAGGCCCGTTACTTCCTGCGCAGCGCCTCAGCCACGGAAAAATCATACAAAGCCAGCGCCCGGAAGTACTCGTTCACCGCCGCCACTTCCCGCAAGGCGGTGTCGAAAGTGGCCTGCTCGCGCAGGTTCACGAGGAACAGAGTGCCCTCGCCCAGCTCAAAGCGCACACGCTCGGCGGTCTCCAGTTGCTCCGTAATCTCCACCTCTTCGCGCAGCACCTTGGCCCGCTCGTAGGCCGCCTGCAAGGCCGAATAGGCATCCCGCACCTCCGCCGTTACCTGATCGCGCGCAAATCGCTCGCGCTGGTCGAACTGCTCGATCCTGGCCAGCGCGGACCGCTCTTTCCCCTTCGCCGCGCGCCGCTGCGCCGGCATGTCGAACACCAGCGCCGCCACCAGGTCGTTGGGCCCGCGCGCCACTTCCCTCTCGCCCGTCTGCCGCGTGTAGCTCAACACCACGTCCACGCCCGGCAGCAACTGGTTCTGCGCCAGCTTGCGGTCCACCTCCACCTGCCCGCGCTGCTCCTGAAAGCGGCGGATCTCCGGCCGTCGCTTGATGGCCAGATCGATGTCGTCCTGTAAGCGGCTGGCCTCGATCGTCTGCATGCCCGGGAAGGCCCCGGGCAGCATCTGCGCCGGCGGCAGCAGGGGCTGCCCCTCGGCATTGCGGTAGTACAGCGACAGCTCGATCGCCGCCTGCATCAGGCCCCGCTCCGCTTCAATCACCTGCGCCCGCCGCGTGCGAATCGCCTTCTGGTTGTCCGTCACGTCGATCGCCGGAATCTGGCCCAGCCTCGCGGCCTCTTTGAGCTGCGCGTCGCGCGCCTCCGCTGTCTTCAGCACGCCGCGCGCGATCTCGAAGCGCCGCCCGGCCGCAATCCAGTCGTAGTAGCGCCGCGTGGCGAGCTGCACGATCAGCAGCCGCTGCTGGTCCACGCCCAACTCCGCAATGCGCCGCCCGATCACCGCCTTCTTCAGGTCCGCCCGGCGCGAGTCGGTCTCCCGGTCGCGAAACACCGGCATCTTCATCCCCACCTTGTACTCGCCGGACGCGTCCGTCTTCTGCTTGCCCTCGTACGATGGGAACGAGCCCTGTCCCAGCGAGTAGCCCGCGAAGTACTGCATGCCCTGAAACTGCGAATACTGCTCCACCCCCGCGCGGTAGACGTCGTTCCGGTAATTGCCCAGATAGTCGCCGTCATAGCCGCCTTTCAGCGCAAGGTCGAACTTGCCCTCGGCCGCCGTCACATCGGCGTCGGCCACCACCTTGTCCTGCAGCGCGATCAGCAGCGGCGGATAGTGCTTCTCCACGGACGCCAGTACATCTTCCAGTTTCATCGGCGCAACGGACTGCTGCTGCCCGGACGCCGCCAGCGGCAGCAGCGTCATCAACCACCATGCGCCTCTCACTTCTTCTTCTCCTTCGCGCCCTTCACTCCCGTCTCGTCTTCGGCGATGATCGGCGGGAATCCGTTGAACCGGCGCCACAACTCCCAGCCCAGCGGCACCTGCCTCAGCAGTACCCAGCCCTTCGCCTGCACGCCCTGCCGCAGGTAGTTCGACGAAGGCCAGGCATCGTCCTTCCCGTCCGGCACCACCAGCACGCGGAACTTCCCTTCCTTCGTGTCCGTCGCGTCCACGATCTGCACCTTCCCTCCGAACGTACCCACGGCCACCGACGGCCAGCCCACAAACTGGATCGCCGGCCAGCCGTTGAACTGCAGCCGCACCGGATCGCCCGCGTGCACCAGCGGCATATCGTTCCCGCTCAGCCACAGTTCCACCGTCGGATCGTAGGCGTCCGGCACAAACTGCACCACCGGCTCGCCGCTCTTCAGCAACTCACTGTTTGGCTGCGCCAGCAGCCTCAGCACCGTGCCGTCGCGCGGCGCATAGATGTTCAGCGTCTGCTGCTTCGCCAGCCGCGAGTTGATCCGCTCGATCTCGGCTCGAATGCTCGACACCTCCGCCCGCGCCGCGTTCAGCGTCGCGCGCTCGCCCTGCACCGCCGCCTCCGCGTCCGCGGTCACCTTCTTCAAATCGTCGTCAATCGCCTGCTTCTCGTTGCGGGCCGCGCTCAGCGCCGCTTTCGCGCGCCGCACTTCCGCCTCCGCCGTTGCATACTCCTGCTGCGCCAGTTCCACCGTCCGCTGGCTCGTCAGCCCGCTCTTCAGCAGGCTCTTCTGGCGCTCGATGTTCAGCCTGGCCGCGGTCAGCCGCTCTTCAGAAGCAGTCAGCGCCTGCTCGGATTGCGCGATCCGGTCTACGGCCATCTGCACGCGGCTCCGGGCAGCGCTGATTGCGTTCACGCGCGAGTCTTCCAGCCTGTCCAGGCGGTCTTCGTGGGCAGTCACCCGCCCCTGCGCGTTGATCCGCCGCTCTTCGATGGCGGCGCGTTCGTTTCGGATGCGATCCAGAATCAACGGATCGTTGTCCGTCAGTTCGACAATGAGGTCGCCCTTCTTCACCTTCGACCCCTCGGTCACGTGCCACTGCAGCACCCTGCCTTCCACGGGCGCGCTCAACGTCTGCTGCCGCTCCAGCGGCGTCAGCGCTGACACCTGACCCATCCCCGATACGCTCTGCTGCCAAGGCGTCAACACCAAACCCAACGCCACCACCGCCAGCAGCGCCATCAGGATCCACGCCAACACACGCACCGGACGCCCGCTGCCAACCAACTCCATCGCCGGCAATACACGCGAACTCATCGCTGCACCTCCACCACCGTGTTCTTCCTGATCTCCAGCACCCTCGAGCAGCGCGCCAGAATCTCCGGGCTGTGGCTGGCGACGATCAGCGTCCACCCTCTGGCCGGATCAAAGAGGAAATCCAGCAGGGCCTCGCGCTCCTCCAGGTCGTCCAGCCAATCCAGGCACTCGTCCAGAATCAGCAGCCGCGGTTCGCACGCCAGAGCCCGTGCAATCTCGAGCTGAACACGCCGCCCCGGCGATAGCGGCAGGCCCCCCGTGAATAGCTGCGTCTGAATCCCGTTCGGCAGCCTCATCACCCGGTCCAGCAGGCCCACCTGTTCCAGCGCCTGCCGCGCCTGTTCCAATGTCATCGAAACGTTGCCGAGCTGCAGGTTCTCCAGCACCGTGCCTTCGAAGATCTCCGGCTCGCGCACCAGCACCACCTGGCTGCGCAACTCGCCCAGCTTCACTTCCCTCAAGTCCCGCCCATCGATCTCCACATACCCGTGCCGCGGTTCCCGCAGCCCGTAAATCACATCCAGCAGCGTGCTCTTGCCTGTCCCGATGCCCCCTACCAGCGCCACGCGCGCATTCGCTTCCAACCGCAGATTGATGCGCTCCAGAATCATGCCGCGGTCGCCCGCATGGATCCCCGCGTCGCGGAACGTCACCGCAATACCCTCCGCCTTCACCGGCAATCCCGAGCCCGTCTCCCGCTCCGTCGGCAGGTCTGTCAGGTAGCCCAGCTTATCCACCGACGCCATCAGGTCGTAAAAGCTCTCCAGGTGCTTGCCGAACTTCGTGAACCCGTTCACCACCAGCGCCACCACAATCTCGGCCGCCACCAGTTGCCCCAGCGTCATCTGGCGGCTGATCACCAACCAGCCGCCCACGCCCAGCAGCGTCGCGCTGGCCAGCGCTTGCAGCGTGTAGCTGCCTACGATCTGCCGCATCAGCACCCGGAAGTGCTTGCCGCGATATTTCAGATACTCGCCCACCAGCAGGTTGCTCTTCGCCCACGCCAGCTCCGCGCCGGCCTTGGTCTTGAACGCGATCTGATGCCGCGCCACCTCTTCCAGCCACGCCACCAGCGCGTACTTCGCCTTGCTCTCTTTCACGCTCGTCGGGATGGCGCCCGCGCCCAGCGGAAACAGCACAATCACGATCGACAGTACCAGCAGCACGTCGAACGCCAACAGGAACGGATGGTACACGCCCAGCAGAATCATGCCGATCACGGTCTGCACCACCACCGTCAACCCATCCAGCAGCAGCCCCGCTCCGGCCTTCTGCACCACCACCACTTCCAGAAACCGGTTCACCAGCTCCGGACCCTGGTACGCCGCCAGCGCATCCGGCTCCACCCGCACCAGCTTCTCAGAAACATTACCCGCCAACCGCACGAAGATGCGCCGCTGGATCAGCTCCACCACCCAGTGCCGGCACGCATTGAGCAAGGTCACGAAACACAGCGCGACAAATACCAGCAGCGTCAGCACCACCAGCGGCTGCAGCAGCGTGCCAAACGCCACCGTATTCACCACCGCCTGCACCGCCACCGGCAGCGCCAAGGAGACCAGGCCCGTGGCCGCCGTGTAGACCACCGCCACCCAGATTTCCGTCGATTCCAGGCGCAACCACTGCTTGAGTCTCTCCCAGGGGTGGACACCGTGATACAAGGAGGACTCCGAATTGGAATGCTTCATGTTTTTGATGAGGGGGACACCGGAAGACGTTCCGGAAGATCAGCGCAGGCCGGGACTCCAGCCTACGTCTTCATAGATGTCTGCGGAGCCGGAGCCGATGCTCAAAATGACCGCGTCAGCGCTCCAGCCGGCGGCTAGTCGCGTTCAAAAAGCTTATACACTTCGCGCTTCGGCAATCCCCGTTCCTTCGCCGCAGCCTTGATGGCATCCATGCGCGTCAACCCCGACCCTTCCAGCCGCAGCACATGCTGCTCGATCGTCTCCACCGGATTCGTCACGCGGTCCCGCTTGCCGATCAGAACCGTCATCTCTCCCCGAATCGCATCCCGGCTCTCCAACGCCGCGCGCACCTCGGAAGCTCTCCCGCGGAGAAACTCCTCATGCAGCTTGGTCAGCTCGCGCGCCAGCACCACCGGCGGGTCGCCCATCGTCTCCTCGATGTCGCGCAACGACTCCACAATCCGGTGCGGCGCCTCATAGAACGCCAGCGTCGATTCGTCCCCCGCCAGCGCTTCCAGCAATCGCCGCCGCTCGCCCTGCTTGCGCGGAAAGAACCCGCAGAATCGAAACGCATCGCTCGGCAGGCCCGCCGCCGACAGCGCCGTGATCACCGCCGACACTCCCGGCACAGGCACCACTCGAATGCCCTGCCCCACCGCCGCCCGCACCAATCGGAAGCCCGGATCCGACACCAGCGGCGTCCCCGCGTCCGTCACCAGCGCCAGGTCCGCGCCGTCTTCCAGTATCCCGATCAACTCCGCCGCCCGCTCCGCCTCGTTGTGCTCGTGATAGCTGACCATCGGCGTTCCAATGCCGAAATGGTCCAGCAGCTTGCGCGTCTGCCGCGTGTCTTCGCACGCGATCCGGCTCACGCTCTTCAGCACCTCCACCGCCCGGAAAGTCATGTCCCCCAGGTTGCCGATCGGTGTCGCGACGATGTACAGCGTGCCAGCCAAGTCTGCCCCCTACTTCCGGCCCGGCTTCACGTTGCTGCTCTTCTCCTCGCGCACCTGGATGTCGCCCTGGATCGTGAACAGCTCATCGCCCAGGCTCTGGTTCACCACAATGGAGTCCGCGTACATCTCGTAATTCCGCTCGCCGTTGCGCTCCCGCCGCACCACGTACGGCCACATGATGCCGCCGCCGATGTCCCGGTACTTGTCGAAGATCGTAATCTCATCCTGCCGGTACTTCGTCTTCGGATCGCGGTGCTCCCACATCTGCCGCACCGGCAGCTTCGTCGACTGGTGGAACCACACCTTCGTCACCCGGTTCGCCCCGTCCACGATATCCACCACGTTGCACGGCATGTTCTCGTTCACGTCCGTCCCGGCCCAATCGAACGTCAGCCCCGGCTCGCCCAGCCGCATCCGCAGCGTGTACAGCACGTTGTGCATCAGCGACTCCTTATACTGCGACACCGTCTCCGCCGGCAGCGGCTTCGCCCCCCGGTAGGTGATCTCGAATCCGCCCGTCTCGTTGTAGACGATGTAGACGTCTTCCTTCTTCCCGAACGCCCGCCGCTCGCGAATCCCATAGAATTCCGGCTGCATCGGCTCCGGCCGCGTCAGATACCGGATGTACATCTTGGCCCTGCTCATGCCGGACAGTTTCTCGTTGTAGAAGCTGTACGACCGCCCTTCCTCCACCCGGTCTTTCATATTCAGAAACGCATCTCCGCCCAGGGCCTTCACAGCGTCGTCAATCACGCGCCGGGCAGCCTCGGGCCCCTTGTCTTGCGCCTGGCAGAGAAGGGCGGTGAGCAGGAAGATCGCGATTCGCATCCCGCTTTCCATTCTATCGCCGCGCCCGCCACCCGATTACAGCGGCAGCTCCCACGCCGGTTGCATCAGTTGCCGGACCGCCGTCTACACCCTTCCGTGATTCAGCGCTCGCGCCGCCGCCAGCGCCAGCCGCAGCACCAGCGGTTCCCTGCCCCGCTCCAGCGCCGCACTCAGCGGCACCGCCGTTCCCTCAGCGTTGCGGTAGAACACCCGGCCGCTCCATCTCGTCCAGCCGTGCATATGCCCTTCGTCGTCCCGCATCACGTCTCCCACCGCCGTCAGCACCCGCCCCGCCATCGGCTCCCGGTACTGCGGCATCACCAGAATGTCGCTCCGCTGGTCGTGTCGGATCACTTCCACAAACTCGGCGAATGTCCGCGCCATGGTCAGATTCAGCAGCGCGTTTGGCTCACAGCCGTGGCGGTCTCCGCCCGAAACGGCCGGCAGCCCCGCGGCTTCTGCCGTCTCCAACGCGCGCAGGTTCTCCGCCCACGGGCGCAGCCCGTTCAACTCCAGCGCGTGCAGCCAGGGCCTGTAAGCCGATAGAAACTCCGCGGCCACGGAGGCGTGAAACTGTTGGCCCTTGCACTTTTCGTCCCAATACGGATGGTTGAACACGATCAGCGTCTGCTCGTCCTCCCCCAGCCAGTCCAGCAGGCCTCGCAGTTCGGGCTCCGCGCCGCCCGCCGTGAAGCGCCCCAGTGCCTCCATCTTCACCCGCGCCCGCCGCGGCCCCATGTTGTGAACGCCGAGATGAAACACCGTCCCGCGGAACGGCACGGTCCACTCCACGCTGATCGGCACCTCTCGCCCCTCGCTCAGCATGCGCAGCAGCAGGGGCGCCTCGATGTTGTCGTGATCCGTGATCGAAACCAGCGCCAGCGGGCCCAGCGCCTCGATCTGCTCCCGCTCCACCGCCAGCGCTTCGCGCGGGCCCAGCGGTGGAGTCCACCACGCGTCGAGTTGGCTCAACTCGCGCCTGTTCGCGCGCCGGTAGTGCGCCTCGTAACGCCCCAGCACGGTGGCCCCGTCCGGAACGCAGGCCGCCAGGCGGTAGACGAATTCGAAACTCTCCTTGGAATGGGAGGTGTGGCTGTGCAGCGAAACCCCGGTGCGCCACGCCCCGGCGGCCGGTATCTCAAAATGAATCGACGTCCTGGTCATCGCTCCCAGATTGCAGGGACTCGATGACAGCCCGATGTCTTCCCCGTGAGAAGCCTGTCAAACAGAACGAACCTGGGTTGTTTGCAGCCTCAGGCCACCCTCAGTTCGCCCCGCAGCACTTCTTGTACTTCTTGCCTCTCCCGCACGGGCAGGGATCGTTGCGCCCGATCTTCTCGCTCTTCGCCTGCTCCACCACCGGCGGCGCCGCTTCAGCCTCGTGCTCGTGATCGTGCTCTTCCTGCGGGTAGTAAACCGGTTCGTAACCCTCCCGCTCCAGCCGCCGGTCCAGCGCCACCGCCACCGTCTCTTCTTCGTCGTCGGTCAGGCCGCCGGCCTTCTCGTCGATCATCTCGAACAGCCGGTTCACGCTCTTCGGCGTCGTGCTGTGCCGCACCGCCAGCGCATACGAAAACAGGGCCTCGTCACGCACCTCTTCATCCTGCAGCAGCGGAATCAGCTCGAACGCCAGGTCCGGCAGCGGATACGCGCCCACCCCCTGGATCGCCTGCCGGCGAACGTCGAAATCCTCGCTCTTCAGGTTCGGCCCGAAGTACTTCCGGTATCTCGGATCCAGTGACCGCCACATCGTCTGCAGCGCCGCCGCCCGGCAATCCTCCCGCCCGTAGGCCTCCAGCAGCGCGTCGTGCACCTCCGGCTCCGCCGTCGCGCCCGCCAGCCCGATCAGCGCCCCCAGCCACTCTTCCCGTTCCGCTTCCGATTCGCTCTTCGTCTCCAGCACCCGCACCAGCAGGTCGCGGACCGGCTCTTCGTGAATCCGTTCGCCCAGCGCCCGCAGCGCCGCGCCCCGCACCAGCGTCTCCGGGTCGCCCGTCGCCAGGCCCATCAGCTTGTCCCGGATCTCGTCCGGATAGTCGTCGTCCGTGAAGCTCATCGCCGCCCGCGCGCGGTATTCCTTCTCCCCGCACTCGAAGAACTTCAGCACGTTTTCCGGATCCATCTGGTCGAACAGCGGCGTCGACTTCTCCGGATACTGCTCCAGCATCCCGTACGGCTGCGGCTCGTGGGGCTCCTTCGGCGCACCCAGCGATTTGATACACTCCTCCAGAACCTTCTGCTCCTCGGCCGACTTCACCCCCGCGTCCAGCGCCGCCTGCACCGCCGCCCGCAGCGCCGGATCTCCGTACAGCCCCGCGCATAGCGCGCCTTCATAGTGGTCCGCCGCAATCGTCTGCTCGATCAGCGCCTGGATGCGCGCATCGTGCACGCCCAGCGTCGAAAGCAGAAACACCAGGTCCGGACGGTCGTCCTCGCTCACCTTGGCGTGCAGTTCCAGAATCGGCTCCACCGCCGGCGCGCCGATGTCGGTGAACGCCTCCATCAGCTCATCCGGAATCATGTCGCCCTGGCGCTTCCGCAGCAGCTCAATGTAGAACGGCAGCGCCCGTGGCGAACGGAACTCTCGGTACAGGTCGAATGCCTGTTCGGTCAGATCCAGCAGCCGGTCCCTTTGCGGTGCCTGCAACAGCCGCTCCAGCGCGTCGAGAGTCTCCTCCCTGCGCTCGAGCAGAGCTGCAATCAGCCGCCGGTCGAAACCGATCAGGCCCTGTTCGGCCTCTTCCAGCAGCGTCAGAATCGGGGTGGATGCGAATTGGTCGGGCAGGATTGGCATAAAGACAGGCCTCTAGACACACGAAAGGGGGACACACTGCGGTGCGCCCCCCTTCCCTCTGAAATCCAGTTTACTGGGCTTCTTCTTCTTTGTTAACCACCACAGTGACCTCGGCCGACACCTCGCGGTGCAGCTTGATGGCCACCTTGTGCTCGCCCAGGCTCTTGATCGGCGCTTCCATGTGGATCTTCTTGCGATCGATCTGATAGCCCTGCTTCTCCAGCATCTCGGCGATGTCCTTCGCCGTGACGGAACCGAACAGTACGTCGGCTTCACCGGCCTTCTGCGTGGTGGTGAGAGTCACAGCTGAGAGCATCTTGCCGAGCTCTTCCGCCGACGACTTCTCCTTGGCCTCGCGGCGCAGCGCGGCTTGCCGCTCCTGCTCCACGATCTTCTTGTTGCTGTCGGTAGCCGGAACCGCCAGCCGCTTCGGCAGCAGGAAGTTCCTGGCATAGCCCGCGGCAACCTTGACTACTTCGCCGCGGCTTCCCAGCTTTTCGACATCTTCGCGCAGAATGACTTCCATGTTTATCTCTCCCTCTCGACGCCGCCGGCGAAGGGCAGCAGCGCGATGTTGCGGGCCAGCTTGATGGCCTCGGTGATCCGGCGCTGATTCTGCGCGTTCAACCCCGAAATGCGGCGCGGCACAATCTTGCCCCGCTCGGTGATGAACTGCTGCAGCAGCTTGATGTCCTTGTAATCGATGTAGTCGATCTTCTCAATACAGATCCGGTCGACCTTCTTGCGGCGGAAGTACTGGCGCTTGCCCGTCGCAATCGTCTTGTCGCCACCCGTCGGTCTCTGGGAAGCGGCGATGGGGCGTCCACCTTTTTGTTCAGCCATGGTGTTTTCTGATGCCTCCTTTACCTATTCCTGAGTCTCTGCGGGCGCCGCTGCCGGAGCAGGCGCCGGAGCCGCGGCAGGAGCCGCTTCCGCCACCGCCGGAGCGCCGGGCACCGGAGCGGCCGGCACGGGAGCGGCCGGCGCGGCCGGAGCCGACGCGGCGGGCGTCGGACGCTCGACCGGCGGACGCCGCTTGGCGCGCTTCTCTCTCTGTTTTGTGCGCTTCTCCAGCTTCTTCAGCTTCTCGTCGATGCGCACGGTGATCCACTTCATCACCATGTCGGTGACGCGCATCCGGCGTTCCACTTCCTTCACCACGGTCGGAGCAGCGTCGAACTGGATCAGGATGTAGAATCCCTCCGAACGCTTTTCCACGCGGTAGGCGAGCTTCCGCACGCCCCACTTGTCTACCTTCTCTACCTTGCCGCCGCCCGCGGTGACAACGCCCTTGACCTGCTCGATGTAAGCATCGATCTCTTCTTCCGGCGTGTCGGGACGAACGATAAACAGCTCTTCGTAGATCCTCATTCTTCCTCTCTTGTTAAGCCCTGGGCGCGGCGGTTGTGAGCCGCCATGGCCTTTTCGACGCCCTCAGCGATGATGGACTCCACTGCCGTGCTTGCCGCATCCAACAGCTCATCCAACTCCTTCTTCTGCCCGCTCTTGAACGGAGCGAGCACGAACTTCGCGCCATCCCGGACCGGATGTCCCGGATGGATGCCCAGCCTCAGCCGGGCAAACTCATCGGTCCCCAAACACCGGATGATGTCTTTCATCCCGTTGTGCCCGGCGGCCGATCCCTTCGGCCGGACCCTCAGTTGCGTCCACGGCAAATCCAACTCGTCGTAAACGACCACCAACTGATCCGGCTTCAGGCCGTACTTCTCGAGCAGTCCTTTTACCGACTGCCCGCTCAAATTCATGAACGTCTGCGGCTTGGCCAGCATCGCCGGCCTGCCCTCAACCCGGCCCTCGCCTACCAGCGCCCGGCATTCCAGGCGGCTCACTCGAATCGAGTGCCGCGCGGCCAGCCGGTCCACCGTCAAAAAGCCGAGATTGTGAGGCGTCGCTTCGTACTCAGGGCCCGGATTGCCGAGCCCTACCACCAGAATCTCTGCTTCCGGCATCGCTCACTCTCTGCCTTCGGCTCGGGCCTGACCGGAGCGGGAGACTACTTCTTCTTCTCCGCGCCCTCTTCTTCCTTCTTGCCCTTCTTCACCACTTCGGGCTCCGCGGGCTTCGCGCCGGCTTCGCCTTCGGCAGCCTCGTCGGCCGAGCCGCGAACCGCGATCACGTGCGAGATCACCTGCTCCGCCGGGCTCACCAGCTTCATCGAGCCGCTCAACTCCACCTGGCTCGCGCGCAGGCTCTGCCCGATCGTCATCTCCGCCACGTTCACCGTGAAGTTCTCCGGAATCTCGTCCGGCAGACACTCCACCATGATTTCGCGCGTGATGAGTTCGTACAAACCGCCCTGCTGCTTCACGCCGATCGGATCGCCGGTCGTGTGCACCGGGATCTTCACCGTCAGGCGCTTCGCCAGGTCGATCCGCTTCATGTCCACGTGCAGCAGATTGTTCTTCACCGGATGGTGCTGCCAGTCAACCACCATCACGGGCGAATTTTCCACGCCCTCGATGTCCAGGTTGAAGATCGTGTTCACGCCCGAGGAGGAGTGCAGAATCTTGTTCACTTCCTTCGGGCTCACGCTCACGGCCACCGGATCCTTACCCGTGCCGTACACCACGGCGGGAATCTTCATTGCAACCCGCAGCCGCCGGGCCTCGTTCTTCCCCCGCGTGGCGCGCGGTTCGGCGGCAATGGTGATGTCCTTCCTCATGATTAGCTCCTATCGCTTCAAACAAACAAAGAACTGACGGACGTCTCCTCGTGGATGCTCTGGATGGCGCGCGCCAAAAGCCACGCCACCGACAGCACCCTGATCTTGCCGCAGGCCTGCGCCTCCGGACGAAGCGGGATCGAGTCCGAAAAAACAACTTCCTTCAGCCGGGACTGCGAAATGCGGTCCACGGCGGGACCAGAGAGAACTGCATGCGTCGCGCAGGCCGTCACACTCGCCGCTCCCGCGGCCAGCAGCGCCTCGCTCGCCTTCACCAGCGTGCCCGCGGTGTCGATCAGGTCGTCGATGATCAGGCACTCCAGCCCGTCCACCTCGCCGATGATGTGCATCACCTCGGCCACGTTCGGCTGCTCGCGCCGCTTATCGATGATCGCCAAAGGCACTTCCAGACGCTTGGCAAACGCCCGCGCCCGCTCCACGCCCCCGGCGTCCGGCGACACCACAATCAACTTCTCCAGATCGTGCGTCGTCCGGAAATGCTCGATCATCACCGGCGACGAAAACAGGTGATCCACCGGAATGTCGAAAAATCCCTGGATCTGCGCAGCGTGCAGGTCCAGAGACAGAATCCGGTCCGCCCCCGCCCGCTCCAGCATCGCCGCCACTACTTTGGCCGAGATCGGCACTCGCGAGCGGTCCTTGCGGTCTTGCCGCGCATAGCCGTAATACGGCAGCACCGCCGTGATCCGGTCCGCCGAAGCGCGCTTCAGAGCGTCAATCATCAGGATCAGTTCCATCAGGTTGCGCTCCACCGGCGTGCACGTCGGCTGCACCACGAAAACGTCGTTACCGCGCACGTTCTCTTCGATCTGAACCCAGATTTCGCCGTCGGAAAAATTCTTCACGATCGCGCCGCCCAGGGAGATGCCCAACTCCTGGCAGATCGCCTCCGCCAGCTCGGGGTTGGCATTCCCGGTCAGTATCTTCAAACGATCGTTCCTCTCTTTCACAAGCTTCGGGGCGGCCATGAATCCTCTTGGACAAACTCCCGCAGACAGCTAACGATGCGCGCGCGGAACCGCCGGCGCGTCACCGTGGTTGTGGAGAAAACTTTGAGAGGCTCCGTACGAAACTGCGGAAGGGCTCCCTGAAGCTTGGCCCGGTCCGGAAACACCCCGAAGAGTGCTGCCCCGCTGCCGGAGAGACGCGCAGGCTGGGCCCCGAGCCGTTCGAGTTTTCTCTGCCACCGCTTCAGCTCCGGATGAAGCTGAAAGACGGCATCCTCGAAGTCGTTCTCCGCATCAGACGCAAGATACGCCTGCCAGACAAACGACTGGAAAATACTTAGTTTACGGAACTCGCCCGGCGAAGTCAATTCAGGCCGGGGCGCTGGCCCGGCCCCCCGCCCCAGAGCTTTGTACGCCGCCGGAGTCGAGACGTGAATCGCTGGCGCCAGCACCAGCAGCGGCCTCTCCGGCGCCTCCGGCAGCGGGTAAAGTTCCTCCCCCCGGCCGATACCCAGCGCCGTCCCCCCGGTCAGGAAAAACGGCACGTCCGACCCCAATTCCGCCCCCATCTCCATCAACTCCACCAGCGTACAGGCTTTCTTCGTCAGAGCCGGCAGCGCCAGCAGCACCGTCGCCGCGTCGCTCGACCCCCCGCCCAGCCCCCCACCCATCGGAATCCGCTTCTCCAGCTTCATCGCCAGCCGCCCGTGCACCCCCATCCGCTCACAGAACAGCCGCGCCGCCCGCACCACCAGGTTGTCTTCGATCCCCAGCGCGTCGTCCAGCCCGATCTGCAAGCCCCGCCCCGCCGTGAACGCAAACGAGATCGTGTCATTCAACCCAATCGTTTGAAAGACACTCCGGATCTCGTGAAAACCGTCCCCCCGCCGGTGGAGGACTTTCAAACTCAGATTGACCTTCGCAAACGCCGGCAGCGTGGCAGTGCGGGTAGCCACGGCTTTAGTAGTGCAGCACCGAAAAGACCTCGCGGCCTTCCAGTTTCTTCCGGCCGTTCAGGAAATCCAGCTCCACCAGGAAGCCTAAACCCAACACCGTACCGCCCACCTTCTCCACCAGTTCCGCCACTGCCGCCGCCGTGCCGCCCGTCGCCAGCACGTCGTCGATGATCAGCACCTTCTGCCCCGTCTGGATGGCATCTTTGTGCATCTGCAGCCGGTCCGTGCCATACTCCAGCGCGTATTCCACCGTCACCGTCTCCGCCGGCAGTTTCCCCGGCTTCCGCACCGGGACAAAGCCCGCGCCCAGCGCATACGCCATCGCCGGCGCAAAGAAGAATCCGCGCGCCTCCACGCCCACCACGATGTCGATCGCCGTGCCCTCATATCGCACCTTCAGCGCGTCGATCGTCGCCCGCCAGCCCGCCGGGTCTTTGAGCAGCGTCGTGATGTCGTAAAAGTTGATGCCAGGCTTGGGAAAATCCGGCACTTCGCGGATCAGGGACTTCAAATCTGTCATATGTGTGGAGCCTTGTTTGGGGGAGGTTCTGAATGCCTGATTGAGAACCCGGTGGTCCTCAACCCCGGATCGAGAACCCGGTGGTTCTCAATGCCTGATCGAGAACCCATCCGATTGTAACAAAGACTGCACAGCCGCCTCGCGCTCTTCCACGCCCCGCACATCGGAAAACCGCGGACCCTGCCGCAGCCGCCCCGCATATTCGTCCAGTTGCGCCGCCGTGCCGCAGGCGTATACTTCCACGTTCCCGTCGTCCAGGTTCTTCACCCACCCCGACAGCCCGATCTCCGCCGCCCACTGCTGCGCGAAGTACCGGTAGCCCACACCCTGCACCCGGCCCCGGACGATGTAAGTGCGCGCCGACCGGCGCATCTCTCGTGCCATACAATCTCGATTATCGCTCCGGGGATAAAATGGGCTCGATGCCCTTCCCCATCCACCGCCCCCGCCGCCTCCGCTCCTCCGAATCCATGCGCCGCCTCGTCCGCGAAACCGCGCTCGCCCCCGACGACTTCATCCTCCCCCTCTTCGTCGTGGAAGGAGAGGGCGTCAACAACCCCATCTCCTCCATGCCCGGCAACTCGCAGATGTCCATCGACGGCATCCTCGAAAAATGCGCCGAATGCCACTCCCTCGGCGTCGGCGGCGTCATCCTCTTCGGCATCCCCGATCACAAGGACGAGGAGGCCACCGAGGGCCGCGCCGCCGACGGCATCGTCCCCCGCGCCGTCCGCGCCATCAAAGCCGAACTCCCCGCCCTCACCGTCGTCACCGACGTCTGCAACTGCGAATACACCTCCCACGGCCACTGCGGCAAAATCGTCAACGGCGACGTCGACAACGACACCACCCTCAACTGGCTCGCCGAAGCCGCGGTCGCCCACGCCCGCGCCGGCGCCGACATCGTCGCCCCCTCCGACATGATGGACGGCCGCGTCGCCGCCATCCGCGCCGCCCTCGACGCCTCCGGCTTCCCGAACCTCCCCATCCTCTCCTACGCCGCCAAGTACGCCAGTTCCTTCTACGGCCCCTTCCGCGAAGCCGCCGAATCCACCCCCCAGTTCGGCGACCGCCGCAGCTACCAGATGGACCCCGCCAACGCCCGCGAAGCCCTCCGCGAAATCGCCCTCGATATCGAGGAAGGCGCCGACATGATCATGGTAAAACCTGCAGGTCCCTACCTTGACATCGTCCGCATGGCCCGCGACCGCTGGGACCTCCCACTTGCCGCCTACCAGGTCTCCGGCGAGTTTTCCATGATCAAAGCCGCCGCCCAGAACGGCTGGATCGACGAACATCGCGCCATGCTCGAGTCCCTCACCGCCATCCGCAGAGCCGGAGCCGACATGATCCTCACGTACTATGCCTGCGACGCCGCCCGCGCTCTCGCAGGCTGATCTCCCTGCATCCCCATGCGGGTACCGGCGAATCAAGTGATCAAGTTTGAAATCAAAAGGATAGAACACTCCGAAAAGTACTCCGCCGATCCCCCTAGCTCTAGTACTTGTGAGCAAAGAACCTATCGAAAGATAGGTTCCATCCCTGGACTAAGGTAATGTAACCTGTACAGGAGTCTCACAAAGACTTTTTACCAAACGTTTGGAGGAGGATTACGTAATGAGAAAGGTATTGGGAGTATTGGTGCTCTCTACGGTTGCCCTCGTGGCTTCCGGCGCGAGCATCGTCCTGACCGACAACTTTTCGGAACCGGCTAGCCCCGGTGTTCTGATCACCCAGGTAGGCCCTGGAACCACCGCTGCTCCGGGTTCCCTTTTGTCCAGCGGCTTTACTCGGACTTCGAGTGTCACGGTCGTCAACGGCGGCACGGCCTCTCTGAGCATCAACAACTTCCCGCTCGGAACCTGGGCCTATAACAGCAACACCGAAGTGACCGGCGGTGCCACTACCACCTACACCAACGGCGTTTCGTTCAACGCCACGTCGGTTCTGCCCTATATGTTCAGCCTGGACTTGGTTTCGAATACCTATTCGAATCCGAACGGTTCGCTGACCTTCTTCGTGAAGGATGCGGACACCACCTGGTCCGCTACCATCGTTCCCCTGGCTAACATGGGCTTGCCGATCACCCTGCAGGCTGTGGTTCCGCAGGCTGTCCCGGGTCTCGATTGGTCCGCCATCACCGCTATTGGTTTCACGCTGGATCAGTCCGGTTACCCCGACGCTGACACCGCGTTCCGCAACTTCCGCTTCGCTGAAGTGCCCGAGCCCGGCACCTACGCCCTCATGGGCGCTGGCCTTGCCGCTCTCGCCTTCCTCCGCCGCCGGAAGTAGTTTGACTCTACTGTTTTACAAAGCCCCCGGGGTTCGCCCCGGGGGTTTTTGTTTTGCTCCCTGTCGTTCCTGATTTAGACGCACTTCTCTGAAATGGCAGTTTCCCCTGTGATAGAGTACTAGTTTCCCTCCTATGCAGCGCACCCAAAATCCTTCGGAACTGGCCCTGATCGCCAAACAGATCCGGCGCCATATCATCTCTATGACGGGGGCGGCCAAGTCGGGACATCCCGGTGGTTCGCTCTCCGCGGTTGAAACGGTAGTCACGTTGTATTGGGACGTGATGAAGCACGATCCGGCCAACCCCAAGTGGGCCGGCCGCGATCGCTTCGTCCTCTCCAAGGGCCACGCGGCGCCCGTCCTCTACGCCACGCTCGCCGAAGCCGGCTACACCCCCGTGGACGCCTTGACCTCCCTCCGGAAGCTCGGCTCCATCTACCAAGGCCACCCCGACGTGCGTTTCATCCCCGCCCTCGAGGCCTCCACCGGCTCTCTCGGCCAAGGCCTCAGCCTCGCCCTCGGCATGGGCCTCGCCGCCCGCCTCGATCAGGCCGATTGGCGCACGTACGTCATTCTCGGCGACGGCGAAATCCAGGAAGGCCAGATCTGGGAAGCCGCCATGTTCGGCTCCTTCAACAAGCTCGACAACGTCTGCGCCATCGTCGATTACAACAAGCTCCAGCTCGACGGCGCCGTCAAGGACATCCTCGACCTCGAACCCCTCGCCGACAAATGGCGCGCCTTCGGCTGGCATACCCTCGAAGTCGACGGCCACGACATCGCCGCCCTTCAGAAAGCCTTCGCCGAAGCCGCCGCCACCAAGGGCAAGCCCACCGTCCTCATCGCCCACACTGTCAAGGGCAAGGGCGTGAGCTTCATGGAAGGAAACCCCAAGTGGCACGGCGTCACGCCGAACCCCGAAGAAGTTGAACTGGCGCTGAAGGAGCTTGCCTAACATGGACGTCAAAACCTACGAAAAGAAGATGGGCGCCGCCACGCGCGAGGCGTTCGGCAAGGCCCTGGTTGAGATCGGCAAGGAAAACCCCAACGTCGTCGTCGGCGACGCCGATCTCACCAAGTCCACCATGACCACCTACTTCGCCAAGGAGTTCCCCGATCGCCTCTTCGAATGCGGCATCGCCGAAGCCAACATGGTCGCCGTTGGCGCCGGTCTCGCCATGGCCGGCAAGATTCCCTTTGTCTCCTCCTTCTCCGCCTTCGTGATGACCAAGGGCTTTGAACAGCTCCGCTGCCTCGTCGCCTACCCCAACGTCAATCTCAAGGTGGTCGGCACCCACTCCGGCATCTCCATCGGCGAAGACGGCCCCTCCCAGATGAGCATGGAGGACCTCGCCCTCGCCTGCGCGCTGCCCAACTTTACCGTTCTCTGCCCCGCCGACGAAGCCTCCACCAAATGGGCCGTCAAATGGGCCGCCGCTCACAATGGCCCCGTCTTCATCCGCACCGGCCGCCCCAAGGCGCCCGCCATCTACCCTGCCGATGCCCAATTTGAGATCGGTAAGGCCGTCGAAATCGCCCCCGGCTCCGACGTGACCCTCGTCGCCACCGGCCTCCTCGTCGCCGAAGCGATCCTCGCCTCCGCCGCTCTCGCCGCCGAAGGCATCTCCGCCCGCGTCATCGACATCCACACCATCAAGCCTCTCGACGAAGCCACCCTCGCCAAGGCCTCCGCCGAAACCGGCGCCTTCGTCGTCGCCGAAGAACACCTCGTCGACTCCGGCCTCGGCGTCCGCGTCGCCCAGGCCCTCGCGCAAACCGTGCCCGCCCCCGTCGAGTTCATCGGCCTCTCCAAATTCGCCGAATCCGGCTCCCCGGATCAGCTCCTCGATCACTACGGCCTCCGCGCCCCCCAGATCGTCGCAGCCGCGAAGAAGGTCCTTGCCCGCAAGAAATAGGTGAATTGTTTCAAACAATTCCCGACGGAAATGTGCGCCTGCCGCTTCCCCGCGGCGGGCGCATCGTTTATCATGGGCCGAGATGGGTGTCGCTGAACAGACCGCGGCCGGAACGCTCGAGTTCCTCGCCCGCGTCCGTGCCGCCGAGCGCCGCCTCGTCGGCCGCACGCTCCACGACGAGGTGGGCCCCTCCCTCTGCTCCGCCGGCCTCATCCTCGGCCTGCTCCGGGAATCCGGCGGCGAAACCGCCGAACTCGCCCACTCCGCCGCGCGCGCCCTCGAACAGGCCGTCACGGCCGTACGCGCCCTCAGCTATAGCGCCGATCCCGCTCTCGCCATGCGCTGCGGCCTCAAATCCGCCCTCCAGTCCATCGCCGCAACTCTCGCCGCGGACTTTGAATCCACCGGCGCCCCCCCCTGGGACGACGCCACCTCCGCCGCCGCTTTCGAAACCGTCCGCGCCCTCCTGCTGATCACCACCAGCACCCGGCCCCATGTCCTTTTGAGCGACGCAGGCATCGAGATCTCCCCTCTGCCGCCCCTTGGCCTGCCCCTCCCTACCACCCCCGGCTTGCGCATCACCCACAACGGCGGCACTCTGAAGATCGAAGCGGGAGGTACCGCCTGATGCACAGGATCCTGCTTGTCGACGATCACAAGATCATGCGCGACGGCCTCAAGGCCATCCTCAAGGGCTCCGGCGAGTTTGAAGTCATCGCCGAAGCCGAAACAGGCTCCGATGCGGTCCGCTTCGCCCTCACCCTCCGCCCCCACATCGTCCTCATGGACCTCAGCCTCCCCGAAATGAGCGGCATCGAGGCCACCGTCGAAATCCTGCGCCGCCTCCCCGATACCCGCATCGCCATCCTCTCCATGTATGACGATGAAACCTCCGTCGTGCAGTCCCTCCGCGGAGGCGCCCGCGCCTTCGTCCTCAAGAAAGCCAGCCACACCGAACTCCTCGAAGCCCTTCGCACCGTCGCCCGTGGCGGAACCTACCTGAGCCCCGAGGTCTCCGACGTCTTCCTCCACCGCGTCCAGCGCGGCGATCTCAGCGCCCACAACCATCGCGCCATCGACGCCCTCACGCCCCGTGAACTCCAGGTCATGCGCATGATCGCCGAGGGCAAAACCAGCAAGGAGATCGCCGTCACCCTCGGCCTCGGTCTGCAAACCGTCCGCGGCTACCGCAAAACCCTCATGCGCAAACTCAACGTCAACAACGTCGCCGGCCTCACCCAGATCGCCCTCGCCGAAGGCCTCACCGGACAGAACCGCCTCTCCACCTCCGTCTAGCCGGCCACTTTCCCGGAGAGGAATGCGCCCCGGCCGCCACTTCTGTCAGTGAGGATTCCCATACCATGCGCCTGGCCCTGGAAAGGCTGATCGGCAGCCTCCTGCATTCGAACACGCACCTCCCCAGCCTCGAATACCCCCTCTCCCCCACACCTCGCGTCGCAGTCCTCGGCGCCACTTTCCGCCCTGAAACCGGCATCTACTCCCTCCCCGATTGGACGCCCCATAGCCTCATGCAACTCCGACCCATGGCGCTAGCCGGCGGTTGGCGCGACCTTCGCCGCGCCGCCCGCCTCCTCCTTCGCGGCGATCTCGCGCTACCCGCACTCCTCTACCCCACCATCGTCCTCACCCCTGCGGCGGACTCCCCCCTCACCGAACACGAACACCTCCAACTCTGGGACACCTTCGGCGTCCCGGCCTGGGAACAGATTCGCGATCCCTCGGGCCGCCTCCTCGCCTTCGAATGCGAGGCCCGCACCGGCTTTCACCTCGCCCCTGAGGTCCCCGCCGCCGGCCTCGGCGGCTGGCTCGAATCCGGCCACTGCGGCTGCCCCCTCAACCGCCCCCTCTACCGCCTCGCCGCCCCCCGCGCCTTCGCCGCCGCCGGCGATTGAGCCTCCCCCGCCAAAACTGCTATTTTGAGAGGGACGCTGCGCGGACGTGGCGGAACTGGCAGACGCACTGGATTTAGGTTCCAGCGGGGAAACCCATGGGAGTTCGACCCTCCCCGTCCGCACCACCCCCTTCTCTCATCTTCCGCTCCATCCAGTTCCACTGCACCGCACGCCCCCCTTACACCGCCGGCGCCGACACGTTCAGCCATTCCACCCCCGCCTTCTTCAGCGCATACCCGGTCTCTTTCAGATAATCGCCATAGCAGGTCATCCAGTGGAAGCCCCGCATCTCCCGCGCCAGCAGGTCCGTGCTGCCGTGAATCCCCACGTCGATCTGCGACCGGCATATCGGCAGAAACGGCGCGCCCGTAATCTCCCCCTCGAACCCGACCCACTTCTTGAAGTTGAAGTCGGGGACGATGTTCGTCACCTTCTGCCCCACTCTCATCTCCACCTTAGGAGACGCCCCGTAGTCGCTCTCGAAGTGCGTCACCATGCGCACCGGCTCCGCGTTCCTCCCGTCCATCTTCCGCGGCGCCGTGCAGTGCGCCAGCGTCACCAATCCGTGGTGTGGCGTCGTCGGATCGTTCAGAAACACCGGCACGTTCGCAATCGAGTTCAGCAGGATCCCAGACGGGATCACCACAAAGTCGGACTCGCAGAACGCCAGGTAGCCCTGGTCGTTCAGCAGGCTCAGCGGCAGGCACGCCGTCGTCTGCCCAATCGGCATCACCGTGGACATGCACTGGTTGATCGTGAACGCCGTCGCACCAGCCTCGTTCAGCATGTCCCGCAGAACCTTCGTCAGCACAAAGGCGTTGTCCACGAACTCCCGGCTCGTCTCCAGCCGCACGCTCTTCGCGGCCAGGTAGTCCCCCGCCTGCAAACGCGCCGTCTTCATCACCCCATCGTCCGCCCGCGCCGTCTTCAAGCGGCCCGACAGATCGTCGTAGGAGACCTCCACCAGATCCAACCCGAACACCTCCCGCGCAGATTGCGGCGCCTTCCTCCCACCCGCGCCCCATCCGCTCGCCCCGCCCAGGCACAGAATCCTGTGCCCGCGCGTATTGTGCAGCCCGCCCAGCGCCCGCAACCGCCATGCCACGTCGCTCAGATCGTCCACCACCACGTCGCTCGCATCCACGCCCGGCTGACCCCACTCGTCCACCGTCTTTCGCAGGAACCGCGGGTGAATGATCTCATACCACTCATACAGCGGCCCCGAACGGTGCCGCAGGAACACCAGCGTCGGCCGCTCCGGACGCGCCACGCTCTCCAGCAGCCGCACCGAGCCGGACGCCGGGTACAGCACCAGCGCGTCGTAACTCCCCTCCGCCACCGCCTTGCCTTCCTCCACCGTGCGCACTTCCCGCAACGGCAGCAGTTCCACCGGATAGCCCGCCTGCTTCGCCACGGCCGCCAGTTCCGTGCCGATCCGGTTCCGCTCCTCTCCCACCTCTTTCTCAGTGAACAAACCGCCCCAAGGCCGCCAGCTCGTCTGCGGCCGCCGCTGGAAGATCTGGTACACCAGCACCGGCTGCACTCGCAGCGTCCGCCGCTCGCCCGGCGCCCTCGCGCCCGCCGCCGCTGCCGGCAGCGCGGAAATCATCGGCAATCCCGCCGAACGAAGCAGCGCCTGGCGCCGTGTCAGGCCGTGCATGCAACAGGGCATAGTGACTCCTTCAGCGGCAGAACCGCGCAGCCACTATTACAGATTTTCAGGCCCGCTTCAAGGCTTACCGGTCCCCACGCTTACCGGCCCAAACTCCGCTCCAACTCCGCATGAGCCAGCCGCAGCCCGATCTGCGCCTCCAGCAGGCTCGTCTCCGCCTCCGCCAGCGCCGCCTCCGCCTGCTTCGCCGAAAGCCCCGTCGCCGTCCCCAGCTCCGCATGGTCCGCGGCGATCCGCCGGGCTTCCCTTCGCACCTCCGCCGCCCGGCTCGCCACCACCACCAGGTCCTCCATCCGCTCCACCTTCCGCCGCGCCTTCTCTACCTCGATCCTCACCCGCGCCTTCATCCGCCGCAGGTTCTCCTCCGCCTGCTCCACCTGCGCCTGCCGCTCCGACACCTGCGCCTTCCGCTTCCCGAACTCAAACAGGTCATACGTCATCCGCGCCCCCACCACGAAGTTGTTCGTCGGCAGGAACGGCACCCCGCTCTGAAACGTGTGCATCCCGAACAACCCAATCTCCGGAATGTACTCCGCCCGCGCCGCCGTCAATCCCCGCCGCGCCTTCTCCACCGTCGCCTCCGCCGACCGGATCTCCGGGCTCGACGCCTGCGCCTCTTTCGACAACTCCTCCATCGAACCCACCGCCGGCATCGCACCCTCCGGCGCCACCAGCTCTACCTCCGTCTCCGGAGCCAGCCCTACCGCATCCAGCAGGTCCGCCCGCAGATCCGACAATTGAATCGAAGCCGACAGAATCGCGTTCTTCTGCTCCAGCAGCCGGGCCTCGCCCTCCAGCGCTTTCACTCGCAGCGCCGCTCCACTCTCCACCGCGTCGTTCGCCTGCCGCGCCGCCTCTTCCGCCGCGGCCACCTTCAGCTTCGCCGACGCAATCCGCCGGTCCAGCACCAGCGCGCTCAGGAACGCCTCCCGCACCTTTAGCGCCACTTCGTTCTCCGCCCGCCGGCTGTCCGCCTGCGAGATCTTTACCTCCTGCTCCGCCGCCCGCGTCCCCGCCCGGATCTTCACCAGTTGCGTCACCGGCTGCGCCACCGTCGTCATCATCAACCCGAACGTCGTGTCGCCCTGGATTAGCCTCAAATCTTCGGAAGGCAGCGGACCCAACTGCGGCAGCGTCCCCAGGTAGCCCTTCGGAATGTATATGTTCTGCAACCCGCTGTTGAACAGCACGCTGCTGTCGTTGTACGCCCTGGGCAGCGCGTTCGCCTTCATCCCGTCCCGGCGCGCTTCATTCTCTTTGAGCTTCAGCCGCGAGATCTTCACCAGCGAGTTCTGCTGCCGCGCCATCTGCACGGCCTCCTCCATCGTCAACCGCCGCGGCTCGGCCTGAAGCCCTCCACCCAGCAGAACCAGGAACGCCAGCGCCCCCGCCAAAGCCTGCCCATGCCCCGCCGCGCGCCGCGTGCTCACCACATACAGCACCGGCACCACAATCAGCGTGAAGAACATCGAGCAGATCAGCCCCACCGCGATCACACTCGCCAGCGGGCTCCATAAGCTCGACCCGCTCGCGATCATCGGCAGCACGCCCACCGCCGCCGCCGCCGTGGTCAGGAAGATCGGCCGCAACCGCCGCTCCCCTGCCTCCAGCGCCGCCGCTTCCAGTTCCACCCCGGCCGCCCGCCGCTCGTTGATGTACTCCACCAGGATGATCGCGTTTCGCACCACCACCCCTGAAAGACTGATCACACCCATGAAGGCCGTGAAGCTGAACGGATTGCCTGTCACCAGCAACCCGAGCACGGCGCCGGGAATCGCAAGCGGTATCGACATCATAATCACCAATGTTTGAACAGGCGAACGGAACTGCAGCAACAGAATCAGGAAGATCGAAGACACGCTCAACGCCATCACGACGTTCATCTCGCCGAACGTCTCTATCTGGCCTTCAATCTCCCCTCCAAACTCCACCCGGTACCCCGCCGGCAGGCTTAACTTCGCAATCTCCTGCTTCGCGCGGTTCAGCACCTGCGACGGCAGATGCGCATAGTCGTTGATCGCCAGCACCGTCAACGTCCGCACCCCGTTGCGGTGCAGAATCCGTGCCGGCCGCCACTGCGGCGCCGTCTTCGCTACGCTCCGCAACGGCACTCTCGCCCCGGTCAGCGAACTCACCACGTAGGCGTCCGACACGTCCTCATATGTCTTCCGGTGTTCTTCATCCAGCCGCAGCGTCACCGGCACGTCACGGTCGCCTTCCCAGAACGTGGTCACCGGCAATCCGCTGAAGCCCCCGCCCAACTGCGACGCGATGCTCCAGTTACTCAGCCCCAGCCGGTTCGCTACTTCCTCATCCACCTGCACCGTCAGATCCAGCGCATCTTCGTGGAAGTCCTGCAACACATACTGCGCTCCCGGCGTCTTGTGGAGAATCCCCTCCACCGCCGTCCCCAGAGTGCGCAGCTTCACAATGTCTTCCGGCCCGTCGTGCGTCGAGATGATCCGCACCTCCACCGGAGCCTTCATCACCGTGCCCTGCTCCAGCTCCCGCACCAGCACTCGCGCCTCCGGAGCCACCTTCTCCAGCTCCTTCCGCAACTGCGACACCAGCGCCGGCGTCTCCTCGGCGTTCCTTGAATTCACCAGCACCTGCGCGTAGTTCACAGCCGGAAATTCCGGATCGACGTTGTAGTAGAACCGCGGCGCCGATTCCCCCACAAAGCTCGCATAGCTCAACACCTGCGGCTTCGATTTCAGGTGCGCCTCCACCCGCCGCACCGCCGCATCCGTCGCCATCAGCCGCGACCCCTCCGGCAGCCACATGTGGACCACAAACTGCGCCCGCTCCGCCGTCGGGAAGAACCGCTGCGGCACCGCCTTTGCCAGCAGCACCAGTGCCAGACAGAACAGCCCCGCACCAGCCAGCAGGGTCAGCGTCTTCTGCTTCATTGCCAGCCGGATGCCCACTCCATACGAGCGCTGCATCAGGTCCAGCACGCTGAACTTCTTCTTCTCCGGCTGCTCTTCCTCATGGTTGTGGAGCCCCTGCCGGATGAAGTACCGGCACAGCCATGGCGTCAGCAGCATCGCCACCACGAACGAGCACGTCAACGAAACCGCCACCGCCACCGGCAGCGCTTGAATGAACTCGCCCACCGCTCCGCTGATCATCAACATCGGCAGGAACGCCGCGATGATCGTCGCCGTCGCCGTCAGCACCGGCACCGTCAACTCCGTCGCGCAGCGCCACGCCGCTTCCGCCCGCGGCACCTTGCGATCCAGCAGCTCCACGTAGTTGTCCGCGATCACGATCGCGTCATCCACCACCATGCCCAGCACCACGATCAGCGCCGCAATCGACACCTGGTGCAACTCCACCCCGATCATGTGCAGGGTGGCGAACGTCGCCGACACCGTCACGGGAATCGCCAGGCTCGCGATCAGCGCCACCCGGAACGGCAGCAGGATCACCGTCACCAGAATCACCGCCGCAATCGCAATCCCAAACTCGCGGATGAAGTGGCTGATGCGGTCTTCCACCACCGCCGGCTGGTCGGCTATCACGTCCACGCTCAGATCCGGCGGCAGCGACGCGCGCAGAGATTCAATCCGCCCCCGCAGGTCTTTCCCGAAATCCACGATGTTGTTGCCTTCCAGCATCTCCACCGACACCAGCACCGCCCTCTCGCCGTTGTACCGGCACAGCGTCCGCGGTTCACCTTCGATGCGCTCCACCTTCGCCAGATCGCCCAGATATACCGGCTGCCCCGTCGCCGACATGTCGATCATCACGCGCCGGATCTCGTCCTCCGCATGGAAGAGCCCCGACGTCTTCAACGGCACTTCCCCGCCCTTCGTCTTCAACTCGCCGCCGTACTGGATCACGTTCCGGCCCTTCAGCGCCTGAATCACCTTCAGCGGCGAAAGCCCGTACTGCGACACCCGGTCCATCGACGACGTGATGCGGATCTCTTCCTTCTGCTCCCCGATCCGCGCCAGCTTCGCCACCGCCCGCGAACCTCGCAGCTCGTCTTCAATTCTTTGCGCGTACTCCTTCAGCTCCTGCGACGAGTAGTGCCCCCCGTGCAGCGCCAGCAGCAGCGCCACCGTGTCTCCGAAATCGTCCCGCACCACCGGCCCCTGCACCTGTTCCGGCAGTTGCGTCAGCTTCAACTCGATCATCGCGTGCCGCAGCTTCGACCAGAACAGGTCCGGCTGCTTGATGTGGTCTTCCAGCTCCACGTTGATCACGCACACGTTGTTCCGCGACGTCGACCACGTCTTCGCCTTCCGCACCTCCTCAAAGCGGAACAACCGTTCTTCGATCTTCCGCGTCACCTGCTTCTCCACCTGCTCCGCCGTCGCCCCCGGATACGTCGCAATCACCAGACCCGTCCGGATCGTGATCTTCGGATCCTCCCGCCGCGGCATCGTCGCCAGGCTCACCAGCCCGGCGATGAATACCGCCGCCGTTAACAGCAGCGTCACCTGCGGATACCGCAGCGATGCTTTCACCGGGTTCATTAGCGCACCCCCTGCGTGTTCTCCGCTTCCACCAGCGCCCCTTCCCGCACCTTCGTCTGCCCCGCCACCACCACCAGGTCCGCCGCCGTCAACCCTTCGTTGATCTCCAGTTCCGTCCCCGCCGGCCGACCCACCTGCACCCGCCGCGCGAACACTCTCTTCTTCGCCGGGAAATAGACGTACACCAGTGTCGCTCCCTGCGCATCCCGCACCACCGCCTCCCCCGGCACCGTCAACGCGTGCGTCCGAGCGCCAGATTCGATCTCCGCCTCGGCAATCATCCCCGCCCTCAGCACCAACTGCGGGTTCGGCACCAGAATCCGCGTCGCAAACGTCCGCGATTGCGGCTCCGCCGCAAACCCCAACAGCTCTACCTTACCCTCGAACTCGCGGTTCTCCATCGCCGGAATCCGCACCCGCGCGGCCTGCCCCTGCCGCACCGTCGCCACCTCCGCTTCCGGAATCCCCACCCGCACCCGCACCGGATTCAGTTTCATCAGCGCTACCACCGGCATCCCCGCGCCGATCACCTCGCCCGTGTCCGCCAGCCGCCGCGCCACCACGCCCGCCGACGGCGCCCGCAGCACCGTGTCCGTCAGCTTCTTCCTGTTCAATTCCAGGTTCGCCTCCGCCTGGCTGGCCTTCGCCTTCGCCGCCGCGATGTCCTCCTGCCGTGCGCCCTCTTTCGCTTCGTCCAACCGCTGCCGCGTCACAATCCAGTGCGCTTCAATCTTCTTGAAATCGTTCGGAGCCAGGCTCTTGCGCTCGTACAGCGTCTTCATCCGCCGGTACTCGTCATCGGCCTGGTCGAACGCCGCCTGCGCCTGAGCCAGCTCCTGCTTCCGCGCCCCCGCCTGCGCCTTATCCGCCACCGCCCGCGCCGCCGCCGCCTCCCCCGCCGCGATATCTACCCCATGCTGATAGTCCACCGGATCCAGCTCCGCCAGTACCTGCCCCGCCCGCACGCTCTGGCCCTCTTCCACCAGCACCCGCCGGATCCGCCCCGCCACCTGGAACCCCACCTCCGACGACTCCAGCGGCTCCACCGTCCCCCCCACATGCACCACTGCCGCCCGGTCCAACACCGCCGGCTGCCGGACTTTCACCGGAATCGCGCTCTCCGCTGCTGTCTGGCTCTTGTTCCCGTTTCCACATCCAGCCGCCGCCAACGCGGCCAGGCAAGCAAGAACGATCTGAGTACGGCGCATGAGTCCTCCTGATTCAGACCCTGACGCCTCATTATTCCACGAATCCCCATCACTTGTGAACACTGTTTTTCAAGTGAACATAAATCTCCTCTCCTTCCCAACGACCCCGCTCCCTCCCCGGAACGCTCATCCGTCCCCTAGCCGTCCACCGCAACCGCCCATCTCCCCAACAGCTCCAGACCATCCCGGGACGGTCATCTGTGTCCCAAAACGCAAAACTCCACAACTCTCATAAACTGCCTCAGGTGGACACAGAGTGACCGTCCCCCCAGGCGTCCTCCGCAATCAGACCCGTCACCCCGCTCGCCGATTCCCCCCCGATCAACACCAACTCCAAGCCAAACCACCGTCAGTTTCACCAGAGTTTCGCCTAAGCAAGCTAACAGTGTTAACCTAAGAGATATTTCGCTCTGAAATAAGGAAATGGAGGAGTAGTGAAACCTATCTTTGCTGTCTTTGCGCTGGCCCTGCCCCTGGTCTCGGCCGCGCCGTTGTATTACAACATCCCCACCCCGCTGCCATATAACATCCCGTCGCTCGGCTATCAGGCCACCAGCACGCAAGAGTTCGGCGGGCTTGTCCAACTCGCGGGCAACTCATCCGCGGTCCTTCAGACTGCCTCGGTCGTCATGTCGAACTGGGCTCTCGAATCCACCTACCAGCCGGTCGGAACTTCCTCCGGCTTCGCGGTCCCTCTCACCCTCAACCTCTACAACGTCGGCGCTTCCAACTCCGTCGGCCCCCTCATCGCCTCTTACACCATCGAAGCCAGTATTCTCTGGCGCCCCGAAGCCAGCCCCGGTTGTTCCGGCGGCCGTTGGCTCGCCCCTGATAACAACTGCTACAGCGGATTCGCCCAAACCGTAGCCTTCTCTCTCGGCGGCATCAACACCCCCTCGGAATTTATCTACGGCCTTGCCTTCAATACCCCCAACTACGGTTACAGCCCCATCGGCTCCCCCAGCCCCACAGCCAGCCTCAATTTCGGCCTGAGTACCACCGCCCCCACCGTCGGTACAAACCCACTTCCCGGCACCGTCTATTGGAACACCAGCAACGCAGCCAACTACGCGGATGGCGGCACCGGTGGCGTCAACACATTCCGCCTCGATACCGGCTGGGCCCCCTATAGCGGCGCCGTCTGCTTCGACGACGGCCAGGGTTGCCCCGGCGCGGCCCAATCCGTCCCAGAACCCGCTACATACGCGCTCACTGGCGTCGCCCTCGGTCTCCTCGCGCTCAGCCGCCGCCGCTAGCCGGTCATCCCTCTGGCCAGTCACGCTGTATCCCCACGTGGACACAGCGTGACTGCCCAGGCACCCACACCAAACAAACCTAGGCCCGCGTTCGATTCCTGGAACAACCAGTCCCCCCCGCACCCCTCGCCCCTAGAAACCAGCGGCACCCGCCGCTGAAACGGGAGCGGCCACTTTTTCCAACACCCACAATCCAGTTCGCTCAACTGACCCCAAAGGAGGAGCCATGACAGCCCATTCCGCCTACCTCCTTACCGCGTTGATCCTCGTCTCCGCCATCATCCTCAGCGAATTCCTCTTCGGATGGGTCCTGATCCGGGAAGATCAGGTCGGCCACGTCGTCAAGAAACTCAGCACCACCCAACTCCCCCAGGGCCGCATTGTCGCTCTCAACGGCGAAGCCGGCTACCAGGCCCGCACCCTCCCTCCCGGTCTCCACTTCTGGCTCTGGCCCTGGATGTGCCGCATCGACAAGCGCTCCGTCGTCGCCAAAGACGGCAACGCCCTTCCCTCTCACCGCATCCTCGCCCCGCTCCCGGCCAAAAAGAAACTCATGAAATGTTAATAAAAGTACACTTATTCCGCGCCCATTGCCGGAAAACCAGGGCCGGTCCTCGCTATAATAACCGGCATGTCCATCCGATTTTTCTCGCCGCGGCGCCGCTGCCGGACGATGCTGATCTTCGTCGCAAGTTCTATCGCAAGCCTCACCCTGCCCCTGATGGCGCAGGACGCTGACGCCGAGGGCTGCAAAGACCTCCCGCTGTTCAATCGCATGCCCGGGTTCCTCATCAGTGAATGCAAGCAGACGCAGTTTGACCTGAAACGCTTTCCCACGGGCCCAGCCTCCGAGGAGGGCGGTTTGGCGAAATCCACCGAGGTGGAGGGAGCCTTCTTTTTCGTCCGGTATGAACTGAAGGAGGGCGCCGTGAAGCCGAGCCCACTGCAGACGATGCGGAACTTCCAGAATGCCGCGCGAAAGGGCGGTGGAACGATAGTGGCTGAGTACCCGGGCTGGTGCAAGGCCATGGTGGATGAAACCCTGAACGATGGCAACGGCTGCATCCTCTATGGCACGACGTTTAAGTTCGGCGGCAAGGGCAAGGAAACCTGGGCCTTTGTGGAATCCAACGGCGAAGGCGAAAGCTACGAGATCTGGCTGGTGGAGCGCGAAGCGATGAAACAGGACATCGCCGTGGGCGAGCTTCGCGAGCAACTGGACAAGAACGGCCACATCGAACTCTACATCAACTTCGACACCGCTTCGGCCACGATCCAGCCGGACTCCCTGTCTCAGTTGGAGCAGGTGGCCAAGCTCTTTCAATCCGATCCCACCCTCAAGGCCGAAGTCGGAGGCCACACGGACAACGTCGGCTCCCCGGACAGCAATCAGAAACTCTCAGAGGCAAGAGCCCGATCCGTGCTCGCCGCCATCGTCAAGCATGGCGTGGCCGCCGACCGCCTCACAGCCAAGGGCTACGGCCAGACCACACCCATCGCGGACAACCGAACCGAAGAAGGCCGCGCCAAGAATCGCCGCGTGGAACTGGTGAAGCGCTGACGCCACTCCGGCGGCGTCATCCGCTGGCCGCGGGTGCTCAGCGCGTCCACGCGCTGCCCAGGAACGGCGTACGTGCTCTCGCTGCGGTTCCGCGGGTGTTTCTGGCACTGCAACCGGTTCTCCACGCTCATCCGGGTCATCGGAAGTGTTACCCTGCCACCAGTGTCATGACATCCCCCGCGATCCTCCTCGCCCTGACCCTCGCCCCACCTGTTCAAATCCTCAAGCCCGCCCACCACGGCCCCCTCCTCGACAAAGCCGCCGCCATCTTCACCCGCCGCGTCGAAGCCCGCTGCGGCCCCGCTACCTCCAAGCCAGTCACTATCGATCTCCGCGTCCAGCCCTCTTCCGCATCCGGCGCCTACACCATCTCCACCCACGGCGCCGCCCTCCGCGTCACCGGCCACGACGAAGCCGGCGTCCTCTACGGCCTCGGCAAACTCTTCCGCACCTCCTCCTGCTCCGATGGCGCCTTTCGCCCCGGCTCCTGGCGCGGCTCCTCCGCCCCCGCCGGCACTCTCCGCGGCGTCTATCTCGCCTCCCATTTCGGCAACTTCTACGAAGCCGCCCCCATCTCCGAACTCGAAACCTACGTCGAAGACCTCGCCCTCTGGGGCGTCAACGCCATCGGCTTCGCCTTCCCCAACTGGCAGTACGACTCCTACGACGATCCCGCCGCCCAGGCCAACCTCACCCGTCTCCGCGCCATGATGGCCGTCGCCCGCGCCTCCGGCATCCGCGTCGGCGCCATGGTCGCCCCCAACCAGGTCTTCCGCACCGCGCCCCCTGAACTCCGCGCCAAACCCTACCCCGACGACTGGGGCCGCCGCGGCAACCTCGGCACCAACCTCTGCCCCAGCCTCCCCGCCGCCCGCCAGTACATCCTCGACGCCTGGGCCCGCCTCCTCGACGAATACAAAGCCACCGGACTCGACTTCGTCGTCTACTGGCCCTACGACGAAGGCGGCTGCGGCTGCTCTCAATGCTGGCCCTGGGGCTCCCGCGGCTTCTACCGCATCAGCCGCGACATGACCGAACTCGCCCGCCGCCGTTACCCCCAGCTCCAAACCGTCCTCTCCACCTGGATGTTCGACACACCCCCCGCCGGCGAATGGCGCGAACTCTCCGACAACCTTGAAAAAGACGCTCCCTGGATCAGCTACATCATGGCCGACGCCCACGAGGACTTCCCCCGCTACCCCCTCGACCAAGACGTCCCCGGCCGCCTCCCCCTCGTCAACTTCCCCGAAATCTCCATGTGGGGCATGTCGCCCTGGGGCGGCTATGGCGCGAATCCTCTCCCCGCCCGTCTCCAGATGCTCTGGGACCAGGTCAAAACCAAAGTCCGCGGCGGCCTCCCTTACTCCGAAGGCATCTACGAAGACCTCAACAAGATCATCGCCACCCAGTTCTACTGGGACCCCAACACTACCGCCGCCGCCACCCTCCGCGAGTACATCGCCAGCGAATTCTCCCCCGCCGTCGTCACCGAGGTCACCCAAGCCATCGCGATCCTCGAAGCCAACCACGCCCGCCGCGGCAACGGCAGTTTCAAATCTCCGCCCCACGACACCGCCAAAGCCCGCGCACTCATGGAATCCGCCAACGCCAAGCTCTCGCCGCAAATCCAAACCGCCTGGCGCTGGCGCATCCTCTATCTCCGCGCCCTCATCGACGACGAACTCGCCAAGTCCGGCGGCATCCCTCAGCGCGCTACCCTGGCCGAACCCTTCGCCGAGCTAATCCGCATCTACCACGCCGAACACGTCCACACCAACCGCGTCGCCCCGCCGGCCTTCCGCTGACTCCGGCATCCTCCGCCCGGGGACTGCCACCTGTGTCCCTCCGTGGACACAGCGTGGCTGTCCCCCCAGGCATCCTCCCCAACCGCCCCCCGGCAGGGCCCCCTCAGCCTTACTGCCCCCGATACCCCAACTCCGGCTGCGTCTGCGCCACCATCGATTCGGCGTGATCCACCGTCTCCGCCACCTTCGCCAGATACGCCTGGAACTGCGCGCCGTACAACTTCTCCGGCGATAGAATCGCATCCATCTCCGCCCACTTGTCGAAAATCGTGAGGATCGTGTAGGAGCCCACACCGCCGCCCAGCAGCGTCCGGACGACCCAGTAGTCCTTCACCCCGGCGTTCTTCATCGCGGGCAACACGATCGTCTTCACGAAACTCTCGAACTCCACCTGCTTGCCCGCTTTGGTCTGCACATTCAGCACCCGCGCATACTTCGGCGGTGTCGTCCGCTCGCTGCGAATGCTCAGCGCGTCCACGCTCTGCCCCAGAACATAGTGTGTGCTCTCGATGCAATTCCGCGAGAGGTTCTGGTACTTCAGCCGGTCCTCCACGCTCATCTGGGTCAACGGGCTCGCAGTGTCGAACTGCGCCATGCTGGTCACCGGCGAGACGGAAACGTACACGCCCGCCTCCCCAAACACGGTGCTGCTCCACACCTCGCGCCAGGGCGCGCCCGCTTTCTTGTACGCCGCGTTCAGCAGCTTCTGGCCTTCCTGGTAGTCGCTCAGCATGCCGAGCTTCACCTTCGAAGTGGCGATCCGCATCATCTGGTTCGGCGTCTGCGCGCCGAGATTCAAAGTAGCTAATACCGCGGTTCCCCAGAGCACCGGGGCCGTGAAGAGACGTCCAGTTCCGAATTGCATGGGTGCATCCCTTTCCAGCGGACTGTCCCACCGAAATCCCGGTTACGTCGCAGTGGGACTGAGCCTGGGCAGCCCCCTCTGGGCTTCCCAGGCCCAGACAGTATAAGCCCACCACCTCACTTTGCAATACGAATTCTTAGGAAATCCGCGCTTCCGGCCGTCTGTCCGCCCAATCACCCGCGGCGGCGCCGCGACGACCACACCAGCGCAATGCCGCACCCCGCCGTCAGCCACACGATCGACGCAAACACCCCGCTCAACCCCAGCCGTCCCTTCAGCCACCCCGACGCCAGCACGCCCGCCGCTCCCGCCAGACACGCCAGCGCGTTCATGATGCCAAGCGCCACCGAGCGCACCTGCGTCGGCAGCACCTCGCACACCAACGGGTTCGAGTTCACCTGACCCATGCAGCGGAACAGCGCGAAAACGAAGACCGCCGCGGCCATGCGGTAAACCTCCGGCGGAGCCAGAAACAGCAGCAGGGCCGGCGCCGCAACCAGGTAGAAAATCCCGAACAGCAACATCCGGTCCGTCGCGTAGCGGCGCATCGCCCAGTCGGAGGCAAATCCGCCCGCCACCACACCCAACACCGATCCGGCCTGGAAGAAGACGGTGCCGAACACCGCCGCCGTCCCCATGCCCATCGCGTAGGTTTCGTGGAAATACAGCGGTAGCCAGTTCACCAGGCTCCACGTGCCGATCCCCATCAGCAGGATCTCCGCCGACAGCACGTGCATGGCGCGCGATTTCGACAAAGCCGCCAGCGCCTCGCGCACCGAAGGCGCGTGCACCGTCTTGCACTCCTGTGCTTCAGTCGCGTCCCGCAGACCCTTGGAGCAGATCGCCGCCAGCGCCAGTCCTGCCACGCCCAGCACCACCGCCGGAGTCCGCCACGAATACGCCGCCGCCAGATACCCGCTCACCACGCCGCCCGCCACCATGCCCGTACTCAGCCCAGCCATGTGTACGCCGATCGCCTTCGCCCGCGATTCGGCCGGATGGTGATCCGCGATCAGCGCGATCGCCGCGGGTAGATAAAACGCTTCGGATACGCCCAATAGCAGCCGCAGCGAGAACAGCGCCTCAATGCTGGTCGCCGCCGCCGTGGCCAGCGTGACCAGGCTCCACGCCACCAGGCTCCAAACCACCAGGCGGCTGCGCGAGTAGCGGTCCGCCACCAGCCCCGCCAACGGCGAGCAGAGCCCGTAGCTCCACAGAAACGCCGAACCCGTCGCCGCCAGGCCCAGGTCCGTCAGCCCAAACTCGCGGCGCAGCGCGGGAAACACAGCCGTGATGGCGGACCGGTCTCCATAGTTCAACGCCGAGACGCAGAAGATCAGCGCCGCGAGCTTCCAGCGATACGGCCAATTCATCGCGCCGGCTTGAAGTTCAGGCCCAGCGTCTCGAAATCGGTCCTGACTTTCCGGAAATAGCCTGTCAACGCGAACACGTCCGCGCCGCTCGCCAGCAGTTGCGCGCCCATCCTCAGGTAGCCCGGCGCCGTGGCCGGCGAAACCGGTAGCCCCCAATACTTGCCGTGCGCCGCGCAGGCCGCCGCCACACGCTCAATGGCGCGCAGGATCTCCGGGTGCTCGGTCTGGCCCGGAACCCCCAGAGCGTGCGAAAGGTCGCCCGGCCCGACGAAGATCGCGTCGATGCCCGGCGCGGCGGCGATGGCCTCGATCTCATCGATCGCTTCAGGATCTTCCACCTGAACCACGATGAACGTGTTCTCGTTGGCCTGCCGCAGATACTCCGGCAGCGGCAGCAGGCAGTAGTTGCCGTCGCTGTTGCCGCCGTCCAGAGGACGCCGGCCGATGGGATGGAAGCGCGTCATCTGGCCGATCTCTCGCGCCTCCTCCCCGGATTTGCAGTGCGGAATCATGAGCCCCGTGGCGCCCAGCTCCAAGGGCCGGATGTAATCCGAATATGAGCCCTTGGACACCCGCACCATCGTGTCCATGTCGTTCATCGCTGCCGTCCGCAGCAGGTGTGCCAGCCGGTCGGCGCCGATGGCGGTGTGCTCCGTGCAGATCCAGAGCAGCTCGAATCCGGTCAACCCGATGATGTCTACCACCACCGGGTCGGCCGTATTGATCTTGGTGCAGAGCACCGGACGCCCCGCGCGTAGGGTCCGTAAAATGCGGCTTGTTCTCATCAAAACTCCGCTGCCTTAGTAATAGAACTTCAAGCCAAACTGCATTTCGCGCGGAGCCGAAGCGCCGAAAATCTTGCCGAAATTCGGGTTCGTGACGTCCGTCGTGCTCGGCGCGCTGAAATTTGGCGTGTTCGTGAAATTGAAGAACTCCGCGCGGAACTCGAGGCGCATGCTCTCTTTGATCCGTGTGTTCTTGCTAGTTACCAGGTTGGCCGTGGCCACGCCCGGAGCCGTCAAAACGTTCCGGCCCGAGTTGCCGAACATGTAGGCGGACTGCTTGACGAAAGCGGTCGCATCCCACCAGCGATCGATCGTCGGGTTGTCCACCTTGCCGCTGCCAATCCGGTTCGGACGGTCCGTGTTGTCCGGCACGTTGTCCGGATTGCCCGAAACCGACGGATTCGACGGCATGCCGGTGGCGAAGGTCATCGAAGTGCCCACCCGCCAGCCTTCCATCAGCTTGTCCGCCCAGCCCGGCGCCGTGGAACCGAAGCGTTTGCCCTTGCCGAACGGCAGTTCATAGATGGCGTTGGCCGTCACGCGCTGCCGCTGGTCATGGCTCGCCAGCGCCTTCTCCGCCGCCAGGTTGTTGATGTCCTGCTGGCAGCAGATGTCCTGCGTCCAGCCGAAATCCATCGTCTTCGCCCAGGTGTACGTACCCATCGCCGTCAACCCGTGGCCCAGCCGCTTTTCGATGGTCGACTGCAATCCGTGATAAGTGGACCAGCCGTCGCTCTCATAGGTACGAATGCGCGCATACGCCGGGAAGATGCGGCGGGTGTTGGCCGCGCCCGGGCCCGGAGGCAGTTGGTTGCGCACCAGGTGCGTATCCAGGCCCACGCCCTTATTGCCCACGTACCCGACCCGCATCATCAACGTGGGCGATAGCTCACGCTGCACCTCTGCCATCCACTCCATCACCCGGCCGTTGCGGAACTGCCGGTCGGCGTTCATCGTGAAGATGCCGAACGTCGCCGACTTCAGGTAGCTCGTGTCCCCGCCCAGGTTCCAGCTCAGGTTCGGCGTGCCGGCGTTGCCGACAGCGTCCAGACGCAGTTGGAAGGGCGGCGAATTGCCCGTGTTCTGCTCCGAGTTCAGCTCCGGAGAGAGGAAGAAGAAGCCGCTGCCTACGCGGAATACCGTCTTCGAATTGCCCGGCCGCCAGGCCAGGCCCAGGCGCGGCCCGAAGTTGCGCGCGCTGACGTTGTACAGGCTCTTGGTGGAGAGCTGGCGGTACTTCATGTCCGGACGCATCGCCGTGAAGAAGTCGCCCAGGTCGGCATTCGACGGAAAGACAATCTCGCCCGTCGAGTGGTCGAAGGCCGACAGCTTGCCGCGCGCATCCGTCGCCGGCATGTTCAGCTCATAGCGCAGCCCGGCGCTCACCGTCAGCGTCGGCAGCGCCTTCCACTCGTCCTGCAGGAACAGGGCGTAAGCCTTGCGGCGTGGGTAAACCATGCCCGCGTTCAGCGACACTTGCGTGGCCGAGGGAATGCCCAGCAGGTACTCGGCAAACCCGTTACCGCCCGTGTACTGGCCGTTGAAGGTGAAGCTGCCCTGCAGCCCGGAGGTCTGCACCACGTTCGCCTGGAGTGCGCGGAACTCGCCGCCAAACTTGATGTAGTGCGAGCCATGCGTGATCGAAAAGGTGTCCTGAATCTGATACGTGTTCATGCGGCGCAGCCTTACCGATGCCTCGCCCAGCGTCAGGAAACCCGTGCCAGCGCTGAAGCCCAATGACTCGGGGAAGCCCACGTCGCGCGGATTCGAGCTCACCCCGATGATCCCCGCGTTCGCCGCCACCGGCGTGCCGTTGTTCTGCCCCACCGCGTCCTGGATGAACCGGTTGTAGCTCACCGCCGCCGTATTCAGGCGCGTCGGCGAGAACAGGTGCGTCCAGTTCACCGTGGCGCCATGCGCGCCGTCCGTCGCGCGTGTGCCGCCGGCTAGCGGCACCGAGCCCGGAGAGAATGTCTCGCCCTGGTTGTAGGCATAGCGTCCGTAGATCGAGTCCCTGTCCGAGAAGCGATGGTCGATCTTGAAAATGCTCAGATTCGGATCGGACTTCGCCGCGAACGTGGAGTAGTAGTTGTTGCGGCTGCCGGCCGGCATGTTCGGCAGCGGGTAGTAGGCCAGGAGATTCTTGGCCACCGACGTGATGCGCGCCGTGGGAATGATGTTCCCCGGGAAGGGCGTGCCGCCGGCGTATGGGTCTTTCACCGGCGTGGTGAACGACGATAGATCGCCGCCGCGCTGCGCCTCGGTCGGCACAATCGGGTTGCTCACTGAGCGCCTGCGCTGCCGTGTCCCATCGTAAGACGCGAAGAAGAAGGTCTGGTTCTTGCGAATCGGACCGCCCAGCGTGCCGCCGAACTGGTTGCGGCGCAGCGGCGTCTTCGACTGCGCGAAGAAGTTGCGCGCATCGAAAGCGTCGTTGCGCAGGAACTCGAACAGCACGCCGTGAAACTGGTTGGTGCCGCTCTTGGTCACGATGCTCACCACCGCCCCGCCGCCGCGGCCATACTCCGCCGGGTAGAGGCCCGTCTGCACCTTGAACTCCTCCACCGCGTCCACCGACGGCGAGATCGCGAACTGGTTCTGGTAGCTCTCGTTGTTGTCCGCGCCGTCCAGCATGAAGTTGTTGCTCTTCGTGTACAGCCCGTTCGCGCTGATGGCGATGCCCTGTTGCGACGACCGCACGTCGCCGGACCGGCCGCCGTTCACGCCCGCGCCCAACAGCGCGAATTCCAGGAACTGCCTGCCTTTCAGCGGCAGGTCCACCACGCGCTTGTTCTCAATCACGAAGCCGACCGCGGCGTTCGAAGTCTCCAACAGCGCCGTCGAAGCCGCCACTTCCACTGACTCCGATACCGCGCCCACCTTCAGTTGAACGTCGATGCGCGCCGATTGCTGCACCGCCAGGTGAATTCCCGTCTGCACCTGCGGCGAAAAACCGGACGCCTCCACGCGCAGCCGGTAGTCGCCCGGCGGGAGTTGGGTCAGCGTGTAATAGCCGGCGTCCGTGGTGTTCGTGCGCCGTTCCACCTGCGTGGCTTCGTTAGTGGCGGTCACTGCGGCGGCGATGATCACGGCCCCCGAAGGATCGGTGACGCGTCCCGTCATCTCCGCAGTTTGTGCCAGCAATGGAATGCTCGGCACGACCAGGAAAGTAAGAATCTGAAGTATGTGTCTCATCAGTGGATCCGGATCTTAGCTAAGTAGATTGCAGTGTGATCTTCATGCGTGCTGTAGTAGAGCGTCCACAGTACGCCTTGATCGAAAACAAAACCGGGATAGCTGTTGTCGCCGCCGCTGGGTAACGTCAGCTGCGGCTCATATTGGCTGGTGGTCATGAAACCAAGCCCCGTCCGTGGACCGTTCTCGCCCGGCGCCTGGTTCCAACGCCCGCCGGCAATCATCCTTCCGTCGGGCAATACTACGAAGTTTGGCCCCCCCACGTGCACCCGCTGCTTGGTCCAGTGCCAGTTCGTGTAAGGCGCATCCGCCCACCCGATCTGCGCTAGCTCATCGCTGAGCGAGCGCGTCCGCATCAGCACCACCATCCGCCCGTCCGTCAGAAACCGCACTGTGCTCTCATCCGCGCCCGGCACGTCCAGCCCCGTCACCGTCTCCCAGTGCACCCCGTCCCGGCTGCGCACCAGATTGGCACGCCGCGGATTCTCCGGCAGCTCCTTGCTCGGCGATCCGAACTTGGAGATGCCATAGGCCACGCCCTTGTGCCACGTCACCCGCCACAGCCAGTGCCCGCGTTCCAGCACCACCACCGGCTTGGACCACGCCCGGCCGTTCTTTGAAAACATCACCCGCGGCTGCCGGCCCTGATACACGCCGCCCGGATACTCAGACCCTCCGGCGACAATCATCAACTGGCCCTTGGCGGTGATGGAAAGGTGCGGGTCCCGCAGGTCGATGCCCGGCTCGGCGATCAATGCCTCCGAACTCCACGCCTCGCCGTCCTTCGACATGATCACCCGCAGCTTCCCGTCGTCGGCTCCCCCCGTGCGCGGAACGTGCGCCGTTCCCTCTCGGAACACCGCATACCAGCGGTCCTGGAACCGGATCAGATCCCCAAACGCTGAATGGGGAGCCTGATCCCAGATCATCTTCACCGATTGCAACTCCAACCGGGGCTCAGCCATGCCGCAAAGCGGTGCGAGCGCGGCAACCAAGAGGAGCGAAGTCCGCATGCAGCGATTATATGTTGCAGGATGATAACGGTCAACTAAAAACTGTCAACAAATAACATTTGACGAACTTAACCATCCAGCCTTATCCTTGAAGGAGCATGGAGAATGCCTTGGCTCCCATCCGCCCCGCCGCCCTTCGTCGCAGCGTTGCCGACGCCCTGCGGTCGGCGCTGCTGGAGGGCCGCTACCAGCCCGGCGAGGAACTCTCGGATTCCCGCCTGGCCGCCGAGTTCGGAGTGAGCCGCGGCCCTGTGCGCGAGGCTCTGCTGCTGCTGGCCGAAGAGGGCCTGGTGATCCACCGCCAGAACCGCGGCTTTGAAGTCCCCTGCCTCGGCCGGGCCGATCTCGATCAGATCGTCCAGGTGCGCCGTCCCCTCGAAATCCTGGCGCTGGAGGCCGCCCGCGAGCACGCCACGCCCGAAGCGATAACCCGCCTTCGCCACCTCCAGGCCGACCTGGTCAACGCCTTCCGTCAGGACGGCATCCGCGTCTGCTCCGGACCCGACTTCGCCTTCCACCATGCCGTCTGGAAGATGAGCGGCAACCCCTGGCTCATGGCCGCCCTGGCGCGCGTCTCCATGCCGTACTTCGCCTATGTCTCCGCCTTCGGGCTCGGCCGCCAGGACCATTCCGCCGAACTGATGGAGAAGATGCACGGCCTCTACATCGACTACATTCAAGGCGCCGCCACCGCCTCCGCCGCCGACTGCGTCACCTTCCACCTCGGCCTCGACTAACCCCCCACCGGCATCCACCACAACCTCCCCCACGCAGAATCCGCGGGAACCAACCTACCCTGCAATCACCTCCCGCACCCGCCCCGCCACCTCCTCCCCAATCGCCAAACAAACCGTCGCCGCCGGACTCGGCGCATTCAGCACATGCACAGCCCCCGGCCGCACCAGAATCTCAAAATCCTCCACCAGATTGCCGTCCGGCCGCATCGCCTGTGCCCGCACTCCGGCCCCAGCCTCTTCCAAATCATCCATCTGCACCTCCGGCACCAGCGTCTGCAGCGACCGGCAGAACAACTCCTTCGAAAACGCCCGCTCCAGCTCACTCACGCACATCCGGAAATGCCGCCCCAGAAACCGCCACAGGCCCAGGAACGTCAACGCATCCCACGCATCGCCCAGGTCGAACGAAGTCCGCGTATACCCCTCGCGCTTCAACGCCAGCACCGCATTCGGCCCGGCCTCGATGCCGCCCGCGATCATCCGCGTAAAATGCACGCCCAGAAACGGAAATTTCGGATCCGCCACCGGATAAATCAGGTTCCGGACGAGGTACTCCTTATGCGCCTTCAGCTTGTAATAATCCCCGCGGAACGGCACAATCCGCACCTCCGGCCGCTCGCCCGCCAACCGCGCCACGCGGTCCGCCTGCAAGCCCGCGCACGTCACCACCACCTCTCCCACAAACTCGCCCTTCGGCGTCGACACCACCCACTCCGCCCCGCGCCGAGCAAGCCCGAGCACCTCCGCTCCGCACTCCACGCGCCCCCCCTTCGCCCGGATCTCCCCAGCCAGCGCCTCGCATACCGCCGGGTAATCGACGATCCCCTCTTCCGGCACATGCAGCCCGGCCAGACCGCCCACATGCGGCTCCAGTTCCTTCATCCCCTCCGGCTCCAGCAGCCTCAGGCCCTGCAGCCCGTTGGCCGTCCCGCGTTCCAACAGATTCCGCAGCCTCGGAATCTGCTCCGCCCGCGACGCCACCACCAGCTTGCCGCACACATCGTGCCGCACGCCCCGCGTCGCACAGAACTCCTGCAACTGCTTCACCCCCTGCACCGCCAGTCGTGCCTTCGCGGTCCCCGGCCGGTACGCCAGCCCGCAGTGCATCACCCCGGAGTTGTTCCCCGTCTGATGCCGGCCCACCCCCTCTTCCTTCTCCAGCAGCGTCAACCGCGCCTCCGGAAAGGATTCGAGGATGCGAAACGCCGATGCCAGCCCCACAGCCCCGCCGCCGGCCACAAGAATTCGAGGATTGTTCATCACCCCACCAGCCTATCGCGGATGCCTGCCAACTTCCCCCGGCCCGCCACAGCAAAGCCCTATTCCCCCGAGACGAACAAAGCCGTATTCCCCCGAGACGAAGTCTCGGGGCCACAGGGCCAAGCCGTGCCCCCCGTATTCCCCCAAGACGAAGTCTCGGGGCCACCGTGCAGCCGTATTCCCCCGAGACGAAGTCTCGGGGCCTGGGGTTTGGCTATTTACTAGATAACTGAACGAATCGGGCTGGAGTGGCCCAAACATTTCTCCTCCGTCCTGTTGTTTTTACTGGACTTGTTTGCGTACTAGTTATATAACTAGT
>JARKQJ010000236.1 GCA_029973955.1 Paludibaculum sp. | reverse complement strand
CGAAATGTACCGGCGCTTCCTGGACAACTGGCGCGATTCCTACCTGACCAATGACACCTGGGATGTGATCAGGAAGAAGATGGCACGCAGCCGCGAAGCCTGTAGCAAAGGCGAATGAAGCACTGGAGAGGGGGCTGCCCTCTCCAGACCTCTCCCGGCAGGGGGGTGACCCCCCTGCACCCTCAGTTGCTTCGCGGGCATCACCGCCCACTCAATACTCGCAGGAATTAATCGAAAGCCCTCTGAGCCGCCAAGGCGGCTCAGAGGGCTTTCGAGTTGTTTGAATGAATAAAACCCTCGCCGCTTGCGGCGACGGCGGTCCGCCGGGGCGAGCGCCGCTTTGGGCGCGGTCCCGGCGGCTCGTTCCCAGCGTCCCTGGGGCTGATGCGCTTGCTGGTGTGGGCAAAAGAGGCCGTTCCGCGCTGATGGCTGCACGTGGGCCGGAGCCACTGTTGCGGGCGAAGAGTCTTTCCTGCCTTGTCGTCTTGCCAGCCTGCCTCTTCCCGCTTGCGTTCTCGTCAGCCTTGCTGGTGGCGCCCGCGAAGCCGTTGCCGGGGACCGGGGGCAGGCACTGCCCCCGGCGGGTCAAGGGCGGAGCCCTTGCTGGGTTCGGGGCGGAGCCCCGCCGGTGCGGGAGGGCGTCCTGTGTGCCTAGGCGAGGGCTTTTGGTCCGCCGTCCTGTGAGGCTTCGGTCATGGAGCGTATGACTTCGCGCAGGCTGGTGGCCACTTCGGCCACTTCCCTGGAGGTGCCGGCCAGTTCGGCCATGGCTTGCGCAGTGTCTCCTGCGATCACGCGCACGGCGTCCACGGCTTGTGTGATCTCTTCGGACGCGGCGGATTGTTCTTCGGCGGCGGTGGCGATGGCGCGCACCATGTCGGCGGTGCTCACGGAGACGGTGACGATGCTTTCCAGGGCCTGTCCTGCGTCCTGGACGAGGCGTGCGCCCATCTCAACGCCGTTTCCGGCTTCGGCCATGAGGTCGATGTTGGCGGTGGCGGATTGTTGGATGCCGCTGATGGCGCCGTGCACGTCGCGGGTGGCGGCCATGGTTTT
>JARKQJ010000198.1 GCA_029973955.1 Paludibaculum sp. | reverse complement strand
CGCCTCAAGGGGCGGCAGCAAGCTAAGGAGATAAGGCCACTGATACTCGAACACCTCTCGTGTATTCATACCTTAGGATAGTGCCGGAAAAATTGGCGGTCAATACAATTAAGTTAGCGCATATGGGCTGACGCCTCGGGGGAGACGGGCTTCTACTGTGGCGCCGAGGCTGGCGCCGGGGGAGACGGGGATGATGGAGCGCTGATTGAATCAGGCTGAGAGGAGATGGGCGAGGTGTTCGCGGAGTTTGGGGCCGGTGTCTTCGCGGCGGAGGGCGAACTCGAGGAAGCACTTGGCGTATTCCACGCGATTGCCGATGTCGAAGCGGCGGGCCTGCCAGGCGAGGGCGTAGACGGGCTCGACCTGGGCGAGCATGTTCATGGCGTCGGTGAGCTGGATTTCACCGCCAACGCCGCGGGGAGTCTGCTCCAGACAGTCGAAGATGCCGGCGGAGAAGACGTAGCGGCCGGCGATGGCGAGGTTGGAGGGAGCGAGGTTGACGGCAGGTTTTTCGACGAGCTTGCGGAGGCGGAGGAGGTCGGGGTCGCCGTCTTCGGGCTGGCCGTCGACGATGCCGTAGCGGGAGACCCATTCCATGGGGACGCGGTGGACGGCAACGACGCTCGAGTGGGACTGTTCGTAGGCATCGAGGAGCTGGCGGAGGCCGGGCTTCTGGCCGGCGGGGGGATCGATGATGGTGTCGCCGAGGAGGACGGCGAAGGGTTCGCCGCCCATGTGGTGGCGTCCGAGGCGGATGGCGTCGCCGAGGCCGAGCTGTTCCTTCTGGCGGATGTAGTGGATCTGGGCGCGTTCGCCGATGTCGCGGACCTGGTCGATGAGGTCGTGCTTGCCGGCGCCGCGGAGGAAGATCTCGAGGTCTGGGTTGTAGTCGAAGTGATTCTCGATGGCCTGCTTGCCGCGGCCGGTGACGATGAGGATATCGTCGATGCCGCTGTCGACGGCCTCCTCGATGACGTACTGGAGGACGGGCTTATCGACGATGGGGAGCATCTCCTTGGGCATGCTCTTGGTGGCGGGCAGGAAGCGGGTGCCCATGCCGGCGGCAGGGATGATGGCCTTACGAACAGGCATGATGGGGAAACTCCTTAGGGCAGAATCTGGGGGACGATGAGCTGGGCGCCCATCTGCTGATAAGAGGCGCGGAGGCGGGCGAGGCGCTCGGGATCGCCGTCGTAGACGCCGATGATGGCACCGCCGGAACCGGAGAACTGGGTGAAGGCGCCGAGGTCGCGGCCGCGCTGGATGAGTTCGAGGTTGCCGGGACTGATGCGGACGAGGGAGGCGCGGAGGTCGAAGGCCTCATTGAGCATGGGACCGATTTCGGCGCCGCGGCCCTCGGCGAGGAGGTCGCGGACCTCGCTGGCGAGGGCGGCCCAGCGGCGGATGGCGTCCATGACGGCGGGTTCGCCGCGGTTGTAGCGGCTGCGGAGATCGTTATGGAAGATCTCGGTACCTTCGGCGAGGTTATCGTGATATGCGACGAAGAGGGGCGGCAGCGAAGCGGGATCGAGGGACTCGTAGAGGCCGTGGCCGTCACGGTCCATGCGGGTCTTGTCGAAGTCCATGAAGACGACGCCTTCATAGACCTGGATGACGCGGTCCTGGAGGCCGGCGCCGATCTTCAGCTCCTCGAGTTCGACGGAGAGAATGAGTCCGGGCAGGATGTCCTTGGGGACCTCGACGCCGTGGAACTGCATGAGGGCACGGATGGTGGCGGTGACGATGGCGGAAGAGCCGGCGAGGCCGACGCGGACGGGCACATCGGTGTCGTATTCGATGGTGAAGTTGCGGTCGAGAACGATGCCCTGGCGGGCGCACCAATCGCTGAACTTCTTGATGGCACCCTTGATGAGACGAACGCCGCCGTAGTAGCCGTTGAGGCTCACGTCTTCGAGGAACTCGGAATAGCTGTCGAAGACAAGGCGATCGCGATGGCCGCCTATGATCTGGATGCGGGGCGATTCGTAGAGGGTGACTTCGGCCCGGAAGTTCCTAACGATGAGGGAAATGGTGCGTCCGAAGTATCCGTCCGATGGGTTGCCGATCAAGCCGGCGCGCGCGAAAGCTCTGCTCCGAATCATGGGTTCTTCCGATTATATCGGCTTCATGTTGCAGGTTGATCAGAGCCGGGGGCCATTATGATGGGAGTAAATGCGCGTGCAGCTAATGGGCATCCTGAACGTGACACCGGACTCGTTTTCGGACGGGGGCCTGTATCCTACGCTGCGAGCAGCGCTGGATGGAGCGCACCGGCTGATTGAAGACGGGGCGGAGATCGTGGACGTGGGCGGCGAGAGCACACGGCCGGATGCGGAACCGGTGCCCGAAGAAGTGGAATTGCGGCGCGTGCTGCCGGTGGTGGAGGCGCTGGCGGCGGAGGGGCGGGCGCGGGTTTCAATCGACACGATGAAGCCACGGGTGGCGGCGGCGTGTTTGAATGCCGGGGCGAGTCTGTTGAACGACGTCACAGGGCTGCGAGATCCGCGGATGGCGGAGGCAGCGGCCCGGTATGCGGCGGGCGTGGTGGTGATGCACATGCGCGGGACTCCGCAGACGATGCGGGGCGAGGCGCAGTATGAGGACGTGGTTGGGGAGGTGAAGGCGGAGCTGGCGTCGCGGGTGGGGCTGGCGCGGTCGTGCGGGGTTGCGGAGATTTACGTGGATCCGGGGATCGGGTTCGCCAAGAACGCGGGGCAGAGTTTTGAGATCCTGGCCCGGCTGCGGGAGTTTGAGGAGTTGGGATGTCCGATTCTGGTGGGGCCTTCGCGGAAGTCCTTCCTGGGCACGCTGCACGGGATGGAGAAGGTGGAAGACCGGCTGGAAGGAACCGTGGCGGCGGCGGTGATCGCGGCGATGAACGGGGCGGCTGTGATCCGGGTGCACGATGTGCGGGCGTGCCGGAAGGCGCTGGCGGTAGTGGAGGCGGTGCTGGCCCGGCAGTGAGGATCTATAGCCATGGACAAGATTATTTTGAGCGGGGTTCATTTGCAGGTGCACCTGGGGGTGCCGGAGAGAGAGCGGAGCGCGCCGCAGGAAGTGGTGCTGGACGTAGAGGTGGAGTTCGATGTGCGGAAGGCGGGGGTGTCGGATCGATTTGAAGAGACGCTGGACTATTCTCGGATTCTGGCGACGGTGCGGGAGACTTTGACGGCGCGGCCGTACGCACTGGTGGAGTGCCTGGCGGAGAGCGCGGCGGGGGCGGTGCTGGAGGCGCATCCGGTATTGGGGGTGCGAGTGCTGGTACGGAAGCCGGGCGCGCTGAAGAGCCGGGGCGTGGACTGGGCCGGGGTGGAGGTGGTTCGAAGGCGCCATGACTGAGGCATGGGTGGGGTTGGGGTCGAATCTGGGGGATCGGGAGGAGCATTTGCGGGCGGCGGTGTCGGGGCTGGCGGGGTTGGGGGAGGTGGTGTGTGTTTCGCCGATTTACGAGACGGCGCCGGTGGGGTTTCTGGAACAAGGGCCGTTCCTGAATGCCGTCGCCTGCGTGCGGACCGAGCGCTCGGCCACGGAGTTCCTGGCTGGATTGCAGGAGTTGGAGCGGGCGGGGGGCAGAGTTCGAGAGGTGGTGAACGGGCCGCGGACGATCGACCTGGATTTGTTGTTCTGGGGTGCGGAGACGCTGGAGATCGACGGACTGGTGGTGCCGCATCTGCGGATGCATATGCGGGCATTTGTGCTGGCGCCGCTGTGTGACGTCGCGCCGGAGTTGGCGCACCCGCGGCTGGGAAAGAGCGTCAGTGAACTACTGAGCGAACTGGGCGACCCAGGCGGGGTGGCGCGGCTGGCGGATTCAGGCGCGGATCAATAAGACCGCGGCCTGAGCTTCTCCGGATTTGCCTTCGCCGACGGGGCCTACCTTTTCGGCGGTTTTGAATTTGACGGAGACACGGTCCACGGGGAGGCCTAGGGCAGTGGCCAGGCTTTCGCGGATGGGCTGGCGATAGTCCTTGAGCTTGGGGCGCTGGAGGATGACGGTGGAGTCGACGTTGGAGATCAGATAGCCGCGTTCCTGGACGAGGGAGACGGCGTGGCGGAGGAAGACGAGCGAGTCGCACCCTTTCCAGCGGGGGTCGGTATCGGGGAAGTGCATGCCGATATCGCCGAGAGCGAGGGCGCCGAGGAGGGCGTCTGTGATGGCGTGCGAGAGGACATCGGCATCGGAATGGCCGTCGAGGCCGAATTCGCAGGGGATGGTAATGCCGCCGAGGATGAGGGGGCGGCCTTCAGCGATACGGTGGTTGTCCCAGCCGAGGCCGGTGCGAAGGTCCATCAACCAACCACCTTTTCGTTCTCCTCGGCGAGGAAGAGCTCGGCGAGGTCGATGTCGGAGGGGCGGGTGATTTTGATATTGCGGTCGCTGCCGGCGACGACGGTGACCTCGACCTGTTCGAGGCGCTCGACGAGAGAGGACTCGTCGGTACCGACGAAGCCATCCTGGCGGGCCTTTTCGAAGGCCTGACGGAGGAGAGAGGCGTGGAAGACCTGGGGGGTTTGGGCGAGCACGAGGCGGTCGCGATTGAGGGTGCCGCGGACGGTGTGGCGCTGCACCTGTTTGACGGTATCGACGGGGACGATGCCGACGATGGCGGCGCCGGAGTGGGCGGCCTGGAGGATGACGGCGGAGATGGTTTCGGCGTCGACGAAGGGGCGGACGGCGTCATGGACGGCGACGATGTCGACGTCGGGCGCGAGGGAGGCGAGGGCGTTTTCGACGGAGTGCTGGCGGGTCTCGCCGCCGGCGACGCAGCGGACGGGCTTCTGGAAGTTCTCGTGGGCGAGGAGGTCCTTGACCCAATCGACATCGTCGCCGCGGAGGGCGATGACGACTTCGGTGACGTGCTGGCAGGCGACGAACTTGCGGACGGTGTGGATGAGGATGGGCACACCCTGGAGAAGCATGAACTGTTTGCGGCTGGTGCCGGTGTTTTCGGCGGCGCTCTTCATGCGGGTGCCGAGTCCGGCGGCGGGAAGGATGACGGAGACTTTCATGGCGTCAATGCTCTGGAGGTGGATAGATGGTGATCCTGTTTATAGAGGCGGCTGAGTGGCGGAGGCGGTTTTCTCCGGGATGGGCTCAACTGTTTTGGGCCGCTCGGCGGCATGCGACTTGTCGTGGATGTGGTGGACGCGATCGTCGAACCGGCCGAAGATCATTTTACCGGCCTGGGTCTGGAGCACGCTGGTGACGGAGATATCGATGGTTTTCGAGATGAGTTTCTTGGCGTTGTCGACGACGACCATGGTGCCGTCGTCGAGATAGGCGACGCCCTGGTTGTATTCCTTGCCCTCCTTGAGGATGAAGACGCGCATGGTTTCACCGGGGAGGACGATGGGTTTGAGGGCGTTGGCGAGTTCGTTGATATTGAGGACTTCGACGCCGTGGAGCTGGGCGACCTTATTGAGGTTGAAGTCGTTGGTGATGACCTTGCAGTCGTAGACCTTGGCGAGCTCGATGAGCTTGAGGTCGACTTCGCGGATGTGGGGGAAGTCGTCCTCGAGAATCTGGACGTTGAGGTTGACCATCTTCTGGATGCGGGAGAGGACATCGAGGCCGCGGCGGCCGCGATTGCGTTTCATGGAGTCGGCCGAGTCGGCGACGAGCTGGAGCTCGCGGAGGACGAACTGGGGAACGACGAGGGTACCGTCGAGGAAGCCGGTTTCAGCGATGTCGGCGATCCGGCCATCGATGATGACACTGGTGTCGAGGATTTTGAAGGACTGTTTGGTAGCCTTCTCGCCGCCGAACAAGCCGCCGAGGGCGGAGAGGTTGAGCATGTCGCCCTTGGTGGCGCCGACGATGAGGCCGACGTAGGACATGACGAGAAGGATGAGGAGTTGGAGGAACGAGACGGTATTCTTGGCGCCGGGCATGGCCCAAGCGATGATAAGGGAGACAAGAAAAGCGCCGACGATGCCGAGAACGCTACCGACGGCCGCGCCGATCAAGCGCTTGAGGCTGACCTGTTTGAGCCGGACTTCAAAGCCAACAATGAGAAGTCCAAGGATGATGCCGACACCGGCCGCGAATTGAGAGGTCAGACCGAAGGGCTGGATGAAGTAGGCGGCGGCTGTCAGGATGAGCACGAAGAAGGTCCTGATCAGCAAGAGATCGTTCACCGGAAACTCCTTTCAGGGAAACGGGTTCCGCAAGTGGGGCGAAACTCCGGCGGGAAGGCGCAAATCCAGGATGGCTTACGGGCTTCACCGCGCCATGAGTATAGCATTGCCGGTGGATTAGGGAAGAGGCTGAGAGAGAAAAGAGGAGGGATGCGAACGCGGCGGGTGAGGCGGTTCGGAGAGGAGAGGGAGAGAGAGGGGGGCGGCTTTGCGGAGAAGCCGCCCGGAAAAACTAGAGGGCCTTGGCCAATTCCTCCGCGAAAGCGCTCTGCGGCGCGTTGCCGGCCTTGCGATGTTTCTTGCCGCCGCGGCGGTTGCGCTCGCGGTCGCCAACCGGGGCGGACGCACCGGAGGCGAAGCCAGCGCTGGGAGCGACACCGGCAGGCCGGACCGAGCCCTTGGGCCGGGGAGGCTGGGCGGGGTTGGCGCGGAGGAGGCGCTCTTCGAGCGGGGCGCGGTCGAAGCGGCGGATGATGAGGTTCATTTCCTCTTCATTGGGCGCTTCGATGAAAGCGAAGCCCTTGGATTCCTGGGTCTCCGGGTTGCGGATGACCTTAACGGAATCGGCCACCAGATTATCCGCTACAAGCCACGCCTTGATATCGTCGGCAGTGACCCATACCGGAAGGTTACCGAGAAAAACGGTCGAACTCATTGAGTAGGGAAGTTAGCTCCGTCGGGGATTGGGACTGATTCGTGAGGAAGCGCAGTCCATGAGGCATCTACATCATATCATGCAGAAAGAGAGGCGGCAACGAGACGGGTGGGATTTTGAAACGAAAGTGGAGTAGGAGACGTCGATATCTGAATTTGTTAAGGGGATGTCATGTGGGAGGGGTGGGTTTCAGGGGAGGGCTCTACGGTGGCGCCGGGAGTGGGGGTCTCGGGGGAATACGGCTTTACGGGGAGACGGGCTTAGTCGTGTGGCCCCGAGACTTCGTCTCGGGGGAATACGGCTCCACCGTGGCCCCGAGACTTCGTCTCGGGGGAATACGGCTCCACTGTGGCGCCGGGACTTCGTCTCGGGGGAATACGGCCAGAGGTGCTAGGGGCGGAGGTTGAAACCCTCCAGGGTGATGGTGGGGGATTCGCCGCGAGTGTCGGCTTGCTCGACGGTGGTGGTGATGCGGGCGGTTTCGCCGGGCATCAGGGCGATGTAGTTGTCGGAATAGAGGGCCGGGAGGATGCGGTCCTTCGACTTCTGGCGAATGGCTTTGAGGCGAATGTGGAGGGCCGGGTCGGCACTGGTGTTCTTCAGGGTGGTGCTGAGGGTCCAGGTGTCGCCGGTGCGAGTGGCGGTGGTGGTGGCATCGACCTTCGCTTTGGGTAGGGTGCGGAGGGCCTTATAGTCCGTGCCCTGGGTGGAGAGCCAGTAGAAGTTTTCGGAGATGGTCTTCCCTTCCCCGGCGAGACGGAGGCGGAGGAAGTAGACGGGTGTGGCGTGGTTGAGCTTTTCGAGAGTGAAGAGGGTTTTGACGGTGTCTTCGTCGCTGTCGGCGTCGGCGTCGCGGCTCCAGAGGCGGGCACCTTTGAGGGTGAGGAGTTCGGCGTAGACGCGGAGGCCGGTGCGGTTGCCGGCGTTGTAGTTGACGAGTTCGACGGCGTTGGTGGCGGGATTCCACTGGATATGGAGGGGCTCGGCGCCCTTTTTGGCGCCGAAGTAGCCGGCGGTGGGCTCGAGGAACCAGTCGTAGGTTTGCCAGACCATGGAGGGCCAGGCGGGGTGGCTCATCCACATGAGAAGGCCCATGCGGTTTTTGGACTGGGCCTCGAACATGGCGCGGTGGCCCTCGTAGTTGATGAATTGGGCGAGTTGGACCCACTCTTCGGCGGAGGCGGCGCCGCCGTAGTCGCGATCGATGCGGTCGATGAAGGACTTGCCGCCCTGGGCGCCGGTGAGGCAGAAGTCATGGAGACCCCAGAGACGGCCCTGGGGCCACATCTCGTCGGGCTTCATCGTCTGGCGAAGAGAGTCCAGGGTCATGATGTTGGGCATGCCCATTTCGGAGTGGAACTTGGGGGTGGCGCGTTCGGTGAAGTAGTTCAGAAGTTCCTGCGCGCGGTAGGGGCCGTGGCCGGAGACGACGTCATCGGCGGAGGAACCGATGTAGTGGATGCCGGGGTGGAGTTCGGCGAGAGCGGCGCGGATGGAGTCGTCGAGGGGCTTGAGGGGATAGCCTTCGTTGCGGCCGCAGTAAAGGCCGATGGAGGGGTGGGTGCGGATGCGGCGCAGGGTGTCGTTGACGTTGGCCATGAACATGGCGTTGTCTTCGGGGTCGGGGCCATCCCAGGGGTTGGCGAGCCAGAAGTCCTGCATGATGACGATGCCGTTGCGGTCAGCGGCTTCGTAGAAAGCGTCTTCGCCGATCTGGCCGACCCAGTTGCGCACCATGTTGAAGTTCATGTCGCGGTGGTAGCGCATGGCGGCTTCGTATTCACGGGCGCGGTAGCGGAGCATGGACTCGCTGAAGCCCCAGTTGCCGCCACGGGGGACGAAGCGGCGGCCATTGATCCAGATGCGGAGAGTGGCGTTTTCCTCGGAGTAAGTGAACTGGCGGATGCCGGCGTGGAAGGAGACGGCGGCGGAATCGGCGAATTTGAGCTCGACGGGGTAGAGGTTCTGGGGGCCGTAGCCGTTGGGCCACCAGAGTTTGGGATTGGCGACGTTGAGGGTGTGAGTGAAGGTTTTGGATTCGCTGGGGGCGAGGGCGACGGGGATTTCGAGGGGGATGTCTCCGAACTTGCCGGTGAGTGCGCCCTGGATGGGTTCGGCGGAGTGGTTGACGAGGGTGGCGGAGAGGGTGACCTGGGCTTTGGAGGTGTCTGGCAGCGGGAGAGTGGAGGCGATGGAGGGATTCTCGATGGTCACGGGGCCGGTGAGAGCGAGGAAGACGTCGTTCCAGATGCCGCTTTCGCGGCCGCGGATGGTGGGAATCCAGTCCCAGCCGATGGAGGCGTGGAAAGTGGGGTTGTCGGCGCCGAGCGCGCCGCCGTTGGTGTCGGGGCTCTCGTAGGTCTTCTCTTTGACGCTGCCGGGGGTGGCGTTCTTTTCGATGAGGACGGCGAGGGCGTTGCGGCCGTTGGGCTTGAGAAGTCTGGAGACGTCGAAGCGGGCGCGGAGGAAGCCGCCTTCGATGCGGCCGAGTTTGGCTCCGTTGAGCCAGACGTCGGCTTTCCAATTAATGCCGCTGAAGTGGAGCCAGGTGCGCTGGGAGGAGGAGGCGGGCGGGGTGGCGAACTCGGTGCGGTACCAGAAATCGGAGTAGAAGTACGAATCCGAGATCATGTTCTGGTTGTCGCTGAAGTCAGGGTTGGGGATGGCGCCGGCGTTGAGGTAGGAGGCAAGGACGGTACCGGGGACGGTGGCGGGGAGCCAGGATTCGTCGGCGAAGCCGGAGGTGGAGAGTAGGGCGGGGGCGGCCTGGACTTCGGAGGCGCGTTCGAGTTTCCAGGGGCCGCCGGCGAGGAGTTGTTTGTTGCTGGAGAGGGCTGGAGCGGACTTGGGAGCGACGGCGAGACCGCCGCGGCCGTAAACCTCCAGTTCGCTGAGGACGTAGCCGTCGGGGGCGGAAGGCTTGGTCATGAGGACGCGGAGGTAGCGGGCCTGGACGGGTTGGGAGAGGCGGATTTCGTCGGAGTCGAGGGCGTGGATGGTGGTCCAGGATTTGGCGTCGTCAGAGGTTTGGAGGGCGCCTTCAGCGGCGCGGGCGATCCAGGCGAGTTTCACGGATTCGATGGAAGACCTGGCGCCAAGATCGACGTAGACCCACTGTTCGCCGGCGGCGGCGGATTTCCAGGCGGAGGTGAAGTGATAGGGTCCGCCGAGGCGGACTTTGGCGCCGCCGCGGAAGAAGTAGACGTCGCTGATCTTCCAATTGAGGGGACGGGCGTTGTCGAAGACGAGGCGGTAGAAGCGGCTGCGGAGGGGAGACAAGAAGGGCGCGGTGGAGTGGATTTCGCCGGAGGGGCGGACGATGCTGCCGGCGGAGGCGGCGGGGGCCCAGGATTGGCCGTCGGAGGAGGCGAGGACCTGGAGGCTGTACTGCTGGTTGTCGTTTTCGCGGGCGCGGATGGAGGCGTCGACGGCGATGGCGTCGATTTCGGGTGGGTCGCCGCCGATTTCGATCTGGACCCAACCGGTTTTGCCCTGGAAGGAGATGCCGGAGGGCCAGTTGAAGTCGAGGATCCAGTCGCGCTCGTTGCGGGGGAGAGCGCCTTTCTGGCTGGTGGAGACGGCGATCCACCGGGGAGGTTGGGTGGTCTTGATGCCGTCGGTGACGAGTTGGGCGGTGAGGGAATAGTCGTAGGCGGAGGAGTGGAAGGCAGGCCGGCGGAGGGCGAGGTTACGGAAGGAGTTGGGACCGGGCTGGAGGGAGGGGGAGAACTCCTGGGCGGGGTGGCCGGGGTAGACGCCGACGCCGCGGGTGTAGGTTTGGGCGGAGAGAGCGGAGCCTGCGAGGAGGAGGGAGAATAGGGCGCGTTTCACGGGAGAGCCTCAGTTCAAGCGATCGGGCACACAAGAAGGGCCGGCATTGCGCCGGCCCCCTTGTTTGAATGTACACGAAAGCGGAGCGAGGGCTCCGGAATCAGTTGCCGTTGAGCTCGACGACGACGGCGAGGCGAACGGCGTCGTGGGCGGTGAGCTGCTTGAGGACGCCTTCGGTGAGGGGCGAATCGACCTCGACGAGGGCAACGGCGTAGAGGGGTGCGCCGGGAGAGAAGGGCGCGTCCTGGCGGCCGAGGGAGAAGTTGGCGATGTTGACCTGGTTCTGGCCGAGGACGGAGCCGACATGGCCGATGACGCCGGGGACGTCGATGTTGCGCATGTAGACGAGGTGTCCGGCGAGAGTGATTTCGACGGGGATGCCGTCGATGGAGAGGAGGCGGGGCTTATCCATGACGACGCCGCCGGAGACGGCGGTGATGCCCTTGTCGGTGAGGAGCTCGACCTGGATGGAGTCCGTGGTGCCGCCGCGGGGCTGATGGGCCTCATTGACGGTGAGGTTGCGCTGGGCGGCGAGCTGCATGGAGTTGACGAGATTGGCGCGGGTGGAGAGGCCGCGGGAGAGGACACCGGCGAGGGCGGAGTTGCGGAGGAGGTTGGTGTTGAGCTCCGCGATGCGGCCGCGGTAGGTGACGCGGACGCCCTGGGGGTTGCCTTCGGCCACGTAGGCGGCGAAGCGGCCGAGCTTTTCGGCGAGTTCGATATAGGGGCCGATGGCCTTGTACTGCTCGGGAGAGACGGCGGGCATGTTGACGGCGTTGATGGCGATGCCGTTCGTGAGGTACTCGACCATCTGTTCGACGATGCGGATGCCGACGATCTCCTGGGCTTCCTCGGTGGAGCCGGCGATGTGCGGGGTGGCGATGAGGTTGGGCGCGGAGAGGAGCGGGTGGCCTTCGGGGAGGGGCTCCGGGGTGAAGACGTCGAGGCCGGCGCCGGCCACCTTCTTCGATTCGAGAGCGGCGCGGAGGGCTTCCTGATCGATCAATTCGCCGCGGGCGCAGTTGATGATGCGGACGCCGTCCTTCATGGTGGCGATGGACGTGGCGTTGATCATCTCCTTGGTTTCGGGCGTGAGCGCGACGTGGAGGGAGATGTAATCGGACTGGGCGAGGACGGCGGCGAGGGGGAGGAGTTCGACGCCGAGGTCGGCGGCGGTCTGCGGGTTGACGTAGGGATCGGAGGCGATGATGCGCATCTCGAAGCCACGTGCGCGGCGGACGACTTCCTGGCCGATGTTGCCGAGGCCGATGACGCAGAGGGTTTTGCCGCGGAGTTCGTTGCCGAGGAACTTCTTCTTCTCCCACTTCCCGGAGCGAGTGGAGGCGTTGGCTTCGGGGATCATGCGCGCGAGGGCAAGCATGAGAGCGAGGGTGTGCTCGGCGACGGAGACGGCGTTGCCGCCGGGGGTGTTCATGACGAGGACGCCGGCGGCGGTGGCGGCGGGGAGGTCGACGTTATCGACGCCGACACCGGCGCGGCCGATGACGCGGAGCTTGGGGGCTTTGGCGAGAGTGTCGGTTTTGACCTTGACGGCGGAGCGGACGAGCATGGCTTCGCAGTCGGCGAGGTGAGGCTCATACTCCTTGGGATTGGAGACGACGACATCCCAGCCTTCCTGTTGTTTGAGCAGCTCAATGGCTGCCGGGGACATGGGCTCAGCGACGAGGATCTTCATGAGTTATTTCTTTCCGGCAACGGCCTGCGCGTAGACCTTCTGGACGGCGGCGACGCCCTTGCCGAACTCCACGGGGATGCCCTTGGAGTGGAGGATGAGTTCGAGTTCGGCGACCATGGCGAAGAGGTCAGGGAAGTCGAAGTAGCCGAGGTGGGCGATGCGGAAGATCTGGCCCTTCATGGTGCCCTGGCCGTTGGCGATGATGGAGCCGAACTGGCTGCGGAAGCCCTTCACGATCTCACCGGAGTCCATGCCGGCAGGTGCCTTGATGGCCGTGACGGAGGAGGAGGGGGAGTTGGGGGCGAAGAGTTCGAGGCCGAGCTCCTGGGCGGCGGTGCGGGTGGCGTGGGCGAGGAGCATGGCGTTCTCGACGAGATTAGCCATGCCGACTTCCTTGATGTACTTGAGCGCCTCAGCGAGGGCGAGGATGTGGCTGACGTTGGGGGTCCAGGCAGACTCGCCTTTGTCGGCCATCTTCTTTTCTTTTCTGAGGTCGAAGTAGAGGCGGGGGAGAGTGGCGGATTCGCCCTGTTTCCAGGCCTTGGCGGAGACGGCGATGAAGGCGAGACCGGGCGGGATCATGAAGGCCTTCTGGGAGCCGCCGACGACGATATCGAGGCCCCAGCCGTCGATGTCGAGGGGCATGGTGCCGAGGCCGGTGATGGCATCTACGATGCAGAGAGCGTTGGTCTTTTTGACGATTTCGCCGATGGCTTTGACGTCGTGGGCTGCGCCGGTGGAGGTTTCGGAAGCCTGGAAGAAGACGCCCTTGGCGTCGGGGTTTTCGGCAAGAGCCTGCTGAACGCGAGCAGGCGAGACGACATCTCCGTATTCAGCCTTGAGAACGACGGCGTTGAGGCGGAAGGCCTTGGCCAGATCCACCCAGCGTTCGCCGAACTTCCCGGCCGAGCACACCACCACTTTGTCGCCTTCCGAGAAGAAGTTGGAAACAGAAGCCTCGAGGGCACCCGTTCCGGAAGATACAGTGATCAAGACGTCGCCCTGGGTGCCGAAGACCTCTTTGAGGTCGGCGAGCACGGTGGGATACAGCTTGATGAAGTCCTGGGTCCGATGGTGAATATCAGACGCCATCATTGCGTGCAGGGCGCGCGGCAACAGAGGCGTCGGGCCTGGCGTCAATAGTCGCTGTTTCTTGATATGCATGGCTGTGGGAGGTAAAACGGAGAGTAGGTACACAGGATAACAAAGATGCCCCTTCTCGAAAAGCTGCAGAAAGACATGGTGGACGCGATGAAAGCCAAGGATGAGGCGCACTTGAGCGCAATCCGGATGGTGAAGTCAGCGTTGATGAAAGAGAAAGTGGATTCGATGAAACCGCTGGACGAGGCGGCGGAGATGAAGGTTCTGAGTTCGCTGCTGAAGCAGAGGAGAGAGGCCGCGGAGATGTTCCGGAAGGGGGGGCGCGAGGATCAGGCGGCGAAGGAGGAGGTGGAGGCGAAGCTGATTGAAGGCTATATGCCGGCGTCGGCTTCCGAGGAAGAGATTGAGGCGGCGATTGCAGAGGCGCTGACGGAGACGGGGATCACGAGCGCGAAGCAGATGGGGCTGGTGATGAACGCGGCGAAGGCGAAACTGGCCGGCAAGCGCGTGGATGGAAAGGCGTTGAGCGACAAGGTGCGGGCGCGGCTGAGCTAGTCCCTCATGTTACTTGAGTTACGGGAGGAGCGAATCGCAGCGGAAGGATGCGGGGTAGTGGAAGTGTGCCGGATGTTCGAAGATGCGGCGCGGCACCATGCAACGCACTTGGGATTTGGCGTGGCGGATCTGCATGCGGGGGGCAAGGCGTGGGTGCTTTCGCGGCTGGCGCTGAGAGTGCTGCGGCTGCCTTCCGCCGGAGAGCGAGTGGCGGTGGGAACCTGGCCTTCGCGGCGGACTGCGGGAGTACGGGCTTGGCGGGACCTGGAATTGCGAACCGCGGGCGGTGCGCTGCTGGCGGAGGCGGCGTCGATCTGGTTGATTGTGGACCGGGGGAGCAAGCGGGTTTCGCGGCTGCCGGGGGAGTTCTCGACGCTGGCATTTCCGGGGAAGGACACCGGAGTGGCGCCGGATGCGGGGTGGGAGGCCTCCGGGGCAGCGGATCGGGTGAGTTCGCATCTCGTGGTGGAAGCGGATCTGGATGAGAACGTGCATGCGAACAACGTTTCGTATGTGGGCTGGGCTTGGGATGCGTTGGGGGGAGGTGCCGGGGACTGCCGGAGGCTGGATGTGGACTACCTGGGGGAGGCTCTGCTGGGGGATTCGGTGGAGATCTCCTCGTGGGTGGGGCATGGTGAGACGCGGCAGGTACTTCGCGTGGGGGAGAAGGTGGTCACGCGGGTGCGGTGGACGTGGCGGAGCGGCTCTGCGCGCTAACGAGCCAGAGAAGCTTTCACGCCGTTCATGAACATCTGGACGGCGAGCATGACGAGCACCATGCCCATCAGCCGCTCCATGGCGATGAGCCCGCGCTCGCGGAGGATTCGATAGAAGAACGACGACGCCAGGAGGATGAGGCCGCTGGCAGCCCAAGCGATGGTCATGGCCAGGAGGAGGGCCTGCTGTCCGCCGGGCGTTGAGCGTTCCATGAGCAGGAGGGCGGCGAAGGCGGAGGGTCCGGCGAAGAGGGGGATGGCGAGCGGGACGATGAAGGGTTCGCCTTCGAAGGATTCGGACTGCGAGAAGGACTCCCTGGGGAAGATCATGCGGATGGCGATGAGGAAGAGGACGATGCCGCCGGCGATGCTGATGGTTTCTCGGTTCAGGCCCAGGAACAGAAGGAACGACTTGCCCAGGAAGAGGAAGGCGAGCAGGACGAGGTAGGCGAGGCAGATTTCGCGCAGGAGAACGCGGCGGCGGCGCTCGGGCGGGACTTGGCGGAGGACGGAGAGGAAGACGGGGATATTGCCGAGCGGATCGAGGATGAGGAAAAGAGTAAGGATGGCGGAGGCGAGGTCCACTGGGGAATGATACATCGGGGGGCAGGGGCAACGCGGAGAAGGAGAGTTTCGCAGCCGCAAGCAGGGCCCGGCCAGACCGATGGAGGAACAGAACAACCCGGCTCACAGGGAGGAGGTCTGTGAGCCGGGTTGGGTACAACGATGAGGCTGCGGAGGAAGCAGCCTCGGGGGGAAGGTCTAGGCGTAGTAAGCGGCGTTCTTGTCCGCGAACTCGGCCATTTCGGCGGGGAGTTCATCGAGGACGTAGATCGAGTTAGTGGGGCAGACGGGGACGCAGGCGCCGCAGTCGATGCATTCGGTCGGGTGGATGTAGAGCTGGGGGACTTCCTCGTAGCCAGCCTCTTCCGGTGTGGGATGAATGCAGTTCACAGGGCAGGCTTCGATGCAGTGGTTGTCTTTGGTGCAAGTGTCGGTGATTACGTATGCCATTGTAAGTTGGGGCTCCGCGAATAGTAGTGCAACCGAAGGGCCATTCCGGGACGGGAAGTGAAGCTGTACTTTTTAGAGGACTTCCGGGTCCGAAGGCAGTCTGGGGGGATGGCTGCGGGGTGGGGGAAATGACGCAGTAGCGAGAACTCCCCCGAAACGGGTATGATTTTGGCGGTTCAGGGAGTTTCATCCGAATGGCAAAAGAATACAAACCATTTGTTCCTCCGGACATGAAGATGTCCGAGTTTACGTTCCGCGCGGTCTTCCTGGGGTTGATCATGACGGTGGTGCTAGGCGCCGCGAACGCTTACCTGGGATTGCGTGCAGGCCAGACGATTGCGGCCACGTACCCGGCGGCGGTGATCGGGATGGCAGTGCTGCGAGTGTTCAAGGGCTCAATTCTGGAAGAGAACATTGCCCGAACGGTGGGCAGCATTGGCGAATCCGTGGCGGCGGGCGCGATCTTCACGATTCCGGCTTTTGTGATTGTGAAGGCATGGCCGGCATTCGATTCGTTCGAGGCGTACTGGCAGTCGAGCGCGCTGATGCTGGTGGGCGGGACGTTGGGCATCCTGTTTGTGACATTGCTGCGAAGGGTGATGGTGGAGGATCCGGAGCTGCCGTATCCGGAGTCTTCGGCGGCGGCGGAGATCCACAAAGCGGGGCAGCGTGGCGCGGACGCGGCCTCGACGCTGTTCCAGGCGATGGGCGTGGGCGGGATCACGTTCCTGCTGGGCGAGTTCAGGCTGTTCTCGGCGAGCAAGGATTTCCTGTTGAAGGTAGGCGAACTGGGCAAGAGCGCAGTGAAGCTGGGCTCGTCGGGCGCGGTGAGCGTCGGCGGGCTGTCGAAGTTCTCGCTGCCGGCGGTGGCGCCGGCGTACCTGGGCGTGGGCTACATTATCGGGCCGCGGCTGGGCGCATTGAATTTCGCGGGCGGGCTGATGGCGTGGGGCCTGATGGTTCCGCTGCTGGTTTACTTCCTGGGGCCGGAGCTTTCCAAGACGCTGCCGCCGGGCGCGGGCGAGCAGGCCTGGGACGCGGTATCGAACAACGTATGGCGGAGCATCGTGCGGCCGATTGCAGTGGGCGGCATGCTGGTGGGCGCGAGCTACACGATGTTCAAGATGCGGAACTCGCTGGCGACAGGCATCAAGCGCGCGGTGGCGGACCTGAAGAAGGCCGGCGGACAGGGCGAAGCGCAGGACCGGACGCAGATCGACCTGAGCTTCAAGCTGGTGTTCATGGGACTGGCGATCACGTTTGGAGCGATGGTGCTGCTGTACAACTTCTTCGCGCAGTCTCTGCCGGGCGCGGTTGTGGCCGCGGCGGTGATGATCGTGCTGGGGTTCTTCTTCGCGGCGGTATCGGGCAACCTGGTGGGCATCATCGGTTCGTCGAATAACCCGATTTCGGGGTTGACGCTGTCGACGCTGATTGTGGCGGCGCTGCTGATGGTAGCGATCGGGGTGAAAGGACTGGCCGGCGTTGCGGCAGTGCTGGGCGTGGCGGCGGTGGTATGCGTCTCGTCGGCGGTAGCGGGCGAGATGCTGCAGGACCTGAAGGTGGGCCACATCCTGGGCGGCACGCCGCGCTCGATGCAGATCGGCGATTTCATCGGCATTCTGGTGTCGGGTCTGGTGCTGTACTTCCCGCTGTGGATGCTGCACCAGGGCAACATCAAGGAGGGCGGCATCGGCTTTGGCGATCCGAAGCTGAGCGCGCCGCAGGCGGGCCTGATGGCGATGTTGAGCCAGGGCATCGTCGGCGGCGACATGGCGTGGCCGCTGGTGGTGACCGGCATCGGGATGGGCATAGCTTTGATCCTGCTGCAGGTGAAGAGTCCGATGCTGTTTTCGGTGGGCATGTACCTGCCGCTGGAGACGACGTTTGCGATCTTCACGGGCGGCGTGATCCGGTGGCTGATGGATCGCTACCGGGACAAGCAGGGGTTCAACGACGCGCAGAAGGCGCGGGTGGAGAACGCAGCGGTGCTGATCGCGTCGGGTCTGATTGCGGGCGAAGCGTTGATGGGCCTGGTGAAGGCCGGATTCAACATCGCGGACAAGCCGCTGGCTTCGATTTTCAGCTTCTTCGCGGAGCCGCCGACCGCGGCAGGCCTGATCGTGCTGGCGCTGCTGGCGTTCCTGATGGTTCGCTGGCCGCTGACGAAGGCGGGCGATCCGAACGAACCGGCGCCTCCGACGGCGATCATGTAGCAGCCAGGCCGCGGGGCCACGCGCAGCTCGCAGCGCGGCTCCGCGGCCTGATTCTTTACAGCCGCTCAGGCGCAAGCGGGTAGAATAGTAGCTTGTCCATCGTCTCGTCCTCCGTCTCGTCCTCGCTTTCAGGAAGGTCCGCAGCCTGGCCCGTGCTATATGCGGCCGTGGCGTTGACCACGGCTGCGACGCTGGTACTGGAGCTTTCGCTGACGCGGATCTTTTCGGTGGTGTTCTACTACCATTTCGCGTTTCTGGCGATCTCGATTGCGCTGTTCGGATTGGGCGCGGGCGGGGTGATCTCCTACTACTTCAGCTCGCACGGAGACGCGCTTTTCAGGAAGCTGGGTGCGTTATCGGCGGTGAACGCGGTAGCGGTGGTTTTCTCTCTGGCGCTGACGCTGAACCTGGCGGGGCGGCCTCCCTCGTTTCTGACGCTGGCGCTGGTGTATTTCTCCACGGCGGTGCCGTTCCTGTTTTCGGGGATCGTGATTTCCCTGGCGATCGCGGAGTCGATCCAGCGGGTGGACCGGGTGTACTTCTTCGACCTGCTGGGCGCGGCCGCGGGCTGCCTGCTGGTGATTCCATTCCTGAACGTGATGGGCGGCCCGGGTGCGGTGCTGGGCTCGGCCGTGCTGTTCGCGGCGGCGTCGGCGGTCTGGTTTGGGATGGCGCGCGCCACTTCGGCGCGGGCGCTGGGCGTGGCCCTCTCGCTGGCGCTGGTGGCGCTGATCATCGCGAACAAGGGCACACACCTGATCGACATCCACTCGGCGAAGGGCGGGGCTCTGGGGGAAGAGGCGTTCGTGCAGTGGAACAGTTTTTCGCGGATCTCGCTGCGGCCGGCCACGGCGAAGACGGATCCGATTCTGGTGATCGACGCGGATGCGACGACGGGCATCCCGACGTTCGATCTGGATCAGTTGAACGACAACGACCGGGCGGCGCTGATCAAGCACGGACCGGGGTTCCCCTACCGGCTGCGGCCAGGGGCGAAGACGCTGATCATCGGGGCTGGCGGCGGCTGGGACGTAGCGCGGGCGCTGGCGTCCGGCTCCAAGGATGTGACGGCGGTGGAGATCAACCCGATCATCGCGGATACGGTGATGCGGGGCCGGTTCCGCGACCTGAGCCACGGGCTGTACTTCCGGCCAGGGGTGAGAGTGGTGGTGGAAGACGGCCGGAGCTATGTGCGGCGCAGCCAGGAGAAGTATCAACTGATCCAGGCGACGCTGGTGGACACGTGGGCATCGACGGCGGCGGGCGCCTATGCGCTGTCGGAGAACAACATCTACACGACGGAGGCGTTCGTCGATTACCTATCGCACCTGACACCGGACGGGGTACTGTCGTTCACACGCTGGGGCTTCGATCCGCCGCGGGAGTCACTGCGGCTGCTGTCGCTGGCGCGGGAAGCGCTGTTGCGGCTGGGCGAAACGCAGCCGGCGCGGCACTTCGTGGTGGTACGGGAGGAGACCCAGAAGCTGGGGGGATGGGGCGCGACGGATACGGTGGTGATCTCGCGCAAGCCGTTCCAAGTGGAAGAACTGGAGCGGGCGGCGCTGGCGGCGGCGCAGGGCCAGTTTGAGATTGTGTACATGCCGGGACAGGCGCCGGAGTCGGCCTTCGCGGAGTTTCTGAACAGCGCGGATCCGCGGAAGTTCTTCGCCAGCTACCCTTACGACGTGACGCCGGTGGTGGACGATCGGCCGTTTTTTTTCTACACGGTGCAGCCGCGCGATGTGTGGAACTTCAAGCGGACGGCTTCGAAGGAGAGCGCGGACTTCAAGGTGAACATGGCTGTGCCGACGTTGTTCTCACTGCTGGCCATCAGCCTGTCGGCGACGGTGGTGACTCTGGCGTTGCCGCCTTTCCTGCTGGGAACGCGGCTGCCGCGGACGCCGGGCGTGAACGTGTTCCTGCTGTACTTCCTGTGCCTGGGAGCGGGCTACATCCTGGTGCAGGTCGGAATGATTCAGAAGTTGGTGCTGCTGCTCGGCCACCCGACGTATGCGCTGACGGTGGTGATCTTCTCGATGCTGGTGTCGAGCGGGCTGGGCAGCTACGTCAGCCGGAGCCTGGTGCGCGGCGAGGACCGGAGGCTGTGCACGGCGCTGGGCGTGATTGCGGGCGTGATTGCGTTGCTGGCCTATGCGGCGTCGCCGGTGGTGACGGCTGCGGCGGGACTGGCGCTACCTTTGAAGGCACTGGTGGCGGTGGCGTTGATTGCACCGGCCGGATTCGGGATGGGGATTGCGTTCCCGTCGGGGCTGATGCGGCTGGAGCACTGGCAGCCGAAGGCGATCCGCTGGGCGTGGTCGTTGAACGCGGCGTCGAGCGTGCTGGGCTCGTGCGCGGCGATCTTTCTGGCGATCTACCTGGGGCTGCGGAATACGCTGCTGATTGGAGCAGGGCTTTATCTGCTGGCTCTGGTCACTGTGGCGATCACGTCGGCACGGGCGCGGCAGGCCTCGGCCTGAGCGTTACTTGCCGTTGCCTTTGCGGGCCTGATTGGCGCCATGGCGCAGGGCGTTATCGAGGGCTTCGCAGAAGAAGTACTCACCCCACATGACGCTCTCGTTGACGCCGAGATTCTTCTGGACATGATAGACGCCGCCCTGAAGGATGCCTTCCCACTTGGGGTTGTTGATGGCGGTGTGCTTGGCGCAGAGGGAGTGGAGGATGCGGATGGCGCTGGAGTAGTAGTAGAGGCCCTTGATGGGGTCCGGCAGAGCGCGGCAGAGACGGAGTAGACCGCTGGCGGCGATGGCGGCGGCGGAGGTATCGAGGAGTTTGCGGGACTCTTCAGGGGCCTGGAAGTCCCAGGCGGGGATGCCATCGGAGTTGGTGTGGGTGAGAAAGTAGTCCGCGCAGCGCTGGGCGGTTTCGAGGAAGCGGGGATCGCGGGTGTATTCGTAGCAGCTATTGAAGCCGTAAAGGGCCCAGGCGAGGCCGCGGGACCAGCATCCATCGCTACGGTAGCCCTGATGAGTGGATTGGTGGAGGAACTCGCCGGTTTCGAGGTTGAAGATGCCTTCGTGAGCGGTGGAGCCGTCGCCGCGAACGAGGTAGCGGCGGGTGGTGAGAGCGTGGCGGATGGCGATATCGCGCAGGCGGCGGTCGTTGGTTTCACGAGCCGCGTAGAAGACAACGGCCACGTTCATCATGATGTCGATGAAGATGGAGTTCGGGTTGACGAAGGAGCAGAGGTACTGGCCCTTCTCCATGAAGCGCTGGGCCATGGTGCGGCCGGCCTGGATGAGGACTTCATTGAGGCGGGGTTCGCGGGTGAACTGATACCAGCGGTAGTGCGTGGAGAGGAAGATGAAGCCGAGGTCGTGGACTTCGCGATCGAACTGGCGGGGCTCCAGGGCGCGGCTGTACTCGATAGCGCGGTCCATCCAATAGCGCTTACCGGTGCCGTTTTCCAGGTTGCGGCGGTGGAAGATCCACATCATGCCGGGCAGGAAGCCGTCACACCAATGGGTCCAGGCCGGGCCGTCGTGTTTCCACTTCCCATCCATCGTGTAGATGGGATAGAAGCCAGGGTACTTATCCAGGAACAGGCCTACCTGGTTTTCGGCGAACTTGAGAGTATCCTCAAGCAGCGTTCGGTCGATTTCTGGTCCAAACTGAATCACGGCTCATTCACTCCCCGTGATTCCAGGGTACGCCAAGTGGTGGAGTAGCCGCTGGAGAGGCGGCCTCGGCCGCCGGGCATGAAGATGATGGCGGAGCCGGGAGCGGCCTGGCCCATTTCGAAGGGGAGGGTGCGCATGACGGAGCGGGCGTTGCGGAGGCTGATCTCCATGGCCTGAAGGAGGTCCGGGATGGTGATTTCCCCGGTGAAGGCGCCGGTGAAGTTGCCGTCTGTGAAGCGGCCGGGGGCGATGGCGACGAAGCAGTGGGCGGAGGGGAAGTCCCGGCAGGCGACGTGATCGAGGCGCAGTTCGACGCGGGCGCCCTTGTGGAGCCAGACCTTTCCATCCTGGGACGCGTTGCGAGAGACTTCGAATTCGACGATGTCGCCCATGGCGGCCTTGGAGAGATCGAGTGTTTTGGCGAGCTTCATGTTGACGGTGAGGCCGAGGGGGAGGGTAAGCACGACCTGGGCGGACTTGGGCTTTTCGTCGGGAGGGGGTTCATCGAAGATGAGGGTGGATTCTCCGGTGTACTGGCGGCAGGAGGTGAAGACGGCGCGGTTGCGGCTTTCGCCGCCGTTGAGGGCTTCGAGGGTCATCGCCATTGAGCGGGGCAGATTGTAGACGGCGCCACCGATGTCGATGGGGGCGTACTCGATGAACTTGGTGCCGGTTTTGAGGGGGATCTGGGGCGGCACCTCATCAATGCTCATCTCAATGCGAATGATCTCGAAGGAATCGGCGTCGTTCCAGACGTCGCCCTGATAGCCGACGTAGCCCTCGGCGCCGCCGTAGCGCATGAGGTAGCGGCTGCTGTCCATGGGGACCTTGAAGTGGAACTTGTGGGCTTTGCGTCCGGAGGCCTGATCGAGTCCTTGGTAGGTGAACCGGGCGGTGCCGGCGAGGTAGATGCTTTTGGCGTGCAGGGCGAAGTCACCGGTGCCGATGGCGCCGCCACCGACCATCTGCGTGAGGTCGCGATCTTCGAATTTCCTGGCGCCGGGCCAGGCGTAGAGTTCCTTGCCATCGACCAGGGCGACCTCAAGGCGGATATTGTCGAGCAACTGGTGCTTCTTCGAATCCGGGTAGCGCTGGGAGCGCTCAATGGTCTCGACGCAAGTGAAGTTGGGCATCTTGGCGAGACTGAGGCCGACGACGTATTTGATGCGGCCGAGGAGGACCTGTTCGGGGGTGAGCGGCGCTTTCGAGTCGTACTGCTGGGCGTGGACCAGTCCGGCTGCAAGGAGAAAGGCGCCGAGTCTGAGCATAGCCTGATTATAGTTAGCCTGCCCGTGGATGGCTTTGCTATTCTCACGACTATGGCCATCAAGCTGACCGTGATCAATAACGGCCCGATCCGAGTGGAAGGCGACCCAGCCGATTTTGCGATTCTGGATGCGCAGGGCGGCGCCTTCGGGCTGGCAGGCCGAGCGGTGGTTTCACTGTGCCGTTGCGGGCTTTCGGCGAACAAGCCGTTCTGCGACGGGTCTCACCGGCAAGGGTTCGATTCGGTGTGTGAAGCGCGGGAGTTGCCGCCGCCGAAGCCGAAGGTTTAGAGCAGTTCTCAGGCATGACACGACCGAAACGCCCCGCGTTGGGCTACGTTCGAAGCTGGTTATACACGATTCCAGTGGCCGTGCTGGCCACGGCGGTCCTGATCACAACCGCCATTGTGACCTCAGTGTTCGCGCCGGGCGCGCGGTGGCAGACGTTCCTCTACCGTCTGTGGGGCAAAACGGTGCTGGCGATCTTCGGCGCGCGGCTGCGCGTGGTGGGCGCGGAGAACCTGCGACCCGGCCAGAACTACGTGATTGTCTCGAACCATCTCTCGCTGGTGGATACGCCGGTGATGGTGAGGGGCCTGCCAGTGCCGTTCAAGTTTCTGGCGAAGCGCGAGCTTTTGAGGGCGCCGTTCATTGGCTGGTATCTGAACCGCGCGGGGCACCTGACGGTGGACCGGGCGTCGCTACGCTCATCGATTCAGTCGATGAACGAATGTGCGCGGCTGATCCGGGAGCGGGCGCTGTCGGTGCTGATCTTCGCGGAAGGGACCCGCAGCCTGGACGGGCAGATGCAGCATTTCAAGGACGGGGCGGCGTATCTGTCGATTCAGAGCGGCGTGCCGGCCGCGCCTGTGGCGGTGGTTGGGACGTGGGACGTGCTGGCGGCGAAGGATTCGTGCTTCATGCCGGGAGATGTGGAGTTGCGGATCGGGGAGCCGATCGACCCCAGCGACTACACGCTGAAGGAGCGGCAGGCGTTGACGACGCTGCTGGAAGCGCGCGTCAGGGCGCTGTGCTCCTGAGGCGTTGACCAGCTACATCCCGATCAGGTCGGCGGCGCGCCAACCGGCATCCGGCCGCACTTCCACGTTCGCAGCCAAGGCGTAGGTGGTCCGCACCTCCGCAGCGTCCAAACGGCGGCCGGCGGCGTCTACCACGCCGGCAAGGACGACGCGGCGGGGCGACAGTTTCGCCACCAGTTCCGGCAGATCGGTGTGGTTCAGCAGCCGCGGCACGAAGTTGCCGAACGGCAGGCGGTATTCCTCCGTGTCGACTACGTTGCGGAACGACACGAGTCCACCGGCCAGATAAAGAGCAGCGATCGCCGGGGAGCATGCGGCCGCGAAAATGGCCGGCACCGCAGGCATCCCCTGCGCAGCGACGACAATCCGGCGGCCGGCCAACTCGGGCCGCGCGCGCAAGGCGCCCACAACCGCCAGAATGTCGGCGGCACGCTGGCCCACCAGCGGCCGGCCCAAGATCAGTGAGGCCCAGGCCCAGTGTTCGTCGCTGTTGTGCTCCCGCGCGTGGCGGGCAGCGCCGCGCGAGAACTCCGGCGTCAGATCGCCAACGCCGCGCAGGTCCGGTGCGCAGACGACGCAGCCCGCCGTTGCCAACTGGTCGTACAATTCCCCTTCGTGCCAGTTCCGGCGGCCAGCCGATTCGAGCACAACAAAAACCGGCCTGGAAGGGTCGGCTTTCTTGGGTTGGAAGAGCCAGGCCGGCACCCAAACCCCGGGGGCCGCTGGCACTTCAATCGCCTCGATCACGACTTTACCGAAGGCTGTCCGGCCGAGGACCGCGGCCCGCGGAGGCGCCGCCGGGCGCTCCAGGCCAATGAGCGACTCAAGACGCACCTGCGCCGTGCCAACGACGCGCCGGCGGTTGAGAAGGAACGGCGTTTCGCTCCCGAGCGACTGCACGACACTCCCCTTTTCGGTGACAAACAGAGCGGCGTCGGGCTCTGGCTCCGTCGGCGGCTCGTCCAGAACCGGCGCCGCGGAGCCCTTCAGCCAACGCTCGAACCAGTTGTAGATTCGAAGCCGCAGCTCATAGGCGAGGCCGTGCGGCAGCGGCGTGCCGTGCCATGCGATTCGGCCCGGATGACCGAGTATCCCGTATACCTGGCTTAACTTCGCAAATTCCTCATGCCCGCTCCTGATGTAGTTCGGCGAGTAAGTCCCGAAGAAGTCTTTGTCACTGACCATGATCAGGAGCGGCTTGGGCGCCAGAGGGTAGAGCAGGTCCCAGCGATCGAAGCCCAGCGGACCCGAGGAAATGAAGTTCTGCTCAGCGTCGTCGGTGGAGCCGGGCGGATTGAAGCGGGCGCAGGCGTAGTTCTCGCTGATCGGGCATACAACCGCGGCGGCGGCCAGCCGGTCGTCCACCGCAGCCAGCAGCATGGTGTTGGTGCCGCCGCCGGATTGGCCCGTGGAGGCCAATCGCTTGGGATCCACCAAGGGATGAGCAGCGAGATAGTCCAAGGCGCGGATGGAATCCCAGACCTGAAGCCGAGTGCTGGTATCACCGAAGAGGAGCATCTGGCGTCCGGGTGCCGTATGTTCCTCGTCTGCGCCCACGCGGCTGGAATAGGGCAGGCTGCCGGGATAGTAGGTGCGCTCGCCCTGTCCCATGGGATCAAAGCCGAGAACTATGTAGCCCAGCTTGACGAGACCCTGGCAGCAGCGCTGATAGAGATCCCCGGCCTTTCCGTTGGTCGTGTGTCCCATCTGGAACAGAACGGCCGGATAGGGCGGCTTGCCGGCGGTTGGGATGTAGAGATTGGCGGAGACGTGAAAGTTCGGCTGGCTCTCGAAGACTACCCTCTCGAGGCGGTAACCGGGACGTTCGAGTGCACTCACGGTGCGGGCGTTCAGCGGTGTGCGCTCCGGCATTCCGCCCACGAGCTTCCAGAACGTTTCTCGAGCCCAAACCTGGCGCAGGCGGATTGCGGCCGGCGTGGTCAGCCTGGCGAGCTCGGCGTTGCGCTTCTGATAGGCGGCTTCGGCGAGTCCACGCAAGTAGTCCGGAAGGCAGAGGGAATAGTCGCGATAGCCCGCGCCGGCAAGCGCCATGGCGGGCAGGGACAAGACCTGCCGCCGCGACAAAGAACCGAGCGGACCGGCAGCGACCGGGCGAAGATTCATGCCTTCCATTAGACCCCACATCAAACGGAAGTTCCCGACTCGCATGCAGGGTGCCGCGCGCGCTCAATCACGGGGCAAGCCGACCGGTGGGGTACAACGAGGGCCAGGTAATCCAGCCCAATGCGAAGAGCGCGTTAGGGCGCTGTGGAGCGGCGAATCTGCTCCAGCATCACGGCAGTGAAGGCATCGACGAAGTCGCGGCCGCCGTTGATGAGGTTGGCGCGGGTCATATAGTCGATTTCGACATCGGGCTGGGCGCCGATGTTTTCGATGTAGGGAGCAGGAGGCAGACCGGGGGCCTGCCATTCGCGGGCGCGGGTACCGAGGGAGAAACTGAGCACGACATCGGCCTCGGAGTAGAAGCCGACGGGGTACTGCTGCGAGAGGCCGCCGCCACCGGCTGTGGCTTTGCCTACCATCAGGGCCCGGGAGGCGTCCTGAATGACGGAAGGGAAGGAGTCTCCGGCGGAGGTGGAGAACTCATCGATGAGGACGATCATGGGCTTGTCGTAGGCGATGGAATTTCCGGCGGAATCGCGGACCGGCTCAAGATCGAGCGAGAGATCGCAGACGGGCAGAGGCCCAGTGATGCCGCGGTATTCGTAGTAGGCGGTTTCAACATCCTTGAGGAAGCCGCGGAGATAGGCGAGGGTGACGGGGTCGACGCCGTAGTCTTCGGCGGTTTGAACGTCGTCGCGGAACCACTGCACGATGTCGTAAGTGGGCCGGATCTCGTCGCCGGTGGTGCGGAAGGCGTAGGGGATGAAGCGGCGGAGGATTTCATTGGTGAGGCACTGGTCTCCACCGGGATTGCGCATGACATCGAGGACGAGGCCGTCGGTATTGGCGCGGAGCCACGCGACTTCGGTATCCACCTGGCGGAGCATGGTGCTGTAGCCGGCGGAGGAGGTGGGGAACTGCGGAATGCGGAGGAAGCCGATGCGTTGGCCGCCGGAGGTGTAGGAACCGGAGTAGATGAAGTCCGAGCGGCCGCGGCCCAGGCGGAGAGCGAAGTCCTCCGGGAGATTGAAGATGGGCGCGGTGACACCAAAGCCGCGGAGGCGCTTTTCGCGGGGACTTTGGCGCCGGCTGAGGACGGTGCGGAGGAGTTCCGGCGCGGCGGCTTCGTCCGCGGCGCGCGGCGAGATGGACTTGGTACGCGTGGGAGTGGGAACGGGGCCGATCACAGTGATGGGCGTGCCGTATTTGTACCAGGGGAGGCGGTAGGTTTCGAGAGCGCCGGTAGCGGCGCGGCGGACGGTGAGGACGGCGTCTGTGCCGATTTCGTGGGCACGGGGGAGCACGGCCTGCTGGCGGTAGGCGATCTGATCGAGCGCCCAACGCTTCGTAGCGCGTTCGTTGGCGAACGACTGGAGGCGGGATGCGTAGTCCATCCAGGCCTCGGCGGTGATCCCGTCTACGGCCACCACCTCATCGCCGATTTCGAAGGGGAAGCGCGTGACAGGCAGGGAGGCGCGATCGATGTACTCGACCAGCGCCTTGCCATCGAAGAGATCGACGTAGATGGGGATTTCGGCGGTGAAGTCGGACTTGAGGAAGTAGCCGGAGTGGAGGTCGCGCAGGGAGGCGACGTACTCCATGCAGAGTTCGAAATACTCGAGATCGTCCTTGGTTTTGGCGACGCGGTCGAGCCAGGGCTTGATTTGGAGCGCGTCGTAGTTGAAGGCCTGGATCTTCCAGGCGTATGGGGCGTATGTCTTGGCGACGGCGCCGGCGAGTTGTTCGAAGTCGACGCGGCGCTGCTCGGGGGTGGTTTGAGCGGAGAGGGGGAGAAGGAGGGCGAAGAGGAGTGAGAGGGTCCAGCAAGCGGCGCTCAAGTTGATAGAATGGACGCGTGCCGGGGAGCCGGCGTTTGGAGGTTGCGTGAAGGTTTTCGCCATGTTGCTACGTTTCTTTAGCTATCTGTTTTCCTTGCTGCTTGGGCTGTTTCTGGCCGGAGTATCTTTCGTGCTGCTGATTGGCGGCACATCGAACTACAAGTTTGACATGGTGCCCTGGCTCAAAGGCGAGAACGTACTGTACTTCCTCCTGGCGTTTGGGCTGTTGGGAGTGGCGGCGGCGGTGCTTGCCGTGCTGGGCAAGGTGAAGCCGCTGCTGGTGGCGTTCACGCTGGTGACGGTTTGCCTGTTCATCTACGGCTTCTTCATCAGCCCGGTGTTCCGGTTTGACGGCGCGGCCCAGGCGAAGAACATCCTGTGGCTGTCGATTGCCGCAGTGGGCGCCCTGGCGGGCGCCCTGCTGCAGTACTATCCGGGCGCGAAGCGAGCTTAGCTCACTTCAACAGATCGTTGATGGCGCGCAGCCGCCTGGCATCGAACTTCGGCTTGCGGTCATAGGTCATGAGCCCGTTGATCTCCTGTTCGACGTCGGTGATCTGCGTGTAGCAGATGCCGATGAACGGGCTTTCCGCAATCGCTTTGTACTGTCCTTCCAACCGTGTCAGAACCGCGTCCGCGGTTTTCTCCACGCCAGAGTAGCCCCAGGCCGATTCCGGCACCTGCGTGCCCGGCAGGATGAAGGCGATACCGCCGAATTCGCTCAGGTAGAGCGGCGTGCCGTTGTAAGCAACGCCGGCGGCGGTGTAGCCGCGGCTGTGCGGCGGCAGGGTGGCGCCGGGTTTCACCTCGATCTTGCCCCAGCGCGCCTTGAGCCCTTCGTACTGGGCGGCATAGTCGTGGACGGCGAACAGGTCAGTGGCTTCGGTGTGCTCCCAGCCCTCATTGTCGATGACGGGACGGGTGGGATCGAGCGATTTGGTCATGTGGTAGAGAGCACGGAGATGGGCCTGCTGGCGCGACTGGCGGAGGTCGGGCACACCCCAGCTTTCATTGAGCGGGGCCCAGATGACGACGGAGGGGTGGTTGATGTCGCGCTCAACGGCTTCGAGCCACTCCTTTTGCATGCGCTGGACGTACTGCTCGTCGTAGAGGTAGGCGTTGGCGAGTTCGTCGGAGACTAAGAAACCCATCTTGTCGGCCCAGTAGAGAAAGCGGGGATCTTCGAGTTTCTGGTGCTTGCGGGCGCCGTTGAAGCCCATCTCCTTGGTCATGCGGATGTCGTATTGGATAGCTTCGTCGGAGGGCGGCGTGAGGAGGCTCTCGGGCCAGTAGCCCTGATCGAGGACGAACTTGAGATAGACGGGCCGGTGGTTGATGCAGAAGCGGCCGTTTTCGATGGAGACGGTGCGAAAGCCGAAGTAGGTGCGGACGGTATCGAGCGTCTGGCTGCCCTTCTTCAATTCGAGCGTCACGTCGTAGAGATTCGGCTGGGCGACCGACCACAGTTTTGGATTGCGGACGAAAGCGCCGGCGGCGGCGTACTTGCCGTCGCTGAGCGCGCCGCTGCCCGAGGCTACCACTTCATTGCCGTTCCTGATGGTGAAGGCGAGAGTGAGGTTAGGCTGGGGTCGGGCGATGCGGGAGTCGAAAGCGACGTTGCCGTCGAGGGTGGAGTCGATGCGGGCGAATTCGAGATAACTCTCGCCGGCGGCCTCGAGCCAGACACTCTGCCAGATGCCGGAGGTGCGGGTGTAGAAGATGCCGCGGCTCTTGGGCTCCCAGTATTGCTTGCCGCGGGGGATGGAGCGATCCGTGGGCGGATCCCAGGCGCGGAGCGTGATGGTATTGGCGCCGGGCTGCAGAAGCGGAGTGACGTCGAAGCGGAAGGGCGTGCCGCCGCCTTCGTGCTCGCCGGCGGATTTGCCGTTCACCCACACGGTGGCTCGATAGTCGACAGCGCCGAAATTGAGCAGCACGCGGCGGCCTTTCCAATCGGCGGGCACGGTGAAGGCGCGGCGATACCAGACGACGGGATGGAAGCTGGGGTCGGCAATGCCGCTGAGCTTGGATTCGAAGGCGAAGGGAACCTTGATGGTCTTTGAGAACGGTTTCGAGGAAGTGGCCCAGCCGGCGGCGATGCCCGCATCGTTATCATCGAACTCGAACTGCCAGGGGCCGTTCAGGCTGAGCCAGGCGTCGCGCATGAACTGGGGCTGGGGGTGTTCCGGACGGGGGATCTCCTGCGAGAATGCCAAAGAGACGATAGACAAAAGGATGAGTACCAAACGCATGTCATGATTGTATTGCCTCAGCCAGGACTACGCTTTGCACTGGCGGCAGTGCTGCTGCTGACAGTGGTGTATGCGGCCGGCGCGGCGCTGGCGGTGCCAGGAATTCAGAAGAGCCAGGGGCTGGCGAAAACGAACTTCGTAGCCGCGGTGGAGGCGCCGTCGTATGCGCCGGGCTATCTACTGGCTGGGGTCTGGCAGCGGTTCGACACGTTCTGGTATCTGCAGATTGCGGAGCATGGCTATGAGGACCCGCGATCGGTGGTGTTCTATCCGCTCTATCCGATGCTGATCCGCGGAATCTCGCTGTTGGGCGTGCCTCCGCTGTGGGCGGCGGTGCTGGTGGCCCGACTGGCGGCAGTGGCGTTTTTGTGGGGATTCGTTGTGCTGCTATCGATGGATCTGGAGCCGGGCGAGGCGCAGTGGGCGGCGGTGTGGATGCTGGCGTGGCCGAGCGGGTTCATGCTGCTGGCAGCGTATCCGGAGTCTCTGATGCTGGCGTTTGCGGTGTGGGGGTTCTACCTGGCGCGGCGGGACCAGTGGTGGGGGGCCGGGCTTTGCGCGGCGGGAGCGGCGGCTTCCAAAGCGGCGGGGGCTGCCGTGCTGGTGGGGCTGGCTTATCAGTGCTGGAAGGATCGAGAGTGGCGCTGGGGGCCGCTGGGGCTGGGGGCCGCCGGGGTGGTTTTGTATCCGGCGATTCTCCGGTTGAGCGGATTGCCGCAACCCGCGGCGATCTATCCCGTACACTGGCGCACTGTGCCGGCGTGGCCATGGGAGACTGTGTGGGCGGTGGTTCGAGGGGGCGGGGATGTCGTGCTTTGGCTCGATCTCGGGTGCCTGCTTCTGATCGCGTTGCTGGTATGGCGGCGGCCGCTGCGTCCGGCATATGCGGCATACTCGGCGGCACTGATCGCGCTGTTCCTGACGAAGAAGACGGATCCGCTGCTACAGAGCACGATGCGGTATCTCCTGTCCGTGTTCCCGGCGTTCGGAGCATTCGGAGCTGGACTGAAAGACCCGTACGCGCGCGCGGCGCTACTCACCGTTCTGGCGGTGCTGCACGGGGCGTTTCTGTTCGCGTTCTGGATGTGGTCCCTGGTGGTGTGAGTCAGCGAGCGAGGATCACCAGGGGGGCCCGGGCGAACGCAACCTTCTGACCGGTGCGGTCGATCACATTCAACTGGGCTGTGTACTCACCGGGCTCGAATTTCGCGAGGGGGAGTTCCAGATAGACTGGCGCGATGCCGCTGCGCGCGTCCTTCAGGGCGCTGACGGTTACGGGGCGCGACTCCAGGATCAGCTTGCGGCCCTGATAGACGTTGAGAGAAGCGGCCACGGTGGGCTGTCTCTGAGTTTCGGAAAGCGTGGGATCGTAGAGTTCCGCATAGACGAAAAGGCTCTGGCCTTTGCGGAAGACGTGGGTGACGCTAGGCAGGAGCTTCTGCTTGTCCCGCACCAGGGGGTGTGTGGACTGGTGCTTGAGGGATGACTTGTCGGCGACGCCGACCGCCTCATTGATAGGCACGCGCTGAGAGCCGAAGACGACGGAACTCAGGCGGGCGGCGTCTTTGACGCTGGCGAGATTCGGAATGGTGAACTTCGTCTCGAAGGTACCCATCTTGCCGGTGAGGTTCTCGCGGACCAGCATCTTGAGCCGGTACTCGCCCGGGGAGAGCGAGAAGCCGGTGTCGTAGACGAGGTTGCGAGAGCCGAGTTGGCCGGCCTTCTCCTCCCGGAGCTGAATCTTGATGGCATCGCGGACATTGGCGGCGATGACTCCCTTGGCGTCTTTCACCTGGCCGATGAAGTCGAAGGTGGTGGTTTCGGCGCTCCCCTGCTTCTTGAGCGGAATGGCGGAGCCGGGAATCTTGAGGGCGACGGGGACGAAGTAGACGTTGCCGCCAAGGCGGAACCAGTTCACCTCCATGGCGACGCGGAGGTCAGTGACGGGATCGCCCAGAGTGAGAGCGTCGTTGAGCTGCTTCTCCTTGTCGTAGCTGTTGAAGGCTTTGAACTCCTTGTCCGCGAAGTAGCCGCGGCGATAGTCGAGCCGGGCCTGAAGGCGGCTGGCGGGATTGAGCTTGAGTTCGACGCGGCGGAACTGGCCGTCTTTGCGCTCGTCGGAGGAGTAGTAGCCGAGGATATAGTAGCTCTGGATATCATCCTGGGCCTGCTGGATGCCGAGGACGAGTTCGTTGTTATCGAGCAGGGCCTTGCCGCCGGTATCCTCGGCCAGCATGGTGAGGGAGTCCTGCGCGGAGATCTGTTGCTGGCGCTGGGAGTTCTGGGTAGCGCCGGAGAAGAGGCCGGTTCCACTGCCGCCACGCCCGCCACCGCCACCGTTGCCGGCGTTGCCGCCTCCGGCCGATCCGCCGGGAGGATCGGCCGTCAGGCCCTTCACGTCGACAGGGTAGAAGCTGACGTTGGAACGGACGGCGCTGTTGACCGTGGCCTGGATCTGGGCCTGATTGTCATCGCCGGTGCGATTGACGCCGCCGGTGAAGTAGACGACGGCCTTCTTTTCGGGCAGGGCGGAGAGGTTCCGTGCCAGTTCTTCGAGGGCGGCCAGCTTGCGGTCCGTATTAAAGATGTTGAACTCGGTGTCGTCGGCGGTGAACTCGGAGTCTTCGCTGCCGTCGCCTCCGGTGTCGCCCATGGCGGCCAGTTCACTCATCTCGCCGGTCTGGAACTTGCTGACGACCGAGAGGAGTGTATCGCGGTCATCGGTGAACTCCTGATCGACGCGGAGGCGGGAGCCGAAGCTGACGATCTGGACGAGATCGAACGGAGTCATCTTCTCCTTCAGGAACTTTTCGGCCGCTTCCTTGGCGTGGACCTGATCGGCGGGCTGCAGGGAACTCCAATCGAAGAAAAGTACGAGCAGGCGGCGATCGCGGAAGCGGGCGCTGCCGGCGCTGCCGGTGGTGGCTGGAGACCGGGGCGCCGCAACGGCGGCATTGTTTTCGACGGCGACCGACGCGGCTGCGACCGGCGCCACAGCGGCGGGAGAGAGCTGCTGGAAGTCGAAGACGCTGATGGTTTGAGGCTTACCGTTCTCTGAGAGGATGAAATCCTCCTTCTTGAGGCCCGGCATGGGCTTACCGTTGCGGTCGCGAACGAAGACGGTGACGATGACCAGGTTGGAGGAGGTGCGGAAGACGGGCACCTCGTCCTGCTGTTGCTGGGCCAGCAGAGAGAGCGCGGTGAGGAGAGAGAGCATCGTGCGGCGCATGGCTAGAAGCGAAACCTCACGGTGAGTTGAATGGAGCGCATGTTGCCGGCGGCGGTGGCCAGGCCGTAGTTGGCGGCGTTCACCACGGTGCCATAGCCGGTGATGTTGACGTGGTTGAGGAGGTTGGTGGCTTCGAGGCGGCCTTCCAGGCGGCGGCGCGTGCTTTCGCCAACCTGGAACGAGCGGCCGAAGGAGGCGTTGAGCATGAAGCTGCCGGGGCCGGGAATGGTGTTGCGTCCAGCGTTTCCATAGTGGTTCGCGGAGGGCACGGAGAAGGCGGCGGTATTGAAGTAGCCGGAGCCGGAGTCAATGGCCTGGCCGGTGGCGTCGGCGCGGGCGCTGCCGGTGGCGCCGGTGCCGGCCGCATCGGCGACAGAGCCGAGGACCCGGGCGGTGAGCGGGCGGCCGGTGTTGGCGCTGATGCTGGTGTTCAGGTTCCAGTCGCGCAGCACGCTGGTGAGCGCGTTCCGGCGCTTCAGCCAGACTCCGCTGGGGCCCCAAGGCGAAGTGACCATGGCATTGAACTGGAAGTTGTGGCGGACGTCGAACGAGGAGAGGCCGCGCTCGGCGGCGAGGTTCTTGTCGTCCTGCACAACGGTGCTGCCGGTGCCGCCGATGGAGGAGGCGTTGTCGATGGACTTGCCGTAGGTATAGAGAAAACTCCAGTTGACGCCGCGGCGCATGCGGCGAACGACGCGCAACTGGCCGGCGTTGAAGATGGAGCTGCCTTCCGGGCTGTCGTAGGTGAAGCCGGTGGCGTAAGGGATGGGACGCCGGTTCTCCGAGTTGAGCGAGGAACCGGGAGCGGCGCGGTTGGGGATGCGCTGGACCACCAGTTGAGTGCCTTTGGTACCCAGCAGGCCGAGTTCGACGATGTAGCCGTGGATTTCGTGCTGGACAGAGAAATTCCAGGTCTGGGCGTAGGGCACGGTGTAGTTGGGGTTGACGGCGTAACTGTTGAGGATGGTGGTGTCCTTGGGGCCGGTGAACGGATCGGTCAGCTTGAGCGGCGCTGCGAGAGAGGTATTGAAGGTGGAACTGGTGGCGAAGGGCGGCTGGTAGATGAGGCGGGAGGGGACGCGGCTGTAAGTGGAGCCGTCGAAGAAGAGACTGTAGCCGCCGCGGACGATGGTGCGGCGTTTCTTGAACGGCCGCCAGGAGGCACCGATACGCGGGGAAAAGTTATTGCGGTCCGGCCGGATGAGGCCAGCCGGAGCGACACCGTTCCAGGTGCCGGTGGAGCCTGGGGTGACGACGACGGCGCCGCTCAGATCGGGCGCGAAGTCTATATTCGCCATGCGGTTGTACTTCTCGGTGAAGGGCTCCCAATCGTCGTAGCGCAGGCCCAGGTTGAAGGTGAGGTTGGGCTTGGCGCGCCACTCGTCCTGCACGTAGGCGCCGAGATTGCTCTGGCGCAGGTAGGTATCGGGCGAACCGTAGCGGATGGTGCTCTGCTGGACGTAGCCGAGGAGGAAATCGGCGAAGTCGTTGCCGGTTTTGGAGAGCGGAAGGCCGGCGGAATCGAAGCCGCTGGTGGCCAGGCCGCCGAAGAAGAGGGTGCCGCGGGCATTGGGATCGGAGAGAGTGTTCTGCTGGGTGCGGGTGAAGTCGAAGCCGGTGGTGAGGGTGTGGGTCTTCTTGACGAAGGTCCAGCCATCGGAGAAAGAGAAAGTGTGGACGTAACGGCGGGAGCGATTGCCGTCGTTGAGGTCGCCGAAGTTCGTGAAGTTGAGATTGGGCGGGCCGTAGTTGACGGGGTCGCGGGAGGTTCCGGAGATGCCCAGGACGCCGGCGACATCCGTGCCGTAGGCGAAGTAGGGGAGCAGCGCGTTGTAGTTGTTGTTGTAACGGATGCTGGCGTTATTGATGAGGTGGGAGCTGAAGTTGTGGCTCCAACTGATGCTGGTATTCAGGCCGTTGCCTTCGGAGGAGTCTTTCCAGCCGAAGAGCTGCACGCTTTGCGAACTGCGGCGTTGCCAGTTGAGGCTGCCGGAGAGGCGGTCCTTCTTGGTGAGCGTGCGATTGAGGCGAAAACTGAGGTCGTCGGTGTTCTGGGGGTTAGTGGTGGTGTAGGAGTAGTTCTGGAGAACGCCGGTGGTGGTGGGCAGCGGAATATAAGGAAGGAGCCCGCTGGCGATGGAACTGATGCGCGTGGTGGGAATTCTGTTCCCAGGGAAGGGGCTCAAGGTGAGGGGGTCGTAGATCGTGGTGGCCTTGCCACCGGTGAGGGCGGAAAAGTCGCCAGAACGCAGGGCTTCGACAGGCTGAACGGAGTAGCCGTTGTAGACCTGGTCGCCGCGGTTGCCGCTGTAATTGATGAAGAAGAAGGAGGTGCTCTGGGTGAAGATCTTACCGAGCGCGAGCGGGCCGCCAAGGGAGACGCCATAGCGCATCTGCGTATAGTTGGGTTTCTCTGAGGCGCGGCCGTTCAGGGCGAAGGGGGCTGCATCGAGGGCGTCGCCGCGGAAGGTGAAGAAGGCGCCGCCGCGGATCTGGTCGCGAACTCGGCGGGAGCGATTTCCGAAACCTTCGCGCCGCCAGGCGGCCGGACCACGCGCGGCCATTTCGCGGCGGAACTTCTCGCGCTCCTCGGGGGTCATTCTCTGGAGTTCTTCCGGGGACATGCGTGGCCCCATGCCGGGTCCGCCCTGACCGCCGCGTCCGCCGAAGCCACCGCCGCCGGGCCCGCCAAAGCCGCCGCCCCGCATGCCGCCACCCGGACCGCCCATCATCCCGCCTCCGCCGCCGCCGGGCCCGCCAAACCCGCCGCCGGGGCCGCCCATGCCACCGCCTCCAGGGCCGCCGCCCGGCCCGCTCATTCCGCCTGCCGGCCCACCCATGCCGCCAGGGCCGCCGGGACCGCCCACCATGCCACCGGGTCCGCCGGGACCGAACTCAAAGAATGCCGGCCGCTCCGCCTCCTGCAGCCCCCGGCTCATCGAGCCCTGAACGAGGAACGACTCGCTGGCCTCCGCTCCGCCCTCCGCCGCTGCCGGGGGAGCCGACTCAAGCGCCCTCGTCACCTGCGTCTCCACGCTGTTTTCGCCACTGCCCGCAGCCCCGCCGTTGACGCCGGAGGCACGCCCAAAGCCGGGATTGACGGCCTGCAGGGTAAGAGCCAAGTCGACCCGGGCCTGCCGCTGCGCCAGCGTCACCTCCCGCTCCATCCGTTGGAATCCAAAGAGCCGGGCCGCGACCTTCGCGGTGCCATCCGGGACACCTTCCACCAGGTACGACCCGTCTTCGCCCGTAGTGGTGGAGAAGTTCTGGCCGCCCGCCTGCACGGTCACAATCGCGCCCGGCACAGCTTTCCCATTGAAAGTGACCTTGCCGGAGACGGGCCCCTGGGCTCGCGCGGCCGTGCCGGCCAAACACGCCAGGAGAATGAGGATGGGCTTTACCACATCTAGAAGGACGCTGGCCGAGGGCAGGCAGATTACACCAACCCCGTTAAGCAATGTAATGTCGTGCGCGCAATGATCCGATAGATAGGGCGTGAGGCACGCCGCCCTCGTCCTTCTGCTGGCCAACGCCGCTTGGCCGCAGACGCCGCAGGAGAATGCCGCGGCCCTGCAACGTCAGGCCATCGAGCAGCAACTGGCCGCCCTGCAAGCGCAGGACGGATCGTTCGCGCGCCAGGCCACAAGCATAGAAAAACAAAAGACATCCTCCGCAAAGCAGCCGCGCGTGACGTGGCCCGATCCGCCCCCGGCGCCCGAGCCGGCGGCGGGCAACAGCGCCTCCCTGCTCTGCCCGCCGCTGCCGGCCGGCAAATTGGACCCGATTCTGGAACGGGCAGGCGTGGCGAACTCGCTGGCGCCCGCGCTGTTGCGGGCGGTGGTGCGCCAGGAGTCCGCCGCCCGGCCTTGCGCCGTGAGTTCTGCCGGAGCGCTGGGGCTCATGCAACTGATGCCGGCTACCGCCGCACAGTTCGGCGTCCAAGACCCATTCGATCCGGAACAGAACATCGCCGCCGGTTCCGCCTTTCTCCGGCAACTCCTGGACCGCTTTCAGGGCGATCTGCCACTGGCGCTGGGTGCCTACAATGCCGGCCCGTCGCGCGTGGAGGCGTTCGGCGGCATTCCGCCGATCCCTGAAACGCAGGCTTATGTCAGCAACATCCTTGGCGCGTTGCGCTAAGCTCACTCCTGCTTCGCGCAACGCGCTAAGCTCAATGGTCGTGCTGCCACTGCTGCTGGCTTTTCAGCTCGCTCAATCTCCGTCTCCGCTGGTGGAGAACACGCGGATTCATGAGCGTCAGACGCAGAAGGAAGTGCCGGGCCAGCGAATTCCGACGAAATTCGGCGAGATCATCCTGCCGCCGTCGGCCCGTCCAGGCAGGCCGATCGAGTTGGTGATTCACTTTCACGGGGAGCCGTGGGTGGCGCAGCAGTCCGTCCGGAAAGCGTACCCGAAGGCGGCGGTGCTGGCGGTGCAACTGGGCTCGGGCTCACGGGCGTATGGCGACCCGTTCCGGGATCCAGCAGCGCTCTCCGGGATTCTGGCGGCGCTGGAACGGCCCGTCTCCCGGTTGGTCCTGACGGGCTGGAGCGCCGGCTACGGGGCAATTCGAGAGATTCTGCGGCAGCCGGAAAACGCCGCGCGGGTGCAAACCGTGGTCCTGCTGGATGGAATGCACTCCGGCTACGATGCACCAGAAGAAAAGCGCGTGCCGGCGGAGGCGGACCTGTACGCCTTCGAGCAGTTCGCCCGCGAGGCGCTCGCCGGACACAAGCGGCTGTTGATCCTGCACTCGGAGGTCTTCCCTTCCACCTTCGCCAGCACCACGGAGACCACAGACTGGCTGCTGCAACGGCTCAGCGTGAAGCGGCATCCGGTGCTGCATTGGGGCCCGCTGGGCATGCAGATGGTGAGCGACACGCGCAAGGGCAAGCTGCGGGTAATCGGCTTCGCCGGCAACTCCGCGCCGGACCACGTGGATCACCTGCACGCCCTGGATTGGGCGCTGGAGCAGGTGGATTGATTACTTCTTGGGGAAACCGGGCTGGGCCATCACTTCCTTCATCTGCGCCACGTGACGTTCGGTGTGTCCGGCGATGAGGACATACCACTGGAGCGCGTCCATGTCTCCGAAGACGGGGTGCGGCGCGAGGTGGAACCGCAGGGCATCCTGCGTGTCGCGGATGTAGGCGATATTGCGGTCGCGCGAGGCTTTGAAGGCGGCGGCCAGGTCGGCGATGTTCCTGTACTTGCCCGAGGGGACCAGCGAGGCCGGGGCTTTGAACTTCTGGTCGCGCGTGGCGACCGCCCTGAGGATCTTCTCGTCCTCGGCGCGGCCGGCGGGCTTGCGAGTGGCCGCGGGGCCCTGCAAAGACTTTGCCGCGAGGGCGGGGATCTCATCCTCGGCGCGCGCCAGGTGCTCGGCGGTTTCGAAGACAGACCATACGTCGGGCGAGGGCTTCCACTTCAACTGCTTCTCGCTGAGGCCGGCCACGGTATCGAGGAACTGCTTGCGCGTGGCGTGCAGGGCGCTCATCGTGAAGTCGCGGTCGCCTTGCGAGAGAGCCTGGGCGTTGCAGGCCGCCAGAAACACGGTAAGGCAGGAGAGCAGGAAGCGGGACATGTGATTCAAGTTACCACCTTCCCGCCGCGGCGCGCGCCCGCCGCTACTATGGAGTTGATGCTCTCCGATCCAGAGTTCCAGCAACTGGCAGACCAGGCCCTCACCGCGCTTTGCTCACGCCTGGCCGAGGCCAGCGAAAACTACGATTTCGACGTGGACATGAACAACGGCGCACTCACCGTGGAGTTTGAGGACCCGCCGCAGCGCTTCGTCGTCAGCCCCAATTCGCCGGTGAAACAGATCTGGGTTTCGGCCCACGTGCAGAGCTACAAGTTCGATTGGAATGGCTCTGCGTTCGTGCTGCCCTCCGGCCAGACGCTGGACGACCTGATGGCCGACGCCATCCGCAAACTGATCCCGGAATTCGAGTTTTAGTGGCCGGCGTCTACATCTCGTGGCCGTTTTGCTCGCAGAAATGCACCTACTGCAACTTCGCGTCAGGCGTGTTTCCCAAGGCTGCCGAAGCGCAGTATCTCGCGCGGCTTCAGGCTGAAATCCGGGCGCAGCGGTGGGACTGGGCGCCGGAAACCGTCTATCTGGGCGGCGGCACGCCGGGCTCCATGGCGGCTGAGGTGCTGGCGGCGATCCTGGCGGAGATCCCCGGACGGCCGTGGAAGGAAGCCACGCTGGAGGCGGCGCCGGGCGCCATCACCGCGGAACAGGCGCACGCCTGGCAGGGCGCGGGCATCAATCGCGTTAGCCTGGGCGTGCAGAGTTTCGTCGAGGCCGAGTTGCGGCGTACGGGGCGGAAACACACCGCAACGTCCGTGGAAGCGGACGTGGCGGCGCTGCGCAGCGCGGGGATCGAGGAGATCAACATCGACCTGATCGCCGGGCTGCCCGGGCAAACGCGCGAATCCTGGCTGGAGTCTCTTGAGTGGCTAGAGCGGCTGGCGCCCCCGCACGTCTCGGTCTACATGCTCGAAATCGACGAAGACTCGCGGCTCGGCAATGAGATCCTGCAGAGCGGCCTGCGGTTCGGCGCGCCGGATGTGCCGGCGGAAGAACTGATCGCCGAGCTGTACGAAACGGCGGTGGAGCGATTGGCGAAGGGCGGGCTGGCGCGTTATGAGATCTCGAACTTCGCGCGGGCCGGGCATGAGTCGCTGCACAACTTGAAGTACTGGCGGCTGGAGCCATACGCGGGCTTCGGCGCGGACGCGCACGGCTTCGACGGGCGCATGCGCACACAAAACGTGGAGTCGATGGCGGAATACCTGGCCGCGGAGAACCCGCGTCTGGCGGCCACGCCCGCGCGCCTGGATGAGGAGCGGTTCTTTGGCGGCCTGCGGCTGATGGCCGGCATCGAACTCACCGCCGAGGATGAGACACGCCATGGCGCCGCCATCGCGAGGTTCGTCGAAGAGGGTCTGTTGGCGCGCGCGGGCGGCAACATCCGCCTGACAGCGCGCGGTGTCCTATTGTCCAATGATGTTTTCGAGGCATTTCTCCATGACTGATCTCCTGATCGATCTCCGTTCCGACACCGTGACCCGGCCGACGCCAAAGATGCGGCAGGCGATGTTCGACGCCGAGGTCGGCGACGACGTGTACGGCGAAGACCCCACGGTAAACCGGCTGGAAGCCCGGGCCGCCGAGGTCTGCGGCAAGGAGGCGGCGCTGTTCGTACCTACCGGCACCATGGGCAACACCATCGCCATCAAGTGCCTGACGCAGCATGGGCAGGAGGTGATCTGCGACGCACGCGGCCACCTGCTGAACTACGAACTTTCGATGACCGCCTGGTTTGCGGGCTGCCTGATCCGCTCCATCCCCACGGCGGATGGGATCCTCACTTGGGAGATGATCGAGAGGGAGATCCGCCCGCTGGGACCGCACGCCGCCAACACCGGCTGCATCGAACTCGAGAACACGCACAACATGGCGGGCGGCACGGTGTATCCGCAGGAGGTTCTGGATGAGATCTGCCTGCGTGCCCATGAGCGTGGCATCGGCGTGCACATCGACGGCGCGCGGATCTTCAACGCCTCGGCGGCAACGGGCACGCCGGTGAGCCGCATCTGCCGGCATGCCGACACGGTGATGTTCTGTCTGTCGAAGGCGCTGGGTGCGCCGGCCGGGTCCATGCTGGCCGGGCCGAAGGACGTGATAGACCGCGCCCGGCTGTACCGGAAGCGCCTGGGCGGCGGCATGCGGCAATCCGGCATTCTCGCCGCGGCCGGGCTGCTGGCACTGGAGGAGTCGCCGGCATTGTTGCCGCAGGACCATGCCAACGCGCAGTTCCTGGCCGCCGGTCTGGCGGCCATTCTCGGCATCTCCGTGGAACCGAGCCCGCCGGCCACCAACATCGTGATCTTCGACACTACCGCCACCGGCAGGCCGGCGAAAGAGATCAGCCAGGCATTGAAAGCGCAGCAAGTTCTGATGAACCCCATCAGCCCCACCGTGATGCGCGCCGTCACTCACTATGACGTCTCGCGGAGCCAGTGCCAGACGGCGCTGGAGACGCTCGCCGCCGTGCTGTCTTGAACCGTCCGTCAGTGCTACGATGAAACACCGGTAGGAGGAATTCGCACCACTTGTCAGTTGAGATTCAGACAACGGTTCATAATGGCATTACGATCATCGCGTGCAATGGGCAGATTACGCTCGGCCTGGGCTCCAACCAGTTCCGCGCGGTGCTGAGGGAACTGCTCCAGCAGGGCGCCCAGGCGATTATCGTGGACTTCGCCCAGGTTTCGTATCTCGACTCCACTGGCATCGGCGAACTGGTAGGCGCCTACACCGCCGCCCACAACTCGGGCGCCGCCATCAAGCTGGCCGCTGTTCCGGAAAAGATCCTGGAACTGCTGGAAATCACCAAGCTCAACACGGTCTTCCAGATCTATCCCGACCGGGACGCGGCGATCGCCGCCTTCGCCTGAGGGCGCCGGCTCCTAGTCCAGCCGTTCGCGCAGCAGGTAGTGTGGCCTCGCCTTCACTTCGTCATAGATCGCCATGATGTATTCGGCGATCACCGCCAGACAGAACAACATCAGCCCGCCGACGATCAGGAGTAGGATGATGACGGTAGTGAATCCGCTGACTGCGCGGCCCGTGAGCCACAGTTGCATGGCGCGGATGAAGAGCGCCACGGCCAGGATCAGGAAACTGGCGCTGGCTGCGTGAATGATCCGGAGCGGCGCGGCCGAATAGGAGACGATGGTCTTCCAGGCCATCCAGACCAGGCCACGGAAGCTCCACTTGGAAGAACCCGCCGCACGGCCGCCGACGTCGAATTCGATGCGCGCGTGGGAGAACCCGGCCCACACCGCCATGCCGCGGAAGAAGCGCCGGCGTTCCCCCATGGCCAGCAGAGCGGCCGCCACCTCGCGGTCGAACAGCTTGAAGTCCGACGAATCCTCCAGTTCCACGCCTGTCGCCATCAACGCCATGCGATTGTACAGGCGCGAACCCAGGCGCCGCAGGAACGGCTCGCCGCCGCGCGAACGCTTGACCGCGTCCACCACCTGAACGCCGCCGGCCCGCCAGGTCCGGATCATCTCCGGGATCAACGACGGCGGATGCTGCAGGTCGGCGTCGAGTGTGAGAATCGCCCGGCCTCGCGCCGCCTCCAATCCCGCCAGCATGGCGGCCTCCTTGCCGAAATTGCGGCTGAGGCGCAGCCCCTTGACGCGCGGGTCGTGGCGGTGGCATCGCTCAATGCGGTCCCATGTCCCGTCGCTGGATCCGTCGTCGATAAAAATCAGTTCGAAACTCGCCTGCGCCCCTTCCAGCGCCGCCCGGACAGCCGCCGCGCAGGCATCAATCCCCTGCTCTTCGTTGAAGGCCGGGATAACGGCGGTGATCTCCGGCGGCTCCGGTGAATGCGTGTGTGCGTCCATCTCCACGGCCTCAGCCAGTCTGCTCCAGATAGGCACGGCAGAGTTCGAGCCGGGGCCCGCGTGCCTCCAGGTAGGTGTAGAAACTCACATGGCGCCAGGACGCCGGAAAGCGTCTCCGCTCCACGCGATGAAAGAAGTATCGCAGCACCGCTTCAATCTCGGCGGCGTCGTTGATGTGCTCGTGGCGCATGATGCGGGCGTAGTTCAACCTGCGCGACAGATAAAAGGAGATCGCGGTGGTGCAGCGCCAGGACAGGCCCCACAGCAGGCCCCCCTCCGTCGGAATGCCGGCTTGGAATATCCCTTCGGGCTCCAGCAGCAGCGCGCCGCGCGCCACCATGCCGGGCAACTCTTCCAGGTGTTCGAGCACGGCCACGGAGAGAATCCGGTGATACCGGCTCGCAGCGGGCACATCCCTCAAACTTGGGTAGATCCGTTCCACCTCCCGGCGGTGCGGGCTGTCCTCCCACAATTCATGAAAGGGCTCCACCGCAACGTAGCTGGCAAAGCCGCGCTCGTACGGCAGGTGGTTCAACGTTCCGGCGCCGATCTCGAGAATCGTCTCCCCTCCCTTCGCGCGCGCGGCCACACACCGGTGCATCCAGCCTTCCAGCCGGAGCACCACGCCTTGCAGCAGGCCGCGGGACGAACGGTTCTTGCGGTGATGATCGACGTAGATGGCCTGATAGGCAGCCGGCAATGCGGGCCGCCGCCGCGGGTAGCTCCTCAGCAGCCGCTGGATCTCCGCGCCGCCGGGCTGGTCAGGGCTTGCCGAGGCAGACAACCCCCACCTCCCCTTGCACGGCCACCGACGCTTCGGCTGGCCACGGCGCGGCCGCGGCGCAGTATCGCTTCGCGGCGTCCAGCTTTCCTGCATCGGTGGTTGCCGTGAAGTTGTATCCGCTCACTTCGTTGATGACGGCCACGCGCGACCACGGCGCATACAACGCGGAAACGTTCAGGTCGTAGTAGGTAGTGGCGGCCGGCAACGGATAGTTCCACGCACCGCCAACCACAGCAAGCTCTTTCACGGCCGCAAAATCGGGCCTTGCCTCCAACCGGGACACAATACGATTGGAGCGCAGCATGTCGCGCGTGTTCATGCGGTGCTCGTCGAGAAAGACCTGATTCACCAGCCCGGCGAAGCAGGCCACCAGCAGTCCGCCCAGGCAGAGCAACGCCACACGCCCGCGCCCTTCGGAGGCCGCGTAACCGGCGGCGAAGATCAGTCCCCAGAAGACTCCGATCTGGCTGAGCGTGCGCGCCGCCGGCCACCACTCCACGACGACAAAGAGATGCGCCACCATCAGCAGGCTGAGCAGGCTTACCATTACCATTGCGATCAGCACCGCCAGCAATCCCGCTCGTGCGCCCCCTTCGCGCAACCGCCGGGAGGCCACCGCGCAGACCGCACCCACGAGCAGCAGCAATAACAGCGCCTTCACCATCCCAGGCACAATCGGCTCACCCTCGAAGGCCAGTTTGCGGATCAGGCCGAGTAGATTACCGGCCCGCTCGCCCAACTGCGACGGAGCGATCGCCGACACGCGGGCCGCGGCCTGCAAGCCGGTGACCGCGAGCGCCGCGGCGCTCGCAAGGAAGTACACCGGCAACGAAGCAAGCACCGCAATGACAGCGCGCCGCAGTACCGCCGCCTCCCGCCGGACCCCGCCCTCCGGAGCAATCAAACTCAACCACCAGGCGCCCACCAACACCATCAGGGCATAGCTGATCGCCACTTGATACATCGCGTACGCCAACGACAGAATGACAGTCGGCACAAGCAAGGGCACACGCGTCTCCAGCAGCAGGAAGGCCCCCGCGGCCGCCAGGAGAAACGCCAGGCACACCACCAGGTACGTGACCCGGTAGGTGGCGATGTCGGCCTGATAGGGGTGGATCGAGATCAGGCACGTGACAATCGCTGCCGGCGCCGCCCCACCGGGCAGGCGCCAAAGGCGGCAGGCGATGACGCCGGTCAGCGCCAGCGCCAGAGTACCCAGCACGATGCCGAGCACGTTGGCGTGTGGTTGGGTCATGCCCAACACACTCAATGCCCGCAACAGCACCCCGCCGGCGAATCGGCCGTTGGTCACCAGGATGTCAAAGGCGAATCGCCCGGCCGCCGGATTCGTCAGGAAGACGAAATCGTCGGTGGAGGCGGTGTACAGCAGCCCGCCGGCGCGCGCCCCCAACCCAATCAGGAAGGCAATCCACAATGCCCTCGTCTCTGTTGCGGTGAACCGCCACGGACGCCACGCGCCGATCATCTCAGATTCGGCCATGCAACTCTCTGACCTCGTTCTGATTTCCAGCCCTCTACTTCAACTTCATCAGCTCGATCTTCTTGAAGCGCACTTCCATCTCCGGCCCGGCGTGCAACTGCAGCGCGATGATGCCTTCCATCTTCTCGGAGTCCTTCAGTTCGGCTGTCACTAGGCCGTTCAATGTAATGCGGATCTCTTCACCCTTGCAGTAGATCTCGATGTCGTTCCAGTCGTTCGGCTTCACAACGTTTTCGGCCTTGCCCTTCCAACCGTTCACCATCACGCCGCGCTTGCCCTTCTCGTCATAGATCGAGCCCCACCAGTTGCCCTGCGCCATGTCGGCCTGCAGGCCCTTCACCACCCATTCCGGCAACTCTTCGCTGCGGAACTGAATGCCGCTGTTGTGGTTCCGCAACTTCACCTGCGCCCGCAGCACGAAGTCGGAAAACTTCTCCGCCTTGTAGATCAGGAACGTGTTGTGGGTCAGCTTCACTCCATCCGTGGAGCCCACCAGTTCGCCGTCCTTGACTGACCACAGCCGCGGATCGCCGTCCCAGCCCTTCAGAGATTTGCCGTCGAACAACGGCTGAAATTTCCCCTGCTGTCCCAGGGCCAGCATGCCCGTCATCAGAATCAATGCCAGTGTCTTCATTCGCGTAGGAACCTCCTGCTTGCACTGCGAATGTATCACTCTTCGCCCCCCGCTTTGCAGTGCACCGGCCATTTTGTCCTTCGTTTCACGCCTGCCGGGCCAAACCTCGCGCTTCATCCTGGCGCTTCATTAAGATCTGATCAGAAGACAGATTGACTATTGGCGGCAATTCTGCTTTTCACGTAAACTAAAATCAAAATCCCACGTCAATGGTTTTGGGGTGAGCGGCGCCGAATCGTACGGTGCCCCAGGGTTGGACGCCAGTCAGGGTCTTCGATAAAACCCACCGCTCTCCGGCATTCGACTTGGTGGTGAACTGAATGTACACTGATCCCGGCTCTGGCATCTTCTTCCTGCAAGTGATTATTGCCGCTTCGCTGACGGCCGTCTACCGCTTCCGCCGCGCGCTCGCCGCCCTCTTCCGCAAGCCACAGGAACGCTCCACCCAGCCCGGTGACTAGGCATGCGGCTTTCCTTCCGTGATCCGGATGGATACGTATTCGCGGCCCAGGGCCGGATTCTGCGCTGTATTCACCCCTCCGCCGCTCAGGATTTTGGCATTTTCTTCGACTCTTCTTTCCGGAGAAGTCTCGCCGAAAATGAACAAATCTACCCCGCCGCACTCCTCCCTGCTGAAGAGTTTCCTGACCTCCACGAAGGGCTGCCTCCAGGCGCGCTTCTCATCGAACACCGGCCCGCCACCTTCCCGAACTACCCCTGGGAGTGGTCTCCGCGCATGCTCTTCGCCGCCGCGCAGGCCACGTTGGAACTGGCGGAAAGAGCGCTCCGGAACGGCTTCCTCCTGAAAGACGCCACTCCGAATAACTTCATATTTGAAGGCGCCAAGCCCCTCTTCATCGACGAACTCTCGTTCTCCAAGCCGCAACGGCCTGAGACCGTGTGGCGAGCCTGCGGGCAATTCATCAGCTCCTTCCTCTATCCTCTGCTCGCCGCCACCCGCTGCGGCATGCGGCTGGATGAGATCTTCACAATCTGCCGCGAAGGCCTCGACACGGACCGGATGTGGCGAATGACGCCCGCCTGGCGATTGTTACTCCCGCCCTTCTTCGGGCTGGTCACATTACCGAAGCTCGCCTCCTCTGCCGCCGCGCGCCCGGGAGGCTACCAGCAACGCCCCTCCGCGGATCGAGCGGAGGCCGAGTATGTGCAGCTCGCCCTCTTGCGCAAACTACGCCGTTCGCTCGAGCGAGCCCGGCCGGCCGAATCGAAACAAAACCCCGCCGTGCGCTACATGAGCCAGGATTGCCCCTACACGCGCGAGGCATTGGAAGCCAAACGCGAGTTCGTGCAGCGGTGCTTGCGGGAAGAACCACGCAGAGGCGTGCTCGACATCGGCTGCAACACGGGCACATTCAGCCTTCTGGCGGCGGAATGCGGGGCGCGCGTGGTCGCGATCGATCATGTCCCGGAGGCCATTGACGCGCTCTGGCTGAAAGCCGCGCGGGACGGCAAGGCCGTGCTCCCCTTGGTTGTGAACATCGCCCGCCCCTCGCCGGCCGTCGGCTGGGACAATGTGGAGGCGCCTTCCTTCCTGCATCGCGCAAAAGGCAGGTTCGACTGCGTAATGATGCTGGGGCTGGTGCATCACCTCAGCGTCGTGGAGCGCATCCCGCTGGAACGCATGTTCGAACTGGCCGCTGCGCTCACCAGCGAAAACCTCATCATCGAGTTCATCGATGCCAGCGATTCGCAGTTCCGGCTGCTGGCCCGCGGGCGGGACGAGTTGTTCGGCGATTGGAACAAGGATCGCTTCGAAGCCTGCGCCCTGCGGCACTTCACCGTTCAACGCCAACTTCAGCTCAGCCCCACCCGTTGCATCTACAGCCTGGCCAGGAGGAGCCGCTGAGTGCTGCGCCGCGCGCTCGTCTGCCTGGCCTTCTCGTTCTTCTGCTTCTCCAATACCTGGGTGGAACTGGCCCAAGGCGAGATCCCCTACTTCGCCCGCTACGCCCCTCTCCGCTCCACCACTCCGTCTGTCTTCGTCCTGCAAACGCTCATCGCCGCCGGACTATGGGCTGCGTGGGAGATTCTGCGCCGGCAGGGCCCGCGCGTGCAATTCGCCGGGCGGCTATTGTTTCTGATCGCCTGTCTGGTGCCCGCCGGCATTCTCTCCGTCGCGCTGCTGCGCCTTCTGCCGGCCGGCATCGTCGACGTTGTACGGCAAAGGTGGTTCTGGCCGGTGACGCTCGCTATTCTTGTTCCGGCTGGCATCGCCTTGCTGCGCCGGCCGCGGAGGCTCTTCCCTCTGGCCGCCGGCACCCTGCTCTGGTCCTGGCCGGTGCTGCTGGTGGTGATCTTCCAGTCCTGCTCGGCCACGCTGCTGCGCTACCCATCCAGCGCGTATGCAGACGGCCCCCTCGCCTCTCGTTTCGCCACTCAGCCCGGCAGCCGCGTCGTGTGGATCGTCTTCGATGAACTCAGCCAGGAGCTGACGTTCGATCGGCGCCCCGCCGGCGTGGGCCTCCCGAACTTCGACCTCCTCCGGCGCCAGGGCTTCTACGCCACCCAGGCTCTCGCCGCCGCTCAGTCCACCCAGGAATCCTTGCCCGCCCTTCTGCTCGGCAGGCCTGTCTCCGTCTCCGAACCTCAGGACACCGCCACCCTGCTGCTCACCGTCCCCGGCCAGACCCAGCGGCTGGACTGGCAGGCGGAAACCAACGTCTTCCGCCGCGCGCGCGGCCTCGGCGTCAACTCGGCCCTGGCTGGCTGGTTCCATCCCTATGGCCGCCTCCTTCACAAGGACCTCACCGACTGCTCCTGGACGGCCGGCTGGCTGCTCTCCGGCACCGAACAGCACTTCCCGCCGCAGCCGCTCCTCCATGAGGTCAAGCACCGCGTCCGCTGCCAGTTGGCCGTCTACCCGCTGCTGGGCCATCTGCCTGGCTATGCGCCGCGCTCCTATCAGCGGCAGCAGATGATGGAGCGTTTCCAGTACCTGCTCCGCCAGGCCACCACTTACGTCTCAGATCCCGCCCTGGGGCTGGTGTTCCTCCATCTGCCCGTGCCCCACCCGCCCGCCATCTACAGCCGCGCTACCGGCTCTTATGCCACACGCGGGCCCGAGAACTACTTCGACAGCCTGGCCCTGGCAGACCGTACCCTGGGCCAGATCCGCCAGGCCATCCGCTCCGCGGGCCTCGAAGATCGCACTACCCTAATCGTCAGTTCCGATCACGGCTGGCGCCCACTCTGGCGCGGCGGGCCGGACTGGACCCCGGAAGAGGAGGCCGTCGTCGAGAAGACCGATCCCTCCAAAGTCCCCTTTCTGCTGCATCTCCCGGGCACACTCCAAACCGCCACATTCGACCGGCCGTTCAGCACAGTTGCCACTTCGGAACTGGTGCTCCGGATCCTCCAGGGCCGGATCTCGGCCTTCGACCAGATCCCTGAGATGCTGACAGCGGTGGGGCCACCTTCCAGCCCGGCCCAGCCCGCTTCTCACAGCAGGGATTGACTCTTCCAGCAAGAGCGCCCCCGGCGCCCTTACTTCTTCATCAGCCAGATCTCGGCCAACTGGCAGCCGCGCCCGGGCCCGCCCACTCCAGGCGGGCGGTTCCACTTCACCGTCAGCTTGCCGTCGGCCGTGGCGCTCTCCGGCACGTCGAACTCCAGCACCTCCCAGGGCTTCTCCACATAGCCGTGGATCTCCACCCCTTCGGCCTCCATCCGCACCGGACCGGCCGCATACACCACGCGCACCTTGTAGCGCGCCCGCGCATCCAGCCCTTCGTAGTTCAGCTCCAGCGGATACTCATAGAGCGCCATCGCCTGGTCCCACCACGAGCGCGGCCCCTTTTGATTCGGATTGAAGAAGTTTACCGGCGTGGCGAAGAACTGCGGGTCGGTCTCCATGCCGGCCCCCGGCGCCAGATGCGGTTGACGAGCGGCGTTGCCCAGATCGTCGTAGAAGCCGCCCGGCCCCGGGTCGCTCCAGTTGGCTATCCGCGCCAGCGCGGTCCTCCTTTCACGCTCCGTGTCCAGCTTGCCGATCCGCGCGAACTCTTCCTTCAGCCAGCCGCGCTGGTTCAAAGGCACGTCCAGCGTGTCCAGAGTATTGCCGCGCCCCGGTTGCGCGATGTAGGGCTTCACCGCGAGCTGCATGCGAATGCTCTGATACAGCGCTTCGGCCAACTGGTACACCCGCACGCGCAGATCTTCCGCCACCCTCGTGCCGGATTCGTCCAGCACCCGGCCTGCCGCCGACATCGCGCCCACGGTGTCCGTCGCCATGCCGCGGCGCAGTGTGTCCATCGCCCGGTCCTCCACCGCCATCTCGTGCTTCAGCCGGCGCTGCACATAGGCGTCGTAGTACGCCCGGTAGAGCGCCTGCTGGAACCGCCAGTTCAGCAACTGCTGCGGCGTCGCCCGCCGCTCCATCGCCTGAAACTGCGCCAGCGTGATCTCCACATCCTGGTTCGTCTGCGCCGCCCCACGCCAGTTCCGCTCCAGGCCCAAAAGTCCCTGCCCGAAATCGTCGGCCATCTCAGCGCCGATGAAGTACCGCCCAAACTCGCGCAGCCACTCCACCACGGGCCGCTTGCTGTCCCAGCCCAGGCCGCTCCACACAATCTTATTCACGTCGTCGTTGCAGCCTTCCGAATACGAAATGAAACCGATCGTGTGCTTCTGTTGCGCGTGGAAGATCTTCGCTTCGTCCACCGGCCGCGGGTTGATCGGCTCGCGCGAGGAGGTCAGCGCCCACGCCACATCCCAATCCGGCACCGGATACTGCGCTTGCCGCGAGTGCGTGATGTCCGGATAGTGCCGGATCGGAATTTCCTTCGGCAGCCGCTTGCGCAACTCGGGCAGGCTCACGCGCACTTGCGGCCCATACGTGATGCCGCTCAGCCATGCCGGACGCTTCGCCATCTCCGCGAAGAAGAACTCGACGCTCTTCGAGTCAAACCCCTGCGGCGCCAGCCAGAGCTGCGCCTTCGGGTGGTACTTCTTCAGATTCGCCGCCTGCTTCTCCAGAAACGGCATCAGAATCGGCGCCGGCGTGTGGCCCGGATCGCCCGCCGGCACCAGCACCGCATCCACTCTCGGCAGCTTCGCGAACACCGCGCCCCACTCAGCCAGCGCAAACTCAACCGTCTTCGGGTCCGAGTAGTCGTCATCCATCGCCGGATACCAGATCCATACATCCAGACCGTAGTCATCGGCGATGCGCGACATCTCGATCATCATTTCCATCTGCGGCCGCGGAAAATGCGGACTGTCTTTGTCATCGTCCGAACGCGGCGGAATCAGCTCGATCGCGTTCGTCCCGAAGATCGCCAGATCGCGGATGTACTGGCCCCACTGCGCCACATCCCAGCCGTCGTAGGAGTTTGTCTTCGGCCGGTAGCCCAACTGGTGCCCGCGCAGCTTCGACTCCGGCGCGCTCGCCGCCTGGTAGTCGTCCCGCAGCGTCACCCGGCCCTTCTTCATCTCCAGATTCCGCAGCAGGTGCCCCACGCCGAACAACACCCCGCGCTCATCGGCGCCCGCCACAAACACCTTCCCGCTCTTCAGGCCCGTGGAATATCCTTCCGCGCCCGGAGCCGCAGGCACCGCCGCCTTCAGCAGCCCGTCCACTTCGGCCTTCGATCCGATCACCACCGCCGCGCCCGCATCCGGCGCAGACTGAGCCGTCTTCCATCGAATCCCGGTCCGCCGCTCCACCTCTTCCACCAGCACGGAAGCGGCCTTCATCTCACGCTTGGAAGCCCCTCGCGCAGTCACCACCACGGCCTTCGCCAGATCCACTTCAACCGCTGCCAGAGGCAGCGCCAGGCACACAGCAACCAACAGAGTCGTCGTCTTCATCCGAGGCGATCATAGCATTCGAGTCACGCGGCAAACCAGCTTGCGGATTGGTCTCAGGCCCGGAAATAGAACTCTCCGCCCGCTACGATCTCCGCCGGCCCCACCATCGTCCAGCCCGCCCCGTCACCGCGGAACTCCAGCGGCCCGGCCAGCGTCTGCACCGTCACCGGACTCTCCACCAATCCGCGGGCCGCCGCCGCGGCCACCGCGCCTGTCGAACCCGTCCCGCTCGACATCGTGAAGCCTGCCCCGCGCTCGAAAAAGCGCACGTCCAGCGTGTGCCGGTCCACCACCTTCACGAAACTCACGTTCGTTCGCTTCGGGAACTGCGGGTGCCACTCGATCTCCGCGCCCAGCGCCTTCCAGTCGAACTCGAAATCGTCCACAAACAGCGCGCACTGCGGATTGCCCACCCATAGAATCGTGCACTCGTGTACGCCGTCGCGGCACGCCAGGGCGAACCTCAGGTGCCCGTCCTCGATCCGCGGCTCACCCATCTTCATCTCGAACTGATACGACAGCCCGTCCTGCTGCAGCCGCCGCAGATGCTTTACGCCGGCGCCGGTCTCGATCACAATCTCATCGCCCACCAGGCCCGCATCGCACAGAAACGCCGCCGCGCAACGCGTGCCGTTGCCGGAGATCTCCGCCTCGCTGCCGTCGGAGTTGATCAGGCGGATCCCCGCCGGACGCTCGCCCACGGGCGGCTTCACCAGCAGCCAGCCGTCGGCCGCCGCGCCCGTGTTGCGGTCGCAGATGGCGATGGCGGCGCGCGTCCGCAGGCTCTCTTCCGGAGCCTCGTGGTCCCACGTCAAAAGGAAGTCGTTGCGGGCGCCGTGCGCCTTCGTAAACGGGATCTTGATCATTGAATATGGCGCCAGATTTCGATCACTGGCGAGTCCTTCTCAGCGTAGGTTCGCACACACTCATAGCGGCGCGCGCCTCGCCGCATCTTGTTCATCGCCCGCGACACGCGGTCTCCCTGGACCGCAATCGCCCACTCCTCGCGCAGGAACAGGTCCGGCCGCGCCACCGGCGCCTCAAACAGCGCCAGGTCGCCCTCGTGCAGCGCCTCGCGGATCGGAATGCCTGCCATTCGCAGTACCCCCGTCGCGTCGCCGAAGCTCAGCAGAATGCCGGCGCCCGTCCGGTAACGCGGCTCCAGATACGCGGCCGCTGCCCGCGTCCACGCCCGCCGCCCGGCGGAGTTCACTTGAGACTCCTTCCAGCACACCCAGGTCTCTTTCCGCGGATAAGCCACCCACGGCGACACCGCCGCTACAGCCAGCACCACCGCTACCGGCCCGCGAAGCCGGCCCGGCATCAGCGCCACCAGCGCGCCCAAGCCCAGCGCCGCCAGCGGCAGCGCGTTCAATCCATACCGCGTGTTGTACCAGCTATTCGGCCACAACTGCGGCACGTAGATCGGCGTGCCCGAGGAGTACAGGCTCAACACATAGAACGCCGGCGTCAACGCCAGCAGCGCCGCCGCCCACCACGCCCGCTTCACGCACGCCGCCACAAAACCAGCCAGGCCCAGCCACGCCAGCGGCGTGCCGATGCACAGCACCGCCGCCGCCTTGTAGTACTGCCACGCCTTCGCCCAGTCGTGATCGCCCGGATAGCGCGCCACGCCCGCGTCCAGCGAACGCTGGTAGATCGCCCGCGCGCTCCACTCCCCGTGATAAAACTCCAGCGGATCCGAGTACAGAACCCAGTTGTGCCCCAGCCAGTACAACGGGCCCAATCCGGCTACCATCGAGAACACCGCCGCCGCCCGCCACTTCCTCTCCCCGCCGTACAGCAGGAAGAACCCCGCCGCGAACGGCAGCAGAAACCACGCCTCATACCGCGTCAGCGTCCCACAGCACGCCGCCACGCCCGCCGCCGCCGCATCCCACATCGAGCCCGACTCGCGGAACCGCGCGCAGCAGTACAGCAGCGCCGCCGCGCAACACAGCGCCAGAGGCTCCGTCATCGGAGCCGCTTGCAGATACAGCGCGTTCGGATTCAGCGCAAACACCGCCAGCGCCGCCCACCCCGCCGCCTCGCTCGCAAACATCCTCCGCACCGCCAGGTACATCAGCCAGGCCGCCGCCACAAAACACAACACCGAGGGCACTACGCCCGCAATGCCCGTCCGCCACAGCCAGCCACTGGCCGCCAGCGGCAGCATCAGCAGATGCGGCAGCGGCAGCCATACCGTCCCGATCTGGTGATACCCTGCCAGCCGCGAATCGACAATCCGCCGCGCGATGTTCAGGTGCGCCTCCGCGTCGCCGTAGTACAGCGTCCAGCCTTGCGCAAAGACGAAGACAGCAGCGGCGGCGCACCACACGCCGAGCAGGGCGAGCGCGCCCAGCCCCCTAGAACGCGGTGAGCTTGTGGAACTCTTGGAAGCGCGCTTCGATGTCATCGCGGGTGAGCGTGCGGAAGCGGTCCACGCCAAACTCTTCGCAACAGAAACTGCCCATCACGGATCCGTACACCACGGCCTTCGCCAGCTCTCCCGCCGGCGCGTTCACATCCACGCCGCGCGACGCCAGATAGCCGATGAAGCCGCCGGCGAAGCAGTCGCCCGCGCCGGTCGGATCCTTCAGCGAATCCAGCAGGTAGCCCGGCACGCTGAAGTAACCGCCTTCGTGGAACAGTGTCGCGCCGTACTCGCCGCGCTTGATCACCAGAATCTTCGGCCCCAGCGCCCGGATCTTCGCCGCCGCCTTCTTCAGATTCGCTTCGCCCGACAGCAGCTTCGCCTCGCTGTCGTTGATCAGTAGAAAATTCCAGCCCTTCAGCGTCTCCAGCAGCTCCGCGCGGAAATCGTTGATCCAGAAATTCATCGTGTCGCCGCCCACCAGCTTCAACGCCGGCATCTGCTCGCGCACGCTCCGCTGCAGCCCCGGCTGGATGTTACCCAGCATCAGGTAAGGCTGCTCCTTGTAGCTGGCCGGCAGCTTCGGATCGAACGCCGCAAACACGTTCAGGTCCGTCGTCAGCGTCTCGCGGTCGTTCATATCCGCCGAATAGACGCCCGCCCAGAAGAAGGTCTTGCCCGGCACGCGCTCCAGCCCTTCCAGGCCGATGCTGCGCGATGCCAGCAGGTCCACATCCTCCTGCGCGAAGTCCTCACCCACCACGCCCACAATCGAAGTGGGCGTAAAATAACTCGCGGAAAGCGCGATATACGTGCAGGCGCCGCCGAGCATCCGGTCGACCTTGCCTGCCGGCGTGGTCACGCCGTCATACGCCACAGATCCAACAATCACTAGAGACATTGGTTTAATTGTAGTAGAGGGAACCGCATGGAAGAGTTCCGGCGCTGGGCGCCGAACATCACGGTGATCACTGCCACTCTGGCGCTACAGCTCTACGTGCTGCGCCAGGTCCTGCGGCGCGCGCCCAAATACCGCCGCCAGGCCTGGGCCGGTTTCGCGTTCGCCTCCGCCTGGATGCTGTTGGCCGTGCCCTATCTCATCTCTCACCGCACGCAGGGGCTGCCCTCCGAAACCATCAGTTACCTGGTGGCCGGCTCGCTCTTCTGGGTGCTGGTCATGGTCTCTGCCGCGGCCTGGCTGAAGTTTGCCCAACCTGTGTTGTTCGACCCGCGCCGCCGCCATCTCCTCGCCCTCGCCGCGCCAGTGGCCGCCGCGCCGCTGGTCTCCGCCGGCGTCGGCGTGATCGTCGCCCGGCGCGATCCCCTCGTCACCGAAGTGTCCCTGCCCATCCCCGGCCTCCCCAAGGATCTCCACGGCCTCCGCCTCGTCCAGATGACCGACATCCACTTCGGACCCTTCCTGGACCGGAACGACTTGCGCCGCGCCGTGGATATCGCCAACGGGCTCCGCCCCCACCTCACCCTCCTCACCGGCGATCTCATCACCCGCCGCGGAGACGACGTCGAAGGCTGCCTCCAGGAACTCAAAGCCCTCCGCGCCGAGGCCGGCGTCTTCGGCTGCCACGGCAATCACGAATACTACGCCGGCACTCTCGACCTCACCACCCGCCGCGGCGCCCAGTACGGCCTCCGCTTCCTGCGCGGCCAGTCCACCCTCCTCCAGTTCGGCCAGGCCCGCCTCAACCTCGCCGGCCACGACTACGAGAAAATGGGCTCCAACTACCTGCCGGGCCTCGAAGCCATGGCCCGCCCCGACGCTCTCAATCTCCTCATTCAACACAATCCCGACGTCTTCCCCCGCGCCATCGCCGCCGGTTTTCAGGCCGTCCTCAGCGGCCACACCCACGGTGGCCAGATCAACGTCGAGATCCTCGAAGAGAACGTGAACGTCGCCCGCGTCTTCACGCCCTTCGTGAAGGGCCGCTATGAGATGGGTGGCGGCCAGCTCTACGTCAGCAGCGGCCTCGGCACCGTCGGCGTCCCCATCCGGTTGGGCGCGCCGCCTGAGGTAACATTGATCCAATTGTGCGGCGCCTGATCCTTAGCGATATCCACGCCAACCTGGAAGCCCTGGAAGCCGTCCTCAACGATGCGGCCGGCAACTGGGACGAAGTCGTCTGCTGCGGCGACATCGTCGGCTACGGCGCCAGCCCGGTCGAAGTCATTCAATGGACCCGCCGCTTCGCCGATTGCCTCGTGCGCGGGAACCACGACAAGGCCTGCTGCGGCCTCCTCGACATGAGCGACTTCAACTTCCCCGCCCGCGCCTCCGTGCTCTGGACCCGCTCCGAACTCCCTCAGTCCGACCTCCACTGGCTCAAGGCCCTGCCCGCCGGCCCCGTCTTTCGCGCCGATTACGAAGTGGTCCATGGCACCCCAGTCGATGAAGATGAATACGCCATCACCGCCGACGAAGTCGAACCCCTCGACGCCCACCTCCTCCGCACCATCTGCTTCGCCGGCCACTCGCACATCCAAGGCGGCTGGTCCTGGCAGCGCGGCGGCCTCATCCCCATTTCCCGCCCCACCCTCAGCGAAACCGAGCGCGTCATCGATCTCGATCCCGAATACCTCTACTTCATCAACCCAGGCTCCGTCGGCCAGCCCCGCGACCGCGACCCCCGCGCCGCCTACGCCCTCTGGGACTCCACCGATCACCTCCTCAAGTTCCGCCGCGTGAAGTACGACATCCGCCTCGCCCAGGCCCGCATCCTCGAAGCCGGCCTCCCCGAAGTCCTCGCCGAACGCCTCGCCGCCGGCCGCTAACCCTCTCCTAATGCAGAGCGCCGGGAAGCCCAGGCTCCCCGGCGCGTGACTTTCCAGTCTTCCTCTTAGCCGCGCTTCGAAAGCACGTCCTTCTCGTACTGCCGGATCTGCTCGAACCAGGCGCCGCCCACCGGAACCCCCTGCTGGTCGCAGTAGTAGTTCCACACCGCCGCCCAGGGCAGGCTCTTCTGCTCTTCAAACATCGCCAGCCGCGCCGTGAAATCGCCGGCCAGCTCCGCTTTCTTCAGCGTCTCTGTCGGTTCCAGCATCGCAATCAGCAGCGCCTTCAGCATGTTCCGCGATCCAATCGCCCACGCCGCCACGCGGTTGATGCTCGCGTCGAAGTAATCCAGCCCAAGGTGGATCTTGTCCGCCAGCTTTCCGCTGCGCACCAGCTCTTTGGCGATCATCTGCAGTTCGTCGTCCAAAATCACCACGTGGTCGCTGTCCCACCTCACCGGCCGGCTCACGTGCAGCAGCAGCCCCGGGCAGAACATCAACACCGACGAGATCTTCTCCGAGATGCACTCCGTCGGATGATAGTGTCCCGAATCCAGCGTCAGCAGCTTCTGCCGCGACACCGCATAGCCCAGATAGAACTCAGCCGACCCCGCCGTGTAGCTCTCCGCCCCAATCCCGAACAGCTTCGATTCCACCGCGTCCAGGTGCAGCTTCTCATCGATCGGCTCGGCGAAGATCTTGTCCAGCGAATCCACCAGCCGCTCCCGCGGACCCGTGCGGTCCACCGGGATGTCCTTGTACCCGTCCGGAATCCAGACGTTCGTCACCGTCGTCGATCCCAACTGCCGCCCCATCTCCGCGCCAATCTTGCGGCAACGAATGCCGTGGTCGATCCAGAAGTCCCGGATCGCCTTGTCCGCGTGCGCCAGCGTGTAGCCGTCCGCGGCCTTCGCGTGCGAGAAATACGTCGGGTTGAAGTCCAGCCCCAGCCCCTTCTCTTTCGCCCAGTCGATCCAGCCCTGGAAGTGCTTCGGCTCCACTTCGTCGCGGTCCACAAACTTCCCGCCGTTTTCCAAATACGATGCGTGCAGGCTGAACCGGTGCTTGCCCGGAATCACGGAGAGCGCCTGCTCGAAGTCCTGCCGCAGCTCCGCCACCGTCCTCGCCTTGCCCGGATAGTTGCCCGTCGCCTGGATGCCGCCGCCCGATAGCTGCGCACCCACGGTCTCGAACCCGCCCACGTCGTCACCTTGCCAGCAGTGCATCGAAATCGGCACCGTCGCCAGCGTCTTCATCGCCGCCGCGGGATCCACACCCACTGCCGCATATTGCTCTCTGGCCAACTCATAGGCCTTCACCACGTTCTCACTCATGGCTGCTTCTCCTTGCAATTCGACCAACTGGGTCTGAATCGAACTCTATCACCACAAACGCGGCTCCGCTTGTTGCCGCGCCTGTATACACTGGAATCGGCAGCCATGCCCACCATCGCTGAGATCGTCAAATACGCTCTCACCGCAAACATCTTCCTGCTCGTCGTCCACCTCGGCACCCGCGCCAGCTTCGCGGAGGCCACCAGCTTCTTCCACAACCCGTTCCGCCCCCCGGCCAGCCTCTTCCGCGCCGTCCTCGCCATGAACTTCGTCGTGCCCCTGGTCGCCGCGGCCATCGCCCTCACTTTCAGCCTCCACATGCCGGTGAAAATCGCACTCGTCGCCATGGCTATCTCCCCGGTGCCCCCGCTCGTGCCCGGCAAGCAATTGCGCCTCGGCGCCAGCACCAGCTACGTCTACGGCCTCCTCGTTGCCGTCTCCCTCGTGGCCGTCCTCTCCGTGCCGCTCTCCGTCGAACTCCTCGGCCGCCTCTTTGGCCGGGACGCACACATGAGCTTCCTGGAGATCTCCTGGCTCATCGCCCGCACCATCCTCCTGCCGCTCGGCATCGGCATGTCGCTCCGCGCCCTCGCCCCCCAGCGCATCGCCGGTGCCAGCCAGCGCATCGCCCGCGTCTGCAACCTCCTCCTCCTCATCGGACTCGCCCCCATCTTCTGGAAGTCCGCCCCGGACATCTGGGCCCTCGTCGGCAACGGAACCATCCTCTCCATCACTGTCCTCGCTCTCGCCGCCATGGCCGCCGGCCACTGGATCGGGGGCCCCGGCGAACAGGACCGCACCGCTCTGGGCATCTTCGCCGCCGTCCGCCACCCCGGCGTCGCTCTCGCCATCGCCAAGGAGAACTGGCCCGGCGATCATCTCATCCCGGCCGCGGTTCTACTCTTCGCCGTAGTCACCATCCTCACCACCACCCTCTACGGCCGCTATCGCCTCAGACAGCACTCCGCCACCGGAGCCAGCCCTACTTCAGCGCCTCTTCCGCCTCGCTGAATCCCCCCTCTTTCGCCAACTCCCGCGCCGTCTTCCCCGCCCTGTTCTTCAATCCCCGGTCCGCGCCCCGCGCCACCAGCAGCTTCACCACCTCCACCCTGCCAAACCCCGCCGCCACCATCAATGCCGTCGCCCCACTCTCTCCATCCCGCGCGTTGATCTCCGCGCCCTGGTCCAGCAGCAGCTCCGCCACGCCCGCCTGCCCCGCCAGCGCCGCCTCGTGCAGCGCAGTCCCGCCCGAGGCCGTCTTCGCCTTCACGTCCGCACCGGCCGCAATCAAAAGTTCCGCCACCCTTCTGTGCCCCTTCAGCGCCGCGTCCGCCAGGTGCGGTTTCGGGTCCGCCCCCAACCCCAGCAACATCTCCACTACATCCGCCTGCCCTCTCAGCACCGCGTCTTTCATCTGCTTGTCCACCGCCAGCGGAGCCCCCTTCGCCGCCAGCAACTTGGCCACCTTCGTCTCCCGGTACCGCAGCGCCTCGTCCATCGCCGTGGCTCCCGACGCATCTTTTAACCTCACATCCGCCCCGGCCGCCAGCAGCACCTGCACGACGTCCGCATGACCCTTCACCGCCGCCGCGTGCAGCGCCGTCTGGCCCGTCTCCGGATTCTGCGAGTTGACGCTCGCGCCCCGCTCCACCAGCAGCTTCACAGCATCCTCATTCCCCTTCCACGCCGCCTCCTCCAACGGCGTGCTCCCGCCCAGATCCCGCGCCTGCACATCCGACCCCGCATCCAGCAGCAGCGTAATCATCTCCAGATACCCGCGCCCCGCCGCCAGATGCAGCGCCGTCGCCCCGTTCTTGTGCGCCGCCTTCACGTCCGCCCCGCTCTTCAGCAGCAGCCGCGCCGTCTCCACCCGGTTCATCAGCGCCGCATAGTGCAGCGGCGTCGATCCCGCCTCCTTGTGCTTCGCGTTGACGTTCGCCTTGTGCTCGATCAGAAGCAGCGCGATCTCCGTCTGCCCGCTCCACGCCGCGTCGTGCAGCGGTGTCCCGCCCAGGTCGTCGTATTCGTTCGCCTTCGCCCCGTGCTCCAACAGCGCGCGCACCGTCTCCACGTCGCCGTTCCTCGCCGCCGTGTGCAGGTCTGCCCCCGCATGCACGTCAAAAATGATGAGTACCGCAATGAGCGCGGCTGTCATTCGCCGTTTGTGATCTCCACTTCGATCTTCACCTGCGTCACCTTCCCCTGCAAGCGCACCACCAGCTTTCGCGTCCCTTCATTCTGCATCTGTGGCGCCGGCGGCTGCGTCGGTACCGTCTCAAACCTGGCCCCCTGGGGAGACACAATCCGCGCCGCCATCTTCTTCCCGTTCCTCTCCAACACCGCCCGCGTCCCGTCCAACCTTACCTCCGCCTGCGTCACCATCCCCCATAACGCCTCTACCGCCTGCGGCGCTGCAATCTCGTCGCGCACCACAAACGTCTTCCGGTCTCTCAACATCACCGTCCGCTCATGCCGCGACAGCTTGCCCGGATACGCCCCGCTCAAATCGAACGTCACCCGCGACAGCGCCGGCGTGAACTCCTTCGACACCAGCTTCGCCTCCGCCTTCGCCTCCTGGTTCTCTCCGTCGATCAGCACCACGTTGTGAGACTCCGTCCGCAGCCGGTAATACGTCCACCGCTTGTCCCCGAAATACGCCGGCAGATTGTAGTCGTCCGGACCCAAATCCATCGCCCAGCGCTCTCCCTGCGCATCCAGCACGAACGTCCCCAGGTCCAGGTGCGAGTGGTTGGCCTTGTTGTCCCCGCCCTTCGCCCCAATCCACATCGTCCCCACATCTGTCCACGATCCCCGCAGGAACGCCGTCTGCACCCCTTCGTAGTACTTGTCCAGCGGCCAGCGCGCCTCCACCGGACTCTGCGTCTTCTCCGGCCACCACACCAGGTCCAGCGCGTGCACCCACTTGCTCGTCTTCAGAAGCTCCAACTCCTGCCACGCATACACCGGATCTTCAAATCTCCGCGCCAGCCACAGCATGCACTCCGCCGTCCCTAGCCCGTCCCCCGCGTCCGCGTAGTTGAACGTCCGCCCCACCGGGCTGCTGAAATACACCCGGAACTCGCCCGCCTTGTCGAACCCCTTCGTCTTCGACAACCCGAAATCCGCCCCCAGCGCCGAATCCAGCCCGGCGAGAAACGCCACGTTGTACCGCGTCGCATACGCCCAATACCCCGGCCCTTCATTCCAGCCCCCATCCGGCGCATACGAATTCATCGCCTTCGGAATCGACTCCACCGCCATCTTCAACAACCGCTCGCTCAGCTCCGGCTCATCCTCAGCCACGGCCAGCGCCCCCAGCGTGATCCCGCCATTACAAACCTGGTTCCAGTTGTGCGTCACCGACGCCCACCACCGGCCCCGACCCTCCGTCACCAGCGCCGGCTTCAGGCCCTTTTCCACAATCGCCTTCCGGATCCACCCCCGCTCCTCTTCCGACAACACCGGATACAGCCAGTCGTAAGCGATCGCAAACGCATGCGTCATCTCCGCCACATCCAGGAAATGGCTCGGATTCCAATCCGGAAAATTCGCCGCCGCACGCAGTTCGTCCACAATCCGCGTCAACACCGCCCGGTCGCCTTCGATCCGGTACATCAGGCCCAGCGTGTACACTCGCCCCAGCACCGCCCGGCTCTTGTCCAGCAGCCGCGGCCCAATCAGCTTGTACTCCACCGGCGGCTGTTGCATCACCAGGTCCGACACCGCCACCAGCCGCGCGTACGCCTCCTTCGCCCCCGCGTCGTTGCGGATCAGCTTCCGGATCCGCGTAATGTCCTGGTTACTCGCGATCAGCCGCGGATGCTGCTTCCGTAACTTCGCCATGGAAACCTGCCCGGCAGCCACTGCCGCCAGCGCAACGAGAAGCCCGAAAAGCCGTCGAATCATGAGCGAAAACCCCATCCCTTTATACGCCACGCGGCGCACCCGCGGCGGAGCGATATAATCCACCCATGCTCCGCCGGTCTTCGCTTTTACGCCTCACCACCTCCCTCCTCGTCGCTGCCTCGTTCGCTGCCGGCCAGGCCAAACGCCCCATCTCTCACAAGGACTTCGACGCCTGGCGCTCCATCGCGGGCCCTACCCTCTCCCGCGACGGCAAGTTCCTCGCTTACTCCTACATGCCCCAGGACGGCGATGGCGACATCATCATCCGCGAACTCTCCACTGGCAAGGAATGGCGCCACGCCGTCGGCGCGCTGCCGCCTCCGCCCGTGGGCCCCGCCGACTCCGAAGGTCCCCCGCCGCCGCCTCGCTCCATCCGCCTCTCCTTCACCAGCGACAACCAGTACCTCATCGCCGGAACTTACCCCGCCAAGGCCGAAACCGAAAAGGCCCGCAAGGAACGCAAGCGGCCCGACGAAATGCCCAAACAGGGCCTGCTCATCGTCAGGCTCGGCGCCCCCGACGCCCTCCGCATCTCCGATGTGAAAAGCTTCCAGGTCCCCGAAAAGGGCGGCCCCTGGCTCGCCTACCTGAAAGAAGCACGCCCCGCGCCCGCCGCCAAACCCGCGGAAGAAGCCAAAGACGGCGACTCCGCTGACCAGCAGCGGCGCGGCGCCGGCGCTCCCGGCGGCGGCGCCTCCACCTTCGGCACCGATCTCATCCTCCGCGATCTCACCAAATCCGAAAACAACGAACGCACCTTCGCCTCCGTCGCCGAATACTCCTTCGCCCGCGACGGCAAAACGCTCGTATACACCGTCTCCTCCCGCAAGGAAGAGGAAAACGGCGTCTTCGCCGCCACCCCCGGCACGGACGCCGCCCCCGCCGCTCTTCGCGCCGCCAAGGGCAAGTACTCCAAACTCGCCTGGGATCGCGATCAATCCCGCCTCGCCTTCTTCCAGGACAAGCAGGGCGCCTGGCTCTGGCTCCGCACAGATGTCGCCGCCTCGGAAGTAGTCAATGCGCAAACCCCCGGCGTCCCCGCCGGTATGGTGGTGAGCGAAAAAGGCGCGCTCTCTTTCTCCCGCGACGGCAAACGCCTCTTCGTTCCCGTCGCTCCTCCCGCCAGGGAATCCACCCCCGCGCCCGCCGAAGGCGCCGCACCCACCGCCGCCGCATCCACGGAAGACAAGGTTCTGATGGACCTCTGGCACTACCGCGACGACTCCGTTCAGCCCATGCAGAAGGTCCGCGCCAACCAGGACCGCAACCGCACCTACCGCGGCGTCTATCACATCGAAGACAAGAAGTATGTTCAGCTTGCCTCCCGCGAAATGCAGAACGTCACCCCCACCGACGACGGCCTCCTCGCCGTCGGCTCCGACGACCGCGCCTATCGCCGTATGGTCGACTACGACACCTCTTACCTCGACGCCTACATCGTCGATGCCACCACCGGCCGCCGCACCCTCCTCGCCCGTATGCTCCGTGGCGGCGGCTTCGGCAGCCCCTTCCAACTCGCCCCCGACGGCAGGCACGCCATCTTCTTCAATGACCGCGCCTGGTTCCTCATCACTCTCCCCGACGGCGCCTCCCGCAACGTCTCCAGTTCCCTCGGCGTCGCTTTCCACAACGAGGAGCACGACACCCCCGACGCCCCCCGCGCCTACGGCTCCGCCGGCTGGGCTAAAGACTCCAAAAGCTTCTATCTCTACGACCGCTACGACGTCTGGCAGCTCTTCACCGATGCCACGCCCCCCCGCAACGTCACCGCCGGCGTGGGCCGCAAAGAAGGCATCGAGTTCCGCATCAACCCCATCGATCCCACCACCGGTGATGAAGATCGCGGCATCGACTCCACCAAACCCCTCACCCTCCGCGCCGAGAGCGAAGCCACCCGCCAGACCGGCTTCTATCGCACCACCCCCAACGGCGCCCCCCAACGCCTGCTCTGGGGCGATCGCAACTACCGCTACGCCACTCGCGCTCAGGATGCCGACGTCCTCGTCATCACCGCCCAGCGCTTCGACGAGTTCCCTGACCTCCTCGTCACTGACCAGCAGTTCCGCGCCCCCAGGAAATCCTCCGACGGCAGCGCCCAGCTTGCTCCCTTCGCCTGGGGCTCCGGCGAACTCATCTCCTACAAGAACACCGACGGCATCCCCCTCCAGGCCGCCCTCTACAAGCCCGCCAACTTCGACCCCAAAAAGAAATACCCGCTCATGGTCTACTTCTATGAGCGCCTCTCCCAAACCGTCCATACCTTCGTCGAGCCCCGCCCCAGCCACAACTTCAACTTCTCCCAGTACGTCAGCGACGGCTACGTCGTCCTCACCCCGGACATCGTCTACACCACCGGCCAGCCCGGCCAGAGCGCCCTCAAGTGCATCCTCGCCGCCGTCCAGGCCGTCGAGGACAAAGGCTTCATCGACCCCAAGCGCATCGGCATCGCCGGCCATAGCTGGGGCGGCTATCAGGCCGCTTATCTCATCACTCAGACCAACCGCTTCCGCGCCGCCGAAGCCGGCGCTCCCGTCGGAAACATGACCTCCGCCTACTCCGGCATCCGCTGGGGCTCCGGCATGCCGCGCCAGTTCCAGTACGAGAAGAGCCAAAGCCGCATCGGCGAGCCCCTCTACGACGACCCGCTCAAATACATCGAAAACTCCCCCATCTTCCACATCAAACGCGTCCAGACCCCCGTCCTCCTCCTGCACGACGACAACGACGACGCCGTGCCATGGTACCAGGGCATCGAGCTCTTCCTCGCCCTCCGCCGCAACGGCAAGGAAGCCTACCTCATGAACTACAACGGCGAACTCCACGGCCTCCGCCGCCGCCACAATCAGATGGACTACGCCATCCGCATGAAACAGTTCTTCGACCACTTCCTCAAAGACGCCGATGCGCCCGACTGGATGAAGAACGGCGTCCCCTATATCGATCGCGAAGAGGAAAAGGAGCGCTTCCTCAAAGCCGCCGGACTCAAGTAATCCGCCAGGAGGTCCCTCCATGTCGAGCCTTCGCTGCGCCGCCGCGCTGCTCGCGGCAGCCGCCCTCTGCCGCGCCCAGTCGGCCGACATCGAGACCCTCCGCAAGGAACTCGAAGCCCTCAAGGCCGACTACCAGCAGAAGATCCGCCTCCTCGAACAGAAGATCGACGACCTCTCGAAGAAGGACCTCGCCCTCCAGCAGGCCGTCGAAGCCAACCGCCAGCGTTCCGAGGAAGCCTTGGCCGAGGCCAAACAGGCCCAGGCCGCCACCGCCACCCTCGGCCGCACGCCGCTCTTCGATAAGGTGGAAACCCTCGAAGAGGCCAACAAGGCCTTCGAGTTCCACGGCTACGCCCGCTCCGGCTTCGGCCTCAACGGCCTCGGCGGCCAGCAGGTCGCCTTCCAGGCCCCCGGCGCCGACGCCAAATACCGCCTCGGCAACGAGGCCGAAACCTACGCCGAACTCGTCTTCGTCAACAACTGGCTCAACCCCGATCGCGGCCCCGATAAGGCCTGGTTCAAAACCGAAGTCCTCGTGATGGCCAAGACGCTCAACCTCAGCAGCTTCGACTCCAGCTCCGAATTCAAGTTCCGCGAGGCCTTCGCCCAGGCCGGCAACATCCTCCCCGGCTACTTCCGCGATGCCAAATTCTGGGGCGGCCAGCGCTACTACCAGCGCCAGGACATCCACCTCAACGACTTCTGGTACGTCGACATGAGCGGCTACGGCGGCGGCGTCGAGGACATTCGCCTCCCCTCCGGTAAGGCCGCCGTCGCCTACATCGGCAGCGCCATCCCCACCTCTCTCGTGACCGTCGGCAACGTCCCCAAATCCAACATCGACGCCCGCTGGTACGACCTCAAGGCCCCCGGCGGCAAGGTCGCCCTCTGGTACAACTTCGCCAACTCCAAAATCGGAACTCTCACCGGCACCGGCTTCTCCCTGCCCGCCACCACCGGCCACAACTGGGGCTTCGAACACAAACGCACCGAGTTCCACGGCGGCTACCATCGCTTCAATATCCAGACCGGCACCGGCGCCGCCGCCAACCTCCAGGCCTCCCTCCAGGCCCCCAGCCTCCACTGGCAGAACGCCCGCACCGTCGTCCTCACCGACCACGCCCTCCTCCAGCCCAACGACAGGTTCAGCATCATGCCCGCCTTCGTCGCCAAATGGTCCAAGCCCGGCGATCCCGGCATCGGCTACGCCCGCTGGTACTCCTTCGGCGTCCGCCCCATCTGGCACTTCTCCCGCTACGTCTCCCTCGCCTTCGAACCCGGCTTCGACTACGTCAAGGACCCCCGCGGCCAATACGAAGGCTGGCTCCGCAAATTCACCATCGCTCCCCAAATCGCCCCCAAGCGCGACTTCTTCTCCCGCCCCGTCCTCCGCGCGTTCTTCACCTACGCCAGTTGGAGCGACGGCCTCCGCGGCTTCGTCGCCCCCACCGTCTACGGCTTCCGGACCAACGGACTCTCCGCCGGCCTCCAGATGGAAACCTGGTGGTGACCCAGGAGCACGGTTTATTTTTCCCGTCTTCTCTTCGTCTTAGCGCGCTTCTCTTCGGAAAGCCCTTGCTCCGGCGCGACCTTTTCGCGCGGAGGTGCCAACTATGGCCGCTTTACCAATTCCGAAGTACGGGCTCGACAAGCTCTATCTTTTTCCCCATTACCAAACCCGCGAACAGTATCGTCTCGCGACCGGCTCCGAGCCGCCCGTGTTCGACGAAACTCGTCCGCCCCAAGGCTGGTTCGACCCCAGCCTCGCTCAGTCCACCAAGCGCACGGTCATCTACGAGAATGTGCTCGCCATGGACGAAAAGGGCAACCCCAAGCTCAATGCCGAAGGCAAGCCCTACTTCGAGCCGCTCATGATGCTTCGCTCGGAAGCCATGAGCGTCAACATCCCCCCCAAGGTCGCGGCCAACGAGCCCGGCACCCGGACCCCCGAAGTCCCCGTGCCCGTCCGCGCCCTCGACCCCGACGAAGAGCTGATCGTCGACTTCGGCGGCGCAGTCTACGTCCGCAACAAAACGCTCAACACCGAACTCCCAGTCAACTTCAGCAACCAGGACCGCGAGCTCCTAAAGGCCATCGCCCGCAAGCTCAACGTCCCCCTGTCCTAACCAAAAACCGGGGCGGCCAAGTCCGCCGCCCCGCACCCACCACAGCCATCACAAAACCTAGCAACGGATTTGCTCAGGGCGGCCAGAAGGGCGTGGCGTTATACTGCAAGCATGAGGTTCCGAGTGGTCTTGGAATACGATCCGGAGACCGAGAGCTTCTCCGCCGTCTGCCCTGAACTGCCGGGCTGCGCCTCGGCTGGTGAGACGGAAGATGAGGCGAGACGAGGAATCGAGGAAGCCATTCGGCTGTACCTCTCGCCCACCGACATCGAAGTGCCGCCAACCGCGAAGTTGGTCGAGGTAACGGTTGGGTGATCGCGGTACGCCCCGGCTGAACGCCGACCAGGTGATCTCAATCCTTCGGCGGCACGGCTTTGCGCTGGCCGCTTCCAGCGGCAGCCACCAGAAGTGGCGCAATGTTGTCACCGGAAAACAAGTCATTGTGCCTTACCACCGTGGGCGAATCCTGCCACTGGGCACCATGAAAGCCATCATCGACGGGAGTGGCATAGACGAAGTGAATTGGCCCAGGTAGCCATTGCGTTGCTGCCAGGGGCGAGCCACGCCATTTGAGCTTTCACACGCGGCCGGGCCGTGTTGGCTGCGATCTGCCGGAGGGCCGTGGTGGCCAACGATGAGCGCGTGCCGGGCCGAATCGGTGAGCGCAGTTTGTCGGAGGGATGCTACTCGTACAACGAAGCCGTGACGCTGGCCGCCACGCATCTGAAGCAAACCGGCCGCGCCGGGCTGGCCCTTCACCGGTTGCAGCAAGGGTGGACGGTCCGACAACTACTTCGGCAATTCTACGTCATCGACTCCGGGCCGTCATGGGACGACCCGGCCGAACGCCAGGCTTTCCAAAGGACTTTGCAGCGCAGCACAGAAGCCGTCAACTGAGGGTCGTGTCCCTCACTGGGGCGCTGTCCGGCGTGGTAGCGAACGTTTTCGTGGCCCGTAAACCGAGAATGGGGATCCCCGCCGGAACTTCTGCACCGGGGCTGCCTAGTGCCGGAAATGTGCTTCGGCTGCCAATAGGTACGAGTAGGGATTCCTAGACATTTCTTCGCGTCTCTGAACGTTGTAGAGAACGGCGGACACTGTGAGTGAGATCCCGGCACCAGCCAAGAGCGCATGTGGAACGCTCAGGCCGCAGGTCGCCAATGTGCCGGTGGTAGGAACCGACAGCATCGACGTCTTGAGAAAACTCTCAAGCCCCCACTTGATTCTCGATGCGCTTAAGCAATCCCTCATTTCGGCCAGCGTTGGTTTGACCTCGTTGGCATAGATGTCCGCGACACGCTGTTGAAGGGCCTCTATCGTCAATTCACCATCTATCGACTTTGTTAACTCAGCCATCTTGGTCCGGAAACGGCCCAACTCATTCTTATGGTCTTCGCGGAATCGGAGCAGGGCGTCGATAGGCGTTTCGGGATTGATGGCAATCTTCTGGAGCGTCAAATCAGCCAGCAATGCCGTTGCCAGACTGCCTGGAACACGCTGTTCGTGGAGCCAGTGCCGTCCGTATCGATGCCAATACGGCTCACCAAAACGCATGTAGGGGATTCCTAGTTTGCTATCGAGGCGCACGCTGACGGCGAGACGATCACTGGCGGGAAGGTCGGTCAACAGTGCTATACCGTGATCCTCTGCCAGCGCCGTGGCCAAGAGGGTCATGTAGAATCTCGCGAAAGGGCGATCCACTCTGACCCACCCATCTTTTCGCCCATGGAACATGCGCTGCAATTGATGCTGTAGCCCGTAGGGGAATTTCTCCGGATGGATTTCTACGAGTTCACGCAACTCAGGCAGTTTCTCCGGATGGATAAGATCTGACTGCCGCAATCCACCCTCAATCAGAACGCCATCTGCCTCAGTGGAGCCGAAATAGTCTAGTACCTTGACCGCTAGACGTTCAACCGAGTCCATTTGCGGATGAACATGGAGTGGAGAGAGTACGCCCGCGTCAAAGAGAACTCGCGATGTGCCGCAATAGGGTTCAGGCATCGAAGCCGGAACAATGGTTTGGACATCCTCCCAATAGAGAATAGCTGTCTTGAGCCAGCCTTCGTTTGGCACCTGAATACGAGGATAATAGAGAGCCTTAGTGAATGCCATAAAGCGACTCCTTGACCTTGGCTTCAAGCACCATAGCACACTTTCGTCTTATCCGCGCTGCGTGCCAACCTCAACCCGAACGGTCATGACGTACCTCGGCAAAATCGGGAAGTCCATCTGAGTTGCCGCATCAGGATTGCCCATAACCAACGCGAGAGCACGCCGCCCTGACGAGCCGCAACGCCCCATCAACATTCCGTAGACCAGGAACCAGGACAATGGGTCCGTGTGCGCCCACAATCGCTCGTACACATCACGCGCCCGCGTCTTCGGCTTGCGAGGCATCGGAGGCGCGGGTTGGTTGCCGTTTGGAAAATACTCGCTCTCCAACCAGCCAATGTCGCTGACGATGAGACCGGGGAAATGGCGCGATGGGTCCGAAGCAAACTCGTGAAGGTGATGTGCCTCTGCCAAGCACAGTGGGCCTTCCGCGAACCACATCGGGTGGTGATGCCAGTACCGCAATAGACAATTGCCGGCAGGGATCACATGGTGCCACAGTTCCTCTTGTGATGGCTCATCATAGGCTTCGACACGCGGGCAGTAGAACAGGTAATGGAATAGGTCACCGCCCGAGTGCTCCGGATGCGCTGGATCAGCGTTGAGTGATGGATCGGTAGCCATGTCCAGCATTCTCCGCAACTGATCCGGATCAAACTCATCAAAGCAGTCTGTGATTGAATAGCGCTCGTGATTGCGCTGGTTGTAGAGTTTCTTGGCCTGGAAGAGAGCACCTTTCTGAAACGAGTTTCGCGGCGTGAAATTGTCGCGGTAGTCAACGATGATTCCCAGGTCGGATGAGGTCAACCGGCGCTCGATGTGGGGCGGGTACTTCCTAGCTTCGATCTGAAGAGATGCACGCAGACTCCGCTTATCCGCTGCGAGATCTTCCTTCAACTTCGGGAGAGGATACGGGAGCGTGTTCAAGGCGCTGAGGTTGTCATCCAGCATCTCGCAGAGAAGGGACGTGAGGTGATCCTCATGCGGGCTGAACCCACGCGTCAGGCGTGCCGACACAACGTCATCGGCTCCATCGAAATAACGAACGAGCAATTTGGCGTCCCGTGGCGTCAACGAATTGTGCGCGAACATCCTGGGCATCCCTCTCTAGAACGGTTGAATGTATCAAATTCGAAGGTCCACGTCTCGGCTGGCTTTCGACTGGCTGCGCCCACACAGCACCACCACAGGAGGAGGGAGTCGGAGGCGGGACTGCCCCCATTAATGGCGTAGAGCCTCTGATTGGAAAGGTTTTGGTCGGGGCGGCCAGATTTGAACTGGCGACCCCCTGCGCCCAAGGCAGGTGCGCTACCAGACTGCGCTACGCCCCGACTCCCCCATTCTAGCAGTTCCCCCCTTCCCCCCCTTCCCCCCGGTGATAGAATGTGCTCACTGCAACCGTTTACAGGAGTTCCCACCATGAATCCCCAAATCTTCGGCGTCATCGTCGGCAACCGCGGCTTCTTCCCCGATCACCTCGCCAAATCCGGCCGCGAAGAGATCATCAAGGTCCTCGAAGCCGCCGGCTACCGCGTCGTCATCCTCTCCCCCGAAGACTCCAAGTACGGCGCCGTCGAAACCCGCGCCGAATCCAAAAAGTGCGCCGCCCTCTTCGACCAGCACCGCCACGAAATCGACGGCATCATCGTCACCCTCCCCAACTTCGGCGAAGAGCGCGGCATCGTCGAAGCCATCCACGGCTCCGGCCTCAAGGTCCCCGTCCTCATCCAAGCCACCCCAGACCGCGTCGACTCCATGGCCATCTCCGACCGCCGCGACTCCTTCTGCGGCAAGATGAGCGCCTGCAACAACCTCAAGCAGTACGGCATCCCTTACTCCCTCACCACGCTCCACACCGAAGCCCTCGACTCTCCCGAATTCGCCGCCGACCTCGCCCAGTTCGCCGCCGTCTGCCGCGTCGTCAAGGGCCTTCGCAACTGCCGCGTCGGCGCCATCGGCGCACGCCCCACCGCCTTCAACACCGTCCGCTACAGCGAAAAGATCTTCGAAGGCTCGGGCATCGACGTCGACACCATCGACCTCTCCGAAATCTTCGGCCGCATCTCCCGCCTCGCCGACGACCACCCCGCCGTCACCGCCAAGCTCGCCGAAATCAATGCCTACGTCCCCACCCAGGGCATCGCCGCCGACGCCCTCCTCAAAATGGCCAAGCTCGGCGTCGTCATCGATACCTGGACCCGCGACAACTCCATCGACATCACCGCCGTCCAGTGCTGGACCTCCATGGAAGAGTACTTCGGCGTCGTCCCCTGCACCGTCATGAGCATGCTCTCCAACAAGCTCCTGCCCTCCGCCTGCGAAGTCGATGTCCCCGGCGTCGTCGGCATGTACGCCCTCGCCCTCGCCTCCGGCACCCCCTCCGCCCTGCTCGATTGGAACAACAACTATGGCGCCGACCCCGATAAGGCCGTCTGCTTCCACTGCTCCAATCTCCCCAAGCACTTCTTCGAGTCCGCCCGCATGGACTACCAGGAGATCATCGCCGGCACCGTCGGCAAGCTCAACACCTTCGGCACCGTCGTCGGCAAAGTCAAAGCCAGCCCCATGACCTTCCTGCGCGTCTCCACCAACGACGCCTCAGGCCGCATCTGCGCCTACGTCGGCCAGGGCGCCTTCACTGACGATCCGCTCGAAACCTTCGGCGGCGCCGGCGTCGTCCACATTCCCAACATGCAGGGCCTGCTCCGCTACATCTGCGAGAACGGTTTCGAACACCACGTCGCCGCCAACATGAGCCAGGTGGCCGCCGCCGTCTACGAAGCCGCCCGCACCTATCTCGGCTGGAACATCTACTGGCACAAGGCCTGAGACAACCACCGCTCCAGAAACTCGGGCGCCCGCGGATCTCCCTCCTCGGGCGCCCATTCCGCGAATGCCTTGTCCGTCGCCGCATCCCACGGCCCCGGCTTCACTTCATAGATCACCGCCCACTCCGTCAGCGCGCACACCGTGTGCCACACCCCCGGCGCCACGTCGATCCCGCACACCTCGCCGCCCGCCTCCAGCTTGTAGCTCCCCGTAATCGTCCCCGCGTCGTCGAAGATCAGCAGCAGCGCCGCGCCGCTCAGCAGCACCCAGCTCTCCGCCTTCGGCGGCGCCAGATGCCGGTGCGGCCGGCAATACGTGCCCTTCAGCAGCACGTTTAGAAACCGGTGCGGATTGTCCTCCATCGACGCATGGAAGTTGTGGTTCATCCGCCGCCGCGGACTCCCCTCCGCCTGCCGTCGCACTTCCTCGAACAGCGTCCGGGTAATCAGTTGAATGTCAGGCACGCGCCGCTGAGTCCTCTATCAGTTTCTCGGCGTGCCGCAGCGCCTCCTGCGTCAGCCGTTGTCCGGAGATCATGCGCGCAATCTCCTTCACGCGCGCCGCATCTTCCAGGTGTTCCACCGCCGCCACCGTCCGCCCCTTCGCCTCCGCCTTCGACACCACATAGTGGTGATCCGCGAAGCCCGCAATCTGCGCCAGGTGCGTCACGCACAGCACCTGGCTCGTCTTCGAAATCGACTTCAACCGCCGCCCCACCGTCTCGCCCGCCGCTCCGCCCACGCCCGCGTCCACTTCGTCGAACACCAGCGTCCGCGCCCCGTTCGCCGCCGCCTTCTGCGTCACGCACGTCTTCAGCGCCAGCGCGATCCGCGAAATCTCGCCCCCGCTCGCCACCTTGTCCAGCGGCCTCAACTCTTCGCCCACGTTGGCCGAAACCAGAAACTCCACCGCGTCCAATCCGTGCGCCGCCGGCTCGCCCGCCGTCATCGCCACGCGGAACGACGTGCCCGCCATCGCCAGCCCGCCCAACTCGCTTTCCACCTGCTTCTCCAGCTTCCGCGCCGCCTTCTGCCGCAGCGCCCGCAGCTTCAGCGCCCTCCCCCGATACTCGCTCTCCAGCGCCGCGATCGATTCCTCCAGCGCCGCCCGCCGCTCGCCCGCCGTCTCCACCGCCTCCAGCTTCTGCGTCACTTCGAAGAGGAATGCCAGAATCTCCTCTATCGTCGTCCCGTACTTGCGCTTCAACTTCTCGATCTGCGCCAGCCGGCTCTCCACCTCTTCCAGCTTCCGCGGATCCCCCTCCAGATGCCCCAGATAATGCCGCAGCTCGTGCCCCGCCTCCTGCACCGCGATCAGCGCCGGCCGCAGCGTCTCCACCAGCGGAGCCAGCCCCTCGTCCACGCGCGCCGCCTCCTCCAATCTCTTCAACGCCTGCCCGATCTGCGCCGCCGCGCTGTGCTCCGCCTCGCTCAGCGCATCGTAGGCCGCCGTCACCGCCTCGCTCAGCTTCGCCACGTTCCTCAGCACGCGCCGCTCATTCTCCAGATGCGCGTCCGCCCCTGGCGTCAACTCCACCGCCTCGATCTCCCGCCGCTGCATGTTCCACAGATCCGCCAGCCGCAGCTTCTCCTGCTCGCCCCGGTTCAGCTCTTCCAACTCCCGCACCGCCCCGCGCCACGCCCCATACGCATCCCCCACCGCCTCCACTGCCGCCTGCGCCCCCGCCGCGTCGTCCAGCAACTCTCTCTGCGAATCCGAGCTGAACAGTTTCTGCTGGTCGTGCTGCCCGTGGATGTCGCCCAGGTACGGCGCCATCTCTTTCAGCAGCGCCGCCGTCACCGGCTTGCCCCCCGCCCACGCCCGCGATTTGCCGCCCGCCTGTATCTCCCGCTCGATCAGCAGTTCGCCATCCTCCGCCACCACCCCGGCGTCTTCCAGTAATCTCTTTAACCCGCGCTCCGCCGGCAGTTCGAAGATCCCCGATACATACGCCCGCGCCTCGCCCGTGCGGATCATCTCTCCAGACGCCCGCCCGCCCAGCAGCAGGCTCAGCGCGTCCACCACCAGGCTCTTGCCGCTGCCCGTCTCGCCGGTCAGCGCGTTGAACCCCGGGTGCAGCCGCAGCCGCAGCTTCTCCACCACCGCAAAGTTCTCCACAACCAGTTCCACCAGCATTCAGGACAAGTATAAAAGGCGAGCCGCGCCGGAAGGCAACTTTTTCCGCCCTTGCCTGCGTCTCAGTAGTGGCAGACAAAGAAAGGCGAAAATGTTTAGAGGACCCCGCCCCGGTGTCCTTCGTTATCATGGTTGTAGACAACCCCCAAGGGAGCATTCGGATTGACACACACTTTCTTCGGCGCTTTTCTCCAGCTTTCGCTGTGGGAGCTGGTGATGGCCGCTTCCCTCGTCTCCAAGATGGTGCTCATTCTCCTGCTCGTGGCTTCGCTCATGAGCTGGACCGTAATCTTCGCCAAGTGGACCCAGTTCAGGAACGCCGCCTCCGCCAACACTTCTTTCCTCCGCGCCTTCCGCAAGGCTCCCAGCATGGACGCCATCGCGGCCTCCGCTGAGCAGTTCCGCAGCTCGCCCCTCACCGGCGTCTTCGACTTCGGCTACCAGGAAGTCGTCCGCCAGTTCAAGTCCAAAGGCGGCATCGTCAACAAGCCCGCCCTCGAACGCACTCTCCAGCTCGGCATCAGCGAGGAGATCGCCCGCCTCGAACGCAGCATGAGCTGGCTCGCCACCACCGCTTCCGTCAGCCCCTTCGTCGGCCTCTTCGGCACCGTGCTCGGCATCATCGACTCCTTCCAGGGCCTCGGCGCCGCCGGCTCCGCCAGCCTCCGCGCCGTCGCCCCCGGCATCTCTGAAGCCCTCATCGCCACCGCCGCCGGCCTCGCCGCCGCTATCCCGGCCGCCATCGCCTACAACGCCTTCGGCCACTCCCTCCGTGAACTCGGCGCCCGCGTGGACGACGGCTCCCTCGAGTGCCTCAACCTCACTGAGCGCCACTTCCAGGAGTAACCCATGGCCTTCTCCACCAACGGCGGCGGCCTCGGCTCCCGGCGCAGGGGCGGATCTACCGGCTCCCTCGCCGAAATCAACATCGTTCCGCTCGTCGACGTCGTCCTCGTCCTCCTCGTCATCTTCATGCTCACCGCCCACGTCATGGACTTCGGCCTCGAAATCGACGTCCCCAAGGTGAAGCAGACCCGCGACAGCTCCAAGGAGCTCCCCGTCGTCGCCATCAGCAAGAGCGGCGAACTCTACCTCAACGACAAGCCCGTCAACATCCATCAGCTCGGCGATGAGTTCAAGCGCCGCTTCCCCGGCTCCCGCGAAGTCTACGTCCGCGCCGACAAGCAGACCATCTACGATCCCATCGCCCAGGTCGTCTCCACCCTCGGCCTCGCCGGCCTCGACGTCAAACTCGTCACTCAGCCCGACGACGGGGGCGGGTCCAAGTAACGCCATGCAGCCCCGTCACGCCGACGTCCTCGATGAGCGCGATTCGCTGAAGAGACCTCTCTTCACCTCGCTCGGGCTGCACGTCGCCGTCTTCGGCCTCATCACCGTGCTCTCCGTCTCGGAATTCGGCAAAAAGGCCACCTGGGGCGATCCCAACTCCATGGGCGGCGGCGCCTTCAGCGTCTCCGCCGTGAAAGCCATCCCACTGCCCGGCCGCACCGGCCCCGTCAATCGCGTCGCCAACGATACCGAATCTCAAATCCCCGAACCCGTCACCAAAGAGACCAAAAAGGCGGTCAAGGAAGACCCCGACGCCATCTCGCTCAAGTCCAGGAAGAAGCCCAGCAAGCAGGAGCGCACTGAACGCTACGCTTCCAATCGCAAGGACCAGCGCGAGTACACCCCCAATCAGGTCTATAGCCGCGGCGGCCAGGCCGCCACCTCTCCGCTCTATGGCCTCGCTCCCGGCTCCGGCGGCGTCGGCGTCGGCACCGGCGCGCCCTTCGGCACCATGTGCGGCGGCTACGCCATGCTCGTCCGCGATCGCGTCGCCACCCGCTGGCGCACCGATCAGGTGGACGCCCGCATCCACACCCTCCCGCCGGCCATCGTCAATTTCGAACTCGCCCGCAACGGCCAGGTCCGCTCTGTCCGCGTCACGCAGTCCAGCGGCAACGTCGCTCTCGACTACTCCGCCCAGCGCGCCGTCACTGAGGCCGGCCCCTTTGAACCCATCCCCCCGAATTGCCCCGGCAATCCGGCCGTCGTCGAATTCTGGTTTGAGCTCAAACGATGAAAAAAACAATCTCTGCCATTCTTGTTTCCCTCGCCCTGTTGGCGGCCGCCGCCTTCAGCCAGAGCCAAAGCGACATCGTCATCAAGCTGACCGGCGGCACCAAAAAGGTCATCGCCCTGCCCGACTTCCGCGGCGCCGGCGCCACCACCCAGTTCGCCGCCGTCTTTAACAGCACCGTCTTTGAAGACATCCAGCGCTCCGGCATGCTCAACATGGCCGCCAAGAGCTTCTATCCCCTCAACCCGCCCCAGCAGGAAGGCGACCTCCGCGGCGCCCCCGCCACCTCCTGCGGCGGCCGCTGCCTCGCCGATTGGGCCGGCGCCCCCGTCAACGCCAACTACGTCGGCTTCGGCTACCTCGCCGAACAGGGCGGCCAGTTCGTCGCCTTCGGCCATCTCTACAACACCGCCGTACCTGACGTCGCCGGCGCCAAGATCTTCCGCAAGCTCTACTCCGGCCCCCTCACCGAGGACGGCGCCCGCCAGGCCGCCCACCAGTACGCCGCCGATATCCTCCAGCAGTTCGGCGTCCCCTCCCTCGCCGGCAGCAAGATCTATTACGTCTCCAATCGCAGCGGCTCCAAGGAGATCTGGGTCATGGATTTCGACGGCTCCAACCAGAAGCAGCTCACTCGCTTCGGCTCCATCACCACCATGCCCGCCATCAGCCCCGATGGCCGCCGCCTCGCCTTCACCACTTACGCCAAGGGCCAGCCGCAGATCATGATGTACTCCACCGAAACCGGCCGCTTCATCCCCTTCCGCAACTCCCAGGCCTCCATGAACGCCACCCCGTCCTTCACCCCCGACGGCCAGCAGATTCTCTACTCCTCCACCATCAGCGGCTTCGCCCAGCTCTACATCGCCGGCCTCGACGGCGGTAACCCCCGCCGCCTCTCCAACTCCCGCGCCATCGAAGTCGAACCCAAGGTCAATCCCAAGACCGGCACCGACATGGTCTTCGTCAGCGGGCGCGGCGGACTCCAACAAATTTATAGAATGAATATGGACGGCGCGGACGTCGAGCGCTTGACCACAGGAGAAGGCGAGGCTTCCAACCCCGCCTGGAATCCGAACGGTCAACACATCGCGTTTGCCTGGACCAGAGGATTTGCCCCCGGAAACTGGAACGTCTTCATTATGGACGTCGCCTCCCGGGAGACCGTGCAGCTTACCCACGGACAAGGCAGGAATGAGAATCCCACTTGGGCCCCCGACGGGCGCCACTTGGTCTTCTCTTCCAACCGCGCCGGGGGAAGCCAGATTTTCACGATGCTCGCCGATGGGACCGAGGTTAAGCAGCTTACCACTCAGGGCAACAACAGCATGCCTGTGTGGGCCAAGTGAGCGGCCAGACCCAAAGGCCTGTTATCGCATATGATTCAGCAGGAGGGCCAAAGCCCATCATGAGGACCATGAGAACTAGACATATCGCCACCACGCTGCTCGCAGCGTCTCTACTGATGTTCGCCGCGGGATGCAAGAAGAAAACACCTGTTCAGACGCCGCAGCCGACGCCGGCGCCCGCCGCCCCCACTGAGAAAGGCCCCGCCGCGGTCATCCAGTCTTTTACCGCCGAGCCCTCCACCATCGTGCGCGGCGAATCATCCACCTTGCGCTGGGATGTTGCCAACGCCACCGAAGTCACCATCGACAACGGCATCGGTACCGTGCCTTCCCGCGGCAGCCGCCAGGTTTCCCCTTCTTCCAACACCACTTACCGCATGACCGCCAAGGGCGCCGGCGGTGACGCCATCTCCGCTGTCTCCGTCGCCGTCACCACCCCGCCCCCGCCTCCTCCGCCCGCTCCCGCCGAAAAGCTCAGCCTCTCTGATCGGGTGGCGAAGGAAGTCCAGGACGTCTTCTTCGATTACGACAAGAGCGAAGTCCGCGAGGATGCCCGCGCCACGCTGCAACGCAACGCCGACGCCATCAAGGCCATCCTCAACGACTTCCCCTCCGCCGTCCTCTCCATCGAGGGCCACTGCGACGAACGCGGCTCCGCCGAATACAACCTCGGCCTCGGCGATCGCCGCTCCACCTCCGTCAAGGAATTCCTCACTCAGATCGGCATCCCCGCCGAGCGCTTGAAGACCATCTCCTACGGCAAGGAAAAGCCCTTCTGCTCCGAGTCCACCGAAGACTGCTGGGGCAAGAACCGCCGCGCTCACTTCGTCGGCGTCCAGTAAATCCATCAACCCCTCGGGGCGCGCCCTCACCGGCGCGCCCCAGGACCGCGTTTCTCCCGGAGTCTCCACCATGCGCCTGTTGCTGAACACCGCTTTGCTGGCTTGTGCCTTCGCCCTCGTCCTTCCCGCTCAGAAGAAGGAAATGGTTGAACTCGGCCGCGACCTCGCCCTCCTCCAGGAAGAGGTCCGCTCCATGAACAAGGCGCAGAACGATAAGCTCGCCAACATTGAAGCCTCTCTCAAGGCCATCCAGGAACAGATCGCCGCCACCAGCCGCGCCCTCACCGTTCTCGATAGCGGACTCCGCAAGCGCATGGAAGACTCCATGACCAAGCCCCTCGCCGGTGTCGGCAGCCGCGTCGATTCGCTCGGCCAGGACCTCGGCTTCGTCCGCGAATCCATCACCGAGGTCAACTCCCGTCTCAGCAAGCTCGACCAGAAGATGACGGACCTCGATAACACCATCAAGACCATGCAGGCTCCGCCCGCCCCGCCCGCCGCCGGCGGCCTCACCCCTTCCGCCTCCGCCCCCCCTCCCGGCATCTCCTCCAAAACTCTCTACGACAACGCCCTGCGCGACAAAATGGGCGGCAACAACGATCTCGCCCGCAAAGGCTTCACTGACTATCTCGCCTGGTTCGGCTCCACTGACCTCGCCCCCAACGCGCAATACTACCTCGGCGAACTCGATTACAACGAGAAGAAGTTCGACGCCGCCGTGGCTTCTTTCGATCAGGTGCTCGCCCTCGGCCGGAACGCCAAGTCCAACGACGCCCGCCTCATGAAGGGCCGCGCCCTCGCCGAACTCGGCCAGCGCAGCGAAGCCGAAAAAGAGTTCCGCACCCTCATCAGCGACGCCCCCAATAGCGACGCCGCCGGCCGCGCCCGCGCCGAACTCCGCAAACTCGGCCTCAGCACTTCCTCCAAGCCGCCCTCCAACTCCAAGAAGCGCTAACGGGAGCCGCGCCCATGCTCCGGCGCCTGGCTGCCTTCCTCCCCGCCTTTCTCGCCTCCCTCAGCCTGGGCGGCGATTTCCCCCGACACCTCGACGCCCTCCCCGGCTCCACGCCTACCCTCGACGGCGTCCTCTCTCCCGGCGAATGGTCCGACGCCACGGCCATCCACGGACCCCAGGGCTGGATCTCCACCTTCTCTCCCACCCGCGATCCCCGCGACCTCTCCTTCACCGTCTACGTCAAGCACGACCAGCGCCGCCTCTACTTCGCCTTCCTCGTCCACGACGACATCCTCTACGGCATCGATACCCCGCGCTGGCTCCCGCCCAACAACGCCCGCGCCCACTCGCTCACCAGCGAAGGCTGGCCCTGGTTCGGCGATGAAGTCGAACTCCTCATCAATTCCAGATTGCACTCGGGAGCCGCGTGGAAAGGCCGCGAGGAAGCCGCCGGCGACGGCTCCTCCTGGCAGATGGTCTGCAACCTCACCAAGTCCCGCCTCGGCGGCATCGGCGCCGGCGGCCTGCTCGAAGGCGAGCCCCGCGCCAAAGCCTCCGCCTGGGACACCTACCGCCGCTGGATCGAAACCGGCGCCATGCAGGCCGCCGCCAAACCACTGCCCGGCGGCCACGGCTACGTCATCGAATGGGCCGTCTCTTTCGATCCCTGCCTCGAGATCGCGCCCGGCCGCTTCTACTCGCCTACCCTCGGAGACCGCCCCTTCGGCCTCAACATCGCCGTCGGCGATCTCGACCAACCCGCCGACGGCCGCGGCAACTTCGGCCTCTTCCACCACGAAGAGTGGTGGGCCGGCGCCAAAGGCGTCCGCACACAATTGAGATACTGGGGAACGTTATGGATCAGAACGAAACCGCCGCGGCAGTAACCACCATCGAAGACCTCCCTCGCCGGGTCGTCTTCTCCCTCCTGCGGCCCACCCTCACCGACGATGAGATTCATGAGGGCATCCGCGACGCCCTCGCCCTCGGCGCACTCTGCGCCGTCGTCCGCCCCTCTGACCTCGACGCCGCCGTCCGCCAGGCCGAAGGCACCACCCTCGCGCCGGCCAGCACCGTCGCCTTCCCCCACGGCGCCGCCACCACCGCCGTCAAGGTCTACGAAGCCCGCGACCTCCTCCGCCGCGGCGCCCGCGAGCTGTTCCTCTCCGTCAATCTCGGCAAACTCATCTCCCGCCAGTTTCAATACATCGAGTCCGAGATCCTCCAACTCGCCCGCGCCTGCCATGAAAACGGCGCTCGCCTCACCGTCGACCTCGACTCCCCGCACCTCGCCAACGACCTCAAAATCATCACCCTCAAAATCTGCAAGCGCTGCGAAGTCGATTTCGTTCAAACCGCCGCTGATTTCGAACTTTTCTCTTCCATCCTCCACGGAGAGTGCCAGATCCAGGCCGCCGGCGAGATCGCCGCTCTCGACGCCGCCCTCGCCGTCTTCACCCACGGAGCCGCCCGCCTCGTCACCCCGCACGCCGCCGCGCTCCTCGATTCCTGGCACGCACGCTCCCTGAACCACAGCTAGTCCACTCCAACAAAACAAGCCCCCCCGCCCGAAGTGATATGCTCATTCCGACGGAGGAGATAGCCCAGTTCACCGATGAAGTCTCGCTCTTCGTTTCCGAAAACCTGTATCGCCCTCGGCCTCCCCGATAGCAAACGCCTGCTCGAACAGGCGTGCCGTGAAGCCGGCGCCGGCGAACGCTTCCTCGAGTTTCGTCTCGACTATCTCCCCAAGCCCGAGCAGGGCCTCGCCGTCATCCGTGACTTCCTCCAGCTCCATCCCGACGCCATCATCCTCGCCACCTGCCGCCGCCATCAGAACCATGGCCGCTTCAACGGCAGCATCGAGGAAGAGTTCCGTATTCTCGGCGAAGCCGTGAAAGCCGGCGCCAAGGCCGTCGATATCGAAATCGAAAGCGCCGAAACCCCGCTCGCCCACCGCGAATTCCTCGACGCCAAGACCTTCGTCGTCGTCTCATATCACAACTTCGAAGGCACCCCCGCCATGGAACCCATCATGCGCCGCATGCTCAAGGTTCCCGCCGACGCGTACAAGATCGTCACCACCGCCCGCAAACCCTCCGACAACCTGCGCGTCCTCGCGCTCGGCAAGGCCTATCCCAAGGTCCCGCTCATCCTCCTGGCGATGACCGAAGTCGGCTTCCCCACCCGCGTCCTCTCCACCGTCATGGGCGGCCTCTATACTTACGCCGCGCCCACCGCCACCGAGGGCACCGCCGCCGGACAGGTCACCGCCCGCACGCTCCATCACCTCTACCGCATCGAGAAGCCCATCAAGGAGCCGCGCTTCTTCGGCGTCATCGCCGACCCCGTCCGTCACAGCATCTCCCCGGCCGTCCACAACCGCGCCCTCCAGGCCCGCCGTTGCCCCGGCCTCTACCTCCCCTTCCTCGTCAGCCCCCTTCAGCTCAAAGACTTCTTCGTCCTCGCCGAAGGCCTCCCCCTCTCCGGCTTCAGCGTCACCATCCCCCATAAACAGCGCATCATCCGCTACCTCGATTCGGTCGACCCCCTCACCCGCCGCATCGGCGCCGTCAATACCGTGTTCCGCAAGGCCGGCAAATGGCGCGGCACCAACACCGACGCCGAAGGCGTCCGCGTCCCCCTCCAGCGCCGCCTCAAAATCGCCAAGTCCTCCATCCTCGTCGCCGGCAACGGCGGCTCCGCCCGCTCCGCCGCATTTACCCTCGCCGACGCCGGCGCCCGCCTCTCCATCACCGGCCGCAATCCCGATCGCGTCCGCGCCCTCGCCAAAATCTGCGGCGCCGATCCCCTCACCCCAGAACAGGCCGCCGACCGCCACTTCGACGCCCTCATCCACGCCACCCCTCTCGGCATGTGGCCCCATACCGAAGAGTGCTTCTTCCCCGGCCCCATCCCCGCCGACCTCGTCTTCGATCTCGTCTACACCCCTCACGACACTCTCCTCCTGCGCCGCGCCGCCGAGCAGGGCAAGGCCGTCATCCACGGCCTCGAGATGTTCCTCGAACAGGCCGCTCACCAGTTCCAGATCTTCACCGGCGAATCCGCCCCCAAGTCCGTCATGGAGCGCGCCGCCCTGGAAGCCCTCGCCGAACAACAGGCCCTCTCCAATCACGCCAATCACGTCAATCACAACCACCTGGGCCAGTCCGCCAAGTAGGGCGCCACCCCGGTACTCGTAGTACTTTTTCCGCTCTGATTCCTATCCGCCTGTGGAAATCTCACTAAAACTTCAGTCCCAGTCCCCCCCCGCTGTTTTCGTACTCTTCTGGTACTGGGAGTTATGGCCGTTTTCCCCTGCAATCCGCTTGAGTTTTCCAGTCAGTTTAGCCACTATTTATATGAATTGAAGACGAAAGCTCCAGCTTCTTCCGTCCCTCCCGCCACCAGGCCAGGACGCGCCCGCAAGGCTGGCCTGGACCCCCTCACCGGCCTCCTGCGCGGCGGTTGGTTCCAATCCCGCCTCGAAGCGCAGCTTCGGCAAAGCCAGGACGCGCAGCTTCGGCAAGGCCAACAAGCCCATCTTCGGCAAAGCCAAGACGCGCCCTGCGCCGTGCTCGTCTTCGCCATCAACCGCTTTCGCCGCATCAATAGCCTCCTCGGCTACAAGGCCGGAGACCAGGCCTTGCGCGAGATCGCCCGCCGCATCTCCGCCTGGCTGCCACCAGGCGCCTTCGCCGGCCGCATCGGCGGCGACGAGTTCGTCGTCGCTCTCCCCGGCATGCCCCAGGCCTCCGCGCGCCAGGCCGCCGAATCCCTCCTCGGCATCTTCGATACCCCCCTCTCCGTCCTCGATCACGAATTCCAGATCACCGCCGGCCTCGGCTATACCGTCGCGCCTTACTCCGGCCGCTCCCCTGGCTCTCTCCTCCGCCAGGCTTGCGACGCCCTCACCCGCGCCAAGCTCTGCGGCGGCAATGTCATCGAGTGCAACATCCACCCCGAAACCACGCTGCCTGAAGTCGGCTTCCGCCTCGAATCCGCCCTGCGTGGCGCGCTCCATCGCGGCGAGGTCTCCCTCCGCTATCAGCCCCAGGTCGATCGCGACGGCGTTCTCTCCTGCCTCGAGGCCCTCGCCGTCTGGAACTCCGCGGAACTCGGCCGCGTCGATACCGAAACTTTCATCCGCCTCGCTGAAGAGACCGGCGCCATCATCGAGATCGGGGAGTGGATTCTCGGCCAGGCCTGCCGCCAGGTCGCCGCCTGGCGCGCCACCGGCTACTCCGCTCCGCGCGTCGCCGTCAACGTCTCTCCGCAGCAGTTCGCCAGCCCCGGCTTTCTCGATGCCGCCAGCCGCACCCTCGCCCTCACCGGCATCGGCGGCGAATCGCTCGAACTCGAAATTACCGAAGGCTCCATCCTCGGCAACCTGGAAGAATCCGCCGCCCGCATGAAGGCTCTCCGCCAACTCGGCGTCCGCATCGCCATCGACGACTTCGGTGTCGGCTACTCCCCCCTCGCCTACCTCCACCGCTTGCCCCTGGACGTCGTCAAAGTCGACCGCTCCTTCGTCCATCAGATCGCCGAACCCTCCGGCAGCCTCCCCATCGTCCACACCATCACCGTCCTCGCCCATCATCGCGGTCTGCAGGTGGTGGCCGAGGGCGTCGAAACCGAGGCCCAGCTCGAACTCGTCCGCGCCGCCCGCTGCGATCTCGCGCAGGGCTTCTACATCGGACCACCGATGGCCGCGGAGGAGATCTCTCAGATGATGGCCAAGCCGGAACTACTCACCCGCCGCGCCCGCGCCCGCTCCGCGTCCAGCTACTAGTCCGCGTTGCTCTGCGCCTGCCCGCAGATGATCGCGTGCAGGCCCACAATCAACTTCTCCAGCAGCTTGCCGCCCTGCGCATCTTCAAACAGCGCCGCCGCCACATAGCGCTTCCCGTTGTACTCGATCAGCGCCCCGTCGGCGTGCCAGTTCTGCCACGTGCCGCTCTTGCGGTAGATCGTCACCCCCGGCACCGCGTCCAGACCCTTTACGAACTTGTGGTGGATTCCCGGGTGCCCCAGCACCTGCTTCAACTCGCGGCTCATCTCCACGTCCACCAGCTTGTCCTGCGCCAGCAGGGTGAAGAACCGCGCCGTCTGCAGCGTGGTCGCGCCGTGGCTCAGGTGGTGCAGCGGGTCCGGCTTCCAGTAGTCGTTCGGACCGCCGTAGGCCTTGCCCACCCACAGCCCGCCGTTCTGCGCCGGATCGTACAGCTTGTACTTCGATGAGGTCAACGTGGCCGCGATCTTGTCGAAACCGATCATCCGCACCGCCTTCGACGCATCGGTGTTCGAGGAGAAGCGCGCAATCCGGTTGAACATCTCCCGCACCTCCGGCGTGTAGGACAGCGCCCCCTGCCGCACCTGCTCGAAGCCCGCCAGCAGAATGGCGATCTTCGGCAGCGACGCCGCGTACATCATCACCGTGTCGTTCACTCCGGCGTAGCGCGGGTGCTCGGCGTCCGTCACGTCCACCAGCGAAACGGCAAACTTCTTGCGCTCCACCGCGCCATCCAGATTCAGCCGGTGGACCAGCGTCTCCAGCTTGCCGCGCATCGCACCATCGCGCTCCATGCCGGAACTCTCGCCCGCGGGCGCCACCCCGGCAGTGCCGCTGGAAACCAGCACCAGCAGACACACAACCAGCGTGGTTGAAAATGAGGCCAAACGAATCACTTTCACCATTTTCCCCCACCCAGGTCCGGTTTGTCCCCCCACCCCGGCCTGCGCCGCGTTACCCTGGGCATAGGGCCCCTTGGGGCGCCCCTATCGAATCGCCGCCGCATGAGGATTTGCATCCATGGCCCAGGCTCCGCCAGGAGTTGGGCGGCTCTCGCCGCCACACACCTGCTTGCCTTGCTGGCCGGCGTCGGCATCGCCACCGCCCCAAAGCTCTTCCTGAACCGTCCCATCCCGCCCGCCCCCCGGCCCCCCGCGGCCACCCCGCGCGACGCGGCCACGCAGCCTCAGCCTGCCGCTACCCCGGCACCTGTCCCTGCGCCTGCCCAGCCTGAGCCCGCTCCCCCGCGCGGCGCCCTCCTGGGCCGCTTCGCCGTCCCCCGCCTCGGCCTCTCCTACGACCTGCTCGAAGGCACTGACGACGCCACCCTCGATCGCAGCATCGGACACATCGAAGGCACCGGCCTCATCGGCTCCTCCGGCAACATCGGCATCGCCGGCCATCGCAACACCCACTTCCGCAAGCTCGAGTGGATCCGCACCGGCGACGAGTTCATCCTCGTCTCCCACGCCGGCGAATTCCGCTACCGCGTCACCTGGGCTCAGCTCTACCCGCCCGAAGCCGTCCATGTGCTCGACCCATCCCAGGGCCCGGCCATCACTCTCGTCACCTGCTTCCCCTTTGAATACGTCGGCTCCGCCCCTTTGCGCTTCATCGTCCGCGCCGTGCCCGCCGGCGACACCCGCTCCCGCCTTCCGGCCCCACCCGCTCCGCCGGAGCCGGCCACCCACGCAGATGAGTAAGCCCAGCCATCTCTCCCGCCGCCGCTGGCTCTCGCTTCTGCCCGCCGCCGCCATCCATGCATCTGAATCGGCCCTCCCCGTGTTGCCGCCCGAAGACCAGTCCGCCCGCGACGCTGCCCTCTCCGCCCTGCTCCGGCGCATCCGCGCCGCAGCCGCCGCCCGCGACTGCAAGCCGCTCGAGGCGATGATGCTCTCCACCTTCCGTGTCGAATTCGATAGCGGCAAGGGCCCCGCCGCCTTCCATCGCTATTGGAAAGCCCAATCCACCGCCAGCCCCCTCTGGGAAGTGCTCGACCGCCTCTTCTCTCTCGGCGGTACCTTCTACTCGCCCAGCCTCTTCGCGGTCTCCTACGTCTATACGCACTTCCCCCCGAACCTCGACATCCTCGGCCACGTTGTGGCCCTGCGCCAAAACATCCCCTTGCTGGCCGAACCCCGGATGAACGCCGCGCAGCTCGCCCAGGTCACCCACGCCATCCTGCCCCTGGCCACCCCGCTCAAGCCGCCGGTGCGCATCCCGGCGGATCAGTTCCTGGAAGTGCGCCACCCCGCCGCCCCGCGCGCCTTCGTCCTCTCCCGCGACGTCTATAGCCCCGCCGCCCACCGTGCGTTCTTTGAAAAGGACCCCAAGGGCCGCTGGCGCTGGATCAGCCTGGCCTGCGCCACCTTGGCCGAGCCGCCCGATCTCTACAACCCCAAACCCAAGCCCGCCACAACCACACGCAGATCTTCGAAGCGCTAACCGGCGCCGCTCACTCCCCCATCTTCAGCCGCAGCTCTTTGCGCAGCCGCCACACCGTTCCCATCCAGCAAACCGTCAGCAGCACATTCAGCCCAGAGAACATCGCAATGCTCATCGACATCGCCGTGCCCACATACACTATGCCGGCCTGCGTCATGTCGCCCAGCCGCATGAAGAAGGCGTCGATGGCCGTCTTGGCCTTGTACTTTGCCTCCCGGCTGGTGGGCAGGAACAGCGCCTGCATCGCGGTCTTTTGCAGAGAGTAGTCGTTGGAATTGTCCAGGATCTTCAACACCCGGATCACGCCGAGCGCCGGCGCCCAGGCCATCAGCGAGTAGCCCGCCATCGCCAGCATCGGACCCACCATCAGCGCCCCGCCTACACCGATCACCCCGATGATCCGCGATACCGCGAAGCTCTGCAGCAGCAGGCCGAGCAGGTTCGCCCATCCGAAGTAGTCGCCATAAAAAGCGCCCACGAACTTCTCGCGCGCTTCGAACACCTCACTGCCGCCAGGGAAGGCCTGCGCGGCCGCTTCCATCACAATCTTGCCCAGGATGAACTCACCCGAAGTGTTGATGATGTTCAGCAGCACCGTCACCACTGCGATCAGCAGCAGGTAGCGGTCATTCATGATCAGGCTGAACCCGTCTTCCTTGCCAAGCGGCTTCTCCGCTGCCGCGCTCTCTTCCGGCGTGTGGCTCCGCGCCGCCCGCTGGTGAATCGACCGCGAGACCAGCACGCACACCACCAGCAGCCCGGCCGCGATCATCATCAGCGGGTACGGGCCCAGGCGCGCGATCAGCCGTCCGCTCAGCACCGCGCCCACCCACGCGCCCAACGATGCGCCCAACCCGATCAAGGGAAACAGCCGCTTGCCCTGCGCCGGATCGTACAGGTCATTCGCAAATGCCCAGAACTGCGCGATCCCCAGCGTGTTGAAGATCCCCACCCAGAGGAAATAGACCACCCCCTCATGCACTCCGGCCTCCCCCAGCACATAGAACACCACCAGGTTGGAGGCGAAGAACAGCGTCACCGCCTGAATCAACTGAATCCGGTTCACCTTCGAAGCCAGCATCCCGAAGAGAGGCACAATCGCCAGCAGCAGCAGCGCCTGCCCCGCCGCGGAGTACGTCTTCACCTCCGCTCCGCTCTCCGTCAGGATCAGCGCCTCGCGCACCGTCTTCAGCAGATAGTAGGCGCTCAGCAGCAAAAAGAAGTTCAGCGCCAGCAGCAGCGCGCCTGCTCCTTCGCCTCGCTCCACCTTCGTGATGAGACCGAGCAGCTTCTCCAGCCGCGACCGCTCCGGCGCGCTTCCCTCTACCGGTTGTTCGTTCAATCGTCCCTCCCGGGCTTTGGCGTATTCTACAGCTTGCACGGCCGCCGCGCACGGGCATATCCACCCCACGTCCACCGCCACCTCCACCGCCACCTCCACCGCCCGTCTGGGCGCCCTCCCTCGCCGGAGAACAGCTTTTCGCGCCGCCGGCAAAAGCCAGTTCAAGAAAATGCACTTTTAGAATCATACAGTTGCACGAAAACGCTTTTTTCGGTGTGGGATACTTTGTGCGGGGTAAGAACCGCTGGCCAGCGAGTCCCCAAACATCGCCTTCAGTAAGGCGGCCGCTTCGGCGGTTTCAATCCAGGCTGCCTCAAATCCCTTCGGGGAAGCGAGGTCATACGCGCTTAAGGTAAGTCCTGATGAGCCCGAAAAATACGGGGCCTCTCCCATTGCGGGTGGAGGCCCCGGGCGATACCTGCAATATACTGGTGCCGGTATCGGAGGAGGTGCTCTGAAATGATGCATGCTGCATCTCGGTCTTCCTATCTCCAACGCGGCGCCGTAGTGTGTCTGCTCACAGCCAGTCTCTTCGCACAGTCCACCGCGGAGGATTGGCGCCAAAAAGCCAACGAACTCTTTCGGGACAGGAAGTACGCCGAGGCCATCCAGGCTTACGACAAGTCCATCTCGCTGGACCCCAATAACCCCAAAGCCTATGTCGGCCGCGGCTCCTCCTACAAAGGTCTCAACCAACCGGCCAAGGCATTCGAGAACTACAACCGCGCCATCGCGCTCGATCCCAACTACTCCAACGCCTACATGAACCGCGCCGGCCTTCAATACCAGACCGGCAACGCTCAGGCCGCTCTCGCCGACTACAACCGGTCCATCGAACTCGACCCCAACAACGCCCCCGCCTACTACTCCCGCGGCCTCCTCCACTCCCGCCTCGGCAACACCGCTGCTGCGGCGGCGGACCTCAACAGATCTCTTTCCATCGAGCCGGCGGGCGCCTACGCAGCCAACGCCAGGAACGAACTCGCCAAGCTGCCGGTGGCGTCCACTCCACCGCCCGCCCCCGCGCCGGCAGCGGCTCCCGCGGCGCCGCCGGCGCCAGCCGCCGCCTACTCAGCCTCCATCGACAGGCTCGCCATCCCGCAGGCCGCCTTTGCCAAGTGGCCCTTCCCCGTCCAGCCGGCAGCACTGCCGCCGCTGCCCGCCCCTCCTCCCGGTCCGCCCGCCTATCTACCCGAGAACCTCGACATCAATCACATCGGCCCCGCCGCCTTCGACGCCGCCATGCGCGCCGCCAAGGAAGCGGTTCGCCTGTTGCGCGGCCCCATGTCCGCAGAGGACGAGCAGAGGTTCGAACTCATCTGGGCGCCAGTCTTCGAGTATCCCTGCCAGCCCGTGGCCGAGTACTTCAACAAGCTCACTCCGAAGCTCAACAGCTTCCTTGAAACGCGCGGCGCTCTGCAGCGTGCGCTGATCACTTTCAACAACGCCTACGAAGAAGCCATCACCGCCGCCGGACTCCAGGACGACGATGCCGTGCGCGAGGCCATGGACGTGGCCGGCGTCCACCGCAATTCCGTCGCCGCGCTCGACATCCGCCTGAATCAACTGGCCCGCGAGATCGAAGCCTTGGGCGATCCGCCGGATCCGCTCACGCACCGCGCCCGTGCCCGGAAGCTCAACGAAGAGGCCGCCCGCTTCGTCAAAGGCCCGCCCTCCGGCGGAACCTACTGGGTGCTGATCGACGCCAAGGCCGACAACAACCCCAAGCAGTCCGACGGCCAGTGGCTCTTCTCCCACATCGTCTCCGAGGGTTTTGCCAAGGGCTCCGCCAACCACTCCTGGACCCGGCCCGGCGACACCAAACCCTCGCGCGCCTCGGCGCTGGCCGAACTCCGTTGGACACCGCCCCCTCCGCTGCTGCCCACCAACAAGACGCTCGACTTCGAATACTCCACGCCCATCCATCTCTCCTGCGCCAACGTCGAGCACCCCGAGATTCTCTCCGGCGGCGAGAAGAGCGATTGCGCCCGCATCTTCCTCGACCCGGCCAGCAACCCCGAGAACTACGCGAGCATCACCCCGCTCCAGCCCGCCCGCGACGGCACCATCGGCATCCGCACGCCCAGCGCCGGCCAGTTCAAGACCCTGGTGCCCTTCAAGCTGAAGGTGGAAATCGCCACGCCCGGCGGCTACACACACTTCTTCTACACCTACGATCTGCGCCAGTTGACGCCCGAACAGGTGGCCGCCATCCGCGCCAGCGCCGCGCAGGGCGCTGCCGGCCGCGCACAATCCCAAGCCGAAGCCGGCGCGAAGTCCGACGAAGTGCTCAACGCCATCTTCGACGCGCAGACGCAGAAGGAGGCCAAGCTGGAAGCCATCGCCTTCGCCAAAGAGAACCAGAAGTATTTCGAGGCGAAGCGCGACGAATATCGCGGCGCCGCCATCAACGCCTCGCCCGCCGACCGCGAGCGCTACCAATACCTCGCCATGGTGATGGACGCCAACCTCCAGGCCGAGCGCGACAATCAGACCACCATGGAGACGGGCCAGTGGACGCGCACGCGCACCGAGTACGACGACTGGAATTTCCAGTACATGGCCGCGCAGTCGCAGGCTGCCGCGCGCGACTACCAGAAGCGCGAAGAGGCTCTCGCCGCCATCCCGCGCATTCTCGCGCTGTTCCCGAAGGAACTCAGGGACGCCGAACGCTCGGAGGTCTTGAAGACTGTCGGCGCGGCCATCGCGCAAGGCAACACCGAGGGCGTGCAGAGCACCGTCAACGTGCTGGCGGAAAAGTCGAAGCAGCTCTGGACCAAGCGCGGCGAGATGTACCAGGATCAGGCGCAGAAGGCCGACTATGCGTTGACCTACGCCGAGAAGGTGAAGACCGGCGCCGCCATCGCGGCCATGGCCATCTCCGTGCCCGTGGGCGCCACTTACCTTATTGGCTACATGGGCGTCACCGGTGCGATCGAGGGCGGCCTGGACGGTGGACTGAAAGGCGCCGTCATCGGCGGCACGCGCGGCGCGATCTCGGCCGTGCACCCGGCGGCGATGGTGGCGCTCTCCGCCTACGACGGCTACCAGCAGGCCGGCCTCCAGGGCGCGGCACAGGGAGCGGTGGAAACCGCGGCGATGATTCTGCTGGCGCAGAAAGTGGTAGCGCCCATTCTCGGCAAGGCGCTGAGCGCGCGCCCCGCGCCGTCGCCCCAGAAGTGGCCCAGCGTGCAGGAGCAGATCGCCGAATCTCAACACGCCGCACGTCTGGCCATGGGCCGGGCCAAGGCCAAGCTCTTTCAGGAGCGCGTCGAGAACGTCCAACTCGCCGGACGCAACGCCGATCCGCGCCTCCTGGCCGATCTCAATGCCAAGGCCGTTGAAGCCGCCAAGGCCATCAAATGCGATCAGGCCGCCAAGATGGCGCTCAACCAGATGCGCGCCAACAACCCCGCCGTCATCAAAGCCTTCCTGCGCTACGACGAGCAGCTCATGGCCGAAGTGCAGCGCGACTTCCAGCAGGGCATGGCCAGGAGCGGTTACTCGCCACTGGAGATCAGGAGCTATACCAACTCGGCCTCCGCCGGCAAGGTGGGCATGGACGTCGACATCGGACTCGTCGAGCCGCCGCGCTTCATCCGCGCGCCCAACGGCGCGCCCATGAAGAACCCGGTGTGGGAGACCTGGCACCGCAACAACGTCACGCGCACGCCGCCAGGAGGCAAGCCGGAAGTGATCCCGATCAGCGATTACACTCGCGCCGGCCAACAGCATTTGCAGACTTCGTTCGACAAGGTCTACGGCGGTACGGGCCGCCCCACCAGCGAGGGCTTCGTGAACTTCACGTCCTCGGCCCATGGAGAGGCGTATGTCGATCCGGCCTGGATCGGCCGCCGCGGCGTGCCGCACGCCGATTTCGAGAACATCATGCCCGGCTCGGCCAAACAGGCCGGCGAGGTGACCGCCTTCAAGGTTTCGCATCTCACCGGCGCGTCCGGCGCGAAGCCGGACTACCTCAAGTTGCAGGAGGCCTGCCGCACGCTGGTGAAGGATTTCAATACGAAGCTCATCGGCAGTGAAGGGCCCGCCGTGCTGCCGGCGGCGCCGCTCGCCAAAGCCACGGCGCCCGTGCAGCAGCAGGTGCTGCGCCTGCGCGATACGATGAACCGCTTTGCGCGTAATGAAATCGGGCCGCTCGAAGCCGATCGGGCCATCCGCGAACTCACCGGCGGGGAAGGGCTGCCCGCCGCCGTGCGGCAGTATCAGAGCCTCCTGGTGTCAGGTTCGAAATAATAGAAGACATGGACGTCCGGCTCTCCGGCTACGGCGCGGCTTCCACCGCGCCCTCGCACTTCAACCGCATGATGGCGGATTTCGCGCACACCTTCCGCGACGGCGTCGACATCAATCTCGGCGTCGGATATGTGAACGAAAAGACCATCCCGGTGGACCTCTTCCACACCGCGCTGCGGGCAGTCTCCTCCGACACCGGCACCTACCGCCAGGCGTTCAACTACGGTGGAGCGGCGGGCTCGCCCAATCTGGTGCGGGCCTTGCGCGGCTTCCTCGCGCGCCGGCAGTCGCCGCTGCCGGACCGCTACCGCATCGCCATCGGGCCGTGCGGCGCCACCAGTATTCTCGACGCGCTCACCGATCTGCTGCCCACCGGCATCGTCGTCACCGCCGACCCGAACTATTACATCTACTCCGACACACTGGAGCGCAAGGGCTTCCGCTTCGTCGCCGTTCCGGAAGACACCGAAGGGCCGTGCCTGGCCGCGCTGGACCGAAAGATCTCAGAGCTGGGAGACGAGGCGGAACGCATCTCGTTCTTCTATTTCGTCACCGTCAATAACCCGTCCTGCACGATCCTCTCGAACGCGCGCCGCCGGGCCCTGCTCGACGCAGCCGCGGCCATCAGTCAAAAACAAAACCGCCGCATTCCGGTTTTCTACGACCTGGCTTATGAACTGCTCCTGCACGACCCCGCCGGCGTGCCCTTCCGTTCCGTGCTGCCCGAAGACCCGCTCGGCGTTGCCTACGAGATCGGAACGCTTTCCAAGGTGCTCGCCCCGGCGTTGCGCATCGGCTACCTCGCCGGCCCCGCCGGCGAACTGATGACCGCCATGGTGCAGAAGACCGCCGACACCGGCTTCAGCGCGCCTCTCTTCGTGCAGGACATGGCGGCCTACCTGTTGGACCATCACATTGAAGCGCAGCTCGCGGCGGTGAACGCCGGTTACCGCGAAAAAGCCCTGGCCGTGAGCGCGGCGATTCACTCTGAACTCGGCCCCCACCTGGAAGAGCTGCGCGGCGGTTCGGCGGGCTTCTATTTCTACCCCACCTTCCGCGACACGCGCACCGAGCCCGGCTCGAAGTTCTTCGAACGTCTGTCGAACCCCGCGGACCCGGCGCAGCCGCGAGTGATCTACATCCCCGGCCAATACTGCGTCCACCCCCGCGGCGACATTGCGGAGAAGGGCCTTCGCCAGCTTCGGTTGTCTTACGGGTTTGAAGAAACGGGCCGCATTGTGGACGCGATCCGTCTCATGCGGCAAGCGCTGTAGCGCCGCGCAGTTTCCGACGGAGCCGTAGCATGGGATGAGGCGTCCCGGTAAGTGGTCAAGCCTTCTTGAGAAGACGCACAAGGAAGACGCACAGCACCGCTCCAAACGTGGCGGAGAGGATCCTGCCGAGGAAGCCGCCGGTGGTCACCCCGACAAGACCGAGCACCCAGCCGCCCACAAAAGCGCCGATGATGCCGAGGACCAGGTCCCCGACGAGGCCGTAGCCGCCACCGGACATGAGCTTTCCTGTCAGCCAGCCGGCGATCACGCCGATGATCAGGAAGTAAAGAAGATGCATCTGTCGCCTCCTGGCAGCACGGGCCCGCGGCAGATTTCGCGAGCCACTGGGCTATGGTAAGGCGAATCCCCTTCGGGCACAATCCCCAAAATGCTGGCCCCAAAATGCTGGCAGAACCGGGTGGCGGGAATGTGGTTTGTTCGCGGGCGAAGGCTGGTGGAGAATGGCGGGCGCGCCCTGCCTAGAGGATGGACTTGACGATCTTGGCCGGCAGCAGGAAGAGGGCGCCGATGACGGAGAAGACCCCAGCCACGGCGAGGCCGACCAGCCGGAAAGGCAGTAGGATGAGCCACACCAGCGGATAGACGAACAGGGCGATGAGCGCCAGCGGCCAGCAGAGGACGGCCAGGATGCAGAAGAGAAGGAATTTGATCATGGAAGGACCCCCTTCAATGGGGAATACGCAGGACGGGCGGAAGTTGTTCCGCCGGGAGCGGGCAAAGAGTAGCGCGGAGGCAGCGGGTGGAGTTAGGATGCGGGCATGGGAAGAATTCTTTGCACATTGACGCTCTTCTGCGCGCTGCCGCTGATGGCGGCTCCGGACTTCAGCGGGTCGTGGAAGGTGAACAAGTTAAAGAGCGATTTCGGGCCGATGCCGCCGCCGGACAGCCTGACGATGACGGTGGACCACAAGGACCCCAAGCTGACCGTGGTGAACAAGCAGTCGAGAGACGGCAATGAGTTTGAATCGACGTCGAACTACACGACGGACGGCAAGGAGTGCGTGAACGAGTTCCGCGGCAATTCGCGGAAGTCGACGCTGAGCTGGGAAGGCGAGACGCTGGTGATCGTGAGCAAGGCCAAGTTTGGGGACAACGACATCACGATCACGGAGAAGTGGGTGCTGTCGGGCGAAGGCAAGGTGCTGACGATCAGCCGGCACATGGTGACGCCGAGGGGCGAATCCGACACGAAGACGACGCTGGACAAACAGTAGCGGCGGTCTGGAGCGCGTCGGCGGCGTGGTAGCTGCTGCGGACGAGGGGCCGGATTCGACGTGGGTGAAGCCGAGGCCGCGGCGCATTCCGGCGAGGACCGCGAGCACCGCTTCCCTGGTTTCGCCCAGGCCGGCCATGAGGCCGGATTTGGTGGGGATTGCGGGGCGCTCGCTCTAGGCACCTTCTGACGGACCCCACACGTGCCGGTACTATGTCCGGGCTCACTCAGTGCGGCGGCGGGTGAAGCACGGATACTGCCGCGGGCTCGGGCTGAAATCTGAAATCGCGCTCGATTCCCGCTAGAACCAGAAAGCAGCAGGAAATAACCGGATTCATATATTATACGTGATAGTCTACACTAAAAGTAGACGACAGCGATTGACTTGAATCAATCACGGCGTTATTCTGAGCTCGTGAATCGCGCCATTGCACTCTTCCTGTCACTCCTTCAGCTGATTCTGTATCACCCCATTTCCGCTGCATTTGGCGCACAGGACACTCAGGCGAGTCCACCGCGATGGGCCACCTACATGGTGTTCTTTGAGCGTGTGTGGACTTTAGAACTGACTGCTGACCGGGTGAAGGCAATGGGCGGTGACGACCGGCGACTTCGTTCAGAGATCCGGAGAGAGGCCGGCTTGACAGAGCGGGAGGAGAAAATACTCAAAGAGATCGCCGCCGACTCACGGTCGCGGCAGCAACAGTTGCTGGACGAGCGGACCAAGCTGGTAAAGAAATACTCTAAACAAGATTGGCTCTCCAAGGCGGTGCCTCTCGACGTGGCACGACGGGTCCGCACGCTGTCAGATATGGAAATGGCCGTACCGGATGCAAAAGCGGCCGAGCTAAAAGAGCAGTTAGGACCGGACAGATTTTCAGTTCTTGACGCATACATCCGCGTCAAACTTGGCCGACATCCTTATTATTTTGAACGGTAGCACTCCCGCCCCAAATGGCAATGTCATGCACTCCTTCACACCCAGGGCATTGTCTTTGTAACGACCAAGCTGGCTCTTGCGACGAGCGCCAGTGGTTCGAAGCAGGCGGAAATGTGTCAATCACTAATTGGCGGGTTCATTTTCACACTTCAGCAGTAGGAGAATCCAGGAATGGCACAAGGATTCCAGTTGGCACAGCTTGTGGCGTTTCCGCTTTGGATCGCGTTGTGCAGCCCGATGGGGGCGCAAGTGATCTATCCCACGGCTCCGGCATGGGCAGTGGTGGACGGCCAAAAGATCGATCTAACGCCTTTTGGCGTGACTGCGAAAGACGCGACCGGTGAGCTTCAGGCCCGAAGGCGCGATCAGGGAACTGGTAGATATAGAGCGGAGGAGATTCAGAGCGCCGCGCGGTCGTTGTGGTGCCAGCGCGCCGTAGGACCGATCGAGGAGGCGGCCCGGCGGGCTGTCGCCCGGAACCTGGGCGCCGTCCCGAGCGACGCCGAGGTGGAGCTCGCGTTTCGGGCCGAGGTTGCCAGGATGAATGTGCAAGCGCTCGCCGAGGCGCACCGGCAGAGGGCGGCGGCCCTCGAGAGTGCGTTTGACGAGGTGTTGATCGAGCACAAGCCGGTGGAAGAGGCTTGGGCGCGCCACCTGAAAGGGCGAGGCGTCCCGTTGGCGGCGTGGCAGAATTATTTGTCCACGCTGAAGACGGAGGCAGAGCGGCGAGACCTGATCGAGACTCAACGCCAGGCCGGCCAGGCGTATCTCCAGGAGAGGCCATGGCGGGGCTATGCGGAGATCGTCATGATGCGGAAGATCGAGGAGCGAGGCGACCTTGAGATCGCCCGGGAAGATGCGGTCTTCGCCCAGGCTTTGAAGGACACAGGGGCGGCGCGGCTGCGGGAAGGAAAGCCCATCTCTTTGCAGGGCACCACCGCTAGCGAGCAGATGAAGTACATCCAGAAGAGACGGGCGGAGTGGCTCGACCGGCAACTGCGGGGAGTGACGATTCTCACCAGCGAGCTTTCGCTGGGAGAGACGTGTGGCATCTCGTGGCTGATCAGGTCTCAGCCCGCGGCGCGGCGATAGGGGGATGCCAGGGGCCGGCTAGATGGCTTCGGCGGCGTGGTAGCTACTGCGGACGAGGGGGCCGGCTTCGATGTGGGAGAAGCCGAGGTCGCGGCCGGCGCGGCGGTATTCGGCGAACTCCTCCGGGGGGACGTAGCGGAGCACGGGCAGGTGCTTGAGCGTGGGCCGGAGGTATTGGCCGATGGTGGCGATGTCGACGCGGCTGCGGCGCATGTCGGCGAGGACCGCGAGCACCTCTTCCCTGGTTTCGCCGAGGCCGACCATGAGGCCGGACTTGGTGGGGATTGCGGGGCGAAGGCTCTTGGCGTATTCGAGCATCTCGAGCGAGCGCTCATAGCGGGCGCCGAGACGGACCTGTTTGTAGAGGCGCGGCACGGTTTCGATGTTGTGATTGAGGACGTCAGGAGCGGCGTCCATCACCATGGCCATGGCTTCGCGGGAGCCCTGAAAATCGGGGACGAGCACTTCCACCTTGCACTCGGGAATGCGCTGGCGGATGGCGCGGATGGTGGCGGCGAAGAGCGAGGCGCCGCCGTCTTTCTGGTCGTCGCGGTTGACGCTGGTGATGACGGCGTAGCGCAGGCCGAGGGTCTCGCAGGCCTCGGCGACGCGGTTGGGTTCGTCGCGGTCGACTTCCAGCGGTTGGCCTTTCTGGACATTGCAGAATCCGCAGCGGCGGGTGCAGAAGTTGCCCAGAATCATGAAAGTCGCCGTGCGGTGGTTCCAGCATTCGCCGATGTTGGGACAGGCGGCGGACTCGCAGACGGTGTGGAGGCGGAGGCGCTCGACCAGGCCTTTGAGATCGCGGTAGTTGTCGCCCACTGGCGCCGGGGCCTTGAGCCAGGCGGGCCGCTTGGGTTTGTTTTCACCCGGCAGGTGAGTTTCGATGGATACCAGCACGCTTAATTTGATGATATCGCGGCCAGAACGGACGATTTGAAATCGCCATCGGGGAGGGACGCGAGGTTGATCTCGACGTTGGCGCGGGAACCGGACTGGGCGGCGGCGGCGAGGGCGCGGGCGGTGATGACGTCCGAGGCGAACTTCGAGGGCGATTCGGCGGCGAGTTTCTCGAGGGCGGCGGCGAGGGCGGTGGCGCGCTGGAGGACTTCGAGGGGCACGGCGGTGGCGCCCTGCATCGCCTCGTCTATGAAGGGCTGGCGCTCGGCTTTGGGGCGCTTGTAGGCGGCGACGACGGCGTTGTAGGCGTCGGCATCGCGTTGCACCGCTTCGGAGAACCAGGCGCGATCGGCCTCGTAGGGGGCGGGATCGAACTTCGACAGGCGGGCGACCATGGCGCCGAGGGCGGCGGCCATGGCGGCCGAGGCGGCCGAGGCGCTGCCGCCGCCGGGCGTGGGGGTGGGCGCGGCGAGGGCGTCGAGGAACTCATTCAGGCCGGAGCGGTTTTCCAGCGCCTCAGCGAGTTTGTTTTCGAGCACAATGGAGGGCTGGAAGTTCTCCACCTGGAGGTAGAAGTCCGCGGTCATCTCCAGCGCCTTCTTGGGGATGAGGCCGATGATCTCGCTACCGGCGACGGAGACTCCGGCCTCGGCGGCCTGGATGCGGACGGCTTCGAAGACCTGGTGGACGGGGGTGGTTTCGAAGTCGGTGAGGTTCATGGAGACCTGGGCGAGGCCGCGGGAGGTGAGGGGCACGCCCATAGCCTTGACGCAGGGGAAGCCGCCGGAGGATTGGCGGATGGACTTGGCGATGCGCCTGGCGAGGTCGAGGTCGGGGGTATCGAGGTTGATGTTGTAGGCGATGAGGAATTTGCGGGCGCCGACGACGGTGGCACCGGCGGTGGGGTGGAGTTCGGGGTCGCCGAAGTCCGGGGCGCGGTCGGGGTTGGTGCGGACCTCTTCGCGCAGGCCTTCGAACTGGCCGCGGCGGATGTTTTCGAGATTGACGCGATCCGGCCGGCGGGCGGCGGCTTCGTAGAGATAGACGGGAATGCGGAGGCGCTTCCAGAGTTCGGCGGCGGCGCGCTGGGCGAGCAACACGCAATCGTCGAGAGTGACGCCGGCGAGGGGCACGAAGGGCAGGACGTCCATGGCGCCGATGCGGGGGTGGACGCCGGTGTGCGTGGTGAGATCGATGACGGCCGCGGCGCGGGCGGCGCCGGCGAGAGCGGCTTCGACCACAGATTCGGGCGGCGCGGCGAAGGTGATGACGCTGCGGTTGTGGTCGGCGTCGAGTTCGAGATCGAGGATGGCGGCGCCGGGGAAGGCGGAGATGGCGGCGGCGATGGATTCGACCTTGGCGCGGTCGCGGCCTTCACTGAAGTTGGGAACGCATTCGACGAGTTTGCGGCTCATGGGAGGAGGGGTTCTCTTTCGATGACAGGATCGGGAGCGGGTTCGGCTTCGATGGAGACGCCGCGCTTGAAGACGCGGCGGACGTGGTTGGCGCCGATGTAGTAGGGGATTTCGCGGTAGTCGCTGACGGAAAGAACGAGGAAATCGGCCTGTTTGCCGGATTCGAGAGAGCCGGCTCGGGCGGCGGCGCCGAGCGACCAGGCGCCGTTGATGGTGGCAGCGACGATGGCCTCGGCCGGGGTCATGCGCATCTGGGAGCAGGCCAGGGAGATGACGGTCTGCATGTTCCAGACGGGGCTGGTGCCGGGATTGTAGTCAGAGGCGATGGCGACGGCGGCGCCGGCGTCGATGAGGGCGCGGGCCGGGGCGTAGCGGGTGAGGCCGAGGTGGAGCACGGAGCACGGCAGGAGGGTGGCGATGATGTTGGACCGGGCCAGCGCGGGGATGTGCTTGGGGTCTATGACTTCGAGGTGATCGAGACTATGGGCGCTGGTTTCGAGCGCCAGCGGCACGGCTCCGAGGTCAGTGAACTGGGCGGCATGGATGCGTCCAGGCAGGCCGAGGCGGCCGGCGGCCTCCAGGTAGCGCAGCGCTTCGGGATAGGAGAACGCGCCCTGCTCGCAGTAGACATCGGCGAAGCGGGCGAGGCGTTTTTTGGCGACTTCGGGGAGGAACTCGCGGATGAGGGTATCGATGAAGGCGTAAGAGTCGCCAATGAAATCGGGCGGTTTGATGTGGGCGCCGAGGAAGGTGGGGATGATGTCGAGGGGGTGGCCGTCGAGGTCCTTGAGCAGGCGGAGGATCTTGATTTCGCCGTTGAGAGTGAGCGCGTAGCCGGACTTGGCTTCGAGCGTGGTGGTGCCGGTGAGGGCGAAGCGGCGGAGGCTGGAGAGGGCCTGAAAGCGAAGGCGGCGGGGGGTGGCCTGGCGGACGGCGCGGATGGTCCAGGCGATGCCGCCGCCGTTCCTGGCGATCTCCTGATAGGTGCGGCCTTCGATGCGGGCTTCGTAGTCGGCCAGGCGCGGGGGTCCGTGGACAAGATGCGTATGCGCGTCGACGAAGCCGGGCATGACGACGGAGCCGGTGGCGTCCACTTCTTCGGCGCGGCGGGACTCAGAGAGGTTCTCGATGCGGCGCGCGGGTCCGATGGAGTGGATGCGGCCATCGACGATGAGCATGGCGCCGTTTTCGATGATGGAAAGATCGCGAAGGTCGGGCCCGCGGCGGGGTCCGGCTGGGCCGCGCAGAGTGAGCAACTGGCGCGCGCCTCGAACCAGGAGAGCATTACCCATGTTTCAAGCTTTCAACCATGGTAGCGGGAGATGGTGCCGTCTGGCAGCATCGAGGGCATCGGAATATCCGGCGTCGGCGTGGCGGATGATGCCCATGGCGGGATCGCAGGTCATCACGCGCTGTGCGCGGCGGGCGGCGGCATCGGAGCCGTCGACCACGGTGACCTGTCCGGCGTGGAGCGAGTAGCCGATGCCGACGCCGCCGCCGTTATGGAGGCTGACCCAACTGGCGCCGGCGGCAGTGTTGAGGAGGGCGTTGAGGATGGGCCAATCGGCGACGGCGTCGCTATGGTCGAGCATGGCTTCGGTTTCGCGGTAGGGGGAGGCGACGGAGCCGCAGTCGAGGTGATCGCGGCCGATGACGATGGGGGCGGAGACCTTGCCCTGGGCGACGAGCGAGTTCATGGCGGCGGCGAACTCGGCGCGCTCGCCCATGCTGAGCCAGCAGATGCGGGCGGGGAGGCCCTGGAAGTGAACCTTTTCGCGGGCGAGCCGCAGCCAACGCAGGAGGTTTTTGTTATGCGGGAAGACGTCGGCGGCGAGCCGGTCAGTAGCGGCGATGTCGGCGGGATCGCCGGAGAGCGCCACCCAGCGGAAGGGGCCGCTGCCCTGGCAGAAGAGGGGCCGGATGTACTGAGGGACGAAGCCGGGGATCTGGAAGGCATCGGTGACGCCGCGGTCGGCGGCCATGCGGCGGATATTGTTGCCGTAGTCGAAGGCGATGGCGCCGGAGCGCTGCATGGCGAGCATGGCCTGGACGTGGGCGGCGATGGAGTCGAGCGCGCGGCTGGTGTAGGCCTGGGGATCGGCGGCGCGCAGCTCGGCGGCCTGCTGGAGAGTGAGTCCGGCGGGGATGTAGCCGTTGAGGGGATCGTGGGCGGAGGTCTGATCGGTGAGGAGATCCGGGGTGACGCCGCGGCGGACGAGCTCGGGGAGGACGTCGGCGCAGTTGGCGGCGAGGCCGACGGAGAGGGCCTTCTTCACGAGGCGGGCCTCATCGATGAGGCACAGAGCTTCATCGAGCGAATCGGTGATGGTATCGCAGTAGCCGGTATCGAGGCGTTTGCGGATGCGGGCCGGATCGACCTCGACGCACAGGATGGCGGCGCCGTTCATGGTGGCGGCCAGAGGCTGGGCGCCGCCCATGCCGCCCATGCCGCCGGTGAGGACGAAGCGGCCGGCCAGCGTGCCGCCGAAGTGGCGGCGGGCGGCGGCGGCGAAGGTTTCGAAGGTGCCCTGCAGGATGCCTTGGGTGCCGATGTAGATCCAGCTTCCGGCGGTCATCTGGCCGTACATGATGAGGCCGAGGCGCTCGAGTTCGTGGAAGTGGTCCCAATGGGACCAGTGGCCGACGAGGTTGGAGTTGGCGATGAGGACGCGGGGCGCGTCGTCGTGGGTGCGGAAGACGCCGACGGGCTTGCCGGACTGGATGAGGAGGGTTTCGTCGTTCTCGAGGCGCTGGAGTTCGCGGACGATGGCGTGGAAGGAGGGCCAGTCGCGGGCGGCGCGGCCGGTGCCGCCGTAGACGACGAGGTCCTGGGGCCGCTCGGCAACCTCGGGGTCGAGGTTGTTCATGAGCATGCGGAGAGCGGCCTCCTGGCGCCAGCCCTTGCAGGAGAGCGTGGAGCCGCGAGGGGCACGAACGACAGGGTTCATACCCCTACATTGTACGACTGCAATTCGGAGCGGCCGGTATTTTTTACCGGAAGACGAGCAGGCTGTCGAGGCCGACCTTGGCGCCGGTGGAATCGTCGTGCTTGACGCCGAGAACGACGAGGCGGACGGTGTGCTTGCCGGGTTTGAGACGGAACTGGTGGAAGACGCTTTCGGCGCCCTTGTTGGCCTTCTCGTCGGAGCAGACGTCTACGGTGCTGATTTTCTTGCCGTCGAGCCAGGCTTCGGCGAAGCCGCCGTTGGAGAGGTAGGGGCCGACGGCGATGAAGCCGGTGCCTTCGAAGGAGATCTCGGCGGTGGCGTTCTTTTCGTCGGTGATGCGGGGCGCGGCCTTGTCGTTGGTGGCCCAGTTACCGGTGAACTTCCAGCGAGGATCGGCGACCGCGATGTTCTCGGCGGGCGAACCGTAGTCGTCCCAGAGTTCGAGCTTGGCGGCCTTGGGCGCCTGGAAGGGGATGGTGATTTTTTCGCCGTCCACGCGGCCGCCGGCCTTCTGGACGACGGCGACGGCGCGCTTCACGGTGGAGTCGACGATGGTATTGAAGGTGTGGTTGGTGTAGGCGAACTTGCGGTCGGCGAGGGGCGGGATGCCGCTCTTCCAGATGTCGGGGATTTTGTTCCAGCCGAGCATGGTGCCGAGGACGCCGGCGGCGGAGGAGGGGTTGCAGTCGGAGTCCTGCCCGGCGCGGGTGGAGATCTCGATGGTTTTGGTCATGTCGGCGTCGCCGTAGAGGAGGCCGAGCGCGATATAGGCGCCGTTGATTTTGGCGTCGATGTTGAAGGGGCGGAGGGCGCCGGCGGGGCAGGGCTCGCGGCGGTTCCACTTCTTCTCAATCTGCTGCCAGGCGCTTTCCCAGTTCCTGGGGTCCTGTTTGTGCCAGACGAGGAGGTCGGCGATGAGCTGGCCGTAGGGGCTCTTGGCGGGGATGCACTTGAGGCCCTCTTCGACGACGCGGTGGGGGTCGGATTCGAAGAAAGCGGCGGCGTACATGCAGCCGACGAACATGCCGCCATAGATGCCGTCGCCGTAGTTCATGACGCGGCCGGCGCGCCAGGCGATGTCGTTGGCGGCCTGGGGCAGGCCGGGGGTCATGAGGCCGATGAAGTCGGCTTCGATCTGGAAGTCGATGTCATTGGCGTGGACATTGTATTTGGGGGTGCCGCTGAGGGTGGCGGGGACGCCGCGGCGCAGGGCGCGGCGGGCGGCGAGGTTGGCGTGCCAGAGGGCGTACTTGGAATCCTTGAACATGGCGCCGAAGTCCTCGGTGGTGGCGTCGAGGCCCTTCTCATCGAGGACCTGGGCGAAGGTCATGTCGACGTAGAGGTCATCCTGGTTGAGGGCGTTGTCGACCTTGCCGGGCGACCACTTGGGCAGCTTGTCGACGGGGATGATGACTTCGTTGTAGCGGAACTCGGTGGGGGCGCCATAGGCGACGCCGAACATCTGGCCGGCCCAGCCGCCGCGGATGCGGTCGCGGAGGTCAGACATGGAGATGGAGCGCGGGTTGGATTGCGCAAGCAGAGGAAGAGCGGCTAGGGATAGTAGGACGAGTCGATTCATAAATGGAATGCTCCGCTGACCACGCTATCACTGGAGGGTATGGGCGGGGAAGTGGGGGGGTGGGGCGGGGCGGGCTTCATGGGGGGGAACGGGCTTGGTCGTGTGGCCCCGGGACTGGCGTCCCGGGGGAAACGGGCTTGGGCGCGTGGGGGCCGTTACTCCGGACTGGCGTCCGGGGGAGCAGGGCTTGGTCTCGTGGGGCCCGTTACCCCGGACTGGCGTCCCGGGGGAAACGGGCTTGGGCGCGTGGGGCCCGTTACCCCGGACTGGCGTCCGGGGGAGCAGGGCTTGGTCTCGTGGGGCCCGTTACCCCGGACTGGCGTCCGGGGGGGGGCGTCATAGTTTGATGGGCTCGAAGCGCGGGATGGCGGCGTGGAGGATGGCCAGGATCAGGAAGTAAGAGCAACTGGCGTAGAGGAACGCGGGGGTATAGCTGCCGGTGGCCTGCAAGGCAAAGCCGAGGGCGGTGGCGGCGAGCATGCCGCCGAGGGAGGCGCTGAGTCCGGTGATGCCGGTGATGGTGCTGGTGGCGCGCGGGGGATAGAGGTCGGCCAGTATGGAGAACATGTTGGCGGCCCAGGCCTGGTGGCCGGCGGTGGCGAGGCTGAGGATGGTGACGACGCCCCAAACGGAATCGACGCGAGGGGCGAGGGCCATGGGTGCGACGAGGCAGGCGGCGACGAGGATGGCGGTCTTGCGGGCGGCGTTGGCGGACCAACCGCGGCGCAGAAGTTGGGAGGAGAGCCAGCCGCCGAAGACGCTGCCCACATCGGCGGAGAGGTAAATGACCACGAGGGGTGCGCCGATCTCGCCGATGGAGAGGCCGTGCTTTTCGTGGAGGAACTTCGGGGTCCAGTAGAGGTAGAACCACCAGACCGGGTCGGTGAGGAAGCGGGCCACCATGATGGCCCAGGTCGCGCGGCAGTTGAGCAGACTGGTCCAGGAGACGGGCGGCTCCGAGGCCGAGGGGGTGAGGGGCGGTTTGCGGTTGATGGCGAGCCAGAGGACCAGCCAGAGGAGCCCGACCGCGCCAACGGAGTAGAAAGCCCACTGCCAGCCGTAGCGCAGGACGATCCAGGGCACGACGAGGGGCGTGATAATGGCGCCGACGTTGGAGCCGCAGTTGAAGAGACCGATGGCGAGCGCGCATTCTTTTTGCGGAAACCACTCGGAGATGCTCTTGACGGCGGCGGGGAAGTTGCCGGCCTCGCCGAAGCCAAGAGCGGCGCGGGCGGCGGAGAAGCCGAACGGCGAACGGGCGGCGCCATGGGCCATGGCGGCGAGGCTCCACCAGCCGATGGCGAGCGCATAGCCGGCACGGGTCCCGATGGTGTCGATGAGGCGGCCGAAGACGGGCATGCCGACGGCGTAGGCAGCCTGGAACGCGGTGATCATCAGGCCGTATTGAGCCTGGGTCCAGCCGATCTCCTTTTCGAGGACGGGCGCCAGGATGCCGAAGATCTGGCGGTCCATATAGTTGATGGTGGTGGCGAGGAACAGGAGCCCACAGACGACCCAGCGGAAACGAGGCGGGGCTGTGTGCTGGAGCATGCGGTCATTTTATCCGGTTTATCCTGAAGCGCCGTCGCGATATGCTTAGCGGCGGAGGTTTGAGCATGTTGGCCACCACGACACGGAGAAGCCTGCTGACCGCGGCGTCGGCGATGCGGATTATGGGCGCGAACGACCGGTTGAAGCTGGGCATTGTCGGCACCGGCGGGCGCGGGCAGTACCTGATGCGGTCACTGAACAAGATGCAGGACCAGGACTGGGTGGCGGTGTGCGATGTCTATGACGCGCGGCGGGATCAGGCGGAGAAGATCACCGGCCGGAGCGTGGCGAAATATGGCGATCACCGGCGGCTGCTGGAGCACAAGGAGATCGACGCCGTGATTGTGGCGACGCCGGATCACTGGCACGCGCCCGTGGCGATCGACGCGCTGCGCGCGTGCAAGGACGTCTACGTGGAGAAGCCGATGGTACACACCCCGAAGGACGGGATGGCATTGGTGAAGGCCGTGCGGGAGACGGGGCGCGTGCTACAGGTGGGCATGCAGGGGCGCGGGCTGCAGCAGTTCGTGGTGCCGAAAGAACGGTTCATCGACAGCGGCGTGCTGGGCAAGGTGGGCATGGCGCGGACGTGGTATCTGTCGAACTCGGGTTACGTACAGGAGCCACCGCCGGGCATGGAGCAGAAGCCGGCGGGGCTCGATTGGGAGCGCTGGCTGGGGCCGGGGCCGAAGGTGGCGTGGAATCCGAACATCTACTTTTCCCCGTACAAGTGGCTGCACTACGACGGCGGGATGATCATGGGCATCGCGATCCACGTAGTGGACTCCGCGCACCACTGGCTGGGGCTGAAGAACCCGGCGGCGGCGGTGGCTGGAGGCAGCACGTTTTTCTACAACGACGGCAGAGATACGCCGGACGTGGTCTCCTTCATTCTGGAGTACCCGAACAAGACGACGGTGACGTTCCACGCGGAGTGCCTGTCGGCGCCGGGCGTGAAGACCAGCGCCGGAGTGGAAGCTCGCGGCACGGGCGGAGTGCTGCATTCGGAGCGATATGAGACGAGCAAGTCCTGGAGCTACGCCCCGAACGGCAAATTCAGCAAGGAGGCCGCGGCGGAAGGCGATGGCGTGCCCGCCACGGCAGATGTTGTGCTGAAGAACTGGATGGAGTGCATCCGCACGCGGCAGAAGCCGATCGCGAATGTCGAGGAGGGCTACTACTCCTCCATGGCGTGCTTCATGGCGAATCAGGCGTATCAGAAGAAGGCGCGGATCGTGTGGGATGCGGCTTGGAACATCTGACGCTCAGGGCTTCTGGAGAGTGAGCACCAAGGGGTCACTCTGCTGGGCGAGGGCCAGGCTGCGCACCTGGAAAACGTAAAGGCCGGGGAGCAGGTCATCGGGCACCTGGGCCTGAATCTGCGTGGGGGAGACGGAGATCATGTTGACCGGCACGTCGTTGAGGACGACGCAGGAGCCGCCCAGGACGGTGGGCAGGGGGATCTGATCCGCGTTGCCGGAGCCGGCCAGATTCTGGCCGGTGATGGTGATGAAGGCGCCGGGCTTGATGGCTTGAGTGCCGGTGGCGGAGTTGACGATGCCGCGGAGACCGAGGGGGATGGCGGGGCGGGTGGAGGTGTCGGTCTTGGAAAGGGGCACAACGCTCAGGCCGGAGGTGGTGATGATGTAGGAGGTCTTGAGGTCGGAGGCAGTGACCATCCAGCGGGGCGGGACGCGCTGGAGGGTGGTGCCGAGGAGAGTGAAGGGTGGGTTTTCGGGAATCACGCCCAGAAGCTGCTCAGCGGAGGTGCGGATATCGACGAGTTCGATAGTGGAGCGGGCTTCGTCGCGGGTGGAGGTGGGGTTCAGGTTCTGGCGGACGGGGAGCGTGAGGCGGATGAAGTAATTGGGGTCGAGCGGAGCGAGGGCGGCGACATGGCGCTGGCCTGCGCTGACGATGGTGGTGGTGCTGCCTGAGCCGCTGCCGCTGGTCACCTGCTGGCCGGGCTTTTCGGCGCCGCCAATGACGCCCAGGGAGTTGTTGAGGATGAGGCCATTGGAGAGCATGTAGGAGTTATCCGGGGCGACGCCGAGCGGGCCATAGTACATGCCGGTGATGGGCGTGGAAAAGAGCTGGCGCGTAGCGGTCCAGGCATTGGAGAGAGCGTCGTAGAGATAGGCGGTGCCGCCGGAGCTGAGCAGGATGGCGGAGGAGAAGTCGGGCGAGCCGAGCATGACGCGCGGCCCGGCGATGGCGGCCTGAGAGCCGTTGGCCTGAACGCCGAGCACGGCACTGGGATCGATGGGGAGAGCTTTGTTGCCGATGACTTTCCAGACGGTGCCGTTGCTCATGATGAACTGCAGGCCGCTGTAGCCGACGGCCAGGCCCTGCGGTGCGATGACAGTGGCGCTGCCCTGCCGCGGGATGGCCGGGAACTCCACTTCGCCGATGTAGCGGCGCAGGTCGAGATCGACAATGCCGACGCCTTCGGTGCCGCCGGTGTCGCCGGTGACGCCGCTGGAGCAGGCGACGTAAAGGGTGGTTCCATCACTGCCCATGGCCATCTGCTGGGGCATCTGGCAGACGGGGATGGGATCGAGGAGGCGCTGCTTGTTGAGGTCGAAGACTTCGAGGCGATTGAAGCCGGAGTTGGCGATGTAGAGGACGCCGCGCGTCTCGTCCATCTGAATATCGCGGAGGCCGTGGTTGGTGTTGAGGCCTGTGGGAATGGGGAAGATGACGCCGCGCATGTCCGAAGTCCGGTAGTTCATGAAGACCTTGACGCGGTTGGGGATGTTAATGGCTTCGGGAGAGATCAGGTCGATGCTGATGGGCGCGCCGCTGAGACCGGAGTTGAAGGAGAGGTTGGTGCCGGGCTGCCGGGCGCCCGAGGAGCGGCCGGGGTCCATGGTGAGATTGAGATAGGAAGGAGCGAGGCCGCTCTCGGCCTGGGCGATGAGGGTGTTGTTGAGCGCGGGCACGGCGAAGGTGAGTTTGCCTTTACCGAGGTTATTGATGCGGAGGCGGGTGGAGGCGATGCCGCGATTGCAGTCGTCGACGGCCATGAAGACGGTGTTTGTTTCGGGCTGGAGGATGGGGTAGTCGTAAAGAGCGCCCAAGGGGAGGCGGATGAGGCCGGATTCGGAGAGGCCCCAGGCTTGAGAGCCGTCGGAGGTGATCACCATGCGGGCGACGATCGACTCAGGCAGGCGGATACCGAGCTTGATGGCGAGGTTGTGCGCATCACAGATGAAGAGGATGGAAGAGAGAGGGCGGCTGGCGGGCTGGGTGAAGGGAGCCTGATTGAAGGTGCCGTAGAGCGTTTCACCGTCGGGAGAGAAGACGCTGCCGCCGAGGTTCTGCAGGGCATTCGCGCCGGAGAAGCCGGTGGGGAAGGGGAAGGGGGCGTTGACGGTGGAGTATTGGCCCTGGACCGCGAGGGTGGAGGTGTTGTACTTGGTAAACCCGGCCATGAACGAAGTGCCTTCGGGATTGACGGCAAGGACGGTGGATTGACCGGTGACGTTACGGCTTCTGAGAATCACGCCGCCATCGACGTCGTAGACGAAGGCCTGAGTGGTGGTGCCGTTGGTGATGATGCTGAGGCCGACGATGAAGCGGCCGTCGGGAGTGCGGCGCATGCTGCCATAGAAGGAGGTGATGGGGCGGGAGAGCTGGGTGGCGGGGAGAGTGGGTGGAGTGACGGGCGGCGGCGGGAAAGGGATGGCGGAGACCTGCTGGCTGGTCTGGCGGCGGTCGTAAAGGAGGAGCGTGTTAGCGGCGTTGTTCGTGCCGGTGCCGAGTGTGGAGATGAGGACGCGGCCGTCGTAGCCGACTTCGACGCCCTGCGGGCGGGCGGGCAGAGGGACGGTGGCATCGACCTGACCGCGGCCGAGGTCGACGACGCTGAGGGTGGAGTCAGGCGAGACCGTGGTGCCCGCGTTGGTGACGTAGAGGTACTGGTTGTCCATCGACATGGCGGCGGCCAGCGGACCGCGGCCGACGGCGATGGGGGTGAGCTTGGACTTGGTGTTGTAGTCCCAGACATCGACGCGGTTGGCGGAAGTATTCACGAGATAGAGGCGGCCGCGGGATTCGTCCAGTACGATGTCGGAAGGGGTAGTGCCGAGCCGGATGATCTCACCAAAAGTGGCGGCAGTGGTCTGGGCGCGGAGTGCGGCGGAGGCCGTCAGGAGCAACGCCAACAGGGGCAGCAGGCTGCCGGGCCGGGTTCGGAAGATCGGTTGCACGGGCATGGCTAATCCGATAGTCTAAACCCTTTCGGCTCGGGGAAGTTTCCGCGAGCCGCAACATTGGGGTTGGGGCCGGGGTTTAGTAAGACTTCGAGTACAATAGAGCAATTTCCACACGGCAATGAAGATCCGGGTCTACAACCGCACGCGGAACGTCGAGATCGCCACGGCGGCGGATGTAGCCAACACCAGCGAAAAACGGCGGCAGGGACTATTGAAGCGGACCGGATTGGCGAGCGGAGAAGGGCTGTGGATCACGCCATGCGAGGCGGTGCACTGCTTCTTCATGAAGTTCACCATTGACGTTCTGTTCCTGAACCGGAAGAAGCAGGTGGTGAAAGCGCGGAGGTCGCTCAAGCCGTGGCGGATCTCGGGAGCGTTGCGGGCGCATTCGGTGCTGGAACTGCCCGAGGGGACGATTGCGGCAACGGGGACGGCGGCCGGGGACGAGTTGGTGTTTGAGGAAGTGAAGTGACCATGAGAGGCGAGGCGCTGGCGGCGGCGGCTGGAGTGATGCTGCTGGCGGGATGTGCCAGGCACACGGCCACGGCGCCCGCGGTGACGCCGAGCGGGGGTATGCGGGCGACCCTGGAGCGGCAGGTGAGGAACGCTCAACTGTCGGGAGAGGGCGATGGAGAGATCGCCATCCTGAGGCAGCGGCTGGCCATCGCGCCGGAAGCCAACGAGGTGAGAATGCGGCTGGCGGAGAAATACGCCGCGGCGGGATTCCCGGATGTAGCGCTGGAGCACGTGCGGGCGGCGCGCGGCTACGACGCGGGCAACCGGGCGCTGCTCTGGAAGGAAGTGGAGCTGCTGAGAAAGCTGGCATTGCCGGGCCAGGCGGCTGAGACGATCGATCGTTTTCTGGCCTCCGGCGCAAGGCCGGACGCGGAGCTGTTGAGCTGGCACGGGATTGCGCTGGACGAGGCGGGGCGCCTGCAGGAGGGCGAGCGGGAACATCGAGCGGCTCTCAAAGAGAACCCGGCCGACGATGCACTGCACAATAATCTGGGCTACAACCTGTACGAACAGCGGCGCTACCCGGAAGCGGCGCGCGAATTTGAAGAGGCGCTGCGGCTGAACCGCGACTCAGAACTGGCGCGAACCAACCTGGCGCGCCTGATGGCGGTGCGGCCCGACTCTCCGGACACAACCGGAGCGGTGGCACACTGGACCTCGGCGCTGGGGGCGGCGGCGGCGCACAACAATTTGGCGGCGGCGTACCTCGAAAGAGGCCAGTACCCGCAGGCCCGCGAAGAGATTGCCAATGCGCTGCAATACAAGGCGGACTACTGGCCTGCCCTGAAGAACCTGGAGCTGGCAGCCGAACTGGACGGCCGTCCGGCAAGTATGACGACCGGCGCGCAAAAGACGCGCTGGCAGCGCTTCACCACCTCAGTGAAGCGGGTATTCTGGACCACGGAGGAAGCGCCCACGCGCAGCCAGGGACCGGCTCTGTCGGCATCCCGTTAGCAGGAGCAAGGATGAAGATGCAATATCTGGTTTGGAAGTTCGCAGCACGGCTTGCCAGGGAAGAAAAAGGTCAGGATCTGGTGGAGTATGCGTTGATTGTCGCGGCCGTCGGGCTGGCGTTGATCACCACCGTGAATCAGCTTTCCACGGCAATCGTGAGCCTGTATTCGAGCATTACGCAGGGTCTCACCAGCATTGGCGCCAGCGGGCAGTAAGGCCGGAGCGATCCGGGGAGGCACCAGGCAATGGCTACGGTGGTTCACGCCGGATCTGGCGTTCTCGATCGCCAGCCTGACGCTGCTTGTCTGCCTGTTTCTCTTTGGCGGAGCCGGCCGGCTGTTCCGGGACTCCGACACCGGCTGGCACATCCGCATTGGAGAGCGGATTCTGGATTCACACGCGGTGCCGCGCTCGGATCCGTTCTCGTTCTCCCGCGCTGGAGCTCCGTGGACCGCCTGGGAGTGGGCATGCGATGCCGCAATGGCAGCGGTATACCGGGCGGGCGGACTGGCCGGAGTGGCCTGGCTGACCGGATTGGCCATCGGCGCCGGCATCTGGTTCTGGATCCGTTTGACGTGGCGCGCCGGCGGGGATTTCCTGCTGGCGTGCGCAATGCTGCCACTGGTGTGGACCACGGCCGGCCTGCACTGGCTGGCGCGTCCGCACGTAGTGGGCTGGATCTGGCTGCTGATCGTGCTGATGGCCGCCGAGCGGATGGATGCCCGGTTTTCGAGAAAGCACGGTCTGGTGGCGGCGGTGCTGGGGATGGCGTGGGCCAACACCCACCCGAGTTTCGGATTGGGCGCGACGGTGCTGGCCTTGTATGCGGCCGGCGAAGGACTGGCATGGTTGTTCTGGAACAAAGGCGACCGGCAGCGGGCCCGCTGGTGCGGGCTGGCGCTGTTCTGGGGCGCCGCGGGGACGTTGCTGACGCCATACGGCTGGGCGCTGCACCGCCATGTGTTCGCCTATCTGAGCGACGCGGCGCTGCTGAGCCGGGTGGCCGAGTTTCAATCCTTCAACTTCCACGCCGAAGGGGCGTGGCAGGTGGCGCTGGTGCTGGCACTGACGGCTGGCGGCGCGGCGTGCGCGTTTTCGCAGAAGAGTGTAGGGCGCGGGCTGGTGCTGGCGTTCTTCGCCGCCATGGCGCTGCGGTCGGCGCGGGGCCTGCCCCTGGCGGCGATGGCGGCGCTGCCGCTGGCCAACGGGTCCATCACGCTGGCGCTGCTCCGGGCCGGGGAGTTGCGGCCGCTGTGGCAGAAGGCGTTGAACGCAGTGCTGGTTTATTCCGGCAACCTGCGCAGGCTGGACGAACGGTTGAGCGGGCTGGCCTGGACGCCTGCCATCGCGGGTCTGGCCTGGTTGCTGATGATGACTCCCATGCTGGCCTCGAAGGCTGGGTTTTCCAAGGAGGAGTTCCCCGTGGGTGCCATGAGCGCCGTGCGCGCGCTGCCCAAAGACGCGAGGATCCTGGCCCCCGACAAGTACGGGGGCTTTCTCATTTACTGGTTTCGGGGCGAGCGGAAGGTGTATTTCGACGGGCGGAGCGATTTCTACGGTGCGAAGTTCATGCAGCAGTACATCCGGCTGATCGAAGCGCGGCCGGGATGGCAGACCACGGTGCGGGAGTTCGCGTTCACGCATGCGCTGGTGCCGGCGGACGGCTCACTGCGGAGCGCGCTGGAGGCCGCGGGTTGGCAGACGGTATACAGAGATGGCGTGGCCTGGTTGATGGCAGGGCCGCGCGGAGACGAGTGAGGTCACGATGGACCGGCAACGAATAGTGGTGATTCTGGGCGCGGCCTGGATTTCGGCGGCGCTGCTGACGTGGTTCCTGTGGTCCCGGACCAAGGCGCCACAGACCGCGAAGACGACCAGCATTGTGGCCGCCGCGCGAGACATGGCGGCCGGGACCCGGCTGGGCCGCGGCGACGTCAAGCTGGTGGCCGTTCCGGAGAAGGACATGCCGCGAGCGGCGGTATTGGACGTGAAGCTGGTGGATGGCCATGCGCTGCTCTATCCGGTGACGATGAATGAGCCGCTGACCACCGCCAAGCTGAGCTCGATGAAAGGCGCGGAGGGATTGCCGGCGACCATCGACAACGGCATGCGCGCGGTGTCGATCCCCATCACCGATGTGAGCGGAGCGGCGGGCCTGATTCAGCCGCGCTCGCGCGTGGACGTGCTGTTCACGCGGCCCGGATCGATGGCGGAGGCGCTCACCACGACCGTGCTGGAAGACGTGATGGTGCTGTCGGTCGGAAGGAACACAGAGGCGGCCGCGGCCGTGCCGGCGGCGGGCGGAGGCTCGGCCGCGGGGACGACTTCGCAGGCGAATGTGAACGTGACGGCCACGCGCGCGGTGACATTGCTGGTGACACCGGAGGATTCGCGGCGGCTGGAATTGGCCAAGAATCAGGGCAAACTGAGCCTGGCGCTGCGGAATCCGCTGGACCGGTCGAAGCTGCAGAACCGGGAGGCGGTGACGGCGGAAGCGCTGGATCCGCAGTTGTTCACGCGAGTCCGGCGGCCTCAACCGGTGGGCGCGGGCGCGGCCGGCGTGAACGTGCGCGACCCCAAGGCATGGGCGGCGCTCACGGGCGAGGAGCCGCCGAAGAAGAAGGAAGAGAAAAAAGAACCGCCTAAGCCGCGCGTGGTGGTGGACGTTTTCCGCGGCGACAAACATCTCCAGGAATCCTTCCAATAAGGCCCGCTGTATGACTCACGCAATCCTCCAACGAACCGCCGCACGAGCCTTTCTGCTGGCAGTGCTGGGCTGTGCCGCCGGCGCGCAAACCACGCCGCCGGGCGGCTCCGCGAAAGACGTGGAACTCCTGTTGGGCCGCGGCGAGTTGCTGGTGTTCAACTCCGACATCACGCGCGTGGCCGTGGCCGAACCGAAAGTGGCGGACGCCGTGGTGGTATCGCCCCGGGAAGTGATGGTGAACGCCAAGGGCGCCGGCTACACGACTCTGATCGTGTGGGAAGGCGCGGGAACGCCTTCGCGCTTCAACATCAAGGTGATCAACGATACCTCCGAGAGCGAGGCGGCGCGCAAACGGGTGCAGAGCGCGCTCAAGGAAAAGAACGTGGATGTGGCGGTGAACGGCGATACGGTGGTGCTGACCGGCGAAGTAGCCACCTCCGCCGAAGCCGACAAGATTGCAACGATCGCCGCGCCGCTGGGCAAGAACGTGGTGAATCTGCTCAAGACGCCCAAGCCGAAAACGCCGCGCCAGGTGATGCTGCAGGTGAAGTTCGCCAGTGTGGACCGCGTGCACCTGACGGAATTGGGGTTCAACTTCTTTTCCAGGAACGACAAGATGCTGGGAGCCATTTCCACACAGCAGTTCGCCCAGCCGCGCTTCTCCCAGTTTCAGTTCCAGGACCAGAACTTCTCCAACTCCACGGTGAACTTCAGCGATCTGCTGAATATCTTCCTCTACCGGCCGGACCTGAACATCGGCGCCACCATTCGAGCGATGCAGAACAGGAACCTGCTGCAGATTCTGGCCGAGCCGAATCTGATCGCGGTGGAAGGCAAGGAGGCCAGCTTCCTGGCGGGCGGGCAGTTCCCCTTCCCTACCCTGGCCGCCACTTCCACGGGCGGCGCCGTGGCGCCGGTGGTCACAGTGCAGTTCAAGAGCTTCGGCGTGGAGCTGGCTTTTACGCCGACCATCACGGACGACGACAAGATCCACCTCAAAGTAGCGCCGTCCGTGAGCGCGCTGGACTTCTCGAACGCCGTGCAGTTGCAGGGCTTCATGATCCCAGCCATCTCCACGCGCACGGCCTCCACAGAGGTGGAGCTGAAGGACGGCGAGACGTTCGCCATCGCCGGCCTCCTGGACAGCCGCGTGCAGAACGTGATCAACAAGATTCCGTGGCTGGGGGACGTGCCGATCCTGGGCTATCTCTTCAAGAGCCGCTCGACGAAGAAGACGCAGGACGAACTCCTGGTGGTCATCACGCCGCGACTGGTGAAGCCGCTGACCGCGGAGGAGAAGGCGCAACTGCCCACCACCATCGAGCCGTTCCTGGAGTCGGCCGATGAGGAGATGGCGAAGAAGAACAAGAAGAAGAACGAGAAGTCCCCGGCCTATGTGGGGCCGGCGGGGTATCAGGTGCCGCAGGGCAAGACGGGCAGCAACAAAGTGACGGGCGCGGCGCCGGTGCAGGAACTTCCGGCGGACAAGAGCCCGGCCGCGCCGGCCAAGAAGTAGCGCAAGCGGGAGCCGATGCAGCGATGTGACACAAGGAGAGCCGGCCGGCGGGGCGCCACCTCGCTGCAGCTTCTGGTGATCCTTGTGCCCGTGATCTTCGGGTTCATGGGATTTGCGGTGGACCTGGCGCGGCTCTATCTGGTGCGCATGGAACTGCAGACGGCCGCCAACGCGGCGGCACTGGCAGCGGCGGCGCACCTGATGGGCACCGATGCCAGTTCGGCGCAGGCGGAAGACCAGGTGCGGCTGACGCTGGATGCCAGTTCGGGCTACGGGAACAAATACGACTTCGGCGCCGTGACCATCGGCGAAGGAACGGGCTTCCTCGCCAGCGAACCGCCGGTGCCGGAGCTCTACGATACCGCCGCCGCGGCACTGCAAGGAGCGGGCGGCACCGCCTCCGGCGCCACGGCCAGGCATGTGCGCGTGGCGATCCGAGCGGAAGCGCCCCTGCTGTTCTTCGGCTTCCTCCCCATTGCGCAGGACCGCAAGACGCCCATCCAGGTGAGCGCCGTGGCGGGCGTCAGCGCGCCGGTCTGCACGGCGTGCGGCATTGAACCGCTGGCGCTGCAGGCGGTCAATATCGAAGACACCACCGACTTCGGTTTCGTGCGCGGCTCGCGCTACACGCTGGGCTACCAGTGCACCGGCACGCCGACGCCGTCGATCATCGCGGGCACGGAAACGCGGATCCCCTATGTGCTGCTCAACCGCTTCAACGACGTGGCTACGCTGTTCCCCGACGAATCGTCACAGGCCTACCGCATCGGCGCGCAGGGGATGCTCCCCACGGCCGTTCCCGACAGCACCGCGGATCCCACCGTCTTCAACCAGCGCGCCTGCGTCACCATCAACACCGAAGAGGGGATCTGGCTGAACGCCGCCCCGCTGGCCTGCAACGCCAACCGCGTTCCGAATCCCGTCACGGCATTCCTTTGCGGCATGGCGGGCAAGTTCGATGCCGCCGTGCCCGCCGCCTGCGCCGGCATCGTGGATGTGGACACGATCTCCACGATGTACCTGCCGGACACCGACATCACCGACGTCACAGACTACGCGCAGTACACCGGCACCGGGCGCCGCGTGATCACGGTGGCCGTGGTGGAGAATCTGGCGGCTTCCCCGCTCTACGCCCTGGGCTTCCGCCAGTTCCTCATCGAGCCGGATCCCAGCGCCGCCACCATCGCGCCCGCCGACGCCAACGGCCGTTTCGCCGCCATCTACATCGGCTATCCGAAGCCGCTGAAACAGGGCCGATTTGACGGCGGCTGCCTGGTGACGGCCGGCCCCGGAAAGGTGGTGCTGCATCAATGAGACGCAGACCCCAGTCCGGCGCCGTGCTTCTGGAGACGCTGCTCTGGACGCCGATCCTGCTGCTGCTGTTCATGGGCACGGTGGAGCTGACGCGCGTCACCTACAGCTACTACACGCTGAAAAAGATCCTCTACGACCTGGCGCGCTACGCCGGCACGCAGAGCGGTATCAACTTCTGCGATCAGAACGATGCTGCGCTGCTCTCCGCCAAGGCAATGGCCATCACGGGCACGCCGGACGGCGCAGGGGCTCCGCTGCTGCCCGGCCTGGAGGCCGGCCAGATCGTCATCCGCCTCGAACGCTTCAATGTGGAAAGCGACGTGCTGCGGGAGTGCGCCTGCGAGGCTTCAGCCTACGGCTGCGACGCCGGCCAGGGTGCGCCCTCGCCCGACTACATTGTCGCCACCATCCCCGAAGGCTACCCCTTCAACATGCGCCTGCCCTGGGTGATCAATGAACCGATCCCGCTGAAACCCCAGGTGCGCGTGCCGTTTGGAGGCCTCTGATGCGGCGCCGGAAACAGCAGGGGCAGACGCTGGTCGAGTACATCATTCTCTTCGGCGGCGTCATCGTGCCGCTCACATTCGGCCTCATCGCCATCGCGCAGATGATGTGGGTTTGGCATTCGATGGTGGACTACACGCGGCTGGGCGCGCGCTACGCCACAACGCACTGCTGGCAGAGCGACGGCCAGAACGTGATCGGCTGGATGCGCCAGAACGTCCCGCCCATTCCGGATCAGGCGTCGTTCCGCGACGGCACGGTGGACATCGCGGTGGAGTACTTCAAGCTCAATCCGGACACGCGCACGCTGGAGACCTTCAGTTGCGACGCCGACTGTTCGGCCCAATGCGTCCCCGACACGGTGACGGTCCGCATCAGAAACTACGAGTTCCGGCCATTCATGGCCTACCTCAATCTGCCGCCGGTCCAGATGCCGGATTTCGCCACCGCGATGCCGGTGGAAAGCGCCGGCTGCGACCCAGATACTGGAACATGCACGCCGTAAAGAAGGAAGCCTGATCATGTCATCCATCTCACTCCTGGTTGCCTCCACCGACGAGCACTTCCGCGAAATGGTTCGCGAGAGCCTGCTCAACCTGCCGAACGCCAAGATGGTGGGAGAGTATCCGGAGATCTCGATGAGCCTGTACGTGCGCGTGCTGCAGGATCTGGAGCGGCATCCGGACGCGGCGCTTTTCATCGACATCGCCGGCGACCCGGAAGTGCACCTGAAAGCGCTGGAGAAGATCAAGCAGGCCGCGCCGGACCTGTACGTCGTGGCGGCCAACTACGCCGGTGACGCCGAAACGGTGATCCACGCCGTCCGCCATGGCGCCAACGACTTTCTGCAGCTCCCGCTCCGCCGTTCCGATTTCCGCGAAGCCATGGGCCGGCTGGAGCGCACGCCGCGCCGCTCGGTCACCGGCGGCTCGCGCCTGGGGCGGGTGTACACCTTTCTCGGCGCCAAGGGCGGGGTGGGCACCACCACGCTGGCCGTCAACATGGCAGGCGTGCTCGCACAGCGCAAGCAGAACACGGTACTGATCGACATCGACTGGTGCAACAACGACGTGGCCATGCACCTCGGCGCCGGCGGCTCGCCTCACTCGCTTTTCGACCTGACGGACTCCATGGGCCGCATGGACCAGACGCTGTTCGAGGGCCTCGCCACGCGTGATCCACTGGGCTTCCTCTACATGGGGCCGCCCGACGCACTGGTGCCCCAGGGTTATTTCATGGGCCCAGTGTTCCGCGAGCTTTCGACGTTCCTCGTGGAGAAATACGAATCCGTGGTGGTGGACGCCGGGCGCGACATCAACAGTGAACTGGTGCAGACCGCGCTGCAGGTTTCGTCCACGGTCTTCCTGGTGACGGCGCAGGATTACCCGTCCATTCGAAACGCCCAGCGGTACCTCAGCTTCCTGGTGCAACTCGGCTTCACGGTGGACCAGGTGAAGGTGCTGGTGAACTGCTACACGAAGAAGGGCGGGCCGAACATCGCCACGGTGGAACAGATCCAGCAAACGCTCAATCAGCCGGTGTTTTACGGCATCCCGCAGTCTCCGGCCGTACTGGCCGCCATCAACCGCGGCCGGCCTTTCGTCGCCAACCGGGAGGCCGCCGGCGACCTCGATCGCGTCTTCCGCCTCTTCGTAGACAAAGCAACGGGACGCAGGAAGGAGGAAGCCAAGAGCGCCTGAGCGCCTGGCACTGACCTATGTCCGCACGACCGCCCATCCGGCCCGGAGCCACCGCCGAACGCTGGTTCCAGCTCAAGAGCCAGATCCACTCGCGCCTGCTGAACTCGCTGGACCCCGACCAACTGCGCACGCTCAACAAAGACGGCATGCGCGACCAGATCGGCAACGCCGTGGAGAAGCTCGTCCTCGACGACGGCGTCCCCATGACCATGGGGGAGCGCGAACGGCTGGTAGACGAGATCCTCGACGAAGTCTTCGGCCTCGGACCCCTGGAAGCACTCCTGAAAGACCCCACCATCAGCGACATCATGGTGAACGGCCACGACAACGTCTACGTGGAGCGCGCCGGCCAACTGGTCGAAACCAATGTCCGCTTCAAAGACGCCGCGCACGTGCGTCTCATCATCGACCGCATCGTCTCCAACATCGGCCGCCGCATCGACGACTCCTCGCCCATCGTCGACGCCCGCCTGCCCGACGGTTCCCGCGTCTGCGCCGTCATTCCGCCGCTCTCTCTGATCGGCCCCGTCATCTCCATCCGCCGCTTCGGCAAGAAGTTGCTCACCACCGACGACCTGCTGAAGAACGAGACCTTCACGCCGGGCATGCTGGACTTCATCAGCGCCTGCGTGGAAGCGCGCCTGAACGTGGTGATCTCCGGAGGTTCCGGCTCCGGCAAAACCACGCTGCTCAACACCATGACGCGCTTCATCCCCGAGGAAGAGCGCATCGTCTCCATCGAGGACACGGCCGAGCTGCAGATCCAGCAGTCGCACGTGGTGCGCCTGGAAACGCGGCCCATGAACATCGAGGGGGCGGGCGCCATCACGCAGCGCGACCTTGTCATCAACGCGCTCCGCATGCGGCCGGACCGCATTCTCATCGGCGAGTGCCGCGGCGCGGAGGCGCTGGACATGCTCCAGGCGATGAACACGGGCCACGACGGCTCCATGACGACGGTCCACGCCAACAGCGGCCGCGACGCTTTCTCGCGTATCGAGACCATGGTCATGATGGCCTCTCAGTTCATCCCGGATTACGTCATCCGTCAGATGACCGCCTCCGCCATTCAGATTGTCGTTCACATGGCGCGCCTCAACGACGGCTCGCGCAAGGTGGTGGAGATCAGCGAGGTCTCCGGCGTCGACCGCGATATGGTGGAGACCGCCACGATCTTCGAGCTCGAACGCAGCGGGTTGAACTCGCGCGGCAAGGTTCTGGGCGAGTTCAAAGCCACGGGTTACCGCCCGCTGTGCATGGACCGGCTGAAGTCGTACGGCATTCACCTACCGGAGACGATCTTCCGCGAAGTGCAGGCGATCAAGGACAACTAGCGTGTTTCTCTTCGCCGCATTTCTGATCTTTTCCGGCGCGCTGCTGGGTGCGACGTACTACATCTACGCCGTGCCGAAGGAAGAGGAATCGCGCGCGCTGATCGCGCGGCTGCGTGAGATCCGCGCCAAGAGCGGCGGCACGCGCGCCTCGCGCGGCGTCAGCGATCTGATGATTCAGGAACAGCAGGGCCGCTTCACGGCTTTGACTGACTTCTTCGTGTGGGTGGGCCCCGTGCGCCGCCTTCAGGAACACATCGTGCAGGCGGACCTGAAGTACAAGGCCGGAGACGTCCTCACGCTCTCCGTGATCATCGCGCTGGCTGTTTACTTCCTGCTCGGGCTGTTCGGCATGAGCCTGCTGGCATTGCGCGCCGTCTTTGCCCTGGCCGCCGGCAGCCTGCCCATCGCCTGGATCCGCCGCGCCCGCAACCGCCGCCTGCGGAAGTTCGAAGAGATCCTGCCGGACTCCATCGACCTCTTCAACCGCTCCATGAAAGCCGGACACAACATCCACGCCGGCCTGGAGACGATCGCCACGGAGACCCTGGACCCCGTGAAGATGGAGTTCCGCAAGGTGGTGGAAGAGTTGGCCCTCGGCTCGCAGATTGAACCGGCCCTGCACAACCTGGGCCGGCGCGTACCGCTGATCGACCTCAAGTTCTTCATCACCGGCCTCATCCTGCAGCGGCAGACCGGCGCCAACATGGTGGCCGTGCTCGAGAACCTCTCCATCCTCATCCGCGAGCGCCTCAACCTGGCCGCCAAGATGAAGGCCGCCACCACGCAGCAGCGCTTCTCCGCCGGCCTGCTGTGCGTCTTGCCCTTCGTGGTCGGCCTCGGCTTCTGGGTGGTGAAGCCGGAGTATATCCGCCTGCTCTACACCGACGAGACGGGCAGCAAGTTTCTCACCTACGCCATCGTCTCGGAGATCATCGGAATTCTGATCATCCGCAAGATTTCGAACCCGAAGCTATGAAGGACACCAGATGATCGAAAGCGCACTCTTCTTCCTCTTCTGCTTCGCCACGCTGGCCGCTCTGATCTGGGCCGGAACAGAGCTGCTGCAGGCCAGGGAGGATCCGCTGGCGGACCGGTTGGAGGAACTCCAGGCGCAGGCCGTCGTTTCCAGCGGCCACATGCGGAGGCGCAAAGGCGGCGGCGGCTTCCTGAACAGCTTCCTCTATTTCGTCTCCCTGATCCCCGGCATGGACGAGTACCTCAACGACACGGAGAAGGAACTGGCCCAGGCCGGCATCCGCAAGAAGCAGGCGCTGGCCTCCTTCGTGCTCGGCCACGCGCTGTTTTTCGCCACCCTCATGGGCATTATGTTCTACCTGCAGCGCGAGAACCCCTGGTCGCAGAAGTTCGGCGGTCTCATCGCCGCGGCGCTGCTCGGCTGGCTGTTGCCGAACCAGGTGCTGCACCGCCTCGTCAGACGTTACCGCGCGAAACTGCAGGAGGCGTTGCCCGACACGGTGGACCTGCTCGGCATCGTGCTCGGCACCGGCCTCGCGCTGGATCAGGCCATGACGCGCGTCTCCGAGGAGATGCAGTTCATCTACCCCGAACTCTCCAGCGAGTTCTACACCGTGGTGATGCAGGTGAAAGCCGGCCAGGAGCGCGCCAAGGCCTTCCAGCAGATGGTGCGCCGCACGGGTTTGGAAGACATCAAGAGCCTCTCCGCCATGATCATCCAGAGCGAGCGCTTCGGCACTTCGCTCTCCAGCGCGTTGAAGGTCTACGCCGACGCCCTGCGCACGCGCCGCAAGCTGCGCGCGGAGGCCGCCGTCGGCAAGGCCGGCATCAAGATGCTATTCCCCATCGTGCTGTTCATCCTCCCGGCACTGTTCGTCATCACCCTGTTGCCCGGCCTGCTCAGCGTGCTGCGCGACCTCAAGGGCGGCATCGGCGCCAAGTAATCCACTCCCAAACAAGAACAGCGGCCGCGCGTGGTGCGCGGCCGCTGCTTGTCTCCGCTGTCGCGGTGGGAACTACATCCAGGTTTCGAACGGCGCCTTGGGCATCCTGTGGCCCCATGCTTCCGGACCCCAGCAGCGCGTACCCACCAGCGGCTCCGTCTTGCTGGTGTTCACCAGCTTGACGCCGCCCTGCCTGGCGGCCGCGTACGGGATGACGAATTCGTCGTGGAGCGGTTCGCCCAGCCGGATGCCGGACTTCACCTCCACCTTGTGGTTCGCAATGCGGCCCTCGCCGTGGCTGAAGTGGATGATGCACAAGGCCGCCGGCCCGGTGAGCACCGTCTCCGCGCCCGGCGCGAGTTCGAACTGCCGCAGGCTGAACAGCTCGTCGCCGTTGGGCTTGCCGTAGACGCGCCACTCGTCGTGGAAGCCGCCCTCGCTCACTTCGCGGTCCACCACGGGCATCAGCAGGTGCTTCTCCACGATGTAGGGGTCGAGGTTGCGGTTCAGGTCGAGGTCGGAAACCAGTCGCTCGACGCGGTCTTCGCCCTCCAGCCCTTCCGGCAGGTGGCGGAACAGCAGTTCCTGGCCGAGGAAGACTTCGCCGTCGGGGCACAGCACGTGGCTCTGATAGAAGCGGAAATCGTCGCGGTCACGCTGCGGCTCTTCGGTGTTGACCGCCGCCGGCCCGTGCAGGATGCGCGTGGGCGTGAAGAAGCCGGTGCCCATGCGGATGAGCAGGTTCCGGGCGTGGCTGCGGATGTGGTTGTCCTTGCCGTCGATGAAATCGCGCACGAAGTCCGCCACCATCTCTTCGGTGACGTAATCCAGCAGGCCGATGGAAGTGTGGCAGTCGTTGTGATAGCGCTTGTTGCGCCACTTGTTGAAGTTGTACGCCTCCGGCTTCCACGGGTGCATGTGGTGGCCCAGCGGGTAGAGGTTGTCGAACTCCTTGTTGTAGAAGCCCGTGCCGCCCAGGGTGCGGTAGATGGGCCCCACCATGAACTCGGCTGCGCCGTGCACCGCGGAGTCCATCGGGATCAGGTAGCCGTCGGGATGGTGGAAGTGGCACAACCCCTCGCCATGGATCCCGTTCCCGGTGTCGGCCAGAATGGCGCTGCCGTTCCACCGTTCGTCGATCGCCCAACCGCCGGGGCCTTCCGGGAAATAGTCGGCGTCGACCAGTTCCAGGTTCTTGCCCGGAAGGCAGAACTTGCGGCCGACAAAACTCGGGAAACAACGCAGGACACCGCCGCCTGCTTCGGTGGCGGCCTGGACACTCGACGCCGCGCCTTCTTCCATGATGGGGAGGTCAGACCGGTAGAGTTTGACCTTGAGTGGGGTTCCCATTTGGCTCACCTTTCTACGTTGAACTGGATCGCCCTTGCGATGGCTTCCCACAGAATATCAACTTCAAGTAGAAACCAGAGACGCCTCAGCCGCTGTGCTGGAGCAGGGTGGCGGTTTTGGACGGCTTTGGTATGCTGAGCGGCATATGAAGCGGTGGTTTACCATGCTGGCGGCAGCCGGCCTGCTTTCCGCCCAGGCGCCTCTGCCGGAACTCAGCGCCGCGCAGAAGGCGGAGGCGCGGAGGCAGATGGAGTCGATCCGCGGGAACTGGCTGGGGCCTTACAGCGGCATCGCCTGGTATTGTGCGGACGGCCGCAAGCTGCCGCCCAAAGGCGCGCCCTGCGGCCCCATGGGCGGTATCCAGCACGCCGAGCCGAGCCCCGCGGCGCAGCGGCTGGCCGCGCTCAACTTCGACGTCGCCGAATTCGTCGCCGGCATGAAGTTCGACACCTTTCTCGACGCGCCGCGCAACCATCACCGCCTCCGCGAGTTCATCCTCCGCGACTATCTCAATAGCCGTGCGCAAGGCTGGATCTACGCCAAAACCTACAGCCGCCGCGGCGTAGTGCAGGCCGAAGACGAAGAGAGCGACGGCCGCAAACTGCTGGCTGAAATGCTCTCCAACCACGCATGGGTGCGGGCGCACTACCTGCTGGCCCTCCAGGTGGTGGCTGCCGTGCCGCACGGCGCGCAGACGAGCCGCGTGAAAGAGATCCGCGCACTCTCGGCCTCGCTGGCCGACGCCTTACCCGCCTTCCAACCCCTGCGGGGCAAGATCCACTCCCGGCCGGAGCGGGCCGACGCCGCCGCCGTCGAGGCGTTCATCGCCAGGATCAAGCCAGCCGATGCCGCCGGGTTCGCCAGGCTGCTCTCCCTGATGAAGGCGGAATACGGCGCCGCGGAAACCGGCGCTGCCTTTCACCTCAACGCGCAGGCCGAGCGCGGCTTGTCCCTTCGCAAACAGCTCACTACCGCGGGGCTCACGCCACCCCAGCGCCTGAAGGCCGCCGACGATCTCCTCAAGCTCCTGGAACTGGCCTTTCACAATGGCAGCCAACCCTCGAAAGCCTCCACGCGCCGCGCCCGCCTGGAAGAGGTTCACGCCTATCTCAAGCTGGCCGCCGCCGCCGGCTGGCACTCCCAGCGCCAATTGGAGGCGCTCGAAACGGAACTCCGCAAGGGCCTCGCTCAACAGGAACTCGACGCCAGTTCCTATGAGCAGCTCATCTCCTATCTCGAAGGCGGCCTGGAGTGGGCCCGCGCGACGGTGGAGATGACCGTCGGCGAAACCCAGTCTTACTTCTCCACCATAGAACCGCTCTCCGCCGGGCTCTCCGATGACCTGCTCCGGCGCTCCATCCTTCTGCCCCTCGCCGGCCGTCTGGAACTCCTCACGCAGGACGCCGACCTCGCCGCCGGCCACAACCACCGCCTGCTGGACTCCCCCTCCCGGCGCGGCATCCGGGCGCTGAATCCGGGCGTTGCCATCGGAAAGCTGGAGATCATTGAGAGCGCCCAAAACCACCAGGAGATCGAGCCCGACACCATCTACGTCATCCCAGCCACGGTGGCGGATCTGAAGCCCATGCGCGGCATCCTCACCCTCGATAGCGGTAACGCGCTCTCCCACGCGCAGCTGCTCGCCGCCAATCTGGGCATCCCCAATGCCACGGTGCCGTCGTCGCTGCTGCCGGCCCTCAAGGCCTTGCGCGGGCAAGAGATCTTCTACGCCGTCACCCCGCGCGGCACCGTCGTTCTGCGGCCGTGGGCCATCCTCACGCCGTCTGAGCAGGAGACCTGGCGCAAGACAAAGGTGGAGCGCCAGCGCGTCAAGCTGGATACTTCGAAGACGAATGTGAAGGACCGCCGGCTGCGGCTGCTGGAAGAGACCAGCATGGCCGACTCCGGCGTGCTCTGCGGCCCGAAGGCCGCCAACCTCGGCCAGCTCAAGCGGCTCTTTCCCAACTACGTTGCCCCGGGCATCGTGGTCCCCTTCGGCGTCTACTACGCGCACGCCGAGCGCAAAAATGCCGGCGGCATCAGCGTGGCCGGCCTTGTCTCGGCCGCCTATCAGGAGTCCGAACGGCTACGCACATCGGGCGCATCGCCGGACGCTGTGCGCACCGCCCTGCGGCCGCGCCTGGAGGAGATCCGCAAATCAATCCGCTCGATGACGCTGGAGCCCTGGCTGGTGCAGGAGTTGACCTCAAAGCTGAGCGCCACCTTCGGCGCGGGCGGAACCTACGGCGTCTTCGTGCGAAGCGATACCAACGCCGAAGATCTCCCGCAGTTCACTGGGGCGGGACTCAACCTCACCGTGCCCAACGTGGTGGGCGAGGCCAGAATCCTGCAAGCCCTCAAGGACGTGTGGGCCTCGCCGTTTGAGGAGCGCGCCTGGGCGTGGCGCTCCGAGGCGCTCGAATCGAGTGACCGCGTCTATCCCTCGGTGGTGCTGCTGCGGACCGTGCCGTCCGACAAGTCCGGCGTCATGGCCACCGCCAACCTCTCCACGCTCGATCTCAACGACCTCACGGTGAACGTGAACGAAGGCGTGGCCGCCGTGGTGGATGGCGGAGTCTCGGAGTCCCTGTTGATCACCGCTTCCGGCGAGATCCGCCTGCTGGCGCAGGCCCGCGCGGCTTACAGGAAAGTGCCGCAACCCAAGGGCGGCTTCACCTTCTTGCCCACGTCGGGTTCTGATTTCGTGCTGAGCCAGAACGAGATTCAACAGCTCCGCGCTCTTTCCACCGACGTGAAAGCCAAACTGAAGAGCGCCCGCGACGACCGCGGCGAAGAACTGCCCTGGGACATCGAATTCGGCTTTGAAAAGGGCGAATTGCGCCTCTTCCAGATTCGCCCGCTGGTCCGTTACCGCGAGGCCCAGACGCTGGAGGCGCTGGCCTCTCTCGAATCGAAAGTCACGCCGCGCAAGGTCCAACTCGACCGGCCGCTGGAGGATCGATGAAACGCTGGTGGGTGGTGCTCCTGGCCGCGCGCCTCCTGTCCGGCTATCCGCTGGACTCGGGCAAGCGCACCGGCATCCGGCGTCTGGAGGGCTACCGACTGGCGCAGGCCGGGCAGGTGAAAGGGCCGAAGATCGTGCCCGGCGGGCAGTGGCCCGAGAGCCGGATCTCACTGCGGCTGCTGGGACACAAGGACCTGGATGTCACTGCCCGGACTCCCAAGGACCCCGTGCTCCAGAAGGGCCTGGAAGCGATCGTCGCCGGCCGCAGCGACTCCTACGGACTGGCCCTGCTCGACATCACGGATCCCAACCACCCGCGCTACGCCGCCGTGCGTGAGGAGGTCCGCCAACTGCCCGGCAGCGTGGGCAAGCTCTGCATCGCCGCCGGCGCCATGCACGCCCTGGCCCAGCGCGCCCCGCGGACGGCCGACCGGGAGGAGTTTCTGCGCCAGACCATCCGGGCCGCGGATCGCTTTGTTCTGGTGGACGGCAAGACCGTGCCCTTCTTCGAGGAGGGCTGGCCAGCCGTGGTTAATCGCCAAATCCAGCCAGGTGACCGTTTTTCACTTTGGGAGTGGCTGGACCACATGCTGAGCCAAAGCTCCAACGCGGCCGGTTCGTTCACCTGGAAAGAGATGATGCTGCTGCGCCACTTCGGCGCGCAATACCCGCCCTCGGCCGCGGACGAGAAGGCCTACCTCGGCGGCAACAAGGCGGCACTCTCCAAGGACGCCATCGAGACACTGGAAGAGCCGCTGCTGGCCGCCGGCATCGACACGGCGAATTTCCGCCTGGGCTCGATGTTCACCAGCGGCGGCAACGCCGTGGTCCCCGGCATTGCCAGCTATGGCACCGCGCGCGAAATGCTGCGGTATCTCCTGCGCCTGGAGCAGGGCCGCATTGTCGATGAGTGGTCCAGCCTGGAAATCAAGAAGCTGATCTACTTCGCCCGCCCGCGCTACCGCTACGCCTCCGCTCCGGCGCTGGACAACGCCGGCGTATTCTTCAAGTCCGGTTCGTTCTTCCAGTGCGTGCCGGAGCAGGGGTTCACCTGCAAGGCCTACGCCGGCAACAAGACCAACATCATGAATTCAGTGGCGGTTGTGGAGAGCGCGGACAGGACCTATCTGGTCTCGTTGATGTCGAATGTCCTGCGGACCAACGCCGCGGTGGAGCACCAGCGCGTGGCGACGCTGGTGGATCAATTGATCCGCAACGGCCGGTAAGGAACCGCCGGCTAGCGGGCGGCGCCGGGATGCCCCGGCTTGATGCGGTCCGGCGCTTTTTTCATCAGCGAGCGCGGGTCCAGCAGATGCAGCGGCTTGAAGCTGTTCTTCGACCACTTGCAGCCCGGATCGAACTGGATTCCCACAAAGTAGCCGATTTCCTTGTACATGCAGTAGCGCACGACACCGGAAAACTCACCCTTGGGATAGGAAATCCGGACGAAACTGCTGAGGGGAATCTGCGTTTCCAATTGGATACAGGCGCCGGAGAGAGAGATGTCCTCCAGGTTCGCCACAGCCCGCCGGCTGCGGCCGCCTTTTTCGCGCCAACGTACGTCCACAAGGTCCGCACAGAGCATTCTCGGTTCTGATCGCCGCTCTAGCATACATTCTCTTGATCGGCATCGCGGTTCGCCCTTTGCAGCTACAACCGCGAGACAATTTCGCCTTACAGCGTCCTAGGTGTAGTCCTAAGGCCCTTTGCTGGGGTTCGCACCCCGTACTCATAGTACTCCAAGTAGCCTGGAGTGGAAAAGGTGCTATACGCGCTATTTTCGCTGGCGGAGCCACTCTTCGCGGGTAGCCAGGGCGGAGGAGGGAGCGCGATCGACGGCCAGGATCCCATCGAGGTGGTCCATCTCGTGCTGGACCAGCTCGGCGAGGCTGCCTTCGGCGGACAGTTCATGGAACCGGCCATGACGATCCTGGTAGCGGAGAGTGACGGAGCGGTGACGTTGCAGCCAGACCAGCAGGTTCGGGAACGAGAAGCAATCGTCCCAAAGTTCGAACATTTCCGCGCTTTGAGTGGTGTAAACCGGGTTGATCAGTTCATAGACAGTATCTTCAAAGCGCAGATAAATGATGCGGACCGGAGCGCCGATCTGGATGGCGCTGATGCCGCGCCCGAAGCCATGCGCGCGGCGGAATTCGCCCAGGGTATCCGCGAGATCCGAGAGGACGCTCGGCGCGGCGGCGAAATCGGCTACCGGCGCGGAGATGGTCCGCAGCAGCGGATCGCCAAGCTGGAGGATGCGCCGGATGGCCATAGCGGGTTCCTAAACAGGCGTGGGTGTTGCCTTGGTCTTGCGCTTTAGAGTCGCCTCGGCGAGGAGATCGAAGATGGCTCGGGTTTCGTCGAGGTCGATGCAGGCGTCTGTGACGGACTGCCCGTAGGTGAGGGCCTGGCCCGGCACGATGTCCTGCCGCCCGGCCACCAGGAACGACTCGATCATGACGCCGAACAGCCCGGTTTGGCCCGCGGCGATCTGCGCAGCCAGGTTGCGGGCCACGGCGAGTTGCAGACGGTAGTTCTTGTGCGAGTTGGCATGCGAGCAGTCGATCATCACGCGCTCCGGCAACTTGGCGGCGCGCAGGGCCAGCAGCACCTGTTCGATGGACTCCTCGTCGAAGTTCGGCAGCTTGCCGCCGCGCAGAACCACGTGGCAGTCCTTGTTGCCTTTCGTGCAGACGATGGCGGAGTGGCCGGCCTTGGTGACTGAGAGGAAATGATGCGCGATGCGCGCGGCGCGGATGGCGTCGATGGCGATCTTGAAGTTGCCGTCGGTGCCGTTCTTGAAGCCCACCGGGCAGGAGAGGCCGCTGGCGAGTTCGCGGTGCACCTGGCTTTCCGTAGTGCGCGCGCCGATGGCGCCGTAGCTGATCAGGTCGCCGATATACTGCGGCGTGATCATGTCGAGGAACTCGGTGGCCGCCGGCAAGCCGGAACGGTTGATGTTGAGGAGCAGCTTGCGGGCCCGGCTCAGGCCTTCATTGATCTGAAAGCTGTTGTCCAGGAACGGATCGTTGATGAGGCCCTTCCAGCCCACGGTGGTGCGCGGCTTCTCGAAGTAGACGCGCATGAGAACGAACAGGGCTTCTCCGTAGGGCTGCGCGAGTTCCTTCAGCCTGGCGGTGTAGTCTTCGGCGGCGGCGGTGTCGTGGATGGAGCAGGGGCCGGCGATCACGGCCAGGCGCAGGTCATGTCCGTAGAGAATGCGATGGAGCGTCTGGCGGGTCTCGAAGATGAGGCGGGCGCTCGCGTCGTCGAGGGGGAACTGGTCCAGCAGCGCCTGCGGCGTGGTCAGTTCCAGGATCTGCTGAATTCGAACGTCGTCTGTACGGTAGGGCATAGTGAACCTCTGCTCCGCTTCGTGGCTCCCCTTACTGCTTCCTGGAGTCGCGAAGCCGGGTGGTCTCGTTTTCGAATTTTTCCTTCGCCCAATGCAGCAGCCGCTTCAGCGGGGGAAAGTAGTCCGAAAGGATGATCAGGCCGGGAATCAGAAAGACCCAGCCCGGCATGATGGGCAGGATCAGCCCGATCACACCGAGGATACACAATCCGAGGCCCAGGAGTATCTTCAGGAGTTTTCGCAAACGAGAACTTCCAGTTTAGCAGTCCCGCCGCGCCGGAACTCCGCTGGCCTGCCTGGCCCCCGCCGTCGGCCGTTTCGCGGGTGCGGCCTGCTACCGGTCCCGCCTCTTCGAGTTTTATTTTTCGAAGCCCATCTCCTTCGAAGTGAAGTAGTTGCGAGCGGCCACCGCGGTCCGGGCGGGCAGGAAGTTTGTTGGCGCTTGGACTCTTTGGGCATGATGCGAACCACCATCCCCACCGCAATCCCCGTGATCGACCGCACGGCCTACCGCCTGCCGGAAGGCGAATTCATCAACCAGAGCGTTCCAAAGGACATGATCGTGCTGCATTACACCGCCGGCAGCTCGGCCCGCAGCGTCTATCAGACCTGGATGGGCGCCGGTTCCGGCTCCGTGGCCACCGCGTACGTGATCGACCTCGACGGCAGGATCTACGAGTTCTTCCCGCCGGACCGCTATGCCTACCATCTCGGCATGAAGGAGATGAATCCCGGACACTACCATGATCGCCGGTCCATCGGGATCGAACTGGTCAACGTCGGCCCGCTCAAGCCGGACGCCGAAAAGGTGGACCAGCTCAACTGGTGGCCGAACAATTACTCCACGCCCTGGTGCAAGACGAGCGAGACCGAGAAGTACACCCGCGGCGTCTTCCGAGGTTGCCGGTACTTCGCCAACTTTCCCGATGTGCAGGTGGAATCCGCCAAGTGGCTGGTGGACCACCTGTGCGGAGAGTTCCAGATCCCCCGCGTGTTGCCGCCGCGAGCCAAGCGCGACGAGTACGACCCGCAGTTCTTCTGCCGCTACCAGGGCATCGCCTCGCATCAGAACTTCCGGCCGGACAAGCTGGACCTCGGCCCGGCTTGGAACTGGAGCCGGCTGGGGATTTAGCGCGCGGGCGGAAAGAGGCCGAAGCGGGCCAGGAGTTGGCGGCCCGCCGGGCTGGCGAGGTACTGGAGCAGCGCCCGGGCCTGTTGCTCGTGCCCGGTTCCGCGCACAATGCCGCCGGACTGCCGGATGGGGGGATGATCTGTGTCGGGAAGCAGGATGCCCCCCTTGTCAAAGACCATAGTCCAGGAAGTGATCACGGCGTCGGCATTTCCGCTGCGCGCGAACTCGAAGGCCTGCCGGACGTTCTCCCCCAGCACCAGGCGGCCAGAGAGGGAATCCCACAGACCAAGCTTCCGCAGGGCCTGCTCGGCCGCCGCGCCGTAGGGGGCGTGGCGCGGGTTGGGAATGGCGATATGGCGCACGGAGGAGCTGGTTAAGTCCTTGATGCTCTTAATATTGCCGGCTGCGGACCAGAGCCCCAGGCGGCCCGTGGCATAGGGGGTGATGGAGCCGGACAACAGGTGGCCGGATTGAGCCAGGCTCTGCACAAAGCTCTCGTTGGCAGAAAGGAAGACGTCAAAGGGAGCACCATTTTCAATCTGCCGGGCCAGCATGCCGGAAGAACCGAAGGTGAAGATGAGCGGAATCGAGGGAAGTGCTTGACGGAGAGGGGCTTCGAGGGGGGCGAGGTCGGATGCGGCAGCGATAGTTAGTGGAGAAGTCTGCGCAGAACTTGACAACACGACACTAAACAATAATAATACAAACAGGCGCACAGGCGGGCGAGCCAGCGCCGCAAGATCGCGTTTTCCGAGGGACATTAACTTTATGAGCAAGATCATTGGCATTGACTTGGGGACGACCAACTCCGTGGTGGCGGTAATGGAAGGCGGCCAGCCTGTCGTAATTCCGAACCAGGAGGGCGGCCGGACCACCCCATCGGTGGTTGGATTCGCAAAGTCGGGAGACCGGCTGGTGGGACAGGTGGCCAAGCGCCAGGCGGTCACTAACCCTGAAAATACCATTTATTCGATCAAGCGGTTCATGGGCCGCCGGTACGACGAGGTGCCGGAGGAGATGAAACTGGTGCCGTATCACGTGGTGCGCGGCGACAGCGGCGATGCGCGTGTGGAGTCCTCCGGCAAGAAGTGGGCGCCGCCGGAGATCTCGGCGATGGTGCTGACCAAGCTGAAGGAGGCGGCCGAGGCCTACCTGGGCGAACCGGTGAGCAAGGCGGTGATTACGGTCCCTGCCTACTTCAACGATGCTCAGCGGCAGGCGACGAAAGACGCCGGGCAGGTGGCGGGTCTCGAAGTGCTGCGCATCATCAACGAACCGACGGCGGCGGCGCTGGCCTACGGGCTGGACAAGAAGAAGGAAGAGCGCATCGCCGTTTACGACTTCGGCGGCGGCACGTTCGACATCTCGATCCTGGAAGTGGGCGACGGAGTGGTGGAAGTGAAGTCCACCAATGGGGACACGCACCTGGGCGGCGACAACATCGACCACCGGCTGGTGGACTGGCTCATTGAGGAGTTCAAGAAAGACGAAGGCGTGGACCTTTCGCGCGACCGCATGGCATTGCAGCGGTTGAAGGAAGCGGCCGAGAAGGCCAAGATCGAGCTCTCCTCGGCGATGGAGACGGAGATCAACCTGCCGTTTATCTACGGCGACCCGCAGACCGGCCCGAAGCACCTGGTGAAGTCGCTCACGCGGGCGCGCTTCGAAGCGATGATCGAAGACATCCTGCAGCGCAGCGTGGGTCCGTGCAAGCAGGCCATCGCCGACGCGGGCATGGGACTCTCGCAGATCGATGAAGTGGTTCTGGTGGGCGGCTCCACGCGTATCCCGCGCGTGCAGGCCATCGTGAAAGAGCTGTTCAACAAAGAGCCGAACAAGACGGTGAACCCGGACGAAGTGGTGGCCGTGGGCGCAGCCGTGCAGGGCGGCGTGCTGGGCGGCGAAGTGAAGGACGTGCTGCTGCTCGACGTCACCCCGCTCTCTCTCGGCATCGAGACGCTGGGCGGCGTGTTCACCAAGCTGATCGAGCGTAACACGACCATTCCGACGCGCAAGTCCGAGGTCTTCTCCACCGCCAGCGACAGCCAGACGAGCGTGGAGATCAAGGTCTACCAGGGCGAGCGCGCCATGGCGCGGGACAACCGCATGCTGGGTGTCTTCCAACTGGTTGGCATTCCGCCGGCTCCGCGTGGCGTGCCGCAGATCGAAGTCACGTTCGACATCGACGCCAACGGCATCCTGCACGTGACGGCGAAGGACCGCGCCACCAACAACGAACAGAAGATCACCATCACCTCCTCCTCCGGCCTGTCGAAGGACGAAGTGGAGAAGATGGCGCGGGACGCTGACTCGCACAAGTCGGAAGACGAGAAGCGGAAGCTGGAGATCGAGGCCAAGAACCACCTGGATAACGCCGTTTACAGCGCCGAAAAGACGCTGAAAGAGCACCGCGACAAGGTTTCCGAAGCCGACGCCAAGGCGGTGGAAGAGGCCGTGGCGGAAGCGAAGAAGGCGATCGAGAGCGGCGACCTCGACAAGATGAAGGCGGCGCAGGACCAGTTGCTGCAGTCCAGCCACAAGCTGGCCGAAGCAATGTACAAAGCCGCCGGTGCCCAGCAGGCGCCGCCCACCGGCGACGCCGGAGCGGCGGGCGCGGCGGGTGCGCAGCAGGACGCGGGCGCGAAGAAAGACACGGTGGTGGACGCTGAGTTTGTCGACGTGGACGACAACCAGAAGAAGTAATCGGGCGGAGGCGGGTAAGACATGGCGGCGAACAAGGACTATTATCAGACCCTCGGCGTGGGGCGTTCCGCCTCGGACGACGATGTTCGCAAGGCCTACCGCCGCCTGGCGCGCAAGTACCACCCGGATCTGAATCCCGGCGACAAGGCCTCCGAGGAACGCTTCAAGCAGGTCCAGGAGGCCTACGACATCCTCTCCGACGGCAAGAAGCGGAAGATGTACGACCAGTTTGGCTTCTACTCGGAGCAGGGCTTTCCCGGCGGCGGCGCGCAGCAACCGGGAGGGCCCGGCTTCGGCTTTGGGGGCTTCGACTTTTCCGAAGCCTTCAATCACGCCAACGCGGGCGGCGCGCAGGGCCAAGGCGGATTCGGGGGAAGCTTCTCCGATCTGTTCAGCCAGTTCTTTGGCGGACGGCAGGGCGCCACGCAGCAGGCGGCGGCGGAAAAGGGCAGCGATCTCGAATACTCGCTGAATATCGATTTCTGGCAGGCGATCAAGGGGACGCAGGTGCGGCTGAACATCAGCCGGCTGGATGCGTGCCGGACCTGCCACGGCAGCGGCCATTCGGGCGGCGGCCAGTCGGAGTGCCCGCAGTGTCAGGGCTCCGGCAACGTCACGCAGATGGCCGGGGCGATGAGGTTCTCCCTGAACTGTCCGAAGTGCGGAGGAACAGGCCGGCTCCGCAACGCCTGCCCGGCGTGCCGGGGTGAAGGCCGCACGCATTCGAACGAATCAGTGGAAGTTCGCATTCCGCCCGGGGCGGCCTCGGGCTCGCGCCTGCGAGTGGGCGGCAAGGGCAATTCCGGCACGATGGGCGCACCCGCGGGCGACCTCTACATCACGGTCCGCGTGGAGGATCATCCGCTCTTTTCCAGGGAAGGCGACGACATTCACATCCGCGTGCCGGTATCGGTTTCGGAAGCAGGCCTGGGCGCCAGGATCGAGGTGCCTACCGTGGATGGCCGCGCGCTGCTGAAGATTCCGCAAGGCACCCAGACGGGGCAGAAGTTCCGGCTGCGCGAAAAGGGCGTGTTCAACTCCAGGAAGAGTACGCGCGGAGATCAGATTGTCGAGATTGTGATCCAGGCGCCGGACATCCGGGACGAACGGACGCGGGATCTATTGAAAGAACTTTCGCGGCTGGACTCGCGCGACCCGCGGGCGCCGCTATGGGATAACCTGTAGGTCTCCGGGAGCACTTCATGGCGAAGCAGAGAGCACGGGCAGCCTACATGATCTCGGCGGTAGCTGAGAAGTACGACGTTCACCCGCAAACGCTGAGAATGTACGAGCGCGAAGGGCTCTTGAAGCCTTCGCGCAGCGACGGGAACACGCGGCTGTACACGGATGAGGATCTGGTGCGGCTGGAAGTGATTCTGGAACTGACGCGGGAGCTGGGCGTAAACCTGGCGGGCGTCGAGATTATCCTCAACATGCGCGAGAAGATGGCGGCGATGCAGGCGCAGATCGAGCAGTTTGTGGCATCACTGAACGTGGAACTGGCGAAAAACCTGCGGCCCGTGGAGCCAGAGGCCCGCAACACGCTGATGCGCGTGGCGCGGCCGGAACCGGCGGGCGGCGAAGCGCCGGCCCGCGTGGCCCGCAAGAAGTAGGCTGCCGGCGGCGCCGATGGCGCCGCCGGCAGACCCGCGCTAACTAGTGCTGCTTCTTGACGAACTTACCAGTGTTCGCATCCACGAAGATGGAGAACTTGCTGGTGGAGATGGTGGCCCCGAAGATGACGCGCCAGGCGGGCTTAGGGTTGGTGGGGACCCACTCGAGCTGGTATTGAACCGGCAGGTCCTTGTTCTCGGCCATCACCTTCTTCATATCTTTGTCCTTCTCGATCTCCGCCTTGGCCGTTTCGAGCGCGGCCGTCGTATCGATCTTCACTTCCTGGATGGCGAAGGGACGGATGTGGGGATTGGCGATATAGGGGGTGTCGCTGCCGGCGCGGGCGCCCTTGATGATGCCGCCATCGGAATCGGCCACGGCATAGATGTACTCGCGCTTTGACTTCTTCTCCAGGCTGACGAAGGTGGCCCGCCACAGGCCATACTTGCCGTCCTTGGGAGCAGCTTCCGGAATGCTGCCGTTCTCTACTTTGAGCAGCATGGCGTCGGGGGCCCAGGTGCGCGCCACCTGGAACATCTGGAAGATGCCCGATTGGCCGGAGACAGGCTCGGGCGCTTTCTTCTCGACTTTCTTGGGAGGAGCGCTCGTGGTGGAGCAGCCGGCCAGGCAGAGAATGGCGAGCGCCGTCAGGGAATAAGAGAAAAGGGTTCGTTTCATGAGATATCCCGGTACACAAACATCATATTCAAGACGGGGGCCGGCGCAAGTGGCCGGCCTGAGAATCAGATTGAATCGCCGGCCGCGTATGACATAATACTGACAACGCAGTTCACTTCAGAGGGAGGCCACTATGTGCATTTCCCACCTTTCGAAGGCCGTTCCGGCCGTCGTGATCTTTCTCGCAGCGACGTATCTCCTGCCGGCACAACAAACAGGCGGAGGACAGACAGGCGGAGGCGGCGGAACGACTGCGCCAAGCACGCCGGCGACGCCCACCACTCCGACTACTCCGACGACTCCAACCCGCGGGACGACGACTACGTCGCCTGGCATGCAACAACCGCCGTTTCAGGAGTTTGTCCGCCCGATGTATCTGCAGGGGCGGGTGATGCTGGACGACGGCACGCCGCCGCCGGAGCCGGTGATGCTACTGATGGTGTGCAACGGGGTGACCAAACCCCAGGGCTACTCCAACATGAAGGGGCAGTTTAACATCACCCTCGGCCAAAACCAGCAGGTGTTCGCCGATGCCAGCATAGGCAACATCAACGATGCCGGTGGAATCAGCATGCCCAGCGCCCGCAGCACGGGCGGCGCGGGGCGCGGCGGGGTGACAGAGCGCGAACTGCTGGGCTGCGAGTTCAAGGCGGATCTGCCGGGGTTCCGCAGCGACATCATTCAATTGGCGGGGCGCCGGGTGATGGACAACCCGGAGATCGGCACAATCATCCTGCATCGCATTGCGAACGTCGAAGGGTTCACCTTCAGCCTCACTTCGGCCAACGCACCGAAGGAAGCCAAGAAGTCGTGCGAGAAGGGCATGGACCTGAACAAGAAGAAGAAGTATGGCGAAGCGGAAGCCCAGCTTCAGAAGGCGGTGGACGCCTATCCGAAGTACGCGCTGGCCTGGTTTGAACTGGGTAAGGCGCAGGAGGGGCAGATGAAGACCGCGGAGGCGCAGAAGTCCTACGAGCAGTCCGTGGCCGCCGATGGGAAGTTCATCGGACCGCACCTGAGCCTGCTGCAACTGGCTGCGAGCAAGAAGGATTGGCAACAGATCGCGGACCGCAGCGAAACGGTGCTGAAACTGAATCCCTTCAACTACCCTACGGTGTGGTTCCTGAACGGGGCCGCCAACTACAACCTGAAGAAACTGGAGGCGGCGGAGAAGAGCGCGCGGGAGGCAGTGAAACTGGATCCCGACCACCGGAACCCGCGGGCGATGAGCCTGCTGGGGATCATCCTCTCCGACAAGGGGGACTACCCGGGCGCGATCGAGCAGTGGCGTGGGTACCTCAGCTTCGCCCCGGAGGCCCCGGACTCGGCCAACATCAAGATCCAACTGGCTGAACTGGAGCGCATGACCGGTGTGAGTTCGACGGCGAAGGCGGGTGCGGGACCCGTGACGCCGGTGAAGCCGTAGGCGGCGTCAGGACCGGGAGATCTTGCGGGCCTTCCAGAAGGCGTGCAGTCCGAAGCACAACATCGTGGCGCAGAAGAACGCGCCAAGCAGGAATTTGATCAGGTGGGCTCCGTCACCCTTCGCCACCTCGTGATAGCTGCGCCAGACCGGACGGATCAGGGCGAGGCCCAGAACCAGGAAGACGAAACCGAGCATTTCATTCCACAGCGAATGAAGGGGCTTGATGATCCCCGGAAGGACGTTTTGGAGGAACTTTTTGGCAACACCCGGCATCGAAGAGACCTGTTCCCTCATGGTATCAGGCCGATTGGCTCAGTTCGACGGGATTTGGGCCGATAACAGGGGTGGGGCCCGGGGGCGGGACCAGGTCCGCCGGATGATATCCTGGAAGTGCCGGGATAGAGGAAGAACTTGGAAGATCGACTGAAAGAACTGATGCAGGAACTGGGGCACGCCATCAACGAGTCCCTTTCTGACTCGGACCGGATCGCGGAGGCGATCGGCGAGATCAAGAGCGCCGGCTACGACGTGTTCCTGGTGTTGGAAGCCACCATCGGGTTCAACAAGCGCGACGAAGCGGACGAAGAAGAAGAGGGCGCCGTGCTCGAAACCAGGCTGGAGACCGATTTCGAAGACCTGGCGGAAGCACAGGCCCAGCCCAAGAAGACGCCGCGCACGCGGCGCCTGAAGTGGACCAGCCAGGATCAGAAGTTCCTCAAAGCGCTGAAGATTTCCGTGGACGAAGAGAAGAAACGCTAGTCAGAGCGTTGGTCCAGCAACTCCTGATAGACAGACCAGGTAGATTCGACAGCCTTGCTCCAAGGGAAGAGGGCGGCGTGTGCGCGGCCTTTCCGGGCGTATTCGGCGCGCAGTTCAACTCTCTCGGCCAAGGCTCTGAGCCCGCTCTCGATGCACTCTGAGCGGAAGGGATCGACCAGACAGGCGGCCTGGCCGCAGGCCTCAGCCAATCCGGCGCGGTTCGAGGAGAGGACGGGGATGCCGCGCGCCATGGCCTCCAGAACTGGAATTCCGAAGCCTTCATCCAACGAGGGGAACGCAAAGATCGACGCCTGGCGGTAGAGCGTCTCCAGGCCTGCATTGTCCACCCAGCCGGGGGTAGAGATGCGTTCGCGGGCCGGACTGGCGGCGATGCGGGCGTGGATTTCGGCTGCACCGTAGCCATCGGAACCGGCCAGAACCAGACGCCAGGGGGCGGGCAGAGCGCGCTCGAAGGCCTCAACCAGACGGGCGACGTTCTTGCGATGTTGAATGGCGCCGACATGGAGGACCAGGGGGAGGCGTTCTTCGGCTGGGGGCAGGGGCGCCAATTCGGTTCCGTGGTGGATGACGCGCAGGCGGGTGCGCTCCACGCCGAGCAACTCTTCTACCTGATTGGCGGTGAAGCTGGAGACGCAGATGATGAGGTCGGCACGCTCGGCGGCATGGCGGGCCTGGGCGGCGAAGCGGGCGCGGAAGTCGGGGGAGGAGTACGCGGAGGTGAGGACGAAGAGGTCGTGGAAGGTGCAGACGGCGCGCGGGAAACGCCGGCCGGGGAGCCGCTGGTTCAGTCCGTGGAAGAGCCGCGGGGAGAAGAACTGAAACTGCTCGAAGAGCGGACGCACAGCGGCATTGATGGGGCGCGAGCCGGCTAGACCGGCCCGCAGGCGGTGCGGCCGGTAGCACCAGAGGAAGCGCTGGAGCGGCTGAAGCTCAGCCAGGCCGTAGAGGATCTGGCGAGAGTAGACGCCGACTCCGGAGAGGTACCGACCGGTGGAGTAAGTGGCGTCTAGGGCGAGAGTCAATCCTGAATCCCGTATTCTTTGAGCTTGCGGTAGAGGGTGGTCCGGCCGATGCCGAGGAGATGGGCGGCCATGACACGGTCGCCTTTGGTGAACTGGAGGGCGTTGATGATGGCGCGGCGCTCCATCTCAGTGAGCGGCAGGACAGGGGAGAGAAAACCGTTCTCCGGGGAGGCCGCGGGGCCAGCGGGAACCGTGACTCCGGAAGCGGCCGCGGCGGCGGTCATGGCGACGCCTTCCCTCCGGCGGTTGCTCCGGTAGTGCGCCAACTGCGAGGGCAGGTCGCCGGAGTGGAGGATGGGGCCGCTGTTGACGGCCACCATGTGCTGGACGCAGTTTTCGAGCTCCCGGACGTTGCCCGGCCAGTCGTAGTTGAGGAGCAGGTCCATCAGTTCGGCGCTGACGGTGTGGCCGCTGCCGTAGAGTTCGAGAAAGTGCTGGAGCAGAGTGGGCAGGTCATCACGGCGTTCGCGCAAGGGCGCGAGGCGGAGGGTGACGACATTGAGGCGGTAGTAGAGGTCCTGGCGAAAAGTGCCCTTCTCCACCTCCGCGGCGAGGTTCCGGTTGGTGGCGGCGACGACACGAAAGTTCGACCGGCGCACCTGCAGCGAGCCGACGGGGCGAAACTCCTTTTCCTGGAGCACGCGGAGGAGCTTGGCCTGAAGGTCGAGCGGCAGTTCTCCGATTTCGTCAAAGAAGGCGGTGCCGCCATCGGCCTGCTCGATGAGGCCGGTCTTGTTGGCGTGGGCTCCGGTAAATGAGCCCTTGACGTGGCCGAACAGCTCGCTCTCCATCAGCGGGCCGACCATGGAAGAGCAGTCGATGACGACGAAGGGGCCGTTCTTACCGCTGCGATGAATGGTACGCGCGACCAGTTCCTTACCGGTACCGCTTTCGCCAAGGAGAAGCACGGGCCAGTGGCCGCGGCCCAGCTTGCCGGCGAGGCGCAAGACCTGCTGGATGCGGGACGACCTGCCGACCAGTTCGTAACTCTTCTGCGGGGCTTCGGACCTCATCCCTCGCTCTTGCTCGATCTCATATTCCAGCCACTGCGGCATGTTCTTCAGGAAGGTAGTGCGCTCAAGCGGCGGAATCTCTTCCCAAACGTTGCCTCGGAGACCATTCTATACGGGGATCCGGCTGCACGCCCAGAGCAAAAGTTGTAGGCTCCCCGCAAAGGGGGTAAGGCGAAGTGCGCGGTTGGGGGGCTCGGGGGCAACGGGCTTGCACGGTGGCCCCGGGACTGGCGTCCCGGGGGAGACGGGCTTTCGCGCCGGGGGCGACCGGGGGGCGGCCGCGCTTCCACTGTGGCCCCGGGACTGGCGTCCCGGGGGAGACGGGCTTTCGTGTCGGGGGGGACCGGGGGGCGGCCGCGCTTCCACTGTGGCCCC
>JARKQJ010000178.1 GCA_029973955.1 Paludibaculum sp. | reverse complement strand
AGCCGGCGAGCAGGAATTCGAGCAGGCCGGCGCCTAAGGCGATGCCAAAATGGTTGCGGCGTGTGGTCTGTACGGTAAGGACTAGCAGTGCACCGGCGAGCGGGATGAGCAGGAGGGAGAGGAGGAGGGAGGTTTCTGGGGTCATCGCGTCACCAAACCTGGGTGATGAGGAAACCGATCAGGATCACCACGCCGGCGAAGAAGATCAGGGCGTAGGAGCGGATGAAGCCGTTCTGCAGCTTCTGCCCCCATAGACCGAACTGGCGAACAAGCCAACCGCTGCCGTTCACCAAGCCATCGATGGCGACCTGGTCGAAGGCTTTGCCGAATACCTCCGCCAACTGATAGAAGGGCTGGATGATGACTGCGTCGTAAAACTCGTCGATCCAGAACTTGTGCTGAACGCCGGTGAAGATGCTCCCCAGGCGCTGCTCGAAGGCGATCTGATCCTGCGGGTTGGAGAGCAGCCGGCGCTGAGAATAGACGTACCAGGCGCCGAACAAGCCGGTGAGTGCCAGCGCCAGCGATCCGAGGGCGATTTGCCAGGTGAAGTGCGGGGCGAAAACGTGCCCCAAGGAGCCCTCCAGCCAGTGTTCCAGGGTGTGGAACATGGGCAGGTTGAGCGTGCCGCCGGTGATGGCGAGGACCGCCAAAAGGATCAGGGGGGTGGTGATGATGGGCGGGTTCTCCTCTGCCTGGGCGGCTTCTCGGGTGCGGGGCGTGCCGAAGAAGACCAGGGCGATCTGACGCCCCATGTAGAAGGCGGTGAGGAAGGTGCTCAGGGCGAGGAGGATAAAGACGGCGGGGTTGGTGTGGAAGGCGGCGGTGAGGATCTCATCCTTGGAGAAGAAACCGGCGAGGGGGGCGATGCCGCACAGCGCCAGCGCGCCGATGAGGTAAACGACGAAGGTGACCGGCATGCGGCCACGCAGACCGCCCATGTTGCGCATATCCTGCGGGTTGGAGGGCTGGGCGGCGTGGGTATGTTCGTTCTCCATGCCGAGGATGACCGATCCGGCGGCGAGGAACAGAAGCGCCTTGAAGAAGGCGTGGGTGATCAGGTGGAACATGCTGGCGACCGTGGCACCCATGCCGGCGGCGGCGACCATGAAGCCTAACTGGCTGATGGTGGAATACGCCAACACCTTCTTGATATCGTATTGACCGACGGCGATCAAGGCGGCGAAGAGGGCGGTGAGCGCACCGGTCCAGAGGACCGTTTCACGGGCGAGCGGGACCAGATCGTAGATTGGCTGGCAGCGCGCCAGGAGATAGACGCCGGCGGTGACCATCGTGGCGGCATGGATCAACGCCGAGACGGGCGTTGGGCCGGCCATGGCGTCCGGCAGCCAGACATAGAGCGGGATCTGCGCCGATTTGCCGCAGACGCCGAGGAGCATGAACAATGTGATCGCCAGGAGGACGGAGGGGG
>JARKQJ010000155.1 GCA_029973955.1 Paludibaculum sp. | reverse complement strand
CAGGTGGCAGTCCCCGAGGGGTGGAGGGGAAGGTGGGGGTGGGGACAGCCACGCTGTGTCCACGGGGGGACACAGGTGGCAGTCCCCGAGGGGTGGAGGGGAAGGTGGGGGTGGGGACAGCCACGCTGTGTCCACGGAGGGACACAGGTGGCAGTCCCCGGGGAGGGTGGTGATTCAGCCGTTTTCGGGGAGTTTGCGGAAGAATTGGGGGGTGGAGAAGTTTCGGGCGGTGGCGGCGGGGTTGGGGATGGAGGTTTGTTGGTGTTGCGGGCCGGAGGAGGAGTTGGCGGGGGCGCTGCGGTTTGAAAGCCTTCGGGAGTTGATGCCTTTCTTGGGTGGGGCGCGAGTTTATTTGGGGAATGATTCGGGGATTTCGCATTTGGCGGCGGCTCTGGGTGTTCCGGTGGTGGCGATGTTTGGGCCGACCGATCCGGAGGTTTGGGCGCCGCGGGGGAATGTGCGGGTGATGCGGTTTGAGGATTCGGTGGAGGAGGTTATTGCGGCGGCGCGAAGCCTGCTGCGATGAGGACCATGCCGAGATGGCGGTCGTCACCGGGGACCTGGAACTGCTTGTCGATGGTGAGAGTGACGGTGGCGGTGGAGCCAGCGGGTTGCACCGGGGGGCTGGCGATGCGGAGCTTGTCGCCGGGTTTGACGGACTGGCGGGCGACTTCGCGGCCGTCGAGGGAGAGGATGACGGTGCGGCCGGGGGACTGGTCGGGGATATAGATATCGGCGGCTAGCGGTATGGCGCTGGTTGGGGATTTCAGGAGGAAGACAGCCTGGGGCCCCATCCAGCGCCATTCGTTGTTTTCGAGGGTGTAGACGCCGCTGACGAGCTGCCATTCGGTGTCGGGGGCGGACATGGGGAGCCAGGAGAGGGAGGGTGCGCGCTCGGTGAGAACGGAGAGGGTGACGACGTCGATGGGGGCGGTGGAGAGATCGAAGGGGCGGAGGCCGAAGCCGACGGAGGAGTAGCCGGATTTGACGCCGAGGCCGATGATGCGGAAGGGGAGGCGCGAGGTGATTTCACGGCGGAGCTGGGGGACGAGCTGGCCGCCGCCGGTGGTAAAGGGGATGCGCTCGGCGAGGGCGGAGTCGATCAGGTAGTCACCGGGGCGGAGGACCTGGCCGCGGGTGAGGGGGAGGGCGCCGGCGGATTCGGCGTAGTGGCGGAGGCCCCATTCGCCGTTGATCCAGACGCGATGGTGCTGGGTGGTTTGCATGGCATCGCGGACGAAGTGGCGGTAGCCGTTCCAGTGGTCGTAGTTGGCGATGGCGAGGCCGAGGCCGAGGGCGAGCTGGAGGGCGAGGGTCGAGTAGAGGATGACGGGGCGATTCTGGTAGTGAAGCGCCGTAATGATAGCGAAGGGGGCGGCGAGGGGGAGGAGGTAGCGGGCGGAGCCGGCGAAGAACAGAACGAGCGCGGCGGCGAAGAAGGCGGCGATCCAGGTGGTGAGGAACCAGTGGCGGCGGCGGAAGAGGGCCCAGAGTCCGAAGGGGGTGAGCATGACGGCGAGGTGGCCGGAGAGGGCGGCGGCGCTCTTGAGTTTGGCTTCGAGGCGCTGGAGTCCGTAGGTCTGGAAGTGCTGGTTGAGGACCTGGATGGGGAGGGTGGCGGAGGTGAGGCGTTCAAAGAGAAGCCAGGCGCCGATGGTGATGGGCGGGATGGCGAGGAGCCAGGCTTGAGATTTGAGGGTCTTTTCGCGGTACATCCACCAGCCGAGGATGGGGATGAGGACGACGCTCTGGTAGGCCATGAGAGAGCAGATGGCGATGGCAGGGGCGGCGAGGAGGGTGCGGCCGGCGATGGTGAGAGCGAAAGAGAGGAGCCAGAAGGCGAGGAAGGGGAGGTCGGCTTCGAGGGAGTTGGAATTGACGACGAAGGCGGGGACGGCGGAGAAGAGGAGGGTGGCCTCGAGGGCGCGCTGGGGAACGAAGCGGCGCGCGAGGGTGAGCATGGAGAGGGCGGCGATGACGGAGAGAAGGAAGTAGGCGGCGTGGTAGGGGATTTCCTGGATGTCTCCGGTGAGGGCGAGGAGCCCAGCGAGGAGCCAGGCGTTGCCGGGGGGATGGGGGTGGCCGCGCATGTCCATGGGGACGCCGAGGAAGACGTACTGGGCGTGATGGGGGTGGGCGGGATCGACCTGGGCCCATTGTGCGGCGGAGAGGTAGTAGAAGTCATCGCCCTGGATGGGCTGGTTGAGGAAAGGAGCGCGGAGGAGCGCGAGGAAGGCGACGACGATGAGGGCTTGTTTGAGCAAACTCCCAGTTTATGACGGGGGGCAATTGCCGGGGGCGGCGTGATTTGAGAGGCTGGACGGGAGATGGAACAGTTGACGTTTGGCGAGGCGCGGGCGGTGCATACGGTGACGAGCCTGACGGCGGCGATTCACCGGCTGATCTCGCTGAACTTCGAAGACGTGCGGGTGTCGGGGGAGATCTCAGGGTTCAAAGTGTGGTCCTCGGGGCACGCGTATTTCACGTTGAAAGACGCGGGGGCGCAGATCCGGTGCGTGATGTTCAAGAGCGCGCTGCGGTATCTGAAGTTCCGGCCGGGGGACGGGCTGGCGGTGACGGCGCGGGGATCGGTGGAGGTGCGGCAGGAGCGGGGCGAGTATCAACTGCTGATCAGTTCGATGGAGCCGCAGGGGTTGGGTGCGCTGCAACTGGCGTTCGAGCAGTTGAAGCGGAAGCTGGCGGAAGAGGGGCTTTTCGAGAACGAACGGAAGCGGGCGCTGCCGGCGTATCCGCGGCGGATCGGGATTGTCACCTCGCCGAAGGGGGCGGTGATCCGGGACATGATCCATGTGCTGGGGCGGCGGTTTCCAGGGCTGCATATCCGGCTGTATCCGACGCTGGTGCAGGGCGAGGGCGCGGTGGAGGGGGTGTGCGAGGGGCTGCGGTACTTCAGTGAATCGGGGTGGGCGGATGTGGTGATTGTGGGTCGGGGTGGGGGCTCGCTGGAAGATCTGTGGACGTTCAACGAGGAGGCGGTGGCGCGGGCGATTGCGGAGTGCTCGGTGCCGGTGGTTTCGGCGGTTGGGCATGAGACGGACTTTACGATTGCGGACTTCGTGGCGGACCTGCGGGCGCCCACGCCTTCGGCGGCGGCGGAGGTGGTGGTGCCGAACCGGGCGGATCTGCTGGAGATGGTGCGAGTGGCGATGGTCCGGGTGGAGCGGGGGTCCAAGTATCATCTGGCGGCGGCAGGGCGGCGGCTGCACGAGAAGGGGATCGACCGGGCGGCGATGCTGGTGCGGCGGCAGGCGGGATTGGCGTGGCAGAAGGTGGATGAGCTGGAGCAGAGGTTGCGGCGGCTGGATCCGAGAGTGCGGCTGGCGGCGGCGCGGCAGAGGCTGGTGGAGGCGGAGCACGCGATGGGGCGGTTAGCGGGGGCGCGAGTGCGGGCGGCGGAACTGCGGGTGCTTGGGTTGGCTGGGCGTTGCGAGAGTTTGATGCGGGGGCGGGTTGCCGGGGCTGGATTGAAGGTAGAGACTCTGGCGGTGGGATTGTCGGCTTTGAGTCCGGTGGCGGTTTTGGAGCGGGGGTATTCGGTGTTGAGAGTGGGGGAGAAGGTGGTGCGGGGGCCGGAGGATGCTCCGGTGGGGACGGAGGTGGAGGCGCGGCTGGCGAAGGGGCGGTTGAGGGCGCGGGTGGTTGGCTGAGCGTTACGGCAAAAGGCCTGGAGTGGCTGGTTGCGCAGGGTTGGAAATTAGGGTGGAATGTGAGCGAAGGAGATCGAGGGCATGCTTCCTTTGCTGCTTTGGGCGCTGGGGTTGGTGGCACCGCAGGATGCTCAGGTTCGGCAAGTCGAGTATTTTGTAGCACCGCAGTATCCTCCACTGGCTCGGAGGGCAACGATCTCCGGTCAGGTGGCTTTGAAGGTCACCGTCAGTCCGCTGGGGAACCCGGCGAAGATCTCAGTTGCTTCGTCATCACATCCGATGCTGAGCGACAGCGCTCGGGAGGCGGTGGAACAGTGGAAGTATGCTCTTGGGCCGGAGGAAAGCGTCGTTGGTGTGTCGGTGATCTATGGGTTTTCTGGGGCACACCGGGAGACCGATCCGAAGACCATTGTCCGGGCGGATTTCCTGGGGGTGGCGAGTCGTGTGTTTGTGACCACGGATTCGGTTTCGCCTGTGCAGGTGGATTGGATCAAGGTTGAGCCGAAGTAGTTTCCGAACAGGTGGTAGCGGGAAGTGTGAAGTGACTTGAGGCGCGGTTGGCGAAGGGGCGGGTGACGGAGTCGCGGGGATAATGGCGACAAGTGCGGCCTGACAACATATAATCAGAGCGGAAAGTCAGGTTAAGTATGCAGCTGGTGACGAAGCTGATGTTGGCGCTGGTCGGCATTGTGGTGCTGATCGCGGTGGCGTCGGGGATCACGATCTACAAGTCGGAAGAGCGGCAGCTGCTGAATGTGGTGGTTCAGGGCGCGGACCAGTTGTCTGGGTCGATTAGCAGTGCGACGTGGCATGCGATGCTGGCGGACCGGCGGAGCGATGCCTATCAGGTGATGGAGACGATTGCGTACAAGCAGGGGATCGACCGGCTGCGGATGTACAACCGGGAAGGGGAGATTACGTTTTCGACGCTGCGGGCGGATTTGGGGCAGAAGCAGGATCCGAACAGCACGCAGTGCCGGGGCTGCCACGCGCAAGGGCGAAGGCTGGAGAAGCTGTCGCTGCAGGACCGCGTGCGGGTGGCGAAGTTGACGGACGGGCAGAGGCGGTTGGCGGTAATCACGCCGATTGCGAACGAGCCACAATGCAGCACGGGCGAGTGCCACGCGCATCCGAAGGAGATGCGGGTGCTGGGGCTGCTGGAAGTGAGCCTGAAGCTGGAAGAGGTGGACAAAGAGCTGCGGGAGATGCAGGAGCGGATTGCATTGAGGGCGCTGGCGGAGATTGCGCTGATCTGCCCGATTGTTTACTTTTTTGCGCGGCGGATGATCCGGGATCCGATTGAGTCGTTGATCCAGAGCGCGGTTTCGATTTCGCGGATGGACCTGGAGCGGCCGGTGGAGGTGCCGGCGCACGCGGGCGAGGTGACGGAGCTGGCGAAGAGTTTCGATCTGATGCGCGTGCGATTGAAGGACGCGATGGCGGAGATCAATCAATTCACGCAGAGGCTGGAGACGAAGGTAGCGGAGCGGACGCGGGAGTTGAAGGCGGCGCACCAGAAGCTGATGCAGACGGACCGGCTGGCGTCGCTGGGGCAGCTTTCGGCGAGCGTGGCGCACGAGATCAACAACCCGGTGGCGGGGGTGTTGAACCTGGCAATGCTGATGCAGCGCGTTTTGAAGGACGACGGGATACCGCCGGAGCGGGTGAAAGACTACCGGCGGTATTTGTCGCAGATCGTGCAGGAGACATCGAGGGTGGGGCGGATTGTGAGCGATCTGCTGTCGTTTTCGAGGCGGCCGAGCCCGCACAGGTCCGAGGCCGATTTGAATTCGGTGATCGCGCACACGGTTTCGTTGACCTCGCACAAGTTGAAGCTGGCGGGGCTGGAGACGGAACTGGAGCTGCTGGAAGGGCTGCCGGCGATTTTGTGCGACAAGTCGCAGATCCAGCAGGTGGTATTGAACCTGGTGCTGAATGCGGCGGAGGCGATGCAGGGCAAGCAGGGCGGGAAGGTGAGGATCACGAGCGGGCGGGGCGATGGGGCGCAGGTTTGGTTTGCGGTGAGCGATGAAGGAGAGGGGATTGCGCCGGAGGTGCTGCCGAGGATCTTCGATCCGTTCTTCACGACGAAGCCGGAAGGGAAGGGCGTGGGATTGGGGTTGGCGGTGACGTATGGCATTGTGCAGGCGCATGGCGGGGAGATTGATGTGGAGAGCGAGCGCGGCCAGGGTGCGAGGTTTGTGGTGAAGCTGCCGTTGAGACCGCCTGAGGAGAGAGCGGGGTGATTGAGGTTGCGCTGGCGCGGCTGGCGGGCCGGATGGAGCCGCCGCCGGCAGGAGTAATGGAAGAGATGAGGGAAGCGCTGGAAGACGTCTTCGCGGCCCGCGTGCGGGTGGCGGAGGTGCGGGTGCGCGTGCCGGAAGAGAGTCTGGACGGGGCGCGGGCGCAGTATAGCGCTCCGGTGGTGTTGAAGGCGCTGCTGGACGGGACGGCGGGGCTGGGAGAGAAGGTGCTGGGGGTGACGTCGGAGGATCTGTTCATTCCGATGTTGAGTTTCGTGTACGGGCAGGCGCAGTTGGGCGGGAGAGGCGGAGTGGTTTCGCTGGCGAGGTTGAAGCAGGAGTATTACGGGCTGCCGGGCGACGGAAGGTTGCTGGCGGCGCGGGCGAGGAAAGAGGCAGTGCACGAGACGGGCCACCTGTTTGGTCTGGTGCACTGCGAGCAGCCGGAGTGTGCGATGAGGTTATCGACGAACATCCGGCAGTTGGACTTGAAGGGCGATGCGCTGTGTATGGGTTGCGCGGCCCTGGCGATGGAGCATGGACGATGAAGATGAACTGGCAGATTCTGGTGGTCGACGACGAAGAGATCATGTGCGAGTCGATGGCGGCGTGGCTGAGGGAAGACGGGTATGTGGTGGACACGGCGTCGTCGGGGCGGGAAGCGATTGAGATGGCGCGGCGGCAGGACTATGCGATCTACTTCGTCGATTTGAAGATGCCGGGGGGGATTGACGGAATCGAGACGCTGATGGAGGTGAGGCGGATCCGGCCGGAGGCGGCGATCATCATCATCACGGCGTATGCGACGGTGGACACGGCGATTTCGGCAATGAAGGAGGGGGCGCAGGAGTATATCGTCAAGCCGTGCAATCCGGAGGAGATTTCGCTGCTGGTGAGCCGGATCATCAAGGTGAAGAACCTGCAGCGGGAGAATGCGATTCTCAGGAAGAAGCTGGCGAAGCAGTATCAGTTCCACGACATCATCAGCAAGAACGCGCGAATGCAGGAGATTCTGACGCTCTGCGAAGAGGTGGCGAGCCTGAGGAGCACGGTGATGATTCGCGGGGAGAGCGGGACGGGGAAAGAGCTGGTGGCGCGGGCGGTGCACTTTTCGGGCGACCGGGCGCAGAAGCCGTTTGTGGCGGTGTCGTGCGCGGCGCTGGCGGAGACGCTGCTGGAGAGCGAGTTGTTCGGGTATGAGAAGGGCGCGTTCACGGGGGCGGCGGAAAGGAAGAAGGGCAAGTTCGAGCTGGCGGACGGGGGGACGATTTTCCTGGATGAGATTGGGGACATCTCGCCGAAGCTGCAGGCAGACCTGTTGAGGGTGCTGCAGGAGAAGTCGTTCTACCGGCTGGGGGGGGCGGAAGAGGTGAAGGTGGATGTGCGGGTGATTGCGGCGACGCACAAGGATTTGCGGGCGGCGGTGGAGGATGGGCAATTCCGGGAGGATTTGTTCTATCGGCTGAACGTGATCGAGGTGCAATTGCCGCCTCTGCGGGAGCGGCGGGAGGATAGTCCGCTGCTGGCGGGGCACTTCCTGGACCGGATTTCGCGCGAAGTGGGGAAAGAGGTGACGGCGATCTCCGATGGGGCGATGCGGATTTTGCTGGACCACGATTGGCCGGGGAATGTCCGGGAGCTGGAGAACGCGATGGAGCGGGCGATTGTGGCGTCGAAGGAAGGGGTACTGGGAGAGGAGGACTTCCGGTTCCTGCAAGGGAACGGAGGCGGACGGCAGTTCCGGGCGCCGGCTTCGATGACGCTGGCGGAGATGGAGAAGCTGATGATCGAGGCGACGCTGAGGAGGACGGGCGGGAACATCAAAGAGGCGGCGACGTCGCTGGGGATCGACCGGTCGACGTTGTATGAGAAGTTGAAGAGGTTTGGGATTGAACGGTAGATGCGCGGTTCTCGCGGTGTTGCTGGCCGCGGCGGCGGTGCAGGCGGCCGAGCCGGTGTTGAATCGGGAAGACGCAGGGTTTCTTCGGGAGCAGGCGCGGCGGCTGGTGGCGGCGGCGCGGCTGGCCCCGGGGGCTGCTTCGGGCAAGTACGTTAACTCGACCCGGTACGCGCTGCATGTTCCGGGCGGCAACATGGGGTATCCGGCGTTCTGGGTGAGGGATGCAGTAATGATGCTGGGCGGCGATTTCGTGCCGGCGGAGGAGATGGAGGGTTGGATCCGGCTGATGGCGTCCACGATCCGCAGCCAGGAGTGGCAGGTTCATGCGGGGGCGGTGGTGCCCGCGTATGCGGTGCCGGATCACATCAACTTCGACGGCCGGGCGACGTTCTATCCCGGCACATACGATAGCGGTGCGAAACAGGGTGGGAAGCCATTCGGGAAGTATCCGCCGCTTGACGATCATTTCTATTTCATCGAGGCCGTCTATCAGCATTGGAAGGCGACGGGCTCGGTGGAGCTGTTCCGGGCGGAGGTGGCGATGGCGGAGGGCAAGCTGGAACTGGCGCGGCTGTGCGAACGGGTGTACCGGGTGGCTCCAGTGGACGCGGCGACCGGACTGGTGACGGCGGGCGATGTGGAGAGCGAGAACGCGAAGGACTGGGGGTTCTGCGACACGGTGTTCAAGAGCGGGCGGCTGCTGTTTCCTTCCGTGCTGAAGTACAACGCGGCGAACGAGCTGGCGGAGTTGTTCGAGGCGGCGGGGGATGGCACGGCGGCGGCGAGATACCGGGGCGACGCGCGGCGGCTGCGCGGCTCGATTTCGCGGACGTTCCGGAGGAGCGACGGATGGTTGAGGTCGGCTACCGGCGTGGGGAATCAGCCGGATGTGTGGGGGACGGCTTTCGCCGTGTGGAGCGGAGCGGTGGACGGCAAGACCGGCGAGCGCGCGTCGCGTGCGCTGGTGAAGGCGTACCGGGACGGAACCGCGGTGCGGGATGGACTGGTGCGCCATGTTCCGGCCAACGATGGGACGAACGGGGGTTTGTGGCAATCGTGCGTGGCGGCTGCGGGCACGTATCAGAACGGCGGATATTGGGGCACGCCGGTGGGCTGGTACGTCGCGGCCATGCAGAAGAGCGATCCGGGGGCCGCGCGGCAGATGGCCGGCGAGTTTGCCGGGTGGCTTCGCCGGAACGTGCGGGCGGACGGGACGAGCGAGGCTTGGGAGTGGGTGAACCCCGTTACCGGGGTTCGCCGGAATGAGTTGTATGTGGCGAGCGTGGCGCTGCCGTATCTGAGTCTGGTGCAAGCAGGGCTGATTGCGGGCGGGGCGGCTACTCGTCGATGAACATGGCGCCGCAGAGCGTGTCGAGTTGAGCGGGGGTGCAGGCGGCGGCGAGGTCGTCGACGAGGACACCGCCGTCGGCGAGGGAGGGGGCGCCTTCGCCGGCGGAGAGGGCGAGTTGGAGGCGGTCGAGTTCGCGGGCGAACCAGGCGCGGAGTTCGAGGCCGGAGAGGAGGTGGCGGGTGCTGAGGAAGGGGCTGGGCTTGAGGCGGAGGAGCCAGTTTGAGTTGGGGGGCGCGGTTTCAAGGACGATGCCATCGATGGGGGCGAGGATGCGGGCATCGGCTCCGGGGCGGTGGAGAGAGAAGGCGGGGCTATTGGCGATGAGCGGGGTGCCGGGTGTGGGCAGGGTGAAGGAGGGGTTGGCGCCGGCGAGACGGCGGCCGATCTCGTCGAGGCCGATGAGATAAGAGCCGTCGGGCTGGAGCTGGGCCCAGGTGTGGCCGCGGTGGTAGAGACGGTCAGTGGGGATGGTGAGGCCGGAGACTTCGATGACTTCGGGGGCGGGCTCAGGGGGATGGACTTCGAGGAGCTTGGCGTGGGTGGCGCACTCGCGGCAGTCGAAGCCGCGCTCGCAGACGCGGCCGGCGAGTTCGCCGGTGAAGTCGTGGCGGCAGGAGCGCTCCTGGGGCGGGAGGTCATGGAAGGTGGAGTCCCATTGAATGAGAGGGACGCGGCCGCGGCGGAAAGCGGAGAAGCTGCGCCAGAGGGCAAGGATGAGGGTGGAGACCACCACGACGGCGACGGTGAAGAATACGCCGAGGAAGAGGAGGTAGCCGAAGCTCCATTGGAAACCGTAGACCCAGGGAAACATAGTTAGCTCCTTTTATTGGACAGGGCGAGTTCGCGCTCCTGCGGGAAGAGGGTGAGATAGCGGTAAGAGAACGAGTAGACGAGGACGGCGTAGGCGACGATGGCGCCGAAGGCGGCGAATTCCTGCCAGCTCGGCCAGTAGTAGAGGAAGCGGTCGAAGGGGAGGGTGGGGAGAGCCATCGTCTGGATGGTGAGGACGAAGCGGTTGAGCGTGATGCCGAGGCAGGCGAGGATGGCGCCGGTGATGAGGACGCCGCGGCGGGCGCGCCAGGAGGGGCGGAGGAGAATGGCGGCTGGGAGCAGGCCGAAGAGAACGATTTCGGCAAAGAGCATCCAGGTGCCGAAGGCGGATTCGGCATAGAAGCGATGGGCGGGGAAGCCGCGGCCGGGGGCGGTCTGGTTGATCCAGAGGAGGGTGTCCACGGTTTTGAGGAAGACGTAGGCGAGGAGGAGTTTGCCGGAGATGCGGCCGAGGGTGTCGTATACCGCGGCTTGGACGAGGCGGCGGCGGGCGATCTTCTCGACGAGCCAGGTGGTGAGGGCGACGAAGGAGGGTCCGGCGGCCATGGCGGAGAGGATGAAGAGGAAGAACGTGGAGGGCCAGATGGCAAAGCCTTCGCGGAAGGCAAATGGGCGGCCGCGGAGAACTCCGAACAGACCGCCCAATGAGCCCTGGTGGAAGAAGGAAAGCAAAGTACCCACCAGAGCAAACACGACCATCAGCTTGTGGAGCTCCCACTCGAAGACGAGGAACGAGGGGCGGAGCTTGAGCTGGCGGTTCTTGAGAAGCATGGGGACGTACTCGATGGCGAGGACGAGGAGGTAGCAGGTGATGCAGAACGTCACTTCGGTGAGCATGGAGTGGACGTTGGGGTGGTAGTAGGTGAACCAGGCGCGGAGAGGCTGGCCGACGTCGACGGCAAGGACGACCATGGCGCCGGAGTAGCAGGTGAGGCCGATGACGACGGCGGAGTTGATGACGGCCTTGAGTTCCTTTTTGTGGAGGACGTAGAGGAGGAAGCCGGTGAAGAAGGCTCCGGCGCCGAGGGCGATGACGGTGAGGTCGAGGAAGATCCAGAGGCCGAAGGCATAGCGGTTATCCATGTTGGTATGGAAGAGGCCCTGGGTGAGGCAGAGGAACATGGCGTAGCCGCCGAGGGCGAGGAGGCCGAACCAGGGGAGGAGCCAGAGGGCGAAGCGCGAGAGCGAGGTCCGTGTGGCGCCGCGATTGATGAAGCGGCGATCGACGGACGCGGCCGGGGCGGAGGCGAGAGCACTAGGCATGGTGGGACTCCTGGATGGCTTTGCGGAGGGAGGCGCTGGCGGTCTTGTAGACGATCTTGGGGCCGGTGCCGAGGGACTCGAGGAGGTGGAAGCAGGAGGGCTCGGCGGCCTTGGCGGCGAACTCGGGCTGCTTGAGGTCGCCGAAGGTGATGGCCTGGGCGGGGCAGGCCTCGGCGCAGGCGGGCTGGTAGGAGACGGGGCCCTTTTCGCCTTTGGCGGCGGCTTCCTGGCGGGCGGCGTGCCAGCGGCCGTGGCAGAAGTTGCACTTTTCGACGGTGCCGCGCTGGCGGACGCCGACTTCGGGGTTGAGGGTCTGTTCGAGACCGGCGGGCCACTGGGGATCCCACCAATTG
>JARKQJ010000140.1 GCA_029973955.1 Paludibaculum sp. | reverse complement strand
CCCCGATCTCGTCGAAGCCGCCAACTCTCCCGATCTCGGCTTCCACGACCGCCAGCTCTTCGTCGACCTCTACCAACTGGCAAACCAGGAGTGCATCCAGGAATCCGCCGCACTCTTCAAAAAGACGGCCGCAAAGTAATGCCGTCCGATTGCCACATCTGGCCGCGCGCGCCAGCCCACCGCCCGCGCGGCTTCCAATCCGGTGCCCGCCGCCCGGGTCGCGCACCACAAGTGCGCAAATACACCCCTGGCCGGGTCGCAGAACAAGGAATCTCTTGGGGATCGCACCCTTGCCGTCGGCGAAAAGCTAAGTGCGCCAATCACTCAGCTTGGAGGCGCGGGCCGGAATCGAACCGGCGAATAAAGGTTTTGCAGACCTCTGCCTTACCACTTGGCTACCGCGCCAGCCTTCAATGGGTACCCTTCTACTATAACCTAACCACCCTTTCCGGGCACACTCGGTGTCTACAATGAAGATCGTGCGAGTGCTTTCCATTTTCATCCTCGCGACCCTCGCCGCCGCGGCCCAAAACCCCGCCCCGGCCATCTTCCCCCTGCGCGACATCCGCGCCGGCATGAAGGCCACCGGCCGCACCGTCTTCTCCTCCACTCGCATCGAGGAGTTTCAGTGCGAAATCCTCGGCGTCCTTGAAAACGCCGGCCCCAAACAGTCCATCATCCTCGCACGCCTCTCCGGCGGACCCCTCGCCCAAACCGGCGTCCTCCAGGGCATGTCCGGCAGCCCCATCTACATTGATGGCCGCCTCGCCGGCGCCGTCGCCCTCTCCTTCCCCTTCTCTAAGGAACCCATCGCCGGCATCCGCCCTATCGAAGAGATGCTCCAGAACGAACCCATTCCGCGCCGCGCCGCCGGAATCACACTCGACCCGCTCCAGGTCGCCGCCGCCCTCCCCCCGCGCCAGGAACTTCCCTTCGGCTCCGCCCGCCTCACGGAAATCGCCTCCCCCTTCTGGCTCTCCGGCTTCACGCGCGCCGCCGTCGATCACTTCACTCCCGCCTTCCGCGCCCTCGGCCTGGAGCCCGTCCAGGGCGTCTCCGGCGGCGGCCGCCCCGTCCAGCCCGCCAAACCCGCGCCCCCTCTCCCCGGCTCCATGATCAGCGTCCAGCTCATCACCGGCGATCTCTCCGTCGGCGCCGACGGCACCGTCACCCACGTCGACGGCAACCGCGTTTACGCCTTCGGCCACCGCTTCCTCGCCACCGGCGATACCGAAATGCCTTTCGCCCGCGCTGAAGTCGTCACCCTCCTGCCCTCCCTCAACTCTTCTTTTAAGATCTCTACCCCCCGCGAGTGGCTCGGCACTATCACCCAGGACCGCAATACCGCCATCGCCGGCGTCCTCGGCCGCCAGGCCAGCCTCCTCCCCATCACCCTCAACCTCCGCTCCCGCGACCTCTCGCCCCGCCAGTGGTCCTACCGCTTCAATATGATCCAGGACCGCCTCTTTACCCCGCTCCTCCTCCAGCTCGCCATCTTCTCCGCCATCGACGCCACCGAACGCACCTCCGGCCTCTCCACCATCTCCCTCAACGGCCGCCTCCTCCTCGATAACGCGCCCCCCATCCCGCTCTCTAACCTCTACGCCTCCGAAATGGGCGCACCCCAGCAGGCCGCCGCCGCCATCGCCGCTCCCGTCGCCGCCGTCCTCTCCTCCGGTTTCGACTCCCTCAAAATGCGCGGCCTCGAACTCAACCTCGAAATCTCTTCCGATAAACGCCAGCTCACCCTCGATAACCTCTGGCCCTCCCGCCGCGAAGTCCGCCCCGGCGAAACCGTCGAGATCACCGCCGTCTATACCGGCGAACGCGGCGTCGAAGTCAGCCGCACCGCCCGCTATCAGGTCCCCATTGGCGCCCCCGCCGGCATCCTCTACTTCACCGCCACCGATGGCCCCTCCGCCAACCTCGCCGAGTTCCGCCAGTTCCTCCTCACACCACCCCGCTCGCCAGATCAGCTCAAAAGCTTCCTCCTCGGCCTGCACGCCAACAACCGGCCCTACCTCCGCGTCTGGCGCATCGCCCCCAGCCTCCAGGTCCAGGGCGAAAACCTCCCCGCGCCCCCCTCTTCCATGGCCGCCGTCCTCAAAAACACCGCTGCTCCGCAGCCCAACTCCCTCGTCGCCGAAATCCTCATGGACCCCGCCGACGCCCTCTTCTCCGGCTCCAAAACCATCCAGGTGGAAGTCAAGGAATGACCCCTCTCTCGCGCCTCGCAACCCTAGCTCTCGCCGCCTCGCTCGCCGTCGCCGGCCCGGCCTCCGTCTGGGAATCCAATACCTATCAGGACTTCCTCAAGGGCCGCTTCCAGGCCATCTCCCTCACCCGCGACGGCCGCCTCACCCTCGCCCCCGCCCTCCAAACCCTCGCCAACACCGGCGAGGCCGGCGTCTGGTCCGTCGTCTCCGCCCCCGATGGCACCCTCTACTTCTCCACCGGTCACCGCGGCCGCGTCTATCAGCTCAAGCCCGGCGGCCAGCCCACCCTCCTCTGGTCCGCCCCCCTGCCTGAAGTCTTCGCACTCACCCTCGACGCCAAAGGCCGCCTCTACGCCGCCACCTCGCCCAAGGGCCGCATCTACCGCATCGAAAACGGCAAAGCCACCGAAATCTTCAACCCCGGCTCCGCCTACGTCTGGACCCTCGCCGCCGCCCCCGACGGCGCCATCTTCGCCGGCACCGGCGACCAGGGCCGCATCTACCGCATCACCCCCGACGGCAAAGGCGAACTCTACTACGAAACCGGCCAGGCCCACATCACCGCCCTCGCCTTCGACTCCCAGGGCCGCCTCCTCGCCGGCTCCGAACCCAACGGCATCCTCTATCGCATCGACGCCAGCGCCGATCCTTCAAAAGCCAAGGCCTTCGTCCTCTACGATTCGAACCTCCCCGAAATCCGCGCCATCGTCCCCGCCGCCGATGGCTCTCTCTATGTCGCCGCCCTCGGCGGTACCCTCGCTCAGAAGCAGGCCCAGGCCGCCACCAGCGCCGCCGCCAATCAGCCTAATCTCGGCGTCGTCACCACCACCATCACCGTCACCGCCGATGCCGACGCCTCCGCCCAGACCGGCGTCGATCTCAAGCCCAAACCCGAAGCCGCCAAGCCCCCCACCGCCGCCACCGAGCTTCCGCCTCCCCCCGCCGCCATCGACCTCTCCGCCGAAAAGGCCGCCCTCTATCGCGTCTACCCCGACCAGACCGTCGAAACCCTCTGGTCCTCCAAGGAAGAGAACGTCTACGACCTCGCCGTCCGCGGCAACGAACTCCTCTTCTCCACGGACCTCCGCGGCCGCATCTATCGCCTCTCCTCCGACCTCAAGGCCACCCTCCTCCTCGAAACCCTCGAAGGCGAAACCACCCGCCTCCTCGCTGCCCCTAATTCCTTGATCGCCGCCACCTCCAACCTCGGCAAGCTCTTCCGCCTCAACGGCCGCGCCGCCCCTTCCGGCGCCTTCGAGTCCCCCGTCCACGACGCCGGCAACGCCGCCCGTTGGGGCCGCCTCGAATGGCGCGCCGAGCTCAACTCCGGCCAGCTCGCCTTCCGCACCCGCACCGGCAACTCCATGCGCCCCGATAAGACCTGGTCCGAGTGGTCCGCCCCCATCTCCAACCCCGATCAGGCCGCCATCTCCAGCCCCAACGCCCGCTTTATCCAATGGAAGGTCGAGCTCACCCCCGGCGCCACCGGCGCACCCCTCATCGACTCCGTCGCCCTCTCCTACCAGCCCCGCAACTCGCGCCCCACCGTCCGCAGCATCCAGGTCACCCCGCAGTGGGTCGCCTCGCTGCAGAAGGCCGCCGCCCCCGCCGCCGCGCCGGCTTCCTTCTCCATCACCGTCACTGACTCAGGCGACGCCGGTTCGCCCACCTCCGCCGGTACCCCCACCCAAACCGTCAACCGCAGCGGCTCCCCCCAACTCTATAT
>JARKQJ010000139.1 GCA_029973955.1 Paludibaculum sp. | reverse complement strand
AAGTTCGTGGACGCCGGCGCCACCGTCGAAATCAAGTAGTGACCACCCTGAATCCCGGGTGGAAGCTCGAAGTGAACCGTGCACAGGCGGCAAAGCGCCGGAAAGGCGCCGATGCCGCCTGTGTGTCTGTTTGTTTCGGTGTGTTTGACGACCTGTTTTCTGCTTGTTAGACTGTTGATATCTGATTCCTCTGCCCTTGGTGACAGACGTTCCTGCGCCGGGCACCTCCCGCAAGTGCACTGAAGAAGAGGCCCTGTGCGCCCGATTAGGCGGCGCGCGAGGGTACGTCTGCTGCCCGGAGAGGGGCGGCCGGCGGATTCAAGGAGTGGAGAATGGCAACTGCGTCCCAAGGCACGCCGATCGAGCGCGTCGATTTTTCAAAGATCAAAACTTCAGTTCCGATTCCGAACCTGATTGAGGTTCAGAAGCGGAGCTACGAGCGTTTCCTGCAGATGGACTTGCTGCCCGATGAGCGCGACGACATCGGCCTGCAGAGCGTCTTTAAGAGCGTCTTTCCGATCACCGACTTCCGAGGATTGTCCGAACTGGAGTTCGTGGACTACTCCATCGGCAACTGGGAGTGCAAGTGCGGCAGCCTGAAGGGCTTGAACCACCTGCGCACGGTCTGCCGGAACCCGGCTTGCGGCGCGACGATCAAGACGGACCCCTTCCACCCGGGCGACGTGCTTTGCGACAAGTGCGGAACCTTCAACAAGAACATCGTCACCTTCTGTAACCGCTGCGGCGACCCGGTGGGTTTGCAGTTGAAGTACGACCAGGCCGAGTGCGAGGAGCGGGGCATGACGTATGCCGCGCCACTCAAGGTGACCATTCGCCTGAAGATGTATGACAAGGACGAAGCCGGCAACAAGACCGTGCGCGAGTTCAAGGAGCAGGAGGTGTTCTTCGGCGAAATCCCGCTGATGAGCGCCAACGGCACGTTCATCATCAACGGCACCGAGCGCGTGATTGTCAGCCAGTTGCACCGCTCGCCGGGCGTGTTTTTTGAAAAGGTCCAGGCCCAGAACTACTTCCTCGGCAAGATCATTCCCTATCGCGGGAGCTGGGTGGAGTTTGAATTTGATTCAAAGAACCTGCTGTATGTGCGCATCGACCGCAAACGCAAGTTCTACGGCACGGTGTTCCTCCGCGCGCTGGGCATCAAGGCCGACGCGGACGTGGTCAAGAGCTTCTACAAGCTGAGCGAGTTGACGCTGAAAGACCGCCGGATCTTCTGGAAGATCGACGAATCACTGGTAGGCGTGAAGCTGGGCAGTGCGATTGCGACCAAGGGCGGGGAAGTGATCCACCCGGCCAACCGCAAGATCAAGGAATCGACCCTCGAAGCGTGCCGCAAGGCGCGCATCGACCAAGTGGAAGTGAACACTTCGGAGATCGAAGGCGCCTGGATGGCCGCCGATGTGATCGACATGGAGACGGGCGAAGTGCTGGCGGAGGCGAATCAGGAGCTGACCGCCTCGATGCTGGCCAAGCTGATGGATGCCGGAATCAAGAAGATCGAAGTCTTCTTCCCGGACCGCGATGAAGTGGGCAGCGTCATCTCGTCCACGCTGAAGAAAGACCCGGTGAAGAGCCAGAACGAGGCGCTGCTGGAGATCTACCGCAAGCTGCGCCCGGGCGACCCGCCGACATTGGACACGGCCAACCAGCTCTTCTACGGCATGTTCTTCGACCCGCGCAAGTACGATTTTTCGCGCGTGGGCCGCATGAAGTTCAACATCAAGCTCTACGACCAGGCCGAATATGCTCCGACGGGCTGGCAGGGCAATCCGCTGGACCGGCGGACGCTGGAAGAGAAGGACTTCATCGACACGATCAAGTACCTGCTGAAGCTCAAGAAGGGCGCCGGCGCGGTGGACGACATCGACCACCTGGGCAACCGCCGCGTGCGCGCGGTGGGCGAACTGCTGGAGAACCAGTTCCGCATCGGTCTGGTGAGGATGGAGCGCGCCATCAAGGAGAAGATGGCGGTCTACCAGGAGATGTCGACGGCGATGCCGCACGACCTGGTGAACGCCAAGCCGGTGATGGCGGCGATCCGCGAGTTCTTCGGGTCGAGCCAGTTGTCGCAGTTCATGGATCAGACCAATCCGTTGTCGGAGATCACGCACAAGCGGCGCCTGTCGGCGCTTGGGCCAGGCGGACTGAGCCGCGAACGCGCCGGCTTCGAAGTGCGCGACGTGCACACGACGCACTACGGCCGCATCTGTCCGATTGAGACGCCGGAAGGTCCGAACATCGGTCTGATCTCCTCGCTGTCGTGCTTCGCGCGGATCAACGAATACGGCTTCATCGAGAGCCCGTACAGCCGCGTGATCGACTCCGTGGTGCAGGACGACGTGCGGATTCTGAACCCGGGCGCCACGAACTACAAAGTGGGCCAGGTGATCACCCGCAAGGAGCTGGACAAAGCGCTGGCCTCGGCCGAGGTGAAGAAGAACCAGCCGGAGTGGGAAGCGCACTGCGACTACCTCTCGGCGTGGGACGAAGACAAGTACGTCATCGCGCAGGCCAACCTGGCGCTGGATTCGAATGGGAAGATCCAGGACGAGCTGGTGAACTCGCGCAAGGCGGGCAACTTCACGTTGACCAGCCGCGACATGATCGAATACATGGACGTCAGCCCGAAGCAGCTTGTTTCGGTGGCCGCGTCGCTGATTCCGTTCCTTGAAAACGACGACGCCAACCGCGCGTTGATGGGCAGCAACATGCAGCGCCAGGCGGTGCCGCTGCTGCGGGCCGATTCGCCGATCGTGGGCACGGGCATGGAGAAGGTGACGGCGCGCGATAGCGGCGCGGTGGTCATCTGCAAGCGCTCGGGCATTGTGGATAGCGTCGACAGCGAACGCATCATTGTCCGCGTCGAAGGCAACATTCACGAAGGCCAGATGTCGCGCGAAGTCGGCGCCGACATCTACCCGTTGACGAAGTTCAAGCGCTCCAATCAGAACACCTGCATCAACCAGAAGCCGATCGTGTGGCAGGGTCAGCGGGTGAAGAAGGGCGACGTGCTGGCCGACGGGCCCTGCACGGACCAGGGCGAACTGGCCTTGGGCCGCAACGTGCTGGTGGCGTTCATGCCCTGGCGCGGCTGCAACTTCGAGGACGCGATCATCGTCAGCGAGAAGCTGGTGAAGGAAGACTACTACACCTCGATTCACATTGAGGAGTTCGAAATCGAAGCCCGCGACACGAAGCTGGGCCCGGAGGAGATCACTCGCGACATTCCGAACATCAGCGAGAGCTTCCTGCGCAGCCTGGACGAGAGCGGCATCATCATGATCGGCGCCAAGGTGAAGCCGGGCGACATCCTGGTGGGCAAGGTCACGCCGAAGGGCGAGACGCAGCTGACGCCGGAAGAGAAGCTCCTGCGGGCGATCTTCGGCGAAAAGGCGGGCGACGTGAAGGACGCCTCGCTCTACTGCCCGCCGGGCATCGAGGGCGTGGTGGTCGACGCGAAGGTCTTCTCGCGCAAGGGCGCCGACCTGGATGAGCGCAGCAAGTCGATTCTCGACGAGCAGGTTCAGAAGCTGCACCGCAACCTCGAGGACGAAAAGCGCATTCTCGGCGACGAGCGCGCCAAGCGGCTGTCGATCCTGCTGGAAGGCAAGGAAGTGACGGCCGACCTGCACGACGAAAAGACCAACCGCAAGCTGCTGAGCAAGGGTGTGCCGCTGACGCGCGACCTCATCGAGAAGATGAAGGCCCGCGACCTGAAGCGCATGAAGCTGTCCACTCGCGATCCGCGCCTGAACGAGGCGATCGACGAGATTGAAGAGCTGACCTCGCGCCAGATCATGGTGCTGGAAAAGATCACGGAGGAGAAGATCGCCAAGCTCAAGAAGGGAGACGAGCTGCCTCCGGGCGTGATCAAGACCGTGAAGATCTACATCGCCATGAAGCGCAAGCTGTCGGTGGGCGATAAGATGGCCGGCCGCCACGGCAACAAGGGTGTGATCTCGCGCATTGTGCCGGAAGAGGACATGCCTTACCTCGCCGACGGCACGCCGGTGGAGATCATCCTGAATCCGCTGGGCGTTCCTTCCCGTATGAACGTCGGACAGATTCTGGAGACGCACCTCGGTTGGGCGGGCCGCGCGCTGGGCGTGAAGTTCGCCACGCCGGTATTTGACGGCGCCACCGAAGCCGACATCAAGGGCCAGCTACAGAAGGCCAGCCTGCCGAGTTCCGGCAAGGTGACGCTGTATGACGGCATGACGGGCCAGAACTTCGAGCAGCCGGTGACGGTCGGCATCATCTACATGCTGAAGCTGAGCCACCTGGTGGACGACAAGATCCACGCCCGCTCGATCGGGCCGTATTCGCTGATCACGCAGCAGCCTCTGGGCGGCAAGGCGCAGTTCGGCGGCCAGCGGTTCGGCGAAATGGAAGTGTGGGCGCTGGAAGCCTACGGCGCGGCGTACGTGCTGCAGGAACTGCTGACGGCCAAGTCTGACGACGTGTTTGGCCGCGCGAAGATCTACGAAGCGATCGTGAAGGGCGAAGCCGCCGCCGAACCGGGCGTGCCGGAATCGTTCAACGTTCTCATCCGGGAACTGCAATCGCTCTGCCTGGATGTGGAACTGATGAAGAAACCGAAGGAATTCCTCGACACGGCGATGGCCGCGGACTAGGACCGGGAAAGGACAGGAGGCGAATATGTACAGATCATCCCCTTACGATCGCACGAACCTGATTGCGGACTTTGATTCGATCCGGATCAGCCTGGCCTCACCGGAGAAGATCCGGAGCTGGTCGCATGGCGAAGTAACGAAGCCGGAAACGATCAACTACCGGACCTTCAAGCCGGAGCGCGACGGACTGTTCTGCGCGCGCATTTTCGGTCCCATCGCGGACTGGGAATGCCTGTGCGGCAAGTACAAGCGCATGAAGCACCGCGGCGTCATCTGCGACAAGTGCGGAGTGGAAGTGACGCTTTCGCGCGTGCGCCGCGAACGGCTGGGCCACATCGAGCTGGCCAGCCCCTGCTCGCATGTGTGGTTCTTCAAAGGCCTGCCTTCGCGCATCGGCTACCTGTTGGATATCACGTTGCGCGACCTGGAGCGCGTGCTTTACTTCGAAGCATTCGCAGTGGTGGACCCGGGCGAAGGCACGGGCCTGAGCCGCGCCGAAGTGATCACCGATGAACGGAAGCGGCAGCTCGACCAGGAGTTCGCCGGCAAGTACGTCGCGATGATGGGCGCGGAGGGCATCAAGGAACTGCTGAAGCTCGTCGACGTTGAATCGCTCTCGGTAGAGATCCGGGAGCGGATGAAGACGGAGCAGAGCCAGCAGAAGAAGCTGAAGTACGCCAAGCGGCTGCGCGTGACGGAGAGCTTCCGCAAGTCCGGCAACAAGCCGGAGTGGATGATTCTCGACGTGCTGCCTGTAATTCCGCCGGAACTGCGCCCGCTGGTGCCGCTGGACGGCGGCCGCTTCGCGACGTCGGACCTGAACGACCTCTACCGCCGCGTGATCAACCGCAACAACCGGTTGAAGAAGCTGATCGAGCTGCACGCGCCGGACGTGATTGTGCGCAACGAGAAGCGCATGCTGCAGGAGGCGGTGGACGCGCTGTTCGACAACGGCCGGCGCGGCCGCGTGCTGCGCGGGGCGAACAACCGCCCGCTGAAGTCGCTCTCCGACGCACTCAAGGGCAAGCAGGGCCGCTTCCGCCAGAACCTGCTGGGCAAGCGCGTGGACTACTCGGGCCGTTCGGTGATCGTCGTCGGTCCCGAACTGAAGCTGCACCAGGCCGGCCTTCCCAAGAAGATGGCCCTGGAGCTGTTCAAGCCGTTCATCTATCATCGCCTCGAACTGCGCGGCCATTGCACGACCATCAAGCAGGCCAAGGAGCTGGTGGAGCAGCAGGATCCGGTGGTGTGGGACATCCTCGAAGAGGTCATCAAGGAACATCCCATCCTGCTGAACCGCGCTCCGACGCTGCACCGCCTCGGCATCCAGGCCTTTGAACCGGTGCTGGTGGACGGCAAGGCGCTGAAGATCCACCCGCTGGTCTGCACGGCGTTCAACGCCGACTTCGACGGCGACCAGATGGCCGTGCACATTCCGCTTTCTCCCGAAGCGCAGATTGAAGCTGGCACGCTGATGCTGAGCGCCAACAACATCCTGTCGCCCGCGCACGGTTCGCCGATCGCGGTGCCGACGCAGGACATGGTGCTTGGCCTCTACTACCTCACCAAGGTGCGCAAGGGCAGCAAGGGCGAAGGCAAGAAGTTCGCCTCGGTGGAAGACGTTCTCATCGCCTACGAAATGGGTGAAGTAGAGACGCAGACTCCCATCACGCTGCGTTACACGGGGCGTGTGATCGACCTGGCGACCGCCTACGACTCGCAGGACGTGCTCCACACGGAGCCGGTTGAGTACACGAAGACCGACATGGAGACCTCGGTGGGCCGCGTCGTGATGAACGACATCCTGCCGGATGAAATGCCGTTCGTGAACGGCCTGTTGAAGAAGAAGGGCCTGACGCAACTGGTGCAGTACTGCTACCTGAAATTCGGGTTGCAGACGACGGTGCGCATGCTGGACGACGTGAAGGAACTCGGGTTCCTGTCGGCCACCCGCGCCGGCGTTTCGATCGGCATCGACGACATGGTGGTTCCGGAATCCAAGCCGAAACTGGTGAAGGAAGCCGAGAAGCAGGTGGTCGAGGTCCAGAACCAGTACCAGGAAGGCGCCATCACGCACGGCGAGCGCTACAACAAGATCATCGAAATCTGGAACAAGGTCACCGACGAAGTGTCGGCGGAAATGTTCAAGACGATGGAACGTGACGACAAGAGCGGGCGCTACCTGAACCCGATCTACATCATGGCCGACTCCGGCGCGCGCGGTTCGAAACAGCAGATCCGCCAGTTGTCCGGTATGCGCGGCCTGATGGCGAAGCCGAACGGCGAGATTATCGAAACGCCGATTACGGCGAACTTCCGCGAAGGGCTGAACGTGCTGCAGTACTTCATCTCGACGCACGGCGCGCGCAAGGGTTTGGCCGACACGGCGCTGAAGACGGCCGACTCGGGCTACCTCACCCGCCGCCTGTGCGACGTGGCGCAGGACGTGATCATCACGGAGTTCGACTGCGGCACGGCGGATGGCATCTACGTCGAGCCGATCGTGGAATCGGGCGAAATCATCGAGCCGCTGCGCGACCGCATCGTGGGCCGCGTGGCGCTGGAAGACCAGCTCGACTATGAAGGCAAGACGATCGTCCAGGCCAACGAAGTGATCACGGAAGACCTGGCGCAGGCGATCCAGGACGCCGGTATCGACCGCGTGAAGATCCGCTCGGTGCTGACCTGCGAATCGAAGCGCGGCGTCTGCCAGCTCTGCTACGGCCGCAACCTGGCCACCGGCAGGCTGGTGGAGCGCGGCGAGGCTGTCGGCATCATCTCCGCACAGTCCATCGGCGAACCCGGCACGCAGCTCACCATGCGTACGTTCCACATCGGCGGCGCGGCCTCTTCGGGCGTGGCGCAGAACAACGTGGAAGCGCGCTATGACGGCTTTGCCCGCTACATCGGCATCAACACGGTCCGCAACGCGCAGGGCGAGATCATCGCCATGAACCGTTCGGGCCTGGTGGCGACGGTGGACGAGAAAGGCCGCGAGCGTGAACGTTACCAGGTGGTGTACGGCGCCAAGATCCTGGTGGAGGACGGGGCTCCCGTGAAGGAGAACCAGGTCCTGCTCGAATGGGATCCGTACGCCTTCTCGATCCTGACGGAAATCTCGGGCACGGTCCACTTCAAGGACATCACCGAGAACGTCACTTACCACGAACAGGTGGACGAGGTGACGGGCCTGTCGCAGTGGGTCATCATCGACTCGCCGGACGAGAAGCGCCTGCCGACGATCATCATCCGGCCGGAAGGCGGTGGCAAGCACGACGAGCGCCGCTACCTGATGCCGACCCATGCTCACCTGAGCGTGCGCGACGGAGAGACGGTACACGCCGGCGACGTGCTGGCCAAGATTCCGCGCGCGACCACGAAGACCAAGGACATCACGGGCGGCCTGCCGCGCGTGGTGGAACTCTTCGAAGCGCGCAAGCCGCGTGAGACGGCCGTGATGAGCGAAGTGAACGGCGTGGTCCGGATCGGCGAGGTCGTGAAGGGCTTCCGCAAGGTCACGGTCGTCACCGACGACAGGACCGAGAAGGAATACTCCATCCCGCGCGGTGTGCACATCAACGTGCAGGACGGTGAGCGCGTGAAAGCCGGCGATCCTCTGATGGACGGTCCGCGCAATCCGCACGACATTCTGAAAGTCCTCGGCGAGAAAGAACTGCAGAAGTATCTCGTCAATGAAATTCAGGAAGTTTACCGGTTGCAGGGCGTCAACATCAACGACAAGCACCTGGAGGTCATCGTCCGCCAGATGATGCGCTGGGTGAAGATTGAGGACATCGGCGACACGGACTTCCTGCCGGAAGAGATCGTCGACCGCTTCAAGTTCAAGGAAGAGAACGAGCGCGTTCGCGATGCGAGCGGGCGTTCGGCGCAGGGCTCTCCCGTGCTGCTGGGCATCACCAAGGCGTCGCTGTCTACCGACAGCTTCATCTCGGCCGCTTCGTTCCAGGAGACCACGCGCGTGCTCACCGAAGCCGCCATCAACGGCAAGGTGGACTACCTGCGCGGCCTGAAGGAGAACGTGATCATGGGCCGGCTCATTCCGGCCGGTACCGGCATGGATTACTACCGCCGGGTGAAGATCGCGGGCGAAGACGTTGTGGAAGAACCGGTGCAGGAGGATGCCCTCATGACCGACACCTTCAACGTCTACGACGACGAGACCAAGGGTGGCTACCTGAGCGGCAGCGAGGGTGGCGAACTGAACGTCGACGATCCTTTCACCGACGCCGAGTAAGCCAGTTTCACACTGAACCAGGAAGAGGCCGGGGCCAACGCCCCGGCCTTTTCTATTGCTCCAGAGGCGCAGGCGCGGGATTGTGAGCAGGCGGCCCGGACACTATGCTGGGAGACTAGGGAATTGATTCGTGAGAATCCGCAACAAACTGCTGCTGACAATGGGGGCGATCGCCGGCATATCCGTGGTGGTGGCCTCCTACATCGCCTACCGTGAGGCGAGCGAAGGGCTCACGGATGCCGCGCTGCGGCAACTGGCGGGGATCAGGCGGGCGAAAGCGCAGCAGGTGGAATCGTACTTCGGGAACCTGCGGAACCACATCATCACGCTGAGCATGGATCGAATGATGATCGATGCGATGCGGGAGTTCCGGCAGTCGTTCCGCGAGTTGGACGGGCCGGCGCCGGATCCCGTTCAGGCTGAGAACCTGCGGCTGTTCTACGAGTCGGATTACCTCTCGAGGCTGGGCAAGCTCATGCCCAAGCTAAGGCCGCACCATGAGTATCTTCCGGCGGGGCGCGCGCCGTACTACTTACAGCATCACTACATCGTCAAAAACCCGTTCCCGAGAGACCAGCGGGATCAATTGAACAGGGCGGGGGACGGCAGCGCATACAGCCGGGTTCATCAGAAGTACCACTCGTCGTTTCGCAGGGTCGCGCGCCAATTCGGTTACTATGATTTTTTTCTGATCGACAGCGAGACGGGCCGGGTTGTGTATAGCGTGGCGAAACAGCCCGACTTTGCCACCAGCTTGATCGACGGGCCGTATCGCGACACCGGACTAGGGCGCGCCTTCCTGGCGAGCCGCAACGACTCTAACCCCGATGAGGCGCAACTCGTCGACTTCGCTCCATACGAGCCAACCCTGGGCGCACCGGCCGCTTTCATCTCGAATTCGATCTACGACGGATCGAAGCGCGTGGGCGTGATCGTGTTCCAGTTCAGCATCCACGAACTCGACCGCATGGTATCCGGAGATCACGGCTGGGAACGTGATGGGCTCGGCAAGACGGGAGACACCGGAATCGTGGGCCCGGACTATCTGCTGCGCACCAATTCGCGCGGTTATGTGAACGACCCGGAAGGCCACATTCGCCGCATGCGTGCGCGGGGCGTGCCGGAGGCGACGCTGCAGCGGATTGGCGCGTATCAGACCACGGCTCTGCAACAGGAGGTTCGGCTCCCTTCCGTGGAGGCTGCGCTGGCCGGCAAAGAAGGCCAAGGGGTGCAGATCGGCAGTTCCGGCGGCCGCAGCCTGATCTCCTATGGTCCATTGCGGATTCCCGGCCTGCATTGGACGGTAGCGGCGCGCATGGATGAAAGCGAAGCATTGCTTGCCATCGTCAAGATGAGGAACCTGATCCGCATCTGGATTTCGATGCTGCTGTTCCTAGTGGCCGCGTCCGCCGCGCTGGCCACGCGGGCGATCGTGAGACCGGTGCAGAGGTTGGCGTCCGCCGCGGCAAGGGTTTCGGTGGGCGACCTGACGGTGCAGGTGCCGGTGGTTTCGAAAGATGAAGTAGGCGGGCTCACGGAGATCTTCAACAAGATGGTGGCCGAGCTGCGACAGAGTGCGGAAGCCATGAACAGGAGCGCCCGTTTGGATGCGATGCAGGCGCAAGTGAGCAGTGCACTGCTGGAAACACGGGATTTCGGCGAAATGGCCAAAAGCTGCGCAGAGGCGGTGCAGAGCGGCCTGGGTACGGTGTTCACGCGCATTTGGATCAAGGATCCGGACAGTGAAGACCTGCTGCTCTGCGCCAGCACGGGGCTGAGCACGGATCTGTCGGGGCCGAACTCGCGGTTGAGTCCGGCCAAGTTGCTGATCGGCCGGATCGGCGGCAGCCAGCAGGTGCTGGAGACGAACGAGGCTGCCGGCGTTGAGGGGTTGGATGAGGGCTGGGTCAGGCAGAACGGCATTGTCTCTGTTGGGGGGCATCCGCTGGTGGTAAAGGGCAAACTGATGGGTGTGCTGGCCACGTTCGGGCGGGCGCCGCTCCTGCCGGAAGAGTTTCGGGCGCTGGGTGAGGCCGCGGCCGGGATCTGTCTGGGCATCGAACGGCGGCGCAACGAAGAGGAGTTGGAGGTGGCCAAGTTGAAGGCGGAAGAGGCCACCGCGGCCAAGAGCATGTTCCTGGCGAACATGAGCCACGAGATCCGCACGCCGATGAATGCCATTATCGGCATGACACATCTGGCGCTGAAGACCGAGCTCAACCCCAAGCAGCGCGACTACCTGACGAAGGTGCGCACCGCTGCCGGATCCCTGCTCGGCATCATCAACGACATTCTGGATTTTTCCAAGATTGAAGCCGGAAAGCTGGATATTGAGAACGCGGAGTTTCGCTTCGAAGATGTGCTGGAGAACCTCTCCACCGTGGTGGGACAGAGGGCACAGGAGAAGGGACTGGAGTTCCTGATCTCCTCCGAACAGGCGATCCCGCCGATCCTGGTGGGCGATCCGTTGCGGCTGGGCCAGGTCCTGATCAATCTGGTGAACAACGCGGTGAAGTTCACTGAGCATGGCGAAGTAGTGGCCTCAGTGCATGTGGTGGAGCGGCTGTCGGATCAGGTGAAACTGAAGTTCTCAGTGCGGGACACAGGAATTGGAATGACGCCGGAGCAGTCGGGACGGCTGTTCCAGGCGTTCAGTCAGGCCGACGCTTCCACGACGCGGAAGTTTGGCGGCACGGGATTGGGACTGTCCATCTGCAAACGGCTGGTGGAGATGATGGGCGGTGAGATCTGGGTGGAGAGTGTCGCGGGGCGGGGAAGCACGTTCCAATTCACCGCCTGTTTCGGGGTCGGCAGGGAGCAGGAAAAGAAGCGGTTGATTCCGGATCTGGCCGGGTTGCGAGTGCTGGTAGTGGACGACAACGCGCAGGCTCGCGAGATCCTCTGCGACATGCTGGGTGGCTTGGCTTTGCGCGCACAATCGGTGAGCAGCGGCGAAGAGTGCATTCGGGTTCTGGCGGATGCGGACGAGCAGGACCCATTCAGCCTCGTCCTCATGGACTGGCAGATGCCCGGCATGGACGGACTGCAGGCCAGCGCGGCCATCCTTCAGGATCTGCGCCTGAAGCATCGTCCGAAGATAGTGATCGTCACCGCGTTCGGGCGGGAAGAGGTGCGGCTCAAGGCGGAGAAGCTCGGCACAGACGGGTATCTGCTGAAACCCGTCGGCACCTCCCTGCTTTTCGACACGCTCATGGATCTGTTCGGCCTGAACCAGAATGCCGATGCGGCCGGCCACCGGAGCGAGGCGGCGCAGCACAACGCGCAGGGCGTGCGCATCCTGCTCACGGAGGATAACGAAATCAACCAACAGGTGGCGGTGGAACTATTGGAAAGCGCGGGCGCCAAGGTGACGGTGGCGAACCACGGCGGCATCGCCGTGAAGATCCTGACCGAAGGGCCGCAACCGCCGCCGTTCGACCTGGTGCTGATGGACCTGCAGATGCCGGAGATGGATGGCTATACCGCGGTGGGCATTCTGCGCAAGGACGCGCGCTTTGACCGGTTGCCCATCCTCGCCATGACGGCGCACGCGCTGGCCGAAGAGCGGCAGCGCTGTCTGGAGGCAGGGATGAACGATCACGTGACCAAGCCGATCGATCCAGACGCGCTCTTCGCCGCCATCGGCCGCTGGGCCAAGCCGCTGCCGGCTTCTCAGACGCGACAACGCGCGGCTTCGGAGGACGTGGAGATCCCGACGATCGAAGGCGTGGATGTGGAAGACGGCCTGCGGCGCGTGGCGGGCAGCAGGAAGCTCTACCGCAGCCTGTTGGAGCAGTTCGTCGCCCGGCAGGCCGGCGTGGCGGATGAGATCGCGGCCGCGTTGCACAGGGGCGACTCGGGCCTGGCCGAGAGGCTGGCGCACACCGTCAAGGGCGTGTCCGGCAACATCGGGATTCGGGCGGTTCAGGAAGCGTCGGCCAGGGTGGAGAAGTCAGTCAAGGACAGCCGTCCGGACGTGGAGAGCAATCTGGCACAATTGAGAATCGTGATGGAATCGCGGGTATCGGCGATCCGGGAAGCGCTGGCAGCGGCGGTCTCATCACGCAGCGAAGAGCGGAAGACGGAATTCGATGCCGCCGCCGCAGCCGCCGCGGCCGCCCGGTTGCGCGGGCTGCTGTTGGCTAACGATGGTGATTCGGCGGAGGCCGCGAATGCGTTTGCCAGCGCGTTGGGCAACAAGGCGCCCGGCCCGTTGGCGGCGAAGCTGGATGCCGCGATCGCTGAGTTCGATTTCGATGCCGCGCTGCGGCGCCTGGATGAGTTAGTGCAGGCTGCCGGCCTGGAAGAGGAACCCGGATCATGAATCCTGTCCCGGAAAAGAAGCTGATTCTGCTGGTGGACGACGCTCCGGCCAACATTCAGGTGGCCCACGCGATTCTCAAGGACCAGTACAGGACGAGGATCGCCACCAGCGGCGCGAAGGCGTTGGAACTGGTGAAGGTGCAGCCGGCGCCGGACCTCATCCTGCTCGACGTGATGATGCCGGAGATGGACGGCTACGAAGTCTGCCGGCGCTTGAAAGAAGATCCCGCCACACACGACATTCCGGTCATCTTCCTCACCGCGCGAACTGAGGCGGAGGACGAAACCATGGGCTTTGAGGTGGGGGCCGTCGATTACATCCACAAACCCTTCTCGCCGCCGGTGGTGCTGGCGAGAGTGAATACGCACCTGTCGCTGCGGGAGGCGCAGAGGCAGTTGGAAGGGGAGAAGCGGAAGGTGGATGCTCTGCTCGACAACATCCTCCCGGCCGCCGCGGTGTCGGAGATCAAAGCCACGGGGCACGTGGCGCCACAGCGCTTCGAAAACGTGGCCGTGCTGTTCGTGGACCTGGTGGGCTTTACGAAATACTGCGATCAACACAGTCCGGAAGAGGTGGTGGGGAGCCTCAGCGATCTGTTTATTCTCTTTGAAGAGACGGCCGCGCGTCACGGTTTGGAGAAGATTAAGACCATCGGCGACGCGTTCCTGGCGACGGCCGGCCTGCTGACACCCAACGCCGATCCGCTGCGCGCCGCAGTTCTGTGCGCACTGGAGATTTCCGCGGCGGTGCCATTGGTGGGGCCGGGCTGGGTGGTGCGTGCCGGCGCCCACCGTGGCGCTGTGATGGCGGGGATCGTGGGCCGCGAGCGATACCAGTTCGACATCTGGGGCGACATTGTGAACGTGGCATCCCGCCTGACCGCGGCTTCCACGCCAGGCGCGGTGGCAGTGACGGAAGCGGAGGGCGCTGCGCTCAGCGGCCTGACGATTACGCCCCGCGGCATGGTGGAACTCAAGGGCAAGGGCCCGGTTCCGGTGGTGGAGGTCAGTCGCTAGCTGCGCGGCCCGACGCGCAGCGCCAGCAGCGTCATGTCGTCGGCCTGTTCGGCTTCTCCGGTGAACTCGTCGGCGGCTTTGACGATGAGATCTGTGATTTCGGCGGCGGGCCTTTGCCAATTCTGGCGGAGCAACAGCTCGACCTGGGTTTCGTCCCACATCTCATCGTGGATGTTGGTGGCCTCGCTGATGCCGTCGCTGAATCCGATGAGTACGTCGCCCGGCGCCAGTTCGACGACGGCTTCTTCGTACATCGCGATAGGTAACAATCCGATGGGTGTGCCGCCGGCATCCAATCGCTGGACCTCCACACCGCCACGGGCCTGATGAAGCAGCATCGGCGCGCATTGCCCGGCATTCACGTAACGCAGACGGGCGCCGCCGGCCTCGAGCAGGCCGCAGAACAGAGTGGAATAGCGCGCGGCGGGCGTGGAGCCATGGACGGATCGATTGACGGCCGCCATGAGCGTGGCCAGAGAGTCCGGGCCCTGCATCAGCGGCGTGCGCAGCGCGCCCTGAATACTGGCCATCAGCACAGCCGCCGCGATCCCTTTGCCCGAGACGTCGCCGAGTGTGAATGCCAGGCTGCCGTTGGGCGTGACCACGGCGTCATAGTAGTCGCCACCCACGAATTTGGCGGGCCGGCAATAGGCGGCACATTCGACAAAGGGCAGCTTGGGCAGATCGCGAGGCAGCAGCATCGCCTGCACTTCTTTGGCGATCTCGAGATCGCGCAGCAGTAGCCGCGCCGTCTCGGCTTCCTTGCGCAGTTTCTGGCTTTCGATCGCCGTGGCGGAGTACGAGCCGGCCAAACCGAGCAACGCCACGTCTTCCTCGGTGAAACCGCCGGGCTTGTTCAGCGCCTGAAATGCGCCAATGATGCGCCCGCCCACGCCTCGGAGAGGGATGGCCAGCACGGAGTGAGTCTGGTAGCCGCTGCCAAGATCCACTTTGCGCAAGAAGCGCTCATCCGAAGAGGTGTCGTTCACCAGGATCGGTTCGCCCTGCTGCACGCAAGCGCCCACCAGGCCATGTCCTGCTGGCACGCGGATCTCGCCCACGCCGTGAGCTACCTTGGTGTGCAATTCGGAGCTGTCGGGATCCAGCAGCCAGATGCTGCAGCGGTCGGCGCCCACAAGGTCCCGCGCCATACCGGCGTTCAGATTCAGAAGTGCGTCCGGCTCCTGTTCCTGAGCGATGCGCGTGGCATAGCGGAAGATGACTTCAGAGATTCGGGAATGCTCAGACGGAATGCTCATGAGGTCATGCTCCTTTTGTTTGCGACGCCAGTTTCTGATTGGCTTCGCGCAAACGGCGGGCCAGCAGCCGCACGATAGCCTGGAAGATCTCCGGGTTGGCCCCGGCCACCTCATTGAAGTCTTCCCGGGCAATGCGCAGCAGCGCCGCGTCTTCCTGTACGACGACGTCGGCCGAACGGGGCGCGTGGTCGAGCAACGCCATCTCGCCGACACAATCGCCCTTCTTGAGCACGGCCAGGTCGCGGCCGCCCTTGCGGACCACTACGGACCCATCGGCGACGATGAACAGCGAGTCGCCGAATTCACCTTCGCGCATCACCGTTTCGCCCTTGCTCATTCGTGTCTCATCCGCGATATGCGAAACTTTCGCCAGCTTTTCCGCCGGGATGTCGGCGAAGAGACTGACCGACTTCAGCAGTAGTGTCTTTTCAAGAGTCGAGTACATGGTGTGGAGACGCTGCTCATAGGCAGCACGGACTTCATTGGTCAATGGACGGTTCGGAGCGCGGTTCCAGTCCAGATTCGCGACAAGATGCTGGCGGCCTGTTCTCCAGGCATAGTCGATCGCGATGGCGGAGAGCCAATCCCTTTCGGACTGCGCCACTCGCTCCAATTCGGGTTCCAACTCCCGCGGCAGATCCGGGAACAGCCGTGCGCCGGTGGCGTCGCGTTCGCGAACCGGCAGAGGTTCGATGAGCGGCATCACGGAGGCGCGCTTCTCCGCGGCGAGAACATTGTCGAGCAGTTCCAGCAGAAGGGGGAGTTTCGTGGAGTCGCCTTCCGCGGCGATCAGGGCTGCATCTGCCAGGGCCCGATGCGGAGATCCGAGGGTCTCCACGCCCAGCACCACGGGGATCGTCTGCGCCATTCGGTCCTTCAAGTCGCGGTGCAGCAACGTGTTTGCATCTTCCTTGTCTATCAGCGAAAGAAGGCGGTTGAGGGAATAGGCATTCCTCAGCAGAGCGGGCGCTTTCGACTTCACCTGATTCAGCACTGCATCCGGCAGCGGAGCACGGTTCGAGCGCGCCATGAGCGAGCGGAGGACGAGCGCGGAGGCTTCCAGATCCTGTGGATCAATGGCTTTTACCAGCACGGCCATTGCAGCATCGCCGCCCTCCGCGGCCAACGCCTGCAGGATGCCCAGTTTGCGCCGGGAACCCGTGGGTTCGTTGTGGAGCGACTCAGCCAGAAGGGCGCATGTCTCGCCATTCATGAGTGTTCTCAGCGCGGAGTGTGCTTCCGGCGCCAGCCGAGGTTCGTCGAAACAGGCGATCACCGCGGCGAGAGCGGAGGTGTCGCTTCTCTCGCGCACCACCGACAGCGCCGCCTCGCGTACGGGTGCCGATTGCGAGTTCAGCAATTGATGCACCCGCTGCGGCGGCAGAATCTGCTCATCGCCAGTTAAGTGCGCGATAGCCGCGGCACACTCTTCCACGTCAGAACTTACAAGCATCTGCCGCAGCACTTGAGTTGCATCCGCGCTGAGCCGCGCGTCGGAGCGCAATGCCGCCGCGGCCGCAGCTCGGAGCCGCGGCGGAGCGCCGTGCATCATGGAGGCCAACTGCTGCCCGGCGCCGTGAATCTGACGAGCCGTTGCGGTGCGGATCGCCTCCAGGGCTACCGGTTCTTCCAGGCGCAGAGCGGCCAGCACCTGCTGGTCGGAGAGTGCATCGGCATCCGCGGCAGAGATCTCCAGGACGCGTTTGCGAAGGTACGGCGAGCCGTTCTGGAAGCAGGTCTCCAGCGCGTTGCTCCACTGCGATACAGGCAGGCCCTGGATCATCTCCAACCCTGCCAGGCACTGCAGTTCGTCGCCGGAGCGCAGCGAACGTTCGATCAGTTTTGCAAACGCCGGGTCGTGCGCGTCGATCTCCAGCCCTTCGGCATCGATCTGCCGCTTTTCGATCGCCGCGGCCAGGGCTTTCACATAGAGGGAACGCAGTCGCACCACGGTAATCGCCCAAACCGTGAAGACGCCCAGCGGGATCAGGCTCAGGTAGCGCAGTCCCGTGATGCCCACCAGAGCGAACACGCTCAGGCCCGCCGCGCACTCCGCCAGGGATTTGATGGCCCCCCCAATGACGGGCCGGACCGCTTTGCGGCGAGCGGCTGGCACAGGCAGCCACAGCAACTCCAGCGAAGAGTTGTTGATGGTGAATTTCAGAGATTGATCGGCGAATTTTCCCACAACGGCGCTGGCCACTCCGGGCTGGAAGAGCACGGCCAATGATCCCGCGCCGATGAAGAGCGGCAGCGCCAGCAATCCGGCCAACAGCCCGAACCGGGCCAGCAGGATCGGAGTCAGAAAGAACTGCACCGCCAGTGTCGCGGCCCCGGTCAGCGCATAAAAATGACCGAAGAACGCTGCCAGGTCCGCCTCCTTGGGCATGGCTTCCGCGGCGAACATCTTGAACTGAAAATCGACAATCTGGCTGCACACCGCCGCCAGGCAGACCACCACGGCGATCGCGATCAGGTAAGGATCGAAGCACCCGCTGGCCTTGTCCTGACGCGGTTTCGAGCTGCGAGCGGGTTGGCTCTGCGCGAAGCGCAGGGAGATCCTTCCCAGTGTCCACTGCAACACCAAAACTACTGCAATCACCCAAACCAGCGCGTTTGGGCCGAACATCTTCACGCAAGGTTTGATGCCCGCGCCCACGAAGATCGCCGCAGCCGATCCTCCCCCGCCGATCAGTCCGAAGAGCCGTTTGCCCTGGCGCGGATCGAACACCTCGGAGGCCATCAACCAGAAGGACAACGTCAGGATGGAGATGATGATCTCCACCCAGACGTAGAATCCGGGAATCGCATGACCGTTCAGGTCCAGGCTGAGCAGCGCGATGCCGGCCAGGAACAGCAGGTTCACGCCGTCAAACAGCAGCCGGGCATTCAGCTTCCCGCTAACCCGCGAATAGAGAGCCGCGCTGAGCGCCACCGCCACCGCGCACGCTGCCAGCATGAGCGGCAGGAGAGACTTCTCATAGCGGCTCAGGAAAAACGTGTCGCGCGCGGCCTTGCCGGCGATGCCGGCGGCCACAATGAAGAAATACTGCGCAAAGAGGACCGCCGCGCGAGTTCCCTCGCCCGGTTTGACGTGGATGATCTGCGCGAGTCGTCTCACATCTCGTAGTCCCGTTCACACTCTGCAATCTCGAGATTCGGCAGGTTCAGTGCCCGCAGTTCCCGTTCCAGGACGTCCCGGTAACGGACCTTCAGGTGGATGGCGAAGATGCGCACCCCCGGCGGTAATTGAGCCGCTTCGTGCGCGAACATCTCCGGCGTCAGATGGAGCGAGGCTAGGGCCACGCGCTGGTATTGGTTGGGAAACGACGCTTCCAGGAATACCGCCTTCAATCCGGGCGTCTCGCGTGCCACCTGCCACAATCGCTTCGTGGGGCCGGTGTCGCTACCGAAAATCACGGCCTGGTCACCTTCGCGGACAACATATCCCTGTGTCGGCACGGCGTGATGGACCTGGACCGGCGTCACCTGCAGGCCCTCGACCTCGAAAGGAACCTCCAACTCCGTCTCACGAAACCTGACAAACGGTGGCATCCGTTCGGAGAGAGCTTCGAAGTCCGGCCAGACCTCCTCATTGAACACGTGGCGGCGCAAGGTGGAGAGCGTGGCCTGGCTGGCGTGCACCGTGGGGCACTCCGGTGCGGGAGTCCACACTGTCTCGAGGAACAGCGGGAGCGTTGCGATATGGTCCGCGTGCGAGTGCGTCAGCAGCACATGGCGCACTCGTTCCTGCTGCTCAGCCGAGCCCCAAAGCCCCAGGCAGCCTGCATCGATGGCCACTGTTTCGTTGATCAGGTACGTGCTGGCATACTGGCGCCGGGCTGTGTCCTGGAGCGCCGTCCCAAGAATTCTGATTTTCATGCACTCCCCTTCTTCATAGCGGACACTCGACCTATTCTACTGTGTGGCTGAGCGGACGCAGGTCGGACGCAGGTCGGGCGCAGTCGTTCCCGTTGCCTTTGCAGTATCATAACGGCACCGCAACTCACCGCCAGTTCCGGCATGCGGAGCGGAGTGCAAATCCCATGAAGATCAATCGAAGACATTGCCTGCTTGGCGCGGCTTCCCTGGCTGCCGCCTCCGGCCAGGCCAGCACTGTGGCGGAATCCTCTCTTCAGAAACTCCTCCAGCCTCCCTCCGGCAAGACCCAGGCCGTGATCGACTCCGACACCTACAACGAGATCGACGATCAATACGCCGTCGCATACGCGCTGCTCTCACCGGACCGCGTGGCCGTCGAGGCCGTCTATGCCGCGCCATACCTGAACGACCGCTCCAGCAGCCCAGCCGACGGCATGCAGAAGAGCTTTGACGAGATCCTCCGTCTCATGAAGTTCCTGGGGCACGACCCAGCGGGCCGCGTCTTTCGTGGCTCAGCTCGATTCATGGCTTCCGCCGGCGCTCCCGTGGAGAGCGAAGCCGCGAAAGACCTCGTCGCCCGCGCGCTCCAGCCACGCCAGGGGCCGCTCTACGTCCTCACGCTGGGCTGCCCGGTGAACGTCGCTTCGGCGATTCTGCTGGAGCCGAAGATCAAAGACCGCATCGTCGTTGTCTGGCTGGGCGGCGCCTGTCACTCCTGGCCCTCCGCTCGCGAGTTCAATCTCATGCAGGATCCGCACGCCTCGCGCGTCTTGCTCGACAGCGGCGTGCCGCTGGTGCAGATCCCAACCAAGAACGTCGCCGAGCACCTCCGCACCACGTTGCCGGAAGCTGAGTTCTGGCTCAAAGGCAAGTCCCGCCTCTGCAACTTCCTCTACGATCAGTTCGTGGACTACTACAAGGTTCACACCAGAGGCAAACCGCAGCCGTATCCCTGGTCGAAGGTCATCTGGGACATCTCGACGGTGGCCTGGATGATCGAGCCGCGCTGGATCCCCTCCGCGCTCGTGCCCAGCCCCATCCTCACCAGCGACCTCCGCTGGGAACAGCGGTCCGGCCGGCACCAGATCCGCGTTGCCACCCACGTGGAACGCGATCCCGTTTTCCACGACCTCTTCACCAAGCTGGCCCGGACCTAGCCCCCGAGGTTCGCAAGGAGCACGAGCATGAAGTTCGCCGCCCTGTTTGGATGCAGCATCCTCCTGGCCGCGCCTGGCGTGGCGGAGGTTGCCGTGACGCTCCCCAAGGACGCCACGCCTCCGCAGATGCTGGCCGCATCTGAGCTGGTCTCCTACCTCTCGAAGATCTACCCCGATGAGCGCTTCACCACCGCGGCTGGCACATCCGCCGCCGCGGTGGTGGAATTCGTGTACAAACCCGGCAGCGCGGAAGGCTATGAGATCCGGCGGACGACGCGCGGCGCGGTGATCGCCAGCGGTCCACGAGGCGCGCTGCCGGCCGTCTATGCGCTGCTCGAAAAGCTCGGCTGCGGCTTCTATCTCTCCTCGGAAACTCTGCCGCCGCCCCGTCGTGGCGGCATCTCATTTGAAGATTGGGAACTGCACGACGAGCCTGTGTTCGCGGACCGGATCGTCTTCGACTGGCACAACTTCCTCAGCAGCGCTTCCACCTGGGAGTTCGAAGACTGGCAGAGCTACATCGACCATTCCGCCCGTATGCGCTTCAACGGCCTCATGGTTCACGCCTACGGCAACAACCCCATGTTCACCTTCCAGTTCGGCGGCAAGCAGAAGCCCATCGGCTATCTCGCCACGACGCGTGCCGGCCGGGACTGGGGCACGCAGCACGTCAACGATGTGCGCCGTCTCATCGGCGGCGATCACTTCAGCGACCCGGTCTTTGGCGCCAGCATCGCCAAGGTGCCGGAGCCGGAGCGGGTCCCGGCCGCGCGGGCTCTCATGCAACGCGTATTCGATCACGCGGCGTCCCGTGGTCTCGGCATCACTTTCGCCCTCGATGTCGACACTCTCTCGGCTAACCCGCAGGAACTCATCGCCGCCCTTTCGCCCTCTGCCCGGATCACCTCGGGCAACTACCATTTGGCCAATCCCGACACGCCGGAAGGCTACGCCTACTATCGCGCGCAGGTCGAACAGCTCTTTGCCGCCTACCCTCAGATCACGCGCCTCGCTATCTGGTTCCGCAACAACGCCACGCCCTGGACCGAAATCAAGCTGGACGAATTTCCGCCTTCCTGGAAAGGCGAGTTCAGCGGCGAACCGGTGGACGCCTCCATGTTCGCCATCGGAAAGCTCGTGACCGTCTATGGCCGGGCTCTAAAAGAGACGGGCCATGCCAACGTGGCACTGGCTGCCGGCTCCTGGCGTCTCACTTTCCTGAAGAGCGCAGATCGTTATCTGCCCCGGGAAGCCGAGCTGATGCCACTGGACTGGTCCACAGTCTTCGACACCGCTGCCGGCCAGCGCGCTCTGCGCGAAGTCCGCAGCGGCCGCCGCCTGATCCCCATCGTCTGGGCCCACCACGACGACCGCACCTACATCGGCCGCCCTTACACGCCCTACGTCAACTTTTCTTCGCTGGTGCAGAGTGCCGGCGGCAGCGGTTTCGGTATCATTCACTGGACCACACGTCCGCTCGACCTATACTTCAAGAGCACGGTCACCCAGGCCTGGCAGGCGACGGTAAACCAGCCTCTGGAAACCACCTGCGATGAGATGGCCCTGCGCCTCTTCGGCGCCCCGGGCCGCGAGAAGGGCCGCGACTACCTCTTCTCTTTCGTCACCGAAGGGCCCATGTTTGGCCGTGAAACCACGGATCAGTTCATGGATATCCCGCTGGCCGATCCTGCCGCTCACATTCAGCGCAGCCGGGCCCGCCTGGCTCTCCTCGATCAGATCCCTGCCGGCCCGCTGCGCGACTATTTCCGTCACTACGAGTCTTTCCTCCTGGCGTTCTTCGAAACCCAAATCGCCTTTGAGCGCGCCACTGCCGCACTCAAGGCTGGCGACTACACGAAGCTCCGCACCGAACTCGCCGCCACGCATCCCGAAGACGTCATCCGCAAGTACGTCTTGGCCGCAAAAACCGGCGGACCCACCGGTGGCGAGAAGGCGATCGTTGTCTCGCTTAACCTCCGCTGGCTGCCTTACTTCGTCTCCCTGCGGCAGGCAGCGGGCCTCGAGCCGGTACGCTACCTCGCCGGCAAGGTGGAGGTGGAGCCACTGGCGCAGGGCGCGGGCCACAACACCTTCCATGTCGACGAGGAAGGCCGCATGTGGAAAGTGGTGGACCCCGCAACTCTCAAGCCGCCCGTCCGCATGGGGACTATCATGGGGCACCAATTGGAGCCGGGCTGGTACACGGTGAACGGAGCCCCGCCGCGGGAGTCCAGGGAAGGTCACGTCGAGCTTGCGCTAACCGGCCACCCCGCCCAGATCGTCATCACACGCGTGCCCGCTCCGTGAGGCGCCCGCCAGCCAGGACGAAGACGCGCGGGGCCAGAATCGCCGCCTCCTCCAGATCGTGCGCCACCCACAGGCAGGCTGCTCGAGTCACTTTCAGCTCCTCCTGAATCCACGCTGCCATCTCCTTGCGCGCCGCTGGTTGCAGTTGCGTCAGCGGCTCGTCCAGCAACAGGACGTCTCGCCGTGCCGCCAGTGCCCGCGCCAGGGCAGCCCGCCGCGCCTCTCCTCCGGACACGCTCGCCGGCCTTCGTCCAGCCAACTCACGCAAACCCGCCCTGACCAGAAACTCCATCGCCCTCCCAGTCGCCCCGTCTCCGGAGAACGCCACGTTCTCGACCAGGGTCAGGTGCGGCCACAACGCGGAGTCCTGAAACTGAAACGCCAAGGCCCGCCCGTGCGGCGGCACTCCCTGCACATCCAATCCACGGAGCCGCACGGTTCCCTCGTCCGGCGTTTCAAGACCGGCCACGAGCCTCAGCAGAGTGGACTTGCCCGCCCCTGAGTCCCCGGTCACCACTACGCACTCGCCCGCGGCCACCTGCAGGTCCACGTCGTCGAGAACCCAGCGCCCGCCCAACTTCTTTCTGACGCCAATCAGTTCGATCACGCCAGCCGCCTCCACGTCTTCCAAGCCAGCCACGTCGCCAGGCACGAGCCCGTCATCAGGCAGAGCGACAACGCTGCCACGGATCCCGACGCGCCATAATGCAGATAGTTGTAGATGCGGAGCGACAGGGCCCCTCCGCCCGGCGGGGCGATCAGGAGAGTGGCCGGCAATTCGGCCAGCGACAACGCGAATATCAGCGCCGCCCCCACCACCGCGCCCGGCGCCACCAGCGGCAGTTCCACGCGCAGGAATGCCCGCCACGGCGAGCCCATCACCGCCGCCGCGTCCAATAGGGCCGGATCCAGCCGCCCCCGCCAGGCCGCCGCCACCAGCACTCCAACTGGCAGATACCTTGCCAAGGCCGCCAGGGGCAGCATCCAGAACGTTCCGTAGGGTGTCCACCAAAGCTCCCGGTTCCATAACCAGATCAATCCCGCTCCGGCCAGCGCGCCGGGCGCTGCCAGGGGTGCGGCCGCCCACCACCATCCTGGCTTTGAGGCGTCCCACACCGTCCGGCCCGCCAGCAGGGAAACCGGCAATGCCACCGCGGCGGCTGCCGCGGCGCTCATCAGGCTGGTCGTTGCGTCTGCGCCGGACAGGGGCAGCGTCCTCACAAAGGCTCCTGGCGGCCAGGTCTGCCGCAGCACGGAAACCAGTAGCGCCAACACCGGCAGTGCGGTCAGTCCGGCGCACGCCGCCAACCATGGCACGCCGCACACGGGCCGAAGTGAGTCCGGCGTCCCGGGCCGCTGGACCACGCTTGGCCAGTACCGCCGCAACGGCTCCAGCGCCAGCAAGCCAACCAGGATGAGCGGCGTCGACAGCCACAGTGCCCGGGCCGGATCGTGCGTCGCACTGAAGTCCGCGAAGATCTCCATCGCATAGGGGTTACGGGAAAACAGCGACGGCGCGGCCGGATCGCCCGCGGTCAACAGAAATGCAGTGCAGAATGCCGCCAGCGCCGCTCCTCCCATCGCCGGCGCCAGCACCCTCGCCAGCATCCTGGAATCAGGACCAAACACCCGCGCCGCCTCGATCCACCGGGGGTCCAACCGCTCCATTGCAGCCCGGGTCATCAGGAACGCGACCGGAGTCATCGCCAGCGCTTGCACCCATGCGGCACTCCACCAACCGGCTCCGCGCGAGGGCAGCGCTGCGAATGCCGGCAGCCATGCCAGCGCGTGCAGGTAGGAGGGGAAGGGCAGTGCCGCCATCGCCGCCATGCCCGCCCCTTCGGACAATGAGGTGGTTCTCCGCCAGCAGTAGACTGCCGCGCCCGCTCCAATCAGTACCGCCGCGGCGGAAGCGCCTGCTGAGTACAACAGCGTCTCCCACAGCACTTGCCCGCGCCTTGCGTCCGGAACCGCCAATCTCAGGCCGTCGCCCCAGCTTCCCGACGGCGCCACAGCCACCCACGCGGCCAGCGGAGCCCATGCCAGCAGCGTGAACACAGCCCAGCCCAAGGCACTCAACAATCGCGGCAGCTGCCCCGCCATGGCTCTCCTTTCAGCGCCCGAAGATCGCAGTCATGTCTTGCCGGCTGACCTCCAATTGCCGGCCGATCTCCTCCAACCCGGTCTTCATCCGCACCACTTCCCGACGTCCCAGACACGCGTGCACCGCGCCGCCCGGCCGCACCGATGACTGATAGAACCCACTGTCAATCAGCATCTTTTCCGTCTCCCGCTTGAGCAGGAAATCCATGAGCGTCTCCGCCTCCTTTGCGTGCGGTCCGCCTTTCACGCGAGCCACGGTGCCCGGGATCTGCAGCGTGCCTTCCCCTTTTTGCCCTGGCAGGATCAGCTCCACATCGGCGCTCTCCGCCACTGCGCCGCAGGCATCGTCGGAATCCGTCCAGCCCGCCGCCGCGGCGCCTTGCACCACCAGGTCCCGGACCACCGAGTTTCCATCCACTACGCGTACCTCGGCGCCTTTCAGCTTCTCGTACAAGCCCCGGGCCCGCTCGCGCCCCCACGCGGCATAGAGCGCTGCCGCCTGGTCTGCCGAAGTTCCGAAGAGCGGCAGCGAAATGGCGACATCCGGACCGCGCCATCTTCCGGATCCGAACTCTTCCCACTCCCGCGGCCGGTCCTTCGGCGCCAGTTTTCTGGTGTTGGCCAGCAGCACCCGGAATCGCGCGCCGGAGGCATACCAGCACCCGTCTTTATCCTTGAGCGAAGCCGGAAGATCCGCCGCGTTCGCAGGCCGGGCCGGTTCCAGCAAGCCTTCGCTCTTCAGTCGCAAGGTCTGCACAAATTCGCTGTTCCAGAACACGTCCGCCTGGGGCCGGCTCCGCTCCGCGGCAACTCTGTTGGCCAACCCGGTCGCCTTGGACGCCTCCACATCGAAGACCGCCATCGCCCGAATCCCCGTCTGTTCCTGGAATGCCCGCAGCACGGGCTCGGCATGCACTTGATCCACGGAGACATAGACCGTCACTCTCCGTTCCGCGCGGTTCCCGCCGCAACCACTCAGGACCAAAACCGCCACCACGAAAACTAAACGAAGACGTGTCATTGCAACTGCTTGTAGATGAGGTAAGCACGGGCTATTATACTGCTTTGGGTTCTTGAGTCTGACGCTCGGCCCGAAGCACGGTCAAGGAGGAGATCAACAAGATGTTTTGCCCCAATTGCGGCACGCAAGTCCCGGATGGAGCCGCTTTCTGCGGCGGTTGCGGTAAGCCGATGGCAGCGCCACCAGCGCAGGCTCCCAGCGCTTCCGCGCCTCCTCCTCCATCTTTCACACCGCCTCAGCCGCAGGCGGCTCCGCCTCCGCAACAGCCTTCCGGCTTCACGCCCCCGCCGCCGTCCTCCGGATTTGGAGCGCCGCCTCCCGGTTCCGGCTTCGGCGGCGCGCCGCCTCCGCCGCCCGGCGGTGGCTTCACGCCCCCCCACAATGCCGGCTTCAACACGCCTCCGCCCCCGGGTTCCGGCTTCTCCCAATCCGGCGGCTATGCCAGCGGCGCTTCCGGAGGACTGCCGCCCTCGCCGCCTCTCTGGGACTTCCAGAAGAGCCTCATCCCTACCGGTGAGTCCCTGGCCAACTCGTTGGGGGCCAACCCGACCGGCATCATGCAGATCCTCGCCTGGATCATCCGATCCACGTTCCTTGACCCGCGCATCGCTCGCATGGCTGCGCTCGATCAGAACGGCAACGGCGCCGCCATCGGAGCCATCGTCCTCACGGCGCTGCCCGGCGTCCTCCTGGGCTGGCTCGGCTATGGTGGATTCGGTTTCGGCATTGTGCGCGCACTCATCACCACGGTTGTGATGAGCGTGGTGAGCCTGGGCATCATGATCGGCCTTCTCAGCGCCCTTTCGCAGAACCTGTTGGGCGTCAAGCTCACTGCCGGCCAGCTTCTGCGCGCCCTCGCCTACGCTCAGGGCGCCAACATGCTCTCCTTCATCCCCGGCATCGGTCGCGTCATCTCTCTCTGGTCCATCATCAGCGGCGTGGCCGCCGTGCGTGAGATCTCCGGCGCCGAAACACAGAAGGTCGCCATTTTCATGATCGTGGGCGCCGTTGCCGGCGTCATTGTCAGCTTGGTGCTTGCACCCATGTTCTTTGCGTTCTTCTAAATTCAGGCAGCAAAGGGAGAATCTCCCCATGTCGTTTGATGAGGCACTCCAGCGCTATGCCGGCCTGCGGCAGCAGCGCGACTACGGTCAACTCAGCGACTATGACTTCCGCCAGGCTGTCGCCCAACTGGTCGCCGTTGATCCGCAAGGCGCCTACTGGCAGCTCCACCCTGATACCGGGCAGTGGATGCCATACCAGCCCGCGGCCTGGACCCAGCCTGCGCCTTACGGCCAACCTGCGCCGCCGCCGGCCGCTCCACTGCCACCGCCCTACGGGCAGCCTCAATCCGCTGCCCATCCCGAAGAGAAGTCCTCCTGGGGACAACTCCTCTGGGACATCCTCTCCGTCGCCGGGAGCGCCGTCATGTCCGCCGCCTGGTATTTGTATTCGGGAATGGCGGAAACGCAACCGGATAAAAAGACCTGTATTGCCATGGTGGCCATCCCTATCGCCCTGATTGTGCTGCGCAAGCCCATCGACGCCCTGCTTCGTCCACTGGAGCCATTTCGCAGCAAGATCCCACCCATGGTCCTCGCCGGCTGCGGCGTCGCCATTCCTTTCCTCGTCGCCAACTACCTCTACTCCCACGGCGAATCTCAGTTCCCGTTCATGTTCAAGACTTACGTCTACAGCACAATCCTGAGCTACATCATCCTCAGGACCCCTTCCGGGGGGCGCGTCATCAATCCGCAGACGATGGTCCACTGATTCGGAGGACGTCATGCTCAAGGCCATCCAAAGACTCGCCTGGCGCTCTCAGGGCGGCAAGTTCCTCCCCTCGGTTGCCCTGCTCCAGGTTCTCGCTGCCCACGCCATATTCCTCTTCGTGCTTGTCCCCACCGCTTCCGCCGACGACTGCAATCAGGACTTCCGGCGCGCTGAAGATTGCCTTCGTACCCCCGGTTTTGCCCAAACCCTCGGCACCACCGCCGGGGTCATCGGCACCATCCTCATCAATGGCGTGGCGGTGAAAACTCTCATCCTCCGCCCCCCGGGAACCGGCCCCACCGGGGAAGGCGGCGAGAATCCGCCCGACAAGCAGTACTACCTCGACGTCCGCACGCAAGGCAGCCGGACCACACTCACGGCCGATGGCAAGGACACGCTCTGGGTCTCCGCCAAAGTCACTTGTTCCGATCCGAAGGTCGACTGCTCCGGCATCACCGCCGGCATCGGCTTCAGCCCCGGCGGCATGAACGCGGATTGGCTTCGTTCCGTCGGTCAGGACGTCTCCGACTACAAGTCCATTCAGATCGCCGCAATTCCGCCGGACCCGGCCCAAGCCGGACGCACTGGACAGGCCACCATGGACGTCACCGCCGTCTGCGAGGGCGGCTATCTCACCGCCAGCGTCCCCATCCAACTCGGAACTCTCCAGGGCGAGTGGGACGTCACCACGGAGCCCAAGGCTCCGGAGCCGCTCATCCCCGACTCCAAGATGCAGTACTGGCTCTACGCCAAGATCAAATTCGACGAAAACGCCGTAGATCCCACGCAACTCCAGAACATCAAGGACGAAACCGCCGCTTCCATCGAGTTTGAATCTGACAGCTCCGGCTGGGTTGTCGTCGACAAGAAGGGCCAGCCCGCCGATGAGTACATGGCCGTCCTCGTCCAGGCATCCAATCCCAGCGGCAATGTCGGCGGGAAGCAGGGACCCGAATCCTGCACCATCACCATTCGCGGCTCGTTTATGGGCCAGCCCATGCAGACCACTCACCTGGTCAAGCTCATGCAGAGGCCCGAGATTGAGATCGATCCGGAGAAAGTGGAACTGCTCTCGGGCGATACCGAAGCCGTGGAAGTCAGTGCCTGGCTGACTGTGCCCGGTGAAGCCGTCTGGACCTGGGAGACCGAGTACGAAGGCAACGAGACGCCGCTGGCCACTGCCACCATCCAGGACGTCAAGCAAGGTGTGGTCAAAGTGAGCCTCACTGCCAAAGAGCAGCAGAAGAAGGCCACCGGCTCCGGCCAGGAATCCTCCTGGCTCACCATCAAGGCGTCCTGCAGTCTTTTCGAAGAACCGATCAAGCGCGCCGTCCATATCTTCCTCGTCCAGGAAGGCCTCATCGTCAAGCAACTTCACGAAGATGGCACCATCCACGTGCGGGCCGATGGCGAAAAGCAGGCGACCAAAGCAGAATTCCAGCTTTACGCCTACGACCCCGCCACCAGGAAGCTGATCGAAGATAAGACCGCCATTGAAGACCTTGAATTCACCATCAACGAGGAGCCCAAGTCAGGCCCGTACAATTGCGCGGTCTACTGTGGACTCGACCACAAGTGCGGCCTTGTTTACGCCTCCTCCGTGCCTACTGCGAGCTACGAATTCTGGACCGAAAAGGCGCTGCCCGGCGAAGACCGGGTCTGGGTGCGATACAAGGTGGCTGCCCCAGGCTACGACGACGACAAATTCAAGTTGGATGTCACCTTCACCGTCGAAGTGATGACCTGCGAGGAGGAAAGCGCCGCCATTGAGGTGGAGCTGGAACGCATCCGGCAGACCATCGACAAGCACTGTCCTGATTCGCACAAGCAGGCGCTTCGCGACCTGGTTGACCGCAAGAAAGACAAACTCGGTCCTCGCGGCCTGGCCTGGCTGCGCCGGAAGATCTTCGGCATCATCCAGAACCTCATCCTGGCGGAAGGCGCCGAGGGCGAGCGGGTCGTCGCCGATATGGCCGACAAGATCGTCACTGTTTTGGAGTGGACTCAAACAGCCGGCGATATGGCGTTCAGTGTTGCCGCCACCGCCTTGCTGGGCCCATACGGCGGAATGGGCGCAGACTTCGTCAAGCCCTGGGTCATTACGGGTATCCAGGCTTACGAAGAAGGCAAGGACTTTGACACCTACCTCTACGAGAACATCAAACAGGTGTTCTGGTTCACCGAGGGTGCGGTCATGGACATCAACCGCATCCAGGGTGTCACCGGCACCAGCCGGGCCAAGGCCTGGTGCCTGTTTGTCGGTTACACCATCATCAAGAACTGCCTGATCTGTAAGACCTACATGGAGGCATTCGAGGAGACCGGCAAGCAGCTCACGATGATGGCCTTCCAGAACTTCCTCACCGACAAGGCCATCGAGTCGCTGAAAAGGCATGGCGTCAAATTCTCGGTGACCGGCAGCAGTCCGGAGCACACCATTGTCGCGCCCGAGGGCACTCCGGGCACCCACGGAACCACCGGACACGAAGGCAGCGACGAGGGGACGCCGCCGCCCAAGAAGCAGGGCGCAGGCGGCGAAGACGCTCCGCCGAAGAAACCCAGCGGTGGAGATGAGGAAACACCCCCCCAGAAGCACGGTGACGGCGGCGAGGAGACTCCGCCGAAGAAACACGGCGAGGGCGGCGAAGAGACCCCGCCCAAGAAGCACGGCGAAAGCGGGGAAGAGACCCCGCCCAAGAAGCACGGCGAGGATGTTCGCCCAGTCGTCCCCGGCGAACCTCCGGTCAAGAAGCCTGTTACCGGTAGCGATCCAGGTTCGAAGAAGGGCGCGCCCGAACTTCCAGTCGCCAAAGCGCCGCCGAAACCTCCCGGCACAAAGCCGCCGGAAAAGCCCAAGCCGACTCCGCCCCGTGAGGTCCGCGAAAAGGGGTGGCAGGAAGGAAAGAAACAAGGTCAGGAACTCATCAATAAGGCCCACGAGGCCGGCAAGAGCGGCGATCCCCAGAAGGTCCGCGATTCCACACTGGACATGCAGGCCAACAAGCAGGGCCTCTATGAGATCAATCGCCAGAACTCCGAGGCCGCCAAGCAGACTCGTCAACAGATCAAGAACGAGATGAAACAGATCTACAACGAGACTGACAATCGCACCTGCAAACAACTCAGCGAACAACTCGGCACGCCCGTCCGGCCCAAGGAGATCACCAACAAGCCGGGCGCCGGTTCGCCGCCGAAAGATCCCACTAAGGTCTCCTACGACCGCGATGTCACCTATGAGCGCCAGGCCAAGGCCGGGGAGCTCATCCCGCATCCGGACAAGCCCGGCGAGTTCATCAAAGCGAAGGGCGGTGAATGGGTGGATGTGCCGCCCAAACAATCGGCCCCTGTCTACAACGAACACTTCAAGAACGTGGCTTTGGAGGGCGCCTCCCCGGAAACTCGGGCCAAGTACGGCGACATGAGCCCCGAGGAGTTCGGAAAGAAGATGGACCAGTCGGTGACAGACCGCACCTCCAGCGAGTCCTATGGCCGTGGTCCCGGCGACCTCAAGACCGCGACGCAGGATCCGTCGGGCAGTTTCAGCGATCCCTCCGGAGTCGGCAAGACCTCCACCTACAAGGCCGACGAGTGGTATCACAAGGCCGATACAGAAGCGCACTCGCCAGCCGAGCGCGAAACCTTCGTCGCGGAGGGCATGCGACAGACCACCAAACAGTTCGGCAACCAGGTCAACGGCCGGCTCGACGTTCTCAATCAGAATCGCGGCGGCTCTACCGGTGAGCCCCGAGTCGAGCCGCCTCCTAAGCTCAAGCAAGGCATTGAAATCATGCAAGGCGTCGAAAACGGCACGAAATCTCCTGCCCAGGCCGAGGCCGATTTGAAAGCCGCAGGTATGTCCAAGGAGAGCGTCGCCCGCGACCTCGGTGACTTCATGAACAAGATCTACAGGATGCCGGTGAAGCCATGAGCACCTACGTTTTCATTGAACTCCCGCCTCCTCTGAATGGGTGGATCGACTCCCCCGATACGCTCTTTCCTGTTCGCGCCGAGCAGGCGGCCGAACTGCAGGATCCCACTTCGCCTCAGCCCGAGTTGCTCCTGCTCGAACTGGAACACTACCTGGAGGAGTACCCCGGCAAACTGCCGCGCTTCTCCAATGCTGGCTCGCAGTTCGCCTTCCGCACAGCCGTCGAACTTTTCACCAACGGCCTCCGCGAAGAGTCCCTCCCTTTCTATGAGCTGGCTCTCCGTCTCAATCCGGAAGATTTCCTCGTTCGCCTCAACTACGCCATCGCGCTCCACTCGCTCTCGTACCGCCAGCCTGCCCTGGAGCAATACGCCCAACTGATGGCTCGCACGACTCCCGAGGAGAACCCGCGCATCTGGATCCTCGCCGCGCAGATTCACTTCTACCGCGAGGAGTTTCAGAACACCGTCGATCTGCTCCAGCAACTCTCCCGGCAGTCTCTTCCGGAAGGCGAGGAATATTGGGATCTTCTGGGCGACGCCAAAGCCGCCCTCGCGGAGGCCGCGCCGCCGGCTGCCCCGAGGGCTGTATCCGCGCCGGTGTGTGCCTCCTGCGGCAGCGCCTTGCCCCCCGGCATGCGTTTCTGCGGCTATTGTGGCGCCAAGGTCGCCTAGTTGCCCGCGCGCCAGATCCGGGGAATCAGGTACAGCAGCGATACCCCTACCAGGCCACGCCCCGCGTGGCTCTGCACCGCCTTCGCGTTGCCCAGGATCTCGCTCGCCTGTGAGATGAGCGGCCACGACAGCCACGCCAGGCACCCCAGCACAATCACGATCGCCGCCGCCCTCCCGATGGCGGGCACCAGCGGCAGCAGCACTCCGGGCAGCAGCGACGGCACCGCAAAACCCGCCAGCGCCGCCGGATCCTTCTGATACACCGGCCAGCGCTGCAGCATCTCGATCACGAAACCCGGCAGCACCGAAGCGATTCCTTCCCAAATCGCCGGCCCCGGCTTCTTCCCCGGTACCGACACCATCTGCTGTCCCATGGGCTGTTGCACCATCGGCTGCCGGTCCGGGGCCTGCGGATACTGCTGCCCGTACGGCTGCGGACACTGCGGCGCGTATGCTTGCCCATACGACGGAGCCGGCGCGGGCGGTGGCGGCGGCGCGGGCGCCTGTCGCGGCTGCGCCGCATTCACCCACTGCGCCCCATTCCACATCATCCACTGCCCCGAACCCGGTTCCATCTGCCACCACTGCCCCAGCGCATCCTGTACGCCAAGTTGGGCTACCATCTCCTGAAACTGCTCCGGTGCCAGCAGCCCCGCCTGCCATTGCCCGCGCAGTTGCATGTACCTCGCGCCTGCTTCCTCAAACGTCATTTCGAATCTCCAGCCGGTCCGAATTCAGCCTTCTCGTCCAACCTCATCACCCCGTCCTCCGTCGCCATCCAAAGCGCGCCGTCCGGAGTCTCCAACACGCTCTTTACCTCCCAGCCCGTCATCCCCTCGTTGGGAGTAAACACGCGCCATCGCCCGCCGCTCCGCACCGCCGTCCCATCCACCTCGCTTGCTACCCACAGCCGGCCATTGTTGTCTTCGTACACCAGTCTGGCGCGGTCCGACGCCAGCCCATCAGCCTTCCCTAGCCTCGTCCAATGCCCGTTCCACCAACGGCACGCCCCGCCCTGCTTGCCGAATCCCGAGGCAAACCAGATCCCGCCCGACCGGTCTTCATACACCCCGCTCACCGACGGATGCGCCAGCCCCGCGTCGTGCGTGAACTCCGTCCACGTCCCGTCCAATCCCATGCGCCCCACTCCGCCCCGCACGGGATGCGCCGATGCCACCCACACGTTCCCTGCGCGGTCCTCCATCAACGAGTCCACCCCTTCCAGGTTCCGCGCCACATCCATCCGCACGAAGCGCCACCCGTCCCAGCGCGCCACTCCTCTCTCTCCTCCCACCCAGATCTCTCCGTTGCGCCGCTCCAGCACCGCTCCCACTGCGCCCACCCCGCTCTCGAGGTGCGCGAAGCCTGCGCCCTTCCTCCGCTCCACGCCTGTCAGATGGCCCACCCACAACTCGCCGCCTCTCGCTAGCCGGAGCGCCCTCACTCGTTCGAGTTTTGGGACTTCATCCGGCAGTTCGAGCACCACCCGCCTCTTCCAATCGATCCAACCCAAGCCGTCCTTCCCACCTGTCCAAATCCGCTCACCCTCCAACTGTAATGTCGAGGTCTCGTGCGGTGGACGAAATCTCATCCACCCATTTGAGTGATTCTGACGCCGAAACCGTTCTGCAATTGGATCCACCGCCAAACTCAACCCCAGCACCACTGCCACTGCCAACGTGAACTGCGCCACGCCGCGCCACCGCCGTTTCCTCTCTCGCACGCCGGCTTCGCTCATTCTTGTCCCCATTTGAGTGAAGTCGGCTTGACTGACATGGCCTGCCTGCTCGTTCCTTCCCTGCCTGTTTCCGGCCACGGATTGGCATAGCCAAAATACTCAACTGTCACGCGTTGCGCAAGTCTCTTCCGCCACACGCGTCGAACTCTTCACTGACCGCCGCGGGTGTTCCTGGTCTGTAAATGGGAGTGCGCTCGTCCTGTGAATCAATACCGCCCGATTTCGCTGAATGTTCCACGCAAACATCTCTGAAATTCTTGTTGATTTACCCCGGCTTCGGTTCAGCCGCAACTCTTGGGCGTGGGCCGGTCAGGTTCCTATTCCGCAGGCCGGGCAAAAGCCATAGAATTGAGGAGCGCCATGCTGATCGAACGTATCGAAACCGCCCAGGTTGCTCCGCGCTGGGGCCTCCTTCGAATCCTCACCAGTGATGGTTTGGAAGGCTACGGGGAGTTTACCGTCGAAGGTCAACTTTCCTCCGCAGAATCCGCTGTGCATGAACTTGGAGAACAGTTTCTCGGCAAGGATCCATCTTCCATCAAGGGTCTGATCCGCTCCTGCTATGACCGCTGTTTCTACCACGGCGGAGCCCACTTCATGAGTGCCTTGGGCGGCCTGGAAATCGCGCTGTGGGACCTTGCCGGTAAAGCCGCCGGACTCCCCATTTATCAACTGCTCGGCGGCCGCGTGCGCGACCGCGTCAAGGTCTATCGCTGGGCCGGCGGTAACAACAACTCTCCCGCGGCCGCCGCCGAGGAGGCCGCTCGCGTGGTCTCCGAAGGCGCGCGCGCCATCAAGATGAACGCCTGCCCGCCACTTGCCGCCATCGATACCTACGGCGGCATCCAGGCCGCCGTCGCCCGCGCGCGCGCCGTCCGCGATGCCGTCGGCCCCGATGTCGACATCGCCTACGACTTCCACGGCCGCGCCAATGTCCCCATGGCCCGCCGCCTCGTCCGCGAACTCGAGTTCTCCCGCCCGCTCTTTTACGAAGAGCCTGTTCGTCCGGATTACAACCGCTGGCTGCCTCAAATCGCCGCGCTCACGCACGTGCCCATCGCCACTGGCGAGCGCATGACCACCGTCGCCGAATTCTCAGATCTCGTGGCCGGCCGTGGCGCCCACATCCTTCAACCCGACATCGTCCACGCTGGCGGCATCTCCAATACGGCCGAAATCGGAGCCCTCGCCGAAGCCAATGGCCTCGCCCTGGCCCCCCACTGCCCGCTCTCCCCCATCGCCTTCATGGCCTGCCTCCATGTCGTCGTCCAGTGCCGCGCCGGCTGGATCCTGGAATGGTCCAAGGGCATCCACTACAACGCCTCCGGTGCCACCGGAGAGGCCGACCCCTGGCTCCGCTACCTCGATCCCCAGGACTGGCCGCTCTTCGAACTGGACACCTCCGGCCACCTTGCCATCCCCTCCGCGCCCGGCCTGGGCATCCGCATCGATTGGGCCGAAGTTCAAAAGGCCGCGAACGCTCCTGTCACCTGGCGCGACGAAGCCATGTTCCTGCCCGATGGCACTCTTTCCAATTGGTGAACCAATCTTTCGGATTATTAATTGAGCTTTCCGGATTGACCATTATTTGCAAATATGGCACTCTTGAAATATGTCATCTCTTGCAGACACTCTCGAGAAACTCAAGAAGCTCGATGATGAGCGCGCCAAGCTGGTGGAATCGTCCAAGTCCGCCCTCTTGAATTCCGTTCAGGATAATCTTGCCGCTCTCGCTGACCTTGGCTTCAGCTATGAACTTGTCGCCACCGGTTCCTCTTCCCGCTCCCGTGCGCCGAAATCCAAGGACAAGCCCAGCGGCCGCGTGTGCTCAATTTGCGGGCAGTCTGGCCATAACAGCCGCACCTGCCCTAAGAAAAAGTAACTACCTAAATCTGCCGGGCGCCTCTCTTGGCGCCCGGTCGTCAATTCATCCTCGCCAATTTTCTCCTTTTCTTCTCAGTGCTCTCCCTCGCGCCTAGCCATCCGCTTGACTTGTCCCTAGCTGTGTGTAATTATTCAATCAAACGAATAACTATTCATTCGGACGCCCATGGATCCTGTCCCCACCTTCCCCCAGTTGGCTGCCCAGAACCTCACTACGGATCTGGACCTCACCCAGCATGAACTCCTGGCTCTCCTCGACCTTGCTGCCGAGGTGAAGCGTGTCCCCGGCCAATTCCGCTCCGCCCTTCGCGGCCGGATTGTCAGCCTGCTCTTCGAAAAACCCTCCCTCCGCACTCGAATCACCTTCGAAGTTGCCTCCAAGCAGCTCGGTGGCGATGCCATCCTCAATATCGGTCCCATCGGGGGCCGAGAGCCGGTGGAAGATGTGGCCCGCAACCTCGAACGCTGGACAGACCTCATCGTCGCCCGGACCTTTTCGCAGAAGACCGTCGATGACCTCGCCAACTTCGCTCGCATTCCCGTCATCAATGCCCTGAGTGACCTGTACCACCCCTGCCAGGCCCTGGCCGACATGCAGACCCTCAAGGAGCACTGGGGTGGCTGGAGCGGCCACAAACTCGCCTTCGTCGGCGACGGCAATAACGTGGCTAACTCTCTGATGCTCAACGGAGCGCGCCTCGGCATCAGCGTCACCTGCGTCACTCCGCCCGGCTATGAGCCGTTGCCGGAGATCCTCGTCCAGGCCCGAGCTTTCGCTGCCGAAACCGGTGCCGTGATCTCTGTGGCCAACGATCCGGCCGAAGGTCTCGCCGGCGCCGAAGCAGTTTACACCGACGTCTGGGCCTCTATGGGTTTTGAACACGAAGCCGCCGAGCGTGCCCGCGCCTTTGCCGCTTACCAGGTCAACTCCGAACTCATGGCCCTGGCCGCCCCCGGTGCGCTCTTTATGCACTGCTTGCCTGCCCACCGCGGCGAAGAGGTCACCGACGAAGTGATCGAATCCCCGGTTTCGGTCGTCTTTGATGAGGCGGAGAATCGCCTCCACGCTCAGAAAGCCCTGCTGCTGATGCTCCTGGATGGTCCCGCGAAATGAGCCAGGAAACTCCCATGAAACTCTGGGGAGGACGCTTCGAATCCGGCCCCTCGGAAGTCTTCCAGCGCTTCTCCTGGTCGCTGCACTTCGACCGGCGCCTGTTTGCCGCCGACATCCTCGGCTCCCAGGCCTATGCCCGAGCGCTGGCCCGTGTCGGCATCCTCGAAGCGAGCGAAGCCCAGGCCATCTGCGATGCTCTGGACACCATCCCGGAGCCGCCCGCCGACGCCCCCGACGAAGACATCCACACTTACGTCATTCGCCTCCTCAAGGCCAAGGCCGGAGCGCTCGCTGACAAGATCCACACTGGCCGCTCCCGCAACGAGCAGGTCTCGCTCGACACGCGCCTGTGGCTGCGCGGGGAGATCGATCGCACCGCCGCGCTGCTTCGCGGCCTCATGGCGTCTCTACTGAAGTTCGCCGAAAACCACACCGACACCATCGTCGCCGGCTACACCCACGTTCGCCGCGCGCAACCCGTCACCTGGGCTCACTACCTGCTGGCTTACTTCGAAATGTTCGCCCGCGACCACGAGCGCCTCCTCCAGGCTCGCGCCCGCGTCAACTTGATGCCCCTCGGCTCCGGTGCCCTGGCCGGCTCCGGCTTCCCCGTCGACCGCGACGGCCTTGCTCGCGAGCTCGGCTTCGACGGCGTCACCAACAACTCCATGGATGTCTCCGCCGATCGCGACTGGGCGCTCGACTACCTCTCCGCGGCCTCCCTCTGCGCCATGCACCTCTCCCGCCTGGCCGAGGACTGGATCATCTACTCCTCCGACGAATTCGGCTGGCTCGACCTCGGCGACGGCGTCACCAGCGGCTCTTCCCTCATGCCGCAGAAGAAGAATCCCGACTCGCTCGAACTCATCCGCGGCAAGTGCGGCCGCATCTTTGGCTCCTTCACCTCCCTCTTCACCACCATGAAGGGCCTCCCCATGACGTACAATCGCGACATGCAGGAGGACAAGGAGCCGATCTTCGACGCCGTCGATCAGCTCACAATTTCGCTCGAAATGGCCCGCGGCGTGGTGGAAACCACCACGCTCCGTCCCGCGCCTCCTCTTCAGGCAGCCGAAGACGGCTGGCTGGTGGCCACGGATCTCGCTGAAGCGCTCTCCCGCTCCGGCGTTCCCTTCCACCAGGCCCACCAGTTGGTCGGCCGCCTTGTCCTCGAAAGCGTCGCCCAAAACAAGAAACCCTCGGAGTGGACCGGCGAGGCTCTCCACGCCTTCGATCCCCGCTTCACGCCGGAAATGGCCGCTTTCATGAATCCGGCGGAGGGCATGAAAACCCGCACCGCCGCCGGCGGCACGGCCCCCGCCACCGTCCGTGCGGCCCTCGCCGCCGCCCATTCCCGTCTGGAGCAGCTGTCATGACCAAGAACTATCGCCAGGGACAGATCCTAAAACTCATCCGCACCAAGCGCATCAATACCCAGGACGAACTCGCCCGCGAGCTTCGCGACCAGGGCATCGATACCACCCAGGTCACCCTCTCCCGTGACATCCGCGAGATGGGCCTCGCCAAGACCGCCGATGGCTACCGCGAGATCCTCCCCGATCTCACAGGCCCCAGCCTCGCCCAGGTCATGGCGGAGTATCTTCTCGATGTGCGCCTGGCCCAGCACTTCGTCATCCTGAAGACCTCCACCGGCAGCGCCAACTCCCTCGCCTTCGCCCTCGACCAGGAAGATTGGGCCGAGGTAGCCGGCACCGTCGCTGGCGACGATACGGTCTTCATCGCCTGTTGGGACAACCAGCGCGCCAAAACCGTCCAGGAGCGCCTCATGTCCTACGTCAGCCAGTAGCTCCGTTACTTTCCGATCCAGAAATCGCACCATGCTTGGCGCACCACTCAAACCCGGAAACCCTGCGCCAAGTTTCGATGCGACCGACCATCTCGGCCGCCGCGTCCGTCTCGACGACCACCGCGGTTCTCCTGTTGTCCTGATCTTCTATCCTGCCGACGATACCCCCGGTTGAACGCACCAGCTCAGCGCGCTTCGAGATGCCTGGCCGCAACTCCAAGCCGCACGCGCCGTGGTCTACGGCGTGAATCCAGCCGGTGCCCGCAGCCACACCCGGTACGTCGAAAAGCTCGCTCTGCCCTTCGCGCTCGTCTATGACAAGGGAGGCCGCATCGCGTTCAAGTATAGGTGCGGCTTCGGCCCCATCGTGCGCCGCACGGTCTACGTGATCGGCCCCGACGGGACCATTGCCGCCTCCTGGCGCGGAACTCCTGCTGTCGGGGAGATTCTCGCAGCTCTCTAGCCCTCGGCCGTCGTCGGATCGATCTTCCGCACCACCTGAGACACCGCGTTCACCGGGAAGCCGCCCCGCGCGCCATGCTCCCGCACGCTCGCCTCGTCCGGCGCGATATACACGCAGTAGATCTTGTCCGCGCAAACGTAGCTCTCCACCCATTGCACCTGCGGGCCCAACTCCCGCAGCACCGAACAGGACTTCTGCGAAATCGCCTGCAACTGGTCCGGGCTCAGCCCACCCGCACCTGGAATCTCGCGTTCAATCACAAACTTGGGCATGCGCCCCCCTTTCTTGAGAACAGAGTCTACCACGGCGCTCGGCTATCATGGTCTCCGTGCTCCCGCGTTTCTATCCGATCCTCGACACCCTCACGCTCACTCGCCGCGGCCGGCAGCCCGCTCTCATTGCCGAAGCCCTCCTCGAAGCCGGTGTCCGCATCCTCCAGTTCCGCCACAAAGGACATTTCTCCCGCCAGGTGTTTGAAACGGCTCAGTTGATCTCTGATTTATGCGTCCAGGCTGGCGCCCAGCTGATCATCAACGACCGGGCCGATCTCGCCGCCCTGCTGAACGCAGGTCTCCACCTCGGCCAGGACGATCTCCCGCCCGTCCTCGCCCGCCGCGTCCTCGGCCCTGCGGCCCCCCTAGGCTTCTCCACTCACAACGCCGCCCAGCTCGCCGCGGCCAATGGCGAGCCAGCCTCCTACCTTGCCATCGGCCCCATCTTCTCCACGCTTTCCAAGGACAATCCCGATCCCCAGGTCGGACTCGAGCAACTCCCTCAGCTCCGCGCACTCACCGTCATGCCACTGGTCGCCATCGGCGGCATCACGCGCAATACCGCCCAGGCCGTCCTCCGAGCCGGCGCGGACTCCGTCGCCGTGATCTCCGACATCCTTCCCGACGAAATGACGACGCCCTCCATCCGCGCCCGCGCCGCGGAGTGGTTGGACGCTACCCGATAGGCCGCTTCACCCAGGCGTTCTCCTGCGAAAACGCCTCGCCCGCCTTCAACGTGACCGGCCACGGATCGTCGCCTGCATCGGCCGGGATCGCCAATTCCACCACGCCCAGGCCCGGCGCCAGTAGTTCCAGCGTGCCGAAAAACTCCGGCAGCCGCAGCAGCGGCCAGCCCTCCGCCCGCGGCGCCCAGGCGTTCAGCAGGATCTGGTCAGGCGCCAGTTCCTTGCCCGCGAACCATACCGTCACTGACGGCGCCACGGGCAGTGCTTCCACCGGCAGCGCCCCTGCCTCCGGCGCTGGGGCGGGCGCGCCGTTGCCTGTCAAAAACAGCCGCAACCGGTTCTCCCCGCTGCTCTGCGCCCACACGATGTTCTGCTCGCCGGTCGAGCTGAAGTAAAACGCCGGAGCGGTCTCCGCCACGCTCACTTCCACCGTCTCGCCCGGTAGCGGCGCCTCCGTGCCACACTGGTTTGTCGCCCGTACCGTCGCCGTGCCCACGCTAAACTGCGGCGGCACCTGCACCGCCACCGCCTTCGGCGCCACTGCCAGGATCGCCGCCTTTAGCCCTGAAAATTCCACGCACAAGCCTTGGAACACCTGTGGCAGCTTTCCGTCCACCACGTCCGCCGGCGTCGCGGCCGCTGTTTTGAAAGCAAACTTCTCGCCGCGCAGCACCACGATCTTCCCCGGAGCCACCGGCCCCGCCATCGCCGTCAGGACCGGCGTCTCCGGTGCTGGAGGCACGTCCGGCTGGACGTTCAGGTGGAACTCCACCGCCGCCAGTCCCGACACTCCGATCTGGATCACCAGCGCCCCCGCGGCATCTCCCGTCACCTTTGTCGAATAGCGGCCCGCTGCGCCGGTCGCCGATGTGCCCATCACCAGCGTTGCGCTACCTTCGAGCACGCGCACCTCCAGCGGAACCATCGACACCGGGATTCCGCCGTCCGACAGTACGTCCACTTCCAGCGGCAGTTCGAACGGCTTGCCCGCTACCGCCGTCTGTTCGTCGCCGCCCACCTTCACGATCGACGCCGGAGTCAATGGTGTCAGCTTCCGGATGACGTTGTTGTTGCGGTCCGCCACATACAGGTTGCCCTGCTTGTCCGCGCCAATCCCCGTCGGACCCTTGAACGATGCCGCCAGAGCCGCGCCGCCGTCGCCCCCATACCGCGTGTTGGTGTCGCCTGCCACACGCTCAATCTGCCCGTCCGGGCGCAGCCGGTACACCAGATCGTTCGAGTGCGTCCCATAAATTGCGCCGCCCGGCGCCACCGCCAGTGCGTTGGTCCCCGAGAGGTTCGCCGAGAGCGCCGGCACCACTTCGCCCGCCGAAATCCACCGCGTGTTCGTCCCGCCGCCTGCCACCGTCTGCACCTGCCCGTCCGGTGTCAGCTTTCGGATGTACCCGGCGTCGAAGTAGTAGAGCGTATCGCCGTCGAAAGTGAGTCCCGTCGGATTCGACACCGGCAGCGACCTCGCCACGCCTTTCTCCGAAGACAACCCCGGCGTACCCGTCCCCGCCATCCGGTACAGCTTCCCATTCGTCTCGATCCGCCAGATGTCACCGCGGTCGCTGAAACACAGCCGCCCCGCCGTGTCGTAAGTCATCGAGTTCACCGGCAGCAGCGGCTGCTGGGCCGCCGTCTCCCCATCCTTCGGCGCCGTCGAGGAAGCGCCCGCCTGCCCGGCAAGAGTCTCCTGCGTCCCCGTTGCCGTAATCCGCAGCATCAGGTTGTTGGTGTAAATCGCGAACGTTCCATCGCCTTTCGCCGCAATCGGGCCCGTCACATCCATGTAAATCGAGGTTGCCGGCTGCGTCTTCGCGTCAAACGCAGGCTTCGGGCTCAGCGTCTCCACGTTGCACTTGCCGGCCAGCGTCTTGATCGTCCCCTGCGCGTCTACATGCCGGTAGCAGTTGTTGAAACTGTCCCGGAACGCGAAGCCCCCGCCGCCGTCCATGCTGATCAGCTCCGGCCCGTGCAGCCACGCGTTCAACGCCGCCGCTCCATCCCCCTTGTACTGGCCTGTTCCCGCGAACACCACCTGCTTGCCCTGTGGCGTGATCTTCAGAATCCGGTTGAAACTCCCCGAATAGTAGACGTTACCTTGCGCGTCCGCCGCCAGTCCGTCCACGCTCGTCATCCCCACCGCCAGCGCGTTGTCGCCGATGTACGGATCGTTGTACTTGCCGCTGCCGGCGATCACTGTCAGCTTGCCCGACTTGTCGATCTTCTTGATTCTCGTCCCGTCGTGCAGATAGAGATTCCCGGCGGCATCGAAGGTCATTTTGCGCGGGCGCAATTGAGTCGTCAGCAGCACCCCCGTATCCGAAGACGAATTCGGGTCGCCCGCGAACCGTGTGATCGTCCCCTTCGCGTCGATTTTCCGGATGCATCCCGAATCGGCCACATACAGGTTCCCCTCGGCGTCGAAGGCGATGTCGTAAATGTAGGAGAAGCCCGCCTGAACCGCCGGCCCGCCGTCCCCACCATATCCTCTCGAAGACGCTCCGGCCACCGTCTCCACTTTCCCGTCCAGGTTCACCTTCCTCACCGTCTTCTTGTCGAGTTCGAAGAAGAAGACCTGCCCCGCCTTGTCCACCGCCAGGCCCCGCACATTCGCGAAGAGCGCGGAACGGGCCGACGTCCCGTCCGCGCTCGACGACGACGATGAGTTCGACCCGGCGATCCACGTCAAAGTGCCATCCAGGTTCAACCGGCAGATCCGGTACGAATTCGTGAAATAGATCGTCCCATCCGGCGCCAGAGTAATGAACTGCGGGTAGTTGATGAAGACCCGCGAGGCGTCTCCCTCGCTGAGGTTGTACGGCGCCGTGCGCATCGATGGCGCGCCCGCCACCCACTGCATGTTGCCCGATGCGTCCACTTTCCGGATGCGCTCGTGGTACCAGTCGCAGATGTACAGCTCCCCTTTGGCATCCACCACGAGGCCCCATGGAGCGTCCAGAATGGCCTGTGTCGCCGGCCCGCCGTCTCCCAACGCGGCGTCTCCCGCATATGTCGAAACGCCGAACGCCGTCGGCAACGGTTGAGCGGCCGCCATTCCTGCCAACAGCGTCGCCAGAAATACACAACGCAGCATGGATCCTCCGGAACGCCGCATTTCGGATCGGCGTGTCCGCATTATACATGCATTCGCTATCTATTTCTCAGGCCGCCGAAACCACCCGGCTGAACACCCGCCGCAACGTCAATTCCGCCAGATTCAGGAGAATCGCGGCCGCCAGCAGCCCCGGCCACAGTCGCAGCGTCGTTGGAATCGAGCGCCCGCCCGCCGAGAAAACCTGCGCCGCCGTTGGGTTGAATCGTCCGCCAGTGTAAGCCGCCAACTGCGCCATCAGCGTCTGGTTGCTGCCGAAAGTCGTCATCTCCGGCTCCGGCAGATACAACCCGCTCTCCGGAAACGCCCGCGACTCCTCCAGCGGCCGCACTCGGAACAGACCGCGCCGCGTCCCAATGTTCGTCCGCGCCCGCACGTGGTCCGCGCCCAGCCGTTCCACCGTCAGAGGCGCCTGGAACCCGTCTGGCCCGATCACGTACAGCTCCGGGATCCTGGCAGGGAAAGGAACCGCCGCCGATTGCCGGTACTCCGCGATCAGCGCTCCCGACGGCGCGTCGTAGTTCAACGTCACCTGCCCCGGCTGCGCCTGCGGGAGCAGGTCTCTTAGCACGTTGGCCCAGAACCGGTCGAAGCCCGGCCACGATACCCACGACTCGGCCCAGCGCGACTTCGCGTCGGAAGCGAATACCGCCGCTCTTCCCAACCCGTACTGCCATCGCGACAGCAGCGGATCGTCCTTCTCCGCGCTCGAGTTCGACGGGATGGTCAGAATCGTCTCCGCCGTCGTCTTCGATTGGAACCGCACATAGCCCTTCAGCGCCGGAACCTGGTTCATCGGCAGACCCTTCAGGATCTCCGCCTCGTGCTGGACCTTCGGGGTGATCGTCCGCTCCACAGTGGTTGAGCCGGTGTGCTCCTGCACGTCTTTCAACAGGATCTGCTCCAGTCCCGAAGGATCCGTCAGGAAATACGCCCGCCCCTTGGCGAACTGCGCCACTTTCTCCAGATACGCGCGGTTCACATCCTGCCCCAGGCCCACGGTGGAAATCGTGACGCGATTGTTCGCCGCTTCCTTGGCCAGTTGGATCGAATCGCCCTCTTCCGAGATGCCGTCCGTCAGCAGCACAATGTGCTTGTAGACGCCAGTCGCCGGCAGCATCCGCTTATATGCCTCCGCCAGTGCCGGCGCAATCTGCGTGCCGCCGTCGGGCGTGATGCCGGCAATCAGCCGCTTGATCATCGCCCGGTCTTCGGCGCGCCGCATCGGCACCGCCCAGGAGTGCGAGTTGTCGAAGATCAGGATGCCCACCTGGTCGATCGGCTTCAGGTTCTCCACCACGCCGATGGCCGCCAGCCGGGCCAGTTCCATCTTGCGGCCTTCCATCGAAGACGACTTGTCCACAATGAGAATCAGCGACGCGCCTTCGGGACTCCGCGGCGGAGCCACCGTCGCCGGCAGCGCGCGGTCCAACGGATCGGCCGCCGCCCGCTCTTTCTTGTCCACATACACATTCCGCTCGCCGCCGATCACCATCACCCCGCCGCCCTGCCGGATGTAGCTCTCCAATTCCTGCTTCCGCGCGGGCGCTATCGATTCGAGATCGTAATTGTTGAACAGCACGATCTGGTAGTCGTCGAACTTCGCCGCCGCCAGCGGCACGTCCGAAATCACCTCAAACTGCGCCGCCGCCAGCGTGCCGAAGAGGTGCGTCTCCATCCCTGCCGTGTCCTGCGACAGGTACAGCAGCCGCGGCTTCCGCACGCTCACCGCCTGCTCAAAGCGCACTTCACCCTGAGCCTCGGACTTCAACTGCAGCACCACGTCGATCGCTCCTGCCGTCGCAATCGCCGCGCGCACCGTCAGCTGGTTCTCCCCCGGATCCAGCGTCACCGGAGTGGTGCCCAGAGCTTTGCCTTCCGCCGAAATCTCCAGCGTCGCACTCGACCGCTCCGGCGCCGCCACGTTCAGCAGAATCGGGAATCGCTCGCCCGTGAACGCCACCGTAGGTAGCCGTACGCTTTCAATCCTCAGCTTCGGCGCCGCCCGTCCGTTCAGCAGCACCGTATCGATCGGTATCCCCAACTGACGCGCCTGCCAGGCCGCGCGGGCCACCGATCCCCGATTCTCCCGCCCATCCGATATCAACACCACGCGCGGGACCAACGCCGCCGGCAGTGCCGTCGACGCCTGCCGCAGAGCGGATTCCAGGTCCGTCGCCCGTCCCGCCTCGCCGGCCGTGCTCATCAGCTTCCACCCGGAAGCGATCTCCTGCGGCGCCGGCGTTCGCACGCTCCGTGCAAACGGTAGCACCCTTAGCAGATGCCGTCCCTTGGCCGAATCCATCTGTGCAATGAACCGCGAACCCTTCTCCAGGTCCCCCGCCGGCACCGACGCCGACGTATCCACCAGTGCCGCCACCGCCACCTTCGACTCTTCCACCCCCATGTTCGGCTGGAACACGCTGGCCAGCGCCGCCACAATCGACGCCACTTTCAATGCCAGCGACCACTGCGAGTGCGGCTTGTTTCTAAATAGCCACCACTCCACCGCAATCAGCAGCGCGCCCAGGATTGCCAGCACCGGCCAGAAATCCTTCGGCAGCGGCGAACTCGCCGTCGCCGGCCCCAGCCCTCGCGCCGCCTCCAGGCCCGGCTGCCACGCCTGCGCGCCCAGCCCCGGCAGCGACAGCGAGAACACATACTCGATGCCCGGTGTCAGCACGCGCACCGTGGAAGGCTGCGCCGTGAAGAACCGCAGCGTCTTCGCGTCCTGCGTGATGGGCAGGGCACTGCCTTCGGCGTCCAGTACCCGCACTTTGTCCACCGGATACTCCGCTGGCAGATTGAGGGAAATCGCGCCCGGTGTCGCCGCCACCGCTTCCTGCTGCAGGAACGTCTGCGGCGCCATCCACTCCAGAATGTTCGCAAACAGCAGCGGCGTGGCGATCTCAAACCGCAAATCGGCCGACATCGGCTGGAAGCCCAGCGTCACCACGCGCGGCGCCGTCTCGCGAGCCGTGATCAGCGGGCCATCGGCCGACCATGCCACCACCGCTTCGCCCTTCTCCGCGCTCAACACCCGCGCGCCCGCGAATCGAAAATCCTGCGATCGGATCCCCGCCGCAATCGGGTGCGTCGTGTTCCATTTCGTGATCGCGGTCGATGCCGCGCCCGGCTTCAAATACAGCGCCGGCTTCTGCGGCGCTTGAGACGGTGTGAAGGCGTCCAGCACCATCAGCCCCGCATCGTAGTCCGGCGCGTATGCGCTCTGCGGCAGATACACCGCATCGATCCGCGCATCGGACGACAACAGAGGCCGTAGCGCCTCCGGATTCGACGAAAACACCGCCACCTTCAGCTTCGCCGGCGAAGGAATCTCCAGCGTCGCCCGGTCGTCCGCCGGCAGTTGGTCGCGCGCGTCGATGCGCGCCTCCAGCCAGCCCGCGCCCGTCGACCGGAACCGGAACTGTGCCGTCGTCTCCCCACTCGCGGGCAGGCTCAGCAGTTGGCTCGACACGATCGCGCCGCCCAGCCCCGCCGTGAACGCGACATTCCGCGCCGCCCCGCCGTAGTTGCGAACCGTCGCCGAAGCTTCATACGTCGAAGGCTCCGATGCCAGCCGCTTTACCGTCATCCGCGTCAACCCGAGGTTCGCCGGCAGTGGCTTCGTTGCCAGAAACCGGAAGTTCGCCGGCGCCGCCAGATCCGAAGCGTCGCTCACCCGCGCCGGACCGGCGTACACGATCTCGCCCGCCCGCCGCGCGTGCAGCCTTAGCGCCTGCGTGGCCACTTCGAACGACGGGTGCAGGTCCAGCGCCGACGCCGAAGGCGCCATCTGCCGAACCGCCGCCTCGCGCTCCGCCGCCGTGGAATCGAACCGCGTCAACGGAGTTGCCAGCGAATCCGACTTCAACACCATCACGCGGTCCTGCGCCGGTAGCCGCCTCAGCCACTGCAAAGCCAGGCGCTTGGCCTCCATCTGCTGCTCGGGGATCTGCATCCACGACGACGCATCCAGCAGCAGCACGTGATCCGTGCCCGATGACTCTTTCGATCCGAACCGCGGCTGCGCAATCGCCAGCAACAGCAGCAGCAGCGCCAGCAACTGCATCAGCAGCGACAACGGCTGGTCGATCCTCCGCCGCCTCTGCTGCTGCGCTTTGCGCTGCGCCGCCTGCCAGAACTTGAGCGTCGCCACCTTATGCTGCCGCCGCGTGCGGATCAGCAGGTACAGCGCCAGCGTCACTCCGCCCAGCGCCGCGAACAGGCCCAGGAACTCCAGCGCGCTCAGGTTGACGAAAAACATGCCCTAGGCGCTCCGTCCCGCGCGCATCATCTCAGCGCCCGTTTCATGCAGCGCCTGGAAGATCGCTTCATCCAGCGCCATCGAGGTGGCGAATCCGGCATACCGCCCGCCGGAGCGCAAAGCCAGGTCTTCGATCTCTCCCGCGTACCGGTCGAACGCTTCCGTATAGGCTTTGCACGCTTCATCGTCCAACGCCAGTTCCATCGCCGCACCCGTCTCGGCGTCGGTCAGCTTCACCTCGCCGCCCAGCCGGGGTGTCCGGTCAGAGTCGCTCCACACCTGCACCAGCATCAGTTCGTTCCCAAAGTCCTTCAGATACTGCAGCGGCTTGATCACCCCCTCATCGTCCAGAAAATCCGAGATGACAATCAGCAGGCCCGGCCGCGAATAGGTCGATATGAACTGCCGCGCGATATGCAGGTAATCGGTCTTGCCGGACGGCTCCAGCTCCGAAAGAAAGTCGTTCACCGGACCAAACCGGTGCCGCCCGCCCGAGGCCAGAAACGTATCGTCCAGCCGCTCGTGAAACGGCTGCAGCAGTATCGAGTCGTGCCGCACCAGTCCCACAAAGCTCAGTGCCGCCGCCAGTCTCCGGGCGAACTCGAACTTCGATGTGTCCTTCTCGTCCGGCGCGGCCGCCATCGACAATGAGCAATCCAGCAACAGACGCATCGGCGTCCGCGGCTCCACCTGGAACATTTTCAGGAACAGCTTCTCCAGCCGCATGTACGCGCGCCAGTTCACCGCCCGTAGATCGTCTCCATGGTGAAAGTGGCGGTGGTCCAGAAACTCCTGCCCCGGGCCCGCGAACCTCGACATGTTATGCCCGCCCACCAGCCCGCGAAACGACTTCTGCCAACGAATCGTCAGCCGTTCCAGCCGTTCCAGTAATTGCCGGTCGAGTAGCGGTGCCGCCATTGTCTTCAGCTATGGCGCCTAGCGCGCGGCCGCCGCGGCCGTCGCCGAGATGATCTCCGCCAGCAGAGTTTCCGGCGTCTGATCGTCGGCGTGCGCGTCGAAATTCAAAATGATCCTGTGCCGCAGCACCGCCGGCGCAATCGCCCGGATGTCGTCGATCGACAGGTGCGCGTTGCTCCGCATGAATGCATACACCCGTCCGCACTCCACCAGCGCCTGGGCGCCGCGCGGCGAAGATCCATACCGGATGTACTTGTTCGCCAGCGCATGCGCGCCCGATGTCTCCGGCTGCGTCGCCATCACCAGCGATACCGCGAAGTCCTGCACATGTGGAGCGACCAGCACCTCCCGGCACGCCCGCCGGATCGACAGAATCGTCTCCCGGTCCATCACCGCATTCAGCTCCGGCTCGTCACGCTGAATCGTCCGCTCCACAATCCGGTTCAACTCGTCCCGTGACGGATATTCCACCAGGATCTTCATCAGGAACCGGTCCAACTGCGCTTCCGGCAGCGGATACGTCCCTTCCATCTCAATCGGGTTCTGCGTCGCCATCACCAGGAACGGTGCCTCGAGTTGATGCGTCACCGCGCCGGACGTCACTGTCCGCTCCTGCATCGCCTCCAGCAGCGCGCTCTGCGTCTTGGGCGTCGCGCGGTTGATCTCGTCCGCCAGCACCAGGTTCGCGAAGATCGGCCCCGGCGAGAACTTCAGCGCTTTCGCTCCGCCCTCAGACGTCTCCATGATCATCGACCCCACAATGTCGGCGGGCATCAGGTCCGGCGTGAACTGAATGCGCGAGTACTTCATGTGCAGCACCCGTCCCAGCGTCCGCAGCAGAGTCGTCTTCCCCAGGCCGGGCACGCCTTCGAGCAGCACGTGCCCGCCCGACAGCAGGCAGATCAAAACGCCATCGACCACCGTCTGCTGGCCAACGATCACTTTACCGATTTCGGCGCGGACCGCATCCAGTTTGGACACGGCCTCCGGGAGAGGAGCGGGAGTAGCCACCACACTATTCTAGGACACCAACCTCGTGACTGATGTTAAGCATTATTCAGGTGGTAATTCTGCCCTTTGTTTCACTTCCGCCACCATTCGCTCCCAGTGCTCGCGCAAGAACGGCGGGTTCCGCATCGAATCCAGGATGTACGATCGGTCCGCCCGCTCCAGGTCCAGCACAGCCGTAATCAGCTCTTCCTGGTAAAACCCAGCCTCTGCCAGCGGAATCCCGTTCGGCTCCCGGATGAAGCTCATCCCCGACGACGTCTGCAGCCCGTCCGGCGATTGCCCCACCGTGTTCGCCACGCAGTGGAAGATCTTCGAGTTCGGCCCCACCGGCTGCTGTGCTCTTCCCGACACTCGCTTCCACGCCACCGCCTCGATCTCATCCGACGAGCACGAAGGGTGGAATAGTACCTGCGCCCCCGCCATCGCCGGCAGTCTGTACAGCTCCGGATGCCGCCCGTCGCGGCAGATGACCAGCGTGCAGACCACTCCGTCGATCTCGAACAGCGACACCTTGTTCCCCCCGCGGCAGTAGCGCTGCTCGTCACGCCCCGCCATGTGCACCTTCGCGTACTCGTGCTCGATCGTCCCATCGGGCGAAATCACGTGAGCCAGGTTCAAATGCCGGTCCGCCGTCTTGCGAATCGTCCCGGCGATCACCCAGATCGAGTGCCGCCGCGCCGCCTCGCACGTCGCGTCCAGCGCTCTCCGCACCTCCTCCGCATCCAGCCCCACCACATGCGGGAAGTAATACGACGTCAGGTTCGCTTCCGGAAACAGCACCACGCGGGAACCCGCCTCCGCCGCCCGCTCCACATAGGCGAGCGTCTTGGCCAGGTTCTCTTCCATCGGCCGCGCCCAGTGCATCTGGACGCACGAAACTTGCAGGGTTTTGCCAGGCATAGTTCTAGAGAGGCAGAATCTCTTCCCGCAGCGGATCGTACTTCAGCCGCCGCTTCTGGACGTAGGAAATGTTACCGAGGTGCGATGCCGCCGCCGACCGGTGCCCAATATACACGTCCCCATTCGGCAGCTTCCGCGTCCGGCAGCAATCCAGGAAGTTCTCCACGTGGTCGATCGTCTGGTCCCGCGGGCTCTGCACCCGCGTCTCCTGCGGCTTCCGCTCCGCCGTCCGGAACACGAACTCCGACCGCGTGATGTACAGGCTTCCTTCCGTCCCGCAGATCTCCACCGCCGCGCCCCTCAATCCCGGAGCCAGCGTCGCCTCAAACGTCGCTGTCCATTCGTTCGGATATTCCAGCAGCACGTTGATCGTGTCCGGCGCCGTTCGCCCGTCCTTGTAGCAGTACACCCCGCCCGCCGCCACCGCCGACACCGGGTTGTCCTGCTCCATGAACATATGCACCACATCGATCCAGTGCGTCATCAGGTCCGTGATCTGCCCGCCGCCGAAATCCAGATAAGCCCGGAAGTTCCAATACTGCTGCGGATCGTAATCCCGCCACTTCACCGGTCCCAGAAACCGCGCCCAATCGAGGTTCGACGGCTTCGTCGCCATCTTCGGCGGCGCCTTCATCAGGTGCGCGCCATTGCCGTGCCACCACGTCCGCGCCAGCGTGATCTTGCCCAGCTTCTTCGTCTTGAAATACTCTTCCCGCGCCTGGATGTAGTGCACCCCGCTGCGCTGCTGCATGCCCACCTGGCACACCCGGTTGTTCACCCGCGCCGCCTTCACCACCTGCATCCCCTCTTCGATCTTCAGCGACAGTGGCTTCTCCACATAGACGTCCTTGCCCGCGTTGAGCGCGTCGATCGCGATCGGGCAGTGCCAGTGGTCCGGAGTGGCGATCAGCACCGCATCCACGTCCTTCTGCTCCAGCACCTTCTGGTGCTCGCCGAACGTCCGCGCCCCCGGCGCCTTCGTCGCGGCCTCGTCCCGCCTGTCTCCAAAGACGTCGCACACCGCCGTCACGTTGACCTGCGTCGTCTTGATGAACGTGCCCATCACGCCCTGTCCGCGCCCGCCGCAGCCGATCAAAGCCAGATTTACTTTGTCGTTGGCGCCCAGGATCTTCGAATACGAAGACGCTGTCATCGCCAGCGCGGCGCTCCGGATGACATCTCTGCGGTGCATGGTGAGGTTCGGCATGGCCCAAATTCTATCAGGCCGCGCGTTGCGTTAAAATCCGGGCACGATGGCCGCATTCCTTCTCCTGCTCGCTTTCTTCCAGGCCCCCGACGATCTCCACGCCAAACTCCTCTCCCTCATCGGTGGCTTGCCCGACCTCCGCGCCCCTCTGAACGCGCGTGTCACCGGTGCGTTCGATCGCCCCGGCTACCGCGTCGAAAAGGTCGTTTTCGACTCGCTCCCCAAATTCCGCGTCACGGCGGATCTCTATCTGCCCCTCACCGGCCAGCCCCCATTCCCCGCCGTCCTCGGTGTCGCCGGCCACAGCGGCAACGGCAAAGCCAGCGCCACCTATCAGCACACCTGGATCACGCTCGCCCGACGCGGCTATGTCGTCCTTGCTTACGATCCCCCCGGCCAGGGCGAACGCCTCGAGTACTTCGATCCCGAACTCGGCCATTCCCGCCTCTCCCCTGGAGTCAATGAACACAACAACGCCGGCCTCCAGTGCCTGCTCACCGGCGCACCCATCGCCCGCTACTTCATCTGGGACGGCATCCGGGCTTTCGATTACCTCACCACGCGCAAAGAGGTCGACCCCAGGCGCATCGCCGTCGCCGGCAACTCCGGTGGCGGCACCCAGGCCGCCCTGCTCGCCGCCTTCGAGCCCCGCCTCGCCGCCGCCGTCTCCTCCTGCTACATCACCCGCTGGAAGGAACTCCTCGAAGGCCCCGGCCCCCAGGACGCTGAGCAGATCCTCCCCGGCTTCCTCGCCCAGGGCCTCGACTTCGTCGACTACATCAAAGCTTTCTCCCCCCGCCCCTTCCTCATCACTTCCGCCATCCGTGACTACTTCCCCATCGACGGCGCCCGCGCCACCTTCGAGGCCGCCCGCGCCCACTATGCCGCCATCGACGCCCCCGGCCGCGTCGCCTTCTTCGAATATGACGACACCCACGGCTGGTCCCAACCCCGTCGCGAAGCCGCCTACCGTTTCCTCGACGCTCACTTTAAGGGCATCGGCGCGGAGGTCCGCGAGGCCCCTCTCCAAACGGAGCCCGAATCTCTCCTCTGGGCCACGCCTACCGGCCAACTCGCCACCTCCTTCGGCAGCGAGACCATCTTCTCCCTCAACCGCGGCCTGGCCGCCCAAGTCTATGCCAGGCGCAAAGCGCTCTCCGTCAACTCGGCCGATCAGCTCCGCGACCTGGTCCGGGAGCGTCTCAATGTCCCCTTAGTCTCCAAAACCGCCCGCACGGCGCCTCCCGGCAAAGCCCCCGCCGTCCTCACCTCAGGCGTCCCCAAAGCCGATGCCGACGCCCTGCGCGCCGCCGGCTTCGTCGTCAAAGCCGTCGATCCTCCCGCCTTCCCCGCCGGCCGCGGCGGCTACGCCGGAGCCTACCAGGCCGCCGCCCGCGAATGGCTCTACTCCAAAACCCTCACCGGCCAGCGCGCCGCGGAACTGGAAGCCGCCCTCGCCGAACTCCGCGCCGATCCCGAGGTCGATCCTAGCCGCATCCTCCTCTGGGCTCGCGGCAATGCCGGAGTCCCCGCCCTCGTCACCGCCGCCCTCGACGGCCACATCCCAGGCGTCCTCCTGGAGCAGACCGTCACCAGTTGGTTCTCCATCACCCAGTGGCGGCTTCACCAGAACATCGCCGAAATCGTGGTCCCCGGCGTCCTCCAGGACTTTGACCTCCCCGACCTCGCCGCCATCCTACCCCCTCAATCCCTCTTCCTGGCCGACCCCCGCACCCCAACCGGAGCAAGAGCCCTCCCCACCGAATACAACAAAGGCACTTTCTTCCTCATCGAGCGCCCAGAAGACTGGCCCGTCCCCGCCGCCTTTGGTCCCTGGCTCCAAAAAGGACTCCAAACCCTGTCCAATTAGTCCCGCCGCGGTGGCCCAAAACAGAAGCGGGAGCCCGTGACGAGGCTCCAGCTTTCCGTGCCAGTTTGGCCCTTCTATTCCTTCTTTTTCTCGGTAGTCTTCGCTGGCGCTGGCTGCGCCTCGTCCTCCGGAGTCGCCTTCCGCCAGCCGCCCGAACCGCTGCTGCTGGTCCCCGCGCTTCCGTTCGAACTTGGCGCCGGAGCCGCAGTTGGCACGGGAGCCGCCGCCGGTGCCGCAGTCGGAGCCGCCGCCGCTTCTGGCGTCGCCGTGCCCCAACCCACGTTCGGATTCGGCCCATGCGAGCCGTACGTCTCTCCCCCCGTTCGCCGCTTCATCTTCGGCACCGCCGGCGTCGCATCTTGCGAGGAATCCGCAGCCGCTCCGCCGCCCTGCACCGGCGCATTCGCCGTCGTCTGCGAAACCGTTACCGTCTCCGGCGATTCCGGCCCCGCCGTCGTCGAGGGCGCCTGGTAGTCGTCCCGGAACGCCAACTGCGCGCCCGGAATCCGCCGCGCCGTCGCCGAGGCCAGTTCCACGCTCAACCGCCGTACCTGTCCGGCCCGCGCGCCCGCGGGCACCGAGAAGTACAGCGAATACCGTTGGCGCAGCGCATCCAGCGTGTCCTGTAGCGCTGAAGCGCGGTCTACCGGCAGCGAGTCGCCGCCCGAAGCCCGCGCAATCTCCGCCGTTCCCGCCGATTGCGTCCGCCGGCCGCCCATCGGCCCGCCCGGATAGCCACCTCCGCCGCGCCCGGATCCGCCGCCCGGATAGCCACCGCCACCCCCCGGAACCGGAATCTGCGGGATGATGATCCCACCCCAACCGCCCCGCGACGGATACCGCCGCCCGCCGCCCGGATATCCTCCGCCCGGATGACCTCCGCCCGGATACCCACCACCGGGATACCCGCTCCGCATCATCATCGCGTCCGGAGCAATCAGCGCACTCATCACCGTGTCCGCCTTCTTCAGCGCCTGCTCCACGCCCAGGTCATCCCGGTCCAGTTCCGTCTCGTCGTCGGTCAGAATCACAATCGCCCGCCGCGCGTCTTTCCTTCCGTTTTGGCCCATGTACTTCGCCGCATCGTACATAGCCCGCGTGATGTCGGTGCCGCCGTTGAACCCTTCACTCCGGATGATCCCCCGCAGGTCCCGCTCCACGGATTCCAGGTTGTTCGTCAACGCCACCCTCACCCGGGTCCGCCGGTCAAAGACCATCACCCCCACCCGGTCGTTGGCCGCCAGCGTGTTCAGCGCCGCTTTCGACGCGTTTGCCAGCCGCTCCACGTGCGACTGCATCGACCCGCTTACGTCGATCAGAAACAGCACGTCCAGCGGCATCTCTTCGCTGGCGAAGTTCTTGATCTCCTGCACCTGCCCGTTGTCGCGCAGCACGAAGTCCTTCGCCGCCATATGCGGAATCGCCCGCCCATCCGTCCCTGTCACCCGAACGTCCACTCGCACCAGCGACACGTCGGACTTGAATACTACCGGATCGTCGTCGCCGGCCGCCGCGAGCGCCGGAAGCAGAGCAAAAAGCAGAAGTCGCATCCCTACAATCCTTCTAACCCTCGGACGCGCCTCCCGTTGCTGGGGTTACCAGGCTCTCTACAGCGGTAGAATCTCCTCCCGCTGCGGATCGAAGTTCAACCGCCGCTTCTCGACATAGCTGATGTTGCCGAGATGCGACGCCATCGCGGACCGGTGCCCCGTGTAAACGTCGCAATTCGGTAGCTTTCTCGACACGCAGCAATCCAGGAAATTCTTCACGTGGTCCAGCGTGAAGTCATAGTTCGGCCCCAGAACCTCCACCGGCTTGGCCCCCTTCTCCGCCGAAAGATACTCATATCGCCTGCGGTCGATGTAGAGCTTTCCCTTCGTTCCGCAGAACTCGATGCCTTCGCCCTTGATCCCCGGCGCCAGAGTCGCCTCAAACGTGGCTGTATATAACCCGCCGTATTCCAGCAGCACATTGATCGTGTCCGGCGCCGTCCGGCCGTCTTTGTAGTAGTACACGCCGCCCGCCGCCACGCCTGAAGTCGGCGCGTCGTTGTTCATGAACATGTGCACCACGTCGATCCAGTGCGTCATCAGATCCGTTACCTGCCCGCCGCCGAAGTCCAGATACGCCCGCCAGTTCCAGAACTGCTGCGGATCCCAGTCCCGCCACTTCACCGGGCCCAGGAACCGTGCCCAGTCCAGATTCGTCGGTCTTTGCGCCAGCGCCGCTGGCGCTTTCCGCAGGTGATAGCTGTTGCCGTGCCACCACGTGCGCACCAGCGTGATCTTGCCCAGCGCTCCCGAATCCAGATACTTCGATTTGGCCTCGATGTAGTGCGCGCCGCTCCGCTGCTGCAGCCCCACCTGGCAGATGCGGTTGTTCACCCGCGCCGCCTTCACAATCGCCGGACCTTCCTCCATCCGCAGCGTCAGCGGCTTCTCCACATAAACGTCCTTGCCGGCGTTCAGCGCGTCCATCGCCGTTACCGCATGCCAGTGGTCCGGAGTCCCGATCAGCACCGCATCCAACTGCTTCTCTTCCAATAGCTTGCGGTGATCTCCGAAGCCCTTCGCCCCCGGCGCCTGCTTCTGCGCCCGGTCGATCATCTCCGCATAGACGTCGCACACCGCCGTCACATTCACCCGTGACGTCTGCTGGAACAGCCCCAGCACGTGCCGTCCGCGCTCCCCGCTGCCGATCAGGCCCAGGTTCACGCGGTCGTTCGCACCCATCACGCGCCCATAGGAGAGCGCCGTCCATCCCGCCGCCCCGCTGCCCGCCATCCGCAGGAAATCCCGCCGGCCCGTCTTTCGGATCTGCATTTCTGAATTATATCTGAGAGAATTTCTCCCGCCGTCCCACTAACCAGTCAAGCGGCGCGCCTCCCGGCTTGCCTCCAACTCCTCCTCCGACGAGCGGGGGGCGCGCCAAACTTCGCTTACCCCATTCACGATAAAATCGTGCGCTGAGGAACCCCATGCGCATCATTCCCGTCCTAGCTTGCCTCGCTCTCCCCCTGCTCGCCCAATCCCTGCAGGTTCAGCGTGGCGCCGCCGACTACCAGGTCTTCCAACGCGGCCCCGGCAACAACGCTACTCTCCACATTGAAGGCTCCGCCTCCGGCGCCGCCGGCAAGGTTGTCGAAGCCCGCGTCGTCTCTGCTGGCATGACGCTCCCCGGCTTCGATTGGAAGGCGGCCGGCAAAGCCACTGCCTCGTCCTTCTCCGCCGATCTCGTCAATGTCCCCACCGGCGGCCCCTACCGCCTCGAATTCCGCGTCGCCGGAGGCGCTGCCGTTGCCACGGTTTCCAATATCCTCATCGGTGACCTCTGGATCCTCGCCGGCCAGTCCAATATGGAGGGCGTCGGCAACCTCGAAAACACCCCGCTCCCCAGCGCCAAGGTCAACTCGCTCGACATGACCGACGTCTGGGTGGCTGCCGAAGATCCCCTCCACCGCCTCGTGGACTCCACGGACCGCGTCCACTGGCGCAGGAACAAGGAAGGCGAACTCGTCCGCATGCAGGGCGAGGAACTGGCTAAGTGGATCGCCAATCGCAAGAAAGGCGCCGGCCTTGGCGTCCCCTTCGCCCTGGAAATGGTACGCCGTACCGGAGTGCCGGTCGGCCTTATCCCATGCGCTCACGGCGGCACTTCCATGGATCAGTGGTCGCCCGATCTCAAGGACAAGGCGGGCGACTCTCTCTACGGCGGCATGGTTCGCCGCCACGTCCTCGCCGGCGGCAAGGTCAAGGGCCTGCTGTGGTATCAGGGCGAATCCGACGCCTCCGACAAAGCCTCCCCCGTCTTCGAGCAGAAGTTCCTCGACCTCATCAAGGCCGTCCGCAAGGACTTCAACCAGCCCGATCTCCCCTTCTACTACGTCCAGATCGGCCGTCATGTCGCCAACACCGGCCTCGCTCCCTGGAACTTCGTCCAGAACGCCCAGCTCCACGCCGAAACCCAGCTCCCCAACCTCTGGATGACCGGCTGCGCTGACTGTGATCTCGACGACGGCATCCACGTCGGCACCGACTACAACCAGCTCCTTGGCCGCCGCCTCGCCAACCTCGCCCTCAACGAACTCCAGCGCGGCCCCCGCCCCGTCGCCGCCCGCCTCAAGGGCAGCGTCATCGAGGTGGAGTTCACCTCCGTCAACGGCAAGCTCACGCACGATGGACGCCTCACCGGCTTCGTGGTGGTCGACGCCAGCGGCGCCCCCCAGCCCCTCATCTTCCGCCAGCGCGTCTCCGCCACCAACCCGAATGTGGTCGAGCTGCTCTTCGGTGGAAAACTCCCTGAAGGCGCCGCCATCCAGCACGGCTACGGCCGCGACCCCTACGTGAACCTCCGCGACGCCGCCAACATGCCCGCGCCCATCTTCGGCCCCCTCCGCATTTCGCAATGAATCTTTCACCGAAGTGTTGCCGATGCCACCCCGCATTGCTACCATAAGAGTGCGGGGTGGAGCAGCCTGGTAGCTCGTTGGGCTCATAACCCAAAGGTCGTAGGTTCAAATCCTACCCCCGCAACCAAGACCCTCTGCCCGTAAGCGCCTCCCCTTCAAGCAGTTCTCAGTCGCCTTCGGCTTTTCGCTTCAAACGTTTCTTCCCCGAAATGTTGCGGACCGCTACCAAACCGCTACCATTCGCTTTATTTTTACCTTGGTTCATCGCGGCCTGCAATTTGGCCGCGGCTTCGAGCCGCGACTGCGGGAACAGGTGGCCGTACGTATCGAATGTGACCTGAATGCTGGAGTGGCCCATCTGATCGCAAACATACTTCGCGCTCTCGCCCTGGGCGATCAGCATCGACGCGAAGAAGTGCCGGAGGTCGTGAAATCGGACGCTCTTCAGACCTGACCGCTTGACGACCGGCGCAAAGATCCATTCGTCGAAGTAGTCCGGTTCGATCATGGCCCCGCTCGCTCTGCGGAACAACAGTCCATCAGGGTTGTCCGCCGATGCTCTCAGCACTTTCAGATACGCGAGGACCTCTTCCGGTAGCGCAACGCGGCGCACCGACTTTGCGGACTTCGGGGGACCGATGGTCCAGAGCCACTTCCGCACCTCATCGTCGGCGACCTGTTTGGAAACCGCCTTCTGAACCACTACCTCTTGGGTGTTCCAGTCGATATCGGTGAAGTGCAGCGCCAGAATCTCGTTACGGCGTAGACCAGTGTGAGCGTCAAGGTACACCAGCGCCTTATACGGTTCGCCCAACTCTTCCGCCGCGTTAATCAACTTCCAGACAGCCTCAACTGACAGCGGCTGAAGCTTGCGGTGGGCACGCGACGGGAGTTCTACGCCCTTCGTGGGATCCGATCGCAGAAGTCCGCGCTTGATGGCGCTGCCGCCTCGCTTTCCAGTTAGCATGACCCGCAAAAGAATGAGCGCATTATGGACTGTCTTCGGCGACACTTCGACGCTCAGTTCGTTGACGAAGCGTTGCACTTGTTCGTAGCCGATCTCCGTCAACCGCATGTTCTCGAAGAAGGGTTTGATTCTCTGACGGATCAGCGAAGCGTAGGCGGAGAGCGTGGAGCCTCGAATGCTGCTTCGACTCCCCACCCATTCGTCGGCGAACTGGCCAAAGGTCATCGTCTTCGGCTCGATGTAGTCGCCCCTTGTGATATCGCGGAGGAGTTCGTTGAGTCGATTCTGTGCTTGAGCCTTCGTCTCAAACCCGCTTTCCCACTTCTGCTTCCCTTCCGGGGTTCGGTACTTGATTGCGTAGCGGTTGTAACGCCGCACGATGGCGCCTCTTTGCCTCGCCATAAGCACCTCACTGCTGGGATTGTGGCGCTACGTCCTGTGGGGCGATGATCTTCGCCAAGTCGTCCTCCGTGAACCGGAGGTACTTGCCGAGCCGATGACAGGGGACGGCGTTGCGCCTGGTTCGCTCGTAGAGCCAACTGGCTGGAATCTTCAGGACCTCAGCGGCTTCCTTGATGGTGAACAGCCGAATCGAGACCTTGGGGGAGGTTGGAGTCGTCATGTGGGCGTTCCTTGTCGAAGAGTCGACGAGATTGTTATCAGGCCAAATCGGGACCAAGTCAAAAGTCGATGAAGCAGCTGGAAGTAACGGCCACACGGGGCAAGCATCGGCCGTTACAGGCGCTATCCAGGGGGCGCGAAATTCTCAAAGGGGAAATCTGACCCCTCGTGCTGACGAGGAGCCAACGCCGGGGCAACGCGAAGCCGCAACTTTTTGAACGGTCCCGAACCGCCCCTAGAATCGCCGCAGGTCACGAGCGAGTATGCACCTCTCACCTGCGGGAACCTGTTTCTCTCCAAACGGCGGCGGCCAGGCTTCCACCGGTACGCCGGCGCAGATCTACTCCGAAGGCGACCGGCAGACGCCATCAACCAACAAATCCCTGGCGAGGAGCTGGACGACCTCGGATGCGAAGATCGCCGTTCAGTGGGCAAGAACTGACACTCTCACACGACGTCCGCTCGCTGAGTTGGCGACAGACCTCCGTCGGACGGAAGAGGCCGTAAAGGAGTTCCTGCGTCGCACGGTCCCACGGGAGCAGTGGCCTTGGCGGCGCAAGCCTCGCTGGGCGAGCCGCGAGATGGAGCACATCCAGCAGGGCGTGAACCTGAATGGGCGGAGCAGGGCCGCAGTGCGCAAGCACCGATGGCGCGAGCGCAAAACAGATCGTGACTTGGATCGCCAGCCACTCTCCGTGGCACAGGTGGCGCAAGACATCGGAAGATCGCGGACGACCGTGCAGAGGTTGCTGAAGGAAGGGATCCTGCGCCGGGTCAAGGGCGGGATCGCCGAGTCGTCTTTCGAGGCGTTCCTCAGGGATTATCCCGAGCGCATCCCATACGCGAAGTTGCCACCGGCCCAGAGAGAGTGGTTGGTGCTGAACGGGTTTCCGGATCACTGCCTCGCGGTCAAGGTGCCGAGCGTGCATGGGCTCCTTGAGTAGATGAACCCAGACCGGCGAATGTCATCATCGGCGGTGGCTGGAACGTCCGGCGCGGGCCCGCTATGGGTTCCCCCAGAAGTTCCCGCCGGCTGACTCTCGGCGTTGCGCACGACGCCCCGAGCCCAGCGCAAAAGACACAAATCTTGGCATTTGTTGAAATCGCAGAAGAAACCTGGCATGCCAGTCGAGACCCGCACGAGAACGCGGGTCGTCGAGCATGCGGAACTGGACGACATCAGAATGGCGAGTGGTTGTGGCTTGGGCGATGGAAGCCGAGAATCTGCGTCGGCCTCCGACTGCCGTGGCCGATGAGTTGCAGAGGACACCGGAGGCGATCAAGGAGTTTTTTCGACGTGTACTCCCGCGCGAGCAGTGGCCATGGCGGAGGAAGCCACGTTGGCATCGCCATGAATGGGATGGCATCAAGCAGGGGGTAAATCCGAACAGACGCAGCAGAACTGCTGTACGAAAGCACAAGCAGCGAATTCGGAGAAACGAGATTGAACAGGAGCATCAACCGTTGACCGTCGGTCAGGTGGCCCGGGATATCGGTCGATCACGGACGACGGTGCAGCGATTGCTGAAAAACGGTTACTTGCGTCGATTCGAAGGTGGCATTGCCGAGTCGTCGTTTGAGACGTTTCTGAGGGAACATCCCGATCTTGTGCCTTACGCAAAGCTGGCTCCAGCGCAGAGAGAGTGGCTGGTCCTCAACGGGTTCCGTGACCAGGCTCTCGCGGTGAAAGCGCCGAGCGTAAGGGGATTGCTGGATTAGAGATATTGAAGCGCGTGTGGTATGGCCGCTCAACATGCCACACGTTTCATGAGGTTTGAGCCGCTGGCCGGGTGCACCACAGCAGGCTCCAAACCATGACGGGCAATAGTGCTATCCGGCCCCACAAGACGGCGATGGGAATGCCGGGAAATCCCGCGTCGGTAGGATGCGTGGCCATGAATAGATTGGCCGGCAGAAACGAGACCAGCAAAGCCGACAATCCCCAAGCCGCCCAGCGTCGTGACCGGGGCAGAAACAACCCAACACCACCCGCGATTTCGAATCCTCCGCTGATAAGCACCAAGGCCACGGGCGCCGGAATGTACGGCGGAATGAACCGGGCGAGCGCTTCAGAAAATAGAAAGTGACCGAGACCGGCCACGATGAAGACAAGCGCCGCAATCGCCTGAGCGGCGCGCTGTGTCGAGGTATACGTCATGGTATTTCCGTGCGAGAGCCGAAGGTCAGGGATCCGCCTCACCGTTGCACTCGGGCGCGGACCTCAATGCGCCGATGAGCTGATCCAGTTGTTTCCTGAGAGCATGGGCCTGCGACGCAGGGTAGGCAATGGCTTTGGACAACTGGTCCGGAATGCAGACACATCGCTGCTCCAGGGCGGCCCCCGCCTCCGTCAGGCGGATCTCAACGACGCGCTCATCCTCTGCGCTGCGTGTCCGGGTGACATATCCGAGTTGCTCCAACCGCTTCAGCAGCGGCGTCAGAGTATTGGAGTTGAGCAGCGACCGCTCGCCGATATGGGAGACGGTGCAGGGAGCATCTTCCCAGAGGATGAGGAGAACGATGTACTGCGGATACGTCAACCCGAGCGGCGCCAGCAGCGGCTGATACACGCGCGTCATCAGGCGCGAAGCTGCGTAAAGAGGGAAACACAACTGGCGGTCGAGCCGTAGCAGACTCCCCTCCGTCTTTGGCCGATGACCCATACCTTAAACTCCCAGAGCCTCACGGATCGCACCCTCAATCTTAACCGGGCGCGTGATCGGGGCAAACCTCCGCAAGGGTGTTCCGTCCCGTCCGATCAGGAATTTGGTGAAGTTCCACTTTACGGCATTCCCGAAGACACCCGGCAGCTTCGTTGTCAGCCAAGCGAACAGCGGATGTGTGCGGGGTCCTCTGACATCCGTCTTTTCGAACATCGGAAAGCTGACGCCATAGTTCAACAGGCAACCCTTCTGGATGGTTACCGCATCGCCGGGCTCCTGGTGCCCAAATTGGTTGCAAGGGAAGCCCAGAATCACAAGGCCCTCTGCTTTATACTTCCGTTGCAACCATTCAAGACCGGCGTATTGAGGAGTGAAGCCGCATTTGCTGGCAGTGTTTACGACCAAGACAGCCTTGCCGGCGAAGCGCTCCAGAAGGATCTCCTCACCCTGCAGCGTGCATGCACGGAATTGATGAAATTCACCCATGGCGGCCCTCGTCCTTGCCCTACACTATCGTGACAGTCACATCAATGTTATTGCGGACGGCATTCGAATACGGGCAAACAGCATGCGCCGCGTCCACAAGTTCCTGCGCCTGCTCACGCGGGATGTCCGCTAAACATACCTCCAGCCGCACGGCGAGCTGGAATCCGCCGTCTTCGCGAGGCCCGATGGATACCGCGGCATCCACGCGACTGGCGCTTAGCTTTACATGCCGCTGCCCGGCAATATAAGCGAGGGCGCTGTCGAAACAGGCCGCGTAACCGGCCGCGAAAAGCAGCTCGGGGTTGGGCAGCGGCTTCCCTGGTCCTCCCAAATCCTTCGGGAGGCAGAGATCCAGTTCGAGGACTCCATCGCCGCTGCTCACATGTCCATTGCGGCCACCGGTGGCGGTCGCTTTCGCTTCGTAAAGAGTTTTCATACGCTTCTCCATATCTATCGCACACGATTTAATCGCATGCGATCATAATACTCAGCGACATCAGCGTTGTCAAGTCGAATCAACATGTGTCTGGAAGCCGGGGGCCGCGCCTACGTTCTCCGGTTCAGTTGGCGGTATTCGATTAAAATGGCGGCGCGCCAGCGGACGATCATGCCGAGGGCCAGGAGGTAGAGCAGTCCTGCGGATTGCGTGGCTGAGACGATGGTGTCCAAGTATCCGCGAGCCAGAAAGCGGATGGCCGCCAGCGCTACGGTCATTGGAAGAAATGCGTCGGAACGGCGCGCCATGATGGCTCCGTCCACCATCATCAGCCGGGAGGTGAGGAGCAACGGACAGGCAAGCACTCCTGCGCCAATGGCAAATGCACCCACGGCCCAAGCCCAGGGCAGGCGGAATGCCGGAACAAGAAACATCGACAGTCCCGCCGCCATGCCCACGGGAGGAATGACGATCTTCCGCGCCGAGACGGGGCTCCGCGTTTCGCGAACGCGCCAAGTCAACACGGCGGCAAGCCCGGCAACCGAGACGGCAATCGTCGTTCCACCCGGTGTCGAAAACATTCAGGCGTTTCCTTACGCGATCCGGCGGCCGGGCCCGGCTTCCACGGATTGGTCGAAGACAGCCTCTACTCCGATTCGCACGACGCCGCGAGGCTTCGGCAATCCTCGTTCCAAGTCCACAACCCAATTGCAGGCCTCGTCGAAGAGCGGGCCGGAGTCCAACAACTCTGCGGCACCCTTGAACTGATACCCTTTGCCGGTCGCGGCGTCGGCAACCGTCACGGCGATCCGATTGCTCTCCAGCAGGTTCTGCCGCGTCTTGTTCGAGTAGAGATCGACGAAGAGGATGTGCCGCGGGTCGAGAAGTTTGAGAGAGCCCTTCGGTGTCACGTTGGGTTCACCGCCGGCCGAAACGGTCGCAATCCAGGCCAGCTTGCCAGGAAGGAACTCCTGCACTTCCAGAGGGATTTCCACGAGGCTCATAGGGTCACCAACTCCTGCGCCTTCTCCGGATGGCAGGGCTGGCAACCCATCGCCTCGGCCGTGCCGACGCCGAAGTGAACGTAGATGTCCTCGTCTTTCAGCGGCATCCAGTAGCCAATGATGCGCTTACCGTTCTGAGTCTCTTCGGTGCAGATCGTGCGCCGTTCGCGCAGTGCAAGATTCGCCTTGCAGTGTTGGCAGGCGGCTCCGCGCGCCTCCGGGTTAAGCGAGAAACACTTCGTTTCCACTGGGATTCCCGCGCTCCGCGCGAGATCGTTCACGGCGAGAATGGTGCGGTTCTTGTGAACGAGCATTACTGGTTCCGGGAACGGCCCCCACATCATTTGAAAGGCGTCGAGCATGTTCTGGTCCATCATTTGGAAAGCTCTCCTGCAGGGAACGACGGCTCCGCCGGGAGTTTATTGCCTTTTTTTTGGGCATTCCGGCGAGCTCGATGGTGCGGACCACGCCGATGCCGAAATGGACTGCCAGGTTTCGGGTTCCGGTCACAGGCACCCAGTAGGAGAGAATCGGCTCACCGTTGGCTTCCGCAAGCTCGACGAGCGCCGCTTGGGTATCGCGGAGTTGTTCCATCGGATCGTGCTTGGGAGGCGCTTCCATCGGCGCGAGGCCCCCACACCTGCTGCCCGCCGTGATCCCAAGCCTTCTCCCGAGAGCATTTGCCGCCAGAACCTTCCGGCCGTCGCCGATCAGCATCGCCGGTTCCGGGAAAGCGTCCCACATGAGCCGGAAGGCTTCAACATGTTTCGCGACGCCGTGTTCATTCATCGCCGGTCCTCCTCCCATGCTCGACAAAGCTGTCGAGAGCCGAGTCGTGCCGTTGCTCGTCGGCGCTTTTTTTATGGTGGCCGTGAGATCCGTGTCCGGTATGCAATCCACCAACCAGCAGCCGGCACAACACCAGCAATCCGACGCCCTGCCAGTAGCTGAGCCGCCGGACAGCAAGCACCTCGGCGACGACGCTATTCCAGAGCGCCATGACGACATAGCCGAAGAGGAGCGCCAGGGCTCCGAAGAAGACGATACCGAGACCGACGTGGGCCGCGATCAGCGCCACGCGCCTGGAACGATTCCGTGTGTCCGTCAACTCATGCATATCCGTTTCTCCGCAAATGGGCTCTCAGTAGTTTGGCAGCCCGGCTCTTCCGCGACAGAAGGGTACCAACAGGTTCGCCGTTTTCGGACGCAATCTCCCGGAAGCTCCTTCCCTCGATCTCGGTCTCGATCCAAATGGCGCGGTCCGGCGGCGGCAGGGCGTCGAGGGCGCGCCGGATCTCCAAGCGCAGCTGTTTGCGCCGTAGCAATTCCTCGGGATCGAGATCGGGGCTGACTGGCTCCAGCGCCCGCCGTAGTGGATCGTTGCCAGAACCGTCGTCCTGGCTTAGCAGGATCTCGCGCGACGGCGCGCGCCGCCGGTCCGTGATGCGATTGGCAAGCGACTGGTAAACGTAGCCCGTCAGATTCTCGATCTGTTCGATGACATCGGCCCGCCGCAGAATGCTGTGAAAGACATCCTGAACGAGGTCCTCCGCATCGGTGTTAGAAACGTCGAAGAGACGCTGCTGGACAACTTGCAGGAGCCTGAACCTTTCGCGGGAAAAGATCTCAGCCAGGCGGTTTCGTCCCGCATCAGGGTCTAAAGGCATCGTGGTCGCGTGCATCGAATGATGCGTCTACACCAGTTTCGACGAAATCGCACGACGTTTATTGCAGGCGACTTTGGAGACCTGATGGGCTCGCTGGAGGTCGATGCTCGATGGCACCGAATTCGACTGCCACCGCCGACTGCTTGGCGTGGACGACTGCTCTGGCGGTACGCCAAACAATGGGCGAAGAGGACGAGGGCCGGCCAGTAAACGTTCTGGATCACGAAAGTACCAAGTATTCGAAGTGCGGCAGTAGTTGGAAGTTCTGGTGCATAGCGTCAGGATTCTCGCCCCTGCACCCCCAGTTTTGGTGTTTTAGATCACCCACTGGGGCCGCTATGGCCAGGTGCTTGACGCGTGCTGGATCAATGCCCATCAGACGGCAGCACGTGGCGTCGGCGGCGACTGGATCATTCGCAAAAACGAGACATCCCAGATCTCTTGCCTGGCCGTGTAAGGGGCCATTCCCTTCCATCGCAACGACGCCGTCTGCGATCACGTAGTGGATCGGAATCGTGGCAGCAAGTTCGACGATCGAGTTGTCGATGCCTTGCCAGTGGAGGACGTTCTTCGGCCAGCCATAGACCGAACCTGGGACCACGCCAAAGAGATTCTTCAGGCTTAGGGTCACTCCGGCCCAATGATGGGTTTTGATCTTGGGCATCGAGATGACGACATCGGCAGCCAGCAAGGACTGGGGCAACCAAAGCTCGGAAAGGGCGGTGAGTGACGTGGTGGCCGGCACACGGTGGACCTCGTCGTTGTTGAGATCCACGAACGTCGCTTTGCCGACACCCTGGAGCGCCGCGCCGAGACCACATTCTTCCAGCAGGAGCTCGGTGTCGCGGACATGACCCGGCCCTTCGCCCACGGTAACCTGGGCGGCGCCCAAGCGGTAGAGTCCATCCACGGTCGCCGCAATGACCGTGGGATGGGTATTGATCGGCGCCGTGGACGAGTATTCGACAAGGTTGGGCTTGAGGAGAACTGTCTTCCCCCGGACGGCCGGAGAGAGCAAGTTGAGGCCATCCCAGACAACTTGAATGGCCTTGTCGTAGGAGTCGCATCGAAGCACCGCCACACGTGACGGCTGTCGTGGCTTGGCCGGGATTCTACGAGTGAGGCTTTGGCGGACCGCTAATCCACCTGTTCCGGCTAGTGCCAGTGCTCCGATGGCATTTCGGCGATTCGTCATGCGCGGGTTCCGAGGTCGAAGGCTGGCGACTCCAAAGCAAGGGCGGTCAGCGCGAGCGCCGCGGTGTTCAGCGTTGCCGCGTTGCGTTCAGAGATTCGACGCAAGGACTCTACGAGTGTGCCCAAGCGCCGACCGGACGACCTCTGCAACGCGAGTACACCCCACGCCAGCGAGTATGCCGAGCCGCATTCTTCAAGCCGCCGACCAAGAAATCGCGCGGTCCTCTCGACAAGGAAGGACTCGCCTGCATGATGGGCTTCCAACGCGCACAGCGCCATGGCCGAGAAGTCGGGGTGGGGATCAAGATCGACGCCAAAGGCATGACCGTTGCCGGCATTCCATCCGCCTGCCGAACATGCCCGATCTTCGAGCATTGCGAGTGCCGAAGGCACT
>JARKQJ010000111.1 GCA_029973955.1 Paludibaculum sp. | reverse complement strand
CTGCTGGTGGTGGGCGTAGCCCTCTTCGTGGGCCTCGCCGGAGCCTGGGCCCTCACCAAACCCATGGAAACTCTCCTCTACGGCCTCCAGGGCCGCGACCCCGGCGTCTTCGCCCTCAGCGCCGCCGTAGCCTCCGCCTGGCTCCCCGCCCGCCGCGCCACCAAACTCGATCCCATGGACGCCCTGCGTCACGATTAACTTCTCAGCCCTGCGCCGCCGCGTAGGCCGAAGACCACGCCCACTGAAAGTTGTAGCCGCCCAGCCAGCCCGTCACATCCACCACTTCGCCGATGAAGAACAACCCCGGCACGCGCTTCGCCTCCATCGTCTTCGACGAAAGCTCCGCCGTGTCAACGCCGCCGCCCGTCACCTCGGCCTTCGAGAAACCCTCCGTGCCGCTCGGCGTCACCGTCCAGGCGTGCAACCGCGCGTCCAGTTTCTTTATGCTCGGCAGCGGCTGCGTGAACCCTTCCATTTCAAGCCACGCCTCCGCCAACCGCTGAGGCAGCTTCTGCGCCAGAAATCTCCGCACCTCCTGCGGGGCGATTGCGCCGCAGTCCATCCCGGGCAGTAGATCGATCCGCAGCGGCTCGCCCGGCTTCCAGTACGACGAGATCTGCAGGATCGCCGGCCCCGACAGCCCCCGGTGCGTAAACAACATTTTCTCTGCGAATTGTTGTTTCCCGAAAGACGCCGTCACCGCTGCCGAAAGGCCCGAAAGCTCCGGCCATCCCGGCGTGAACGTCAACGGCACCAGCGCAGGGAAAGGCGGAATCACTTTCAACCCGAACTGCCGCGCCACGTCGTAGCCGAACCCCGTCGCGCCCAGCTTCGGAATCGAGAGCCCGCCCGTGGCGATCACCAGCGCAGCGGAACGCAGAGGCCCCCGCGTAGTTTCGAGATGAAACGCCGTGTCGCGCGACACCGCCGCGACGCGAGTATCGAGAATCAGTTCGACGCTGCCCTTCGCGCACTCGGCGAGCAGCAGGTCCAATAGCTCCCGCGCCGAACGGTCGCAAAACAGTTGTCCCAGCGTTTTCTCGTGATAGCGAATCCTGTGCGCCTCCATCAGCCGCAGAAAATCCGCCGGCGCGAAGCGCGCCAGCGCCGATTTCGCGAAGTGCGGATTCGATGACAGGAAGTTCGCCGCCGACACGCGCAGGTTCGTGAAGTTCGCCCGCCCGCCGCCGCTGATCAGGATCTTCCGCCCCGCCTCCGCCGAATGGTCGATCACTGCCACGCGCCGTCCCCGCTGCCCCGCCGTCGCTGCATAGAACAGCCCGGCGGCCCCCGCTCCAATGACAATCGCGTCGTAGACCAACTCCGATGATACGATGATGCCGGTATGAGACTCGCCTGTCTGTTTCTCCTCGCTTGCTCCTGCGCTTTTTCGCAGCGCATCACCCTCTCATTGAACGGCGATTGGAAGATGGCCGACAGCGTCGCCCCCGAGCCCGCCCCCGCCGCCTTCGATCACACCGCCCCCGTCCCCGGCCTCGCCAACCTGGCGGTCCCTGTTTTCAAAGACATAGATAAGTTCGATAGCCGAGAGTTCATCCAGGCCTCAATTCGTGAGAACAAGCTGCCCGAGAGCGCGCGCGTTGAAACGGCAGGGGTTTCGCGGCAGGAGCGGAACTACTTCTGGTATCGCCGCGGCTTCCGCGCGAGCGAGCGGCGGCCTGTCGCTATGTTACGGATAGCAAAGGCCCAATTCGGGACGGCGGTGTGGCTGAACGGGGTGAAGCTGGGCGAGCACCTGGGCTGCTTCAGCGCCGGGTACTTCGATGCGTCGAAGGCGATCAAGTTCAATGCGGAGAACGACTTAGTGGTGCGCATTGGAGCTCATCCGGCGGTGCTGCCGGTGTGGGCGCCGGGCGGGACCGATTTCGAGAAGTACAAGTGGACGCCCGGCATTTACGACAATGTCTCTTTGATTCTTACAGATACGGCCTACATCGAGAGCGTCCAGATCGCCCCGCGGCTGGCCGTGTCGAGCGCCGAGATCGAGACCACAGTAGTCAACCTGAGCGCCGCGCCGGTGACGGTGCAAGTGAAACATAAATCAGGCACTTGGACTGTTTCCGCCAGCGCCGTCACGCTCGCGCCGGGCGAGCGGAAACAGGTGCGGGCGCTGCTCAAAATGCCGGGGGCGAAGCTGTGGACGCCGGAGGAGCCGAACCTGCACTGGGTGGAGACCGCGACAGGCAAGGATGTGATCAAAACACGCTTCGGAATGCGCGAATTTCGCTTCGAAACGGCCACGAAACGCGCGTTTTTGAATGGAAAACTCTACTTTCTGCGCGGTTCCAACATCACATTGCATCGTTTCTTCGAGGACCCGCTGTGCAAGCGCCACCCGTGGGAGGAGGCGTGGGTGAGGAAGCTCCTGGTCGACGGGCCGAAGCGGATGAACTGGAACTCGTTCCGCTTTTGCATCGGGCCGGCGCCGGAGATGTGGTTCGACATCGCCGACGAAGCGGGCCTGCTGATCCAGAACGAGTTCTTCATCTGGAACGGGCGCCAGTACTTTCCGCCGTACCGCAGCGATGAACTGATCCGGCAATACACGGAGTGGATGCGGGATCACTGGAACCATCCGAGCCAGGCGATCTGGGATGCGTCGAACGAGACAGATTCCGAGATGCTGCGCGAGGTGGTGATTCCCACGGTTCGGAAGCTGGACCTTTCGAACAGGCCGTGGGACAACGGCTACTCGACGCCGTCGGGGGCCGACGATGCTGTGGAGGACCACCCCTATCTGTTCAGCGCGCTGCAGCGCGAGACGGGCAACTTCGCCATGACGCAGTTGGAGCAGATGACGGGGGCGAAGACGACGAACGCGGGGCACCCGTCGGCGCACGCGGTGATTGCGAACGAGTATGGGTGGTTGTGGATGAACCGCGACGGCACGCCGACGCTGTTGACGGAGAACGTCTACAAGCGGCTGTTGGGCGCCAATGCGACGCCGCGGGAGCGGTTCGAGTATTACGCCTATGCGCTGGCGGGGTTGACGGAGTTCTGGCGGGCGCACCGGAACTTTGCCGGGGTGCTGCATTTCACCTGGCTGACGTGCAGCTATCCGGGGGTGAAGACGTCGGACCACTGGAAGAACGTGGAGACGCTGGAACTGGAGCCGAATTTCGCCGATTGGGTGCGCGAATCGTTCAAGCCGCTGGGGGTGTACATCAACTTCTGGCAGCCGGAGCTGAAGGCGGGGGCGAAGCGGATGTATGCGGTGATGATGGTCAACGACAAGCCGGTGCCGGTGGTGGGGAAACTGCGTTTGGAGTTCGTGGGCGCGGGGGCGAAGGAAGTGCCGTTTGAACTGGCGGCCTACGGAGCGCAGACGTGGCAGGTGCCGCTGGAGGCGCCGGGGGCGGCGGGCGCGTATTTGCTGAGGGCGACCGCGAGCGAGGCCGGGGGCGGGGAAGCGACGGTGAGCCGGCGGAAGGTGCTGATCAAGTAGCAGAGGATGTGGGATATGATTTCTCTCCGGAGGTGTTCGAGATGAGCGATGTGAAGCGGCGCGGATTTTTCGGCGGCGTGCTGGCGGCGTTGGGTTTGGGACAGGTTTCGGCCCAGCCGGCGCCGCAACGGATGGCGGCGGGGCGGCCGGCGGGGTTCCTGCCGAACTACTGCCGGGCGCAGAACTACCGGTCGTTGAAGCAGTCGAGCCACGACGTGACGGGCGGCAACAGCGATCGCTGGCCGATTCCGGCGGGCAAAGAGCTGGAGATCTTCAACCAGCAGGGGCCGGGGATGGTGTCGCACATCTGGTTCACGATTTCGGCGCAGAGCCCGCTGCACCTGAAGGAGCTGGTCCTGCGGATGTGGTGGGACGGCGCGGCGAAGCCGAGCGTGGAGGTGCCGATCGGCGACTTCTTCGGGCTGAACCTGGGGGATTACGTTATGTATGAGAGCGACTATCTGGCGTGTTCGCCGGGGCGCTCACTGAACTGTTACTTCGCGATGCCGTACCAGAAGAGCGCGCGGATGACGGTGACGAACGAAGGCACGCGCGACGTGGGCTCGTTCTACTCGAACATCGATTTCCTGAGCGTGGACTCGCTACCGCAGGACACGCTGTACTTCCACGCGCAGTACCGGCAGGTGACGCCGCACAAGTCGATGAAAGACGCCGAGGGGCGGACGCCGGTGAATCCGCTGGGGACGCACAACCATGTCTACTGCGAGACGCGCGGGCGCGGGCACCTGATGGGCGTGACGCTGGGTGTGGTGCAGAACGCCGAGGCGTGGATGGGCGAGGGCGACGATATGATCTTCGTCGACGACGAGACGAAGCCGCTGATCATCGGCACGGGGAGCGAGGATTACTTCCTGGGGAGCTGGAACTTTGGCGGGCGCGACGGGGCGAAGCAGTTCGGCTACGGGCAGTATGGCGCTCCGCTGATCCAGAGTCCGGAGCGCGTGGGCGGAAGGTACTGTTGTTATCGTTTTCATGGAGATAACCCGGTAACCTTTACCAAGTACTTGAAGCACACCATGGAGCACGGGCACGGCAACGACCGGGCGGATTGTTACTATAGCTGCTGTTACTGGTATCAGGACAAGCCGGCCACGGAGATCCCCGCGCTGCCGCCGGCGAAAGACAGACTTCCGAAGGTGATCCCCGCATGAGACTCGCAGGTATTTTGATTGGATTGACGGCCGTTGCCACTTTGGGCGCGGCGGTGGAGGGCTTTCAGCACTGGCCGTTGAAGACGCTCCAGGAGTGGAACGGCAAGCTGGCCGCCGACATGAAGGGTACGCACTCGCATGGCGCGAACCTGGGGAAGTTCGGCAACCACGAATCGGCCATCACGCGGCGCGATGCCGATGGGACGGCGGAGCTGCATGAGAAGGTGACCGACATCTTCATCTGCGTGGCGGGCGAAGCGACGCTGAAGGTGGGCGGGCCGATGAAGAACCCGAAGACCGTTGGGCCGGGCGAGGTGCGGGCCGATTCGGTCGAAGGCGGGCAGAGCGTGACGATGCGGCCGGGGGATATCGTGCACATTCCGGCGAACATGTCGCACCAGTTGGTGCTGAAGAAGGAGTTTCTGTACTTCGTGACGAAGGTGCAGGAGCAGGGGCCCAAGGATCCGAAGGAGTTCGCGTATTTCTCGAAGGCGGACCTGCTGGGGTACGGGCCGAAGCTGAAGGCGAAGCTGGACGGGAAGAATGTGGCGACGCAGCCGCTGGCGAATTGGGGGACGCACTCGTTCATGCTGGTGTACCGGACGGGGGACGGCGAGGCGGAGGTGCACGAGAAGCAGGTGGACTACTTCTGGATCCTGAAGGGCGCGCCGGTGGTGGTGGTGGGCGGCAAGGCGACTGAGCCGCGCACGACGGGCGCTGGGGAGGTCCGGGGGAAGGGGATCGCGGGTGGGGAGAAGACGGCGATGCAGGTGGGCGACCTGGCGCACATTCCGGCGAATACTCCGCATCAGGCGTTGACGAAGGGTGAGTTGCTTTATGCGGTGATCAAAGTAGGGCAATAGGGGCTGCGCCTGGAACGGCGAGCCGAGTTGCTCCGGTCGCACGAACCAATTTGAGGGGGCCTCATGATCGCATTAGTTGACGATATGCGTCTTGGCGCACGGTCGCTTGCCAGGAGTCCGGCCTTCACGCTAGTGGCAGTGGTCACACTCGCCTTCGGCATCGGTCTGACCGCGGCCTTCTTCAGCTTGGTCGATCAGCTCTTGCTATGGTCCGTCCCGGCGCATGAGGTCAATCGCCTGGTGAAGATCGAAGGGGGGTACAGCCGCACGTATCCCTTTTTCTCTGCCTATCGCGACCTGAACGACGTTTTCGACGGCGTTCTCGCCAGTAGTGACAATCTGGGTGCCAGTTTTCGGCCCGCCGGATCGCCGGGCGTGGAAACCGGCAAGGCAGAATACGTCAGCGGCGGCTACTTCCAGGTCCTCGGCATTGGAGCCGCTGCCGGACGGGTTCTCACCCCCTCTGACGATACGGCCGGCGCGCCACCCGCTGTGGTACTCTCCTATCGCTACTGGCAGCAGCATTTTAACGGCGACCCGCAGGTGATCGGCCAGCAGTTCTCAGTGAACACCTATCCGCTCGTGATTGTCGGCGTGGCGGCAAAGGGGTTCGGCGGCTTATTCAACGGCGACGAACCGGATGTTTTCATGAGCTTGGCCATGAACCCGCTGACGAACCGCGGCGCGGCGCAGGAATGGAACTCGACGCGCAATCCCTGGCTCACGCTGGTGGCGCGCTTGAAGCCAGGCATCTCCGTTCGGCAAGCGCAAGCCTCCATGCCGGCGCTGTGGGCGCGAGCCGCGGAAAAGGTGAATGACCGGGCGGTCAATGCGGCCATCAGAGCTCACGAGCTTCCGAAAGATGAAGGCCGACTCACTCCTGCCGAGCGTGACGTGCTCTTCATCCGCAATGAGAAGTATCTCGATCCGCTGAAAGCGATGGCTGCCGTATCCATTCTGGTGCTGCTGCTCGCCTGCGCCAATGTGGCGAATCTGCTGCTAGTGCGCGCCTCGCGACGCTCGAAGCAGACGGCCGTGTGCCTTTCGTTGGGTGCTACGCGCGGACGCCTGATCCGGCAGTTACTCACAGAGAGCTTTCTGCTGGCCGCTGCTGGCAGCGCGCTGGGGTTGGGCGTCGCCCATGCCGGCGTAGGCGCGCTGGCCCAGCTCAGTTTTCTGGGCCCGGACTTTCGGTTCCATTTGAGTCTCTTCGTTCTGGCGGCGTGTGCCGGGCTGACGCTGGTCACCACGCTCCTGTTCGGCCTGATTCCGGCGCTACGGGCCACGCGGATGAAACTGGCGGCCAGCCTGAACCAGCATCGAACAGCCAACGAGACACTTTCGCGGTCACTGCTCTCTCGCTGCCTGATCGGAGGCCAAATTACCTTGTCTCTGGTGTTGCTGGTCGCCGCCAGCCTGTTTGGCCGCACGCTGTTAAATCTTCAGACGGTCGACCTCGGCTTTCAGCGCGAAAATGTCGCGATTTTCGAGCTCGACCCCGCAAGTGTTGGATATAGCGGCCAGGGTCTGCGTGTCTTCTACGATCAGGTCCTCGAGCGCACGCGAACCCTTCCCGGCGTGCGCTCGGCCTCTTTGGCGGGCATGACTCCGATCAGCAACCACATGCTCGGGCTCTTCAGTAGAGACGGCCAGACAATCCGCAATATGGTCTACAATCCCGTCAGTTCCGGCTACTTCACCACGCTGGGCATTCCGCTGCTCGCAGGCCGGGACTTCCGGCGCGAAGATGAGCCGGTCACGGCACCCGACCCCTCGAAGAAACACGAACAGGCCCGGGCCCGCGTATGCATCGTGGATGAGACCCTGGCCCGCCAAAAGTTCGGGACTGTGAATGTCGTTGGGCGCCGCTTCTGCAATTCCAGCGACGATTGTTCGGCGGACAGAGGCGTTGAGGTAATCGGCGTGGTGAAGGATGTGCGTCACTGTGAAATCACCAGCGCTGACCCGGTGGGAACACTCTACGAGCCCGCTTGGTCGCGCGGTGCCGACAGGCGCTGGCTGGCAGTGCGGTTTGATGGCAGCGCCGCTCCGGTGATCACGAGAATTCGCCGTGCGCTCCAGGAACAGGACCCCAACGTCCCCATCATGAACGTTCGCTTGCTGGAAGACTACATCAACACTCGTTTGGCGCGCGAGCGCCTGATCGCGTACCTCTCCGGTTTCTTCGGGGTGCTGGCGCTCGGTCTGGCCGCGCTGGGGCTAGCCAGTGTGCTCGCCAGCGTAGTGGCGCAACGGACGCGTGAAATCGGCATCCGCATGACGCTCGGAGCCCGGCGCGCGGACGTGGCCAGGATGATTTTGCGCTTCTCGCTCGTGCCGGTGGTGGCCGGACTGGCGGTTGGCGTGGTGTTGGCGCTTTTCTGGGGCATCTTCCTAGGCAGCCTGTTCTACGGCATAGATAGTTTCGATCTGGTGTCGGTCGCGCAATCGGTCTCCGTCTTGTTGGCGGCCGCCCTGGCGGCCGCAGCCCTCCCCGCGCGCCGAGCGATCAATGTCGATCCCGTGGTGGCGCTGAGGCACGAATGAGCACTGTTCGAGCGTCAACTGAGACTGCCGAATGAGAATCTCCGCAGTCATTGGGAGCGACGCTCCAGGGGCCCGGATTGGCCAGCATCCCGGCGGTTTCCTGAGAAGTGAGTTGTTTCGTGGGGTGATGAGGGTGGGGCGGTCGGGGGGGGG
>JARKQJ010000086.1 GCA_029973955.1 Paludibaculum sp. | reverse complement strand
CGCCCTCGCGCTTCATCTGGTCGATGAGGCTCTTGAGCACCTGGGACTGGTTGGCCAGGTCGTCCACGGCCTGGGCCGACTGGCGCATGGCGTCGGACATCTCGGAGGAGATGCGGTTCACGTCCTCCAGGCTGCGGTTGATCTCCTCGCTGGCCGAGGACTGCTCCTCGGAGGCCGTGGCGATGGAGCGCACCTGATCCGCCGCCAGGTCCACCATGTGCACGATCTCGTCCAGCGACTCGCCCGACTGCCTGGCCAGGCGGGTGGCTTCCTCGATGGCCTTGGCGGTCTGCTCCACGTGGCTGATGTTCTTTCGCGTGCCGTGCTGGATGCCGTCGATGGCCTCGCCCACCTCCTTGGTGGCGGTCATGGTCTTTTCGGCGAGCTTGCGCACCTCGTCGGCCACCACGGCGAAGCCGCGCCCGGCCTCGCCCGCGCGGGCGGCCTCGATGGCGGCGTTCAAGGCCAGGAGGTTCGTCTGGTCCGCGATGTCGGAGATGACGTTGAGCACCTGGCCGATGCCCTCGGCCTGCTTGCCCAGCGCGCCCATGTCCGTGCGGGACTGCTCGGAGTTGGAGAGCACCTGTCCGATAATCTCCACCACGTGGCTGACCACATCCGCGCCCTGGAGGGCCTTGGTCTTGGCGTTGGCGCTGGTTTCGGCGGCCTGGGAGGCGTTCTTGGCCACTTCGAGCACGGTGGCGTTCATCTCCTCCATGGCCGTGGCCGTCTCGGCCACGCGGGTGGCCTGTTGCTCCGACCCCCTGCTGGATTGTTCGATCTGCGCGGAGAGTTCCTCGGAGGCGGAGGTGACCACCTCCACCACGCTCTCCAGGCGTTCGGCCGCCTGGAGCATGCCCTCGGCCTTGGCGCGCTCGGCCAGGGCCGTGGCTTCCTCGGCGCGCTGAGAGGCCTCCCTGGCGGCCTGGGCCTCCCTGGCGGCCGAGCGGCTCTGCTCCTCGGCCTCGCCGATCTTGGCCTTGAGGTTCTCCACCATCTTCACCAGCACGCCGTACACGCCGCCCTCGCCGCGCACCGGCTTGAAGGCGAAGTTCAGCTCGCCCGAGGCGATGGCCCCGGCCACGGTCTGGAGGTAGCCCGGGTCCTCGCCCAGCTGGGCCAGCACGTTGCGGCTCAGCCAGAAGGCCAGCAGGGCGCTGGCGATCACGGCCACGACGATGGCCGCGATGGTCATGGTCCTTGCGGTGGTGTAAGCCTCCAGGGCTTTGGCGGCGGTCTTGTCGCCGCCCTTGGCGTTCACGTCCACGATCGCGCCAAGGTACTTCTGCATCGTCTGGAAGGTCTTGGCCGCATCGCCCGCAGCGAGCTTCGTGGCCGCCTCGTTCTCGTTCTTGGCCGAATAGGCGAGGATGGCCTTGTGCAGCTCAAGGAACTTGCGCCAGTCGTCGAGGAACTTGGGGAAGTTGGCGCGTTCCTCGGGTTCGGTCATGAGGGGTTCGTATTTCTTGATGGTGCGCTCGACCTCCGCCGCCAAGTCGGAGAGTTGGCGTTCGTAGTCGCGCTGCATGGCCGGATCGTCGGTGAGAATGTGCACCAGTTGGAGCCTGCGGAACTGGTTGGTCTGCTGACTCAACTCACCCACGACCTTGATGGTGGGCAGCCAGTTTTTGGCCAGGTCGTTGGTGTCCGTGTTGATGTCGGACATACCCTTGAGCGCGAAGAGCCCGAGGGCGCAGGTCAGCGCCAGCATGAGCGCGAAGGAGAGCAGCAGCTTGGTCGAGAGTTTCATGAGTGTCTCCGCGTTTTGTA
>JARKQJ010000085.1 GCA_029973955.1 Paludibaculum sp. | reverse complement strand
CACTTCCTTGCGTACCTGACGGATGGCTTCCAGGAAGGGGAGGCTCTCGATGTCGCCCACCGTCCCGCCGATTTCGGCGATGACGATGTCGGCGTTGTCCTCCTTGGCGATCCGGTACAGACGCTCCTTGATTTCGTTGGTTATATGGGGGATGACCTGGACGGTGCTGCCCAGATAATCGCCCTTGCGCTCCTTGCTGATAACCGACCAGTAGATCTTGCCGGTCGTAACGTTGGAACTCTTGGTGAGGTTGATGTCGATGAACCGTTCGTAGTGTCCGAGGTCGAGGTCGGTTTCGCCGCCGTCCTCGGTCACGAAAACTTCGCCGTGCTGGTAGGGGCTCATGGTGCCGGGGTCGACGTTGATGTAGGGATCGAACTTCTGAATGGTGACCTTGAAGCCGCGGCTCTTGAGGAGTCGGCCCAGCGATGCGGCGGTGATGCCCTTGCCGAGCGAAGAAACGACCCCCCCGGTAACGAAGATGTACTTAGCCATAAACCTTCCTCCTACAACCGGCTTCACGCTGTATTATCCCAAGCATGGCCGTTATCGTATACGCTGCTTACTCGCCTTCCTCCGCGTCAACCCCGGGAGCGGGGAAATCCTGCTGGATCTCGGCCAGCAGCTTCTCGCGGCGAAGACTGCTGTCCGAAGAAACGGTCGCCGCCGTCTCCTCGACCACCTTGATGCCGCGCTGGGGCAGCCATTCGGTCAGCCCCCACATCCCCTTGCCCACGTGAACGAAGCGGCTGTCCATATTTATCTGGGTGTGCACCTCGGCCATGGCGTGGGCCATGGAGGCGGCCGGGCGCCCCTTGCCTTCGAGAACCTTGCCGATCAGATCGCGGAAATACATCGGCGAGCCATTTTCGGCAAGAACCTGACAAGCTAAATCAACATCCGACATTTGCTTCACCAATTCGCCCATCTCTCGGTCCTCCCGCTGTGTCTTCCAAAATTAAAAGTAATATTCACCGCGGTAGGATAAAATCCTCCTTTTACAAACGAACGGCAAAGCCTTATTCTGGCGGGGTCGATGGCTTTTGCCAAGAAAAAAGCCGACAAATTAGGAAAAAATCTTTGTTTTTCCGGGCGGAAAGGACACCCTCCCGCGCCTACATCCGCTCGGGGGCGTCCACGCCGAGGATGGCGAGCGCCGACCGCAGCGTGTCCCTCACCGCCGCCACCAGCACGAGGCGGGCGGCCTGGGCCTCCGGCGGGGCGCCGATCACCCGGCACTGGTTGTAGAAGGAATGGAACAGCGCGGCCACCTCGTGGGCGTAGCGGGCGATGTGGTGCGGAGCCCGCTCGCGCGCCGCCGCGGCCACCTCGTCCGGGTATTCGCCCAGCTTCTTGATCAGGTCGGTCTCCCATTCGCTCGCCAGCGCGGCCAGCGGCGCTTCGTTCGCCGCCGGCAGGGCGATGCCGGCTTCGAGCGCCTGGCGGAAAATGCTGGCGATGCGGGCGTGGGCGTACTGGATATAAAACACGGGGTTCTCGTTGGTGCGCGACTTCGCCAGGTCGAGATCGAAATCGAGCTGGCTGTCGGTCGAGCGCATGATGAAGAAGAAGCGGGCGGCATCGCGGCCGACCTCCTCGATCAGCTCGGCCAGCGTCACCCCCTGGCCGGTGCGCTTCGACATCTTCACCAGCTCGCCGTTCCGGTACAGGCTGACCATCTGGAGGATGAGCACCTCCAGGTGCGTCGGGTCGTAGCCCAGCGCCGCCACCGCCGCCCGCACCCGGCTGATGTAGCCGTGGTGGTCGGCCCCCCAGATATTGATCACCCGGTCGAAGCCGCGGGCGAACTTGTCGCGGTGGTAGGCGATGTCGGCCGCCAGATACGTCGGCACGCCGTTGTCGCGGATGACCACCCGGTCCTTGTCGTCGCCGTAGTCGGTCGACTTCAGCCACAGCGCCCCGTCCTGCTCGAACATATGGCCGGCAGCCAAAAGCTGGTCGCAGGTGGCCTTGATCGCCCCGGCCTCGTGCAGCGTCCGCTCGCTGAACCACACGTCGAACGTCACCCCGAAGGCCTCCAGATCCTCGCGCAGCAGCGCCAGCTTCTCCTCGCGGGCCAGCTCCCTGAACACCGCCAGCCGCTCCGCCGGCGCCACCAGCAGGTAGCGGCCGCCCTCGCGGTCGATTATCCTCTGCGCGGTATCGACGATATCGCGGCCGTGGTAGCCCTCCTCGGGAAAGTCCACCTGCTGGCCGAGCAGTTCGCGGTAGCGGGCGTCCACCGACGCCGCCAGCTTGTCGATCTGGTTGCCGGCGTCGTTGATGTAGAACTCGGTCGCCACATCGTAGCCGGCCGCGCGCAGCAGATTGGCGAGCGCGCTGCCCACCGCCGCCCCCCGGCCGTGGCCCACATGCAGCGGCCCCGTCGGGTTGGCGCTCACGAACTCCACCTGGACCCGTTCGCCCTTGCCGGCGTCCGAGCGGCCCCAGTCCGGCCCGGCGGCCGCGATGTCGGCCAGCAGGGCGTACAGCCAGTCCGGCTTCAGATAAAAATTAATGAACCCGGGCCCGGCCACCCTGGCCTCGGCCAGCCACGGCAGCGCCTCGCGGTCGCGCGAGTCCAGCGCGGCCCGTGCGTTCAGGCGGGCGGCGATGCCCTCGGCCAGCACCCGCGGGTTCGCCCTGGCCGCTTTGGCCAGTTGCATGGCGATATTGGTCGCGAAATCGCCGAACTCCTTCTGCGGCGGCACCTCCAGCATCACCGCCGGCAGCCCGTCCACGTCCAGGCCGGGGCTGCGCCCCATCAGTTCGGCCGCCGCCGCCGCGCGCACCGCCCCGGCGAGCATTTCCCTGATATCCATCTATCCTTCCTCCCGTATCTCCACCGATAAAGTGTTGTAACTCTGCCACCGGCCGTTGATCTCCAGATCGTAGCCGGCCATCACCGCGTCTTTGCCGCCGGCCGCCGCCCGCTCCAGGCTGCGGGTCACCACCGCCATCTTCAGGCTGCCGTACGGCGTTATGTACGCGCCGTCGCTGCGCAGGCCGGGGACGAACTCCTGCTTCTGCTCCACCGCCCCCATGCGCACCAGCGTCATGCGGTCGGGGTACAGCTTCAGCAGCGTCGTCGTGCCCTCCAGGCCGGAGATCTCGCTCTCCCGGTAAGTGACGTAGCTCACCCCGTCCTTCTCGTGGCGCGAGCCCACCGTCACAAGCTCGATGCGGCTCTCCTCGCCGGCGGCGTCCGTCTGCGTCCCGACAACCGTCACGATCACTTTTCGCATATATTCTCTCCTAACCACATTCTTATATTATAGCCGAAGATGGCCAAACTTGCCAAGAGAGCGGCGGCCCGGAAAGCCGTAGCGCCGCCCTCAAATAACACTGAGGACGGCGCCTGTTTCGGGGAGGCGTGCGGACGCTGCCTCTCCACTATCAGTCTATGCCGGCGGGGGCGCAAAATTGCCGATCCCGCCCCTAATACCCTATTATCGCCAAACTGTCCACGAACGCCAGCACCTTCTCCACGCCGGCCAGCCGTTTCAGCGTGTCCTGGTAAAACTCGCTCCGCACCTGCTGCCCCTGGCGGACGACCGGCACCATTATCACCCCGTGGCGGATGACCGGCGATTCGGCGAACTTGCACAGGTTCTTCCAGATATTGCTGATCTCGCCCTTCTCCACCTCGACCGCCACAAGAAAATCGGGGTGGTAGAAGTCCACCTCGAAGTTCATGCCCTTGGCGAACAGCGGCGGAAATTTGCGGTGGGTCACCGAATGCCAGAAGCCCCGTCCGGCCATATCGCCCGCCATGATCCGCTCCGCCTCCACGCTCTTGCGGAACGGCGTCGCGGCCACGGCGGCCAGCTCGTCGCGGCGGGCGGCCACCACCGCGCGCAGGCTTTCGATATACACGTTCGGCTGCCGGCTGCGCAGGTATCGCCACGGGGGGTAAGACGCCGCTACTGCCAAATCTTCTTGACCTCGGTGCCCACGTAGTAATGGCGGACGATATCCTCGGCCATCCAGCCCTCCATGGCGTACGTGTAAGCCCCCCACTGGGCCATGCCGACGCCGTTGCCCCAGCCGCGGCCCGTGAAGACGAACAGGCCCTTTTCGTAGGTCATCTCGTCGACCAGCGTCGACTTCAGCCGGTCGAAGCCCACCGCCTTGCGGAACTCCGCCCCGTAAACCTTCTTATCGCCGGCGCCGATCCACAGGATGCGGCCGGACGGCCCCTTTTCGAGGATCTTGATGTCGGCCGGGTTGCCGCCGTAGCCGACCGCCGCCGCCACCTCCCTCGCCGGGATGGCCACCCGCCAGTACTGCAAATGGGGCGGCGTATACTTGTAGCTGTTGTCGGTCACCGGCTGGAAGTACGGCGTGGGCTCGGGGATCTCCTTGGGGAAGCTCTCCTCGCGGGTGGCGGCGATCTGGCCGTTGCTCGAACTGTAAATGGCGTTTATCAGGCTGCCGGCGTACAGCAGCAACTGGCCGCGGGTCGAGCGCACCGCCTCGCGCACCCGGTCGTTGACCTTCGCCGGCGCGTACGCCTGCAGCTCCTCCTTGGACGTACTCACGTCGGCGTCATGCAGCCGCCTGATCGTCCCCGCCTCCACGGCGTGCACCGTCAGGGTGCGGGAAACGATAGCCTGGGCCTTCAGCGCCTCCAGCGGCCAGTCCGGCTCCATCTCCTGGGCGATCACCCCTTCGAGATACCTCTCCAGCGCCATGCTCTCGCGGCTGCCGCGGTCGGCCAGCCACACGGTTATCACCGGTTCTTTGGCGTACTTGGCCGCGTCGAACTGCGGCACGCCGGGAATGGGCTCGGGGGCCTGGGCCAGGGGCGCGGGGGCCGGCCCGCCAGGCTGCTTGGCGGCGGGAGGGCGTAAGAGCGAATAAGCTCCCGCGAACAATGCAGCAGCGATGACTACGACCAAGGCGATATTGAAATACGACGATTTACGCATCCTCCCACCTCACCGGTAGTATTGGCCGCCCGTCCCGTTCCTATTCGCCGACTGGGAGGGCGAATAGCTCCACCGTCAGCTTTTTTCCGTCCGTGAACGCCCGCATGACCAGCGTGCGGCGGGTGGTGTTCACGAAGCGCAGATCCTTGTCGGTATACGTGGTGGCGTCCCTGCCAGGCGGCACATAGGCCACCGGCTGCGAATGGGCGTGCCGCTCCGTCACCTGCAGCCCGGCCGCCAGCACCGCGTTGTACAGCGTGCTCGACACCTGGCACATCCCGCCCCCCAGCTCCTCCCCGCGCCGCCCGTCGACGAACACCGTCGCCGGCCGGAAGCCCCGCTCGCGCGTCGGCTCGCCGGTGCGGCGGTTGAACGAAAACTCGTCGCCGGCGGCAATGGCGGCGTTGTTGAGCAGGGCGGCCGTCAGGCGGATATTCTCCACCCTGCCCGGACTGGCGTCGAGGATGGGGGTGGCGCACGCGCCCGCCGGCCGGGCGGCGGCCAGCGCCGCCGCGGTAATC
>JARKQJ010000268.1 GCA_029973955.1 Paludibaculum sp. | reverse complement strand
CCGGCCGCGCAGCGTGATCTCGCCCGTCATCGCAATATCGTTCTTCACCGGCCGTCCCGACAGGGCCGAGGCCACCGCCGTCGCCATAGTGATGCCCGCCGACGGCCCGTCCTTGGGGATGGCGCCCTCCGGCAGATGGATATGGATATCCGTCTTCTCGTAAAACTCCGGATCGACGCCCAGCTCCTGGGCGCGGCTGCGGATATAGCTGAACCCCGCCTGGGCCGACTCCTTCATCACCTCGCCCAGTTGGCCGGTAAGCGTCAACTTGCCCTTGCCCTTCATCGTCGTAACCTCGACCCCCAGCACGTCGCCGCCCACCTCCGTCCAGGCCAGGCCGGTCGCCACCCCCACCTGCAGGTTGCGCTCCGCCTGCTTGTGGCGGTACTTCGGCGCCCCCAGGAAGGTATGGAGATTCTGGGCGGTGATCTTCACCACCGTCCGCTTGTCCTGCACGATCTGGCGAGCCGCCTTGCGGCACAGGTTGGCGATGTTGCGCTCCAGGTTGCGCACCCCGGCCTCGCGGGTATAATCGCGGATGACCTTCTGGATCGTCCCCTCGGAAAAGACGATCTGCTTATCGGTCAGGCCGTGGTCGCGCACCTGCTTCGGGACGAGATAGCGGAGAGCGATCTGCGTCTTTTCCTCCTCGGTGTACCCGGCGATCGTGATCGTCTCCATGCGGTCGAACAGCGGGCGGGGGATATTGTGCATCACATTGGCCGTCACCACCCACAGCACCCGCGACAGATCGAACGGCACCTCGATATAGTGGTCGCTGAACGAATTGTTCTGCTCCGGGTCGAGCACCTCCAGCAGCGCCGCCGACGGGTCGCCGCGGAAATCGGCGCTCATCTTGTCGATCTCGTCCAGCAGGAAAACCGGATTCTTCGACCCGGCGGTGCGCATCCCCTGGATGACCCGCCCCGGCAGCGCCCCCACGTACGTGCGCCGGTGGCCGCGGACCTCGGCCTCGTCCCGCACGCCCCCCAGCGACACGCGCACGAACTTGCGCTCCATCGCCCGGGCGATCGAGCGGGCCAGCGACGTCTTGCCCACACCCGGCGGCCCCACCAGGCAGAGGATGGGGCCCTTCATCTTCTCGGTCAGCTTGCGGATCGACAGGTACTCCAGGATGCGCTCCTTCACCTTCTCCAGCCCGTAGTGATCCTCCTCGAGGATCTTCTCCGCAATCCCGATATCCAGCCTGTCAGTCGTCTCCTTAGCCCACGGAAGGGCCAGCAGCCAGTCGAGATACGTGCGGATGACGGCGCTCTCGGCCACCATCGGCGGCATCTTCTCCAGCCTCTCGATCTCCTTCGTTACCTTCTCGGCCACATCCTTGGGCAACTCCTGCTCCTTCAGCTTCTGGCGGTACTCGTCCGCCTCCGCCATCCGGTCGTCCTTGTCGCCCAGCTCCTTCTGGATGGCCTTGAGCTGCTCGCGCAGGTAATACTCCTTCTGTGTCTTCTCCATCTGCTTGCGGACGCGGACATTGATCTTCTTCTCCAGCTCGAGGATCTCCATCTCGCGGCCGAGGATGTCGCACAGCCACTCCAGCCGCTCCTTCCCGTCCACGGCGTCCAGCAGCACCTGCATAACCTCGATCTTCAGCGCCAGGTGGCTGGCGATCAGGTCGGTCAGCCGTCCCGGCTCCTCCACCATCACCACCGACACCAGCG
>JARKQJ010000056.1 GCA_029973955.1 Paludibaculum sp. | reverse complement strand
CCTCGCTGGTCGTGGACGATCCGCTCAAGATCGGCGAGTGCTTCTTCGAGCGATCCATCGGCTTCACCAAGACCGAATTGCAGGAGCTGATCTACCAGCTGCCCGCGGGAGATCTGCGGCACCGGCTGGAGGCGCAACTCGCCGAGGACGGGTGGCAGGTCAACGGCAGCGCGATCCGGGCCGCTATCGTCAACGGCAGTGAAGTCGACGGCGCCCGGCTCGTGAAGGGCCATCACATCCGGATCAGATAGGGCAACTCGTTCGCTCCGACGGATTGGTCAGCTGACAATTCGGGGGAGCGGCTTTGCCGATGCAATTCGCAGGAATCGCCTTCACACTCGGGTTGCTCTGGCTGATGTGGAGTGTCAGGGGGAAACTGACCTCTCACGGCTTCGAGTGCGTCCATTGGGTTCCCGTGAGCCGGCGTTCCATGGTCCGGGCGGCTGCCGCTGGCGCCGGAGCTGGCATCCTGATCGCGTGGCTGTTCGGTGGCTATGACAAGAGCGCCAATCCGATGTTCACGGACGTCTGGATGGCGATCACGCTCGGGCCCCTGGCGGAGGAGCTGATCTTTCGTGGTTACCTCTTCTGGGTGATCGGGCCGCTACTAGCTCGTCTGAAGGTTCGCTCTGGTGCTGCAACCGTGTTCGTCGTCGCGGTGCTCTTCGCCCTGGCGCACGCGGCGAAGTCGGGGATCACCGGGCCACAACTCTTAGCCATCTTCGGCACGGGCATGCTCTACGGCTGGTTGCGGCTCGATTCCGGCTCAACGGTACCCCCGGTAATCGCCCACATCGTCTTTAACACGGTCATCTACCTGGCCGCCGTCTTTGTCTGATTCGACTTTCCATTCGAGGAGTTCCCCGCATGTCTTGTTCCACCGAGGAGTTCCGTAGTGTGTTCAAAGCGGCCCGCCGGGCGGGCACCCCTCTCGTTGCCGTTCGTACAGCGGACCCGGCCAGCGCCATTGCACAAGTGATGGCCAGCCTGAACGGCAAGAGCGAGATCCCAGTAGTGGTCTGGGACATTCTCAATGGGCTAACGGGTCGCAACGAGCCTGGTAAGGCAGCGGCAGGCAGGCTGGTCGGGGAGAACGCTGGACCCCTCGGCCCCGCAGACGCCCTGGCGGCGGCGCAGAAGATCACCAGGGACGCTGTTCTCTTCTTCCTGAACCCGCAACGGATCTGGGAGCAGGTGGACGTCCTGCAGGGCATCTGGAATCTGCGCGAGGTTTTCAAGGCAAACGGCCAGATGCTCGTGCTGATCTCGACACCCGGCGCCGCGTTGCCGCAGGAACTGCAGAGCGACGTCATGGTCATCGACGAGCCTCTGCCCTCGGCGGATGAACTCGCCGGCCTCGTGCGCGAGACCTTCGAAGCGGCCGAACTTCCGGCCCCCACCGAGGAGACCGTCGAGAAGGCGGTCGATGCGCTAGTGGGCCTGGCGGCGTTCCCAGCGGAACAGGTGCTGGCCATGTCGCTTTCGAAAAGCGGCCTGGACTTCGGCCGGCTCTGGGATCGCAAGCGCCAAGCGGTGGAGCAGACACCAGGTCTGACCATCTGGCGGGGCGGCGAGACGTTCGATCAGATCGGTGGCTGCGAAAACATCAAACGCTTCCTCGACGCCGTGATCCACGGCGAGGAGGCGCCGCGCGTGATCGTCTTCGTGGACGAGATCGAGAAGGCGTTCGCCGGCAGTGGAACGGACACTTCGGGCGTCAAGACCGAAATGACCGGCACGATGCTCAGTTGGATGCAGGACCGCGGCGCGGACGGCGTGATCTTCATCGGGCCGCCCGGCGCGGCGAAGTCCGCCGTGGCGAAGGCCGCGGGAGCGACGGCAGGAATTCCAACGGTGGCGTTTGACCTGGCAGCCATGCAGAGTT
>JARKQJ010000049.1 GCA_029973955.1 Paludibaculum sp. | reverse complement strand
CATGGGCGAATACCTCCGGCGGCGCGGCGTGCTGGACTCGGTGCGCGACATCCGCGAGGCCGGGGAGCGCGCGGCGGGCATCGTGCGCAACATGCTCCAGTTCAGCCGCAAGAGCGATCCGGAACAAGGCCATTGCGACCTGCGCGAGATCGTGGAGTCCATGCTCGATCTGGTCTCCAAAGACTACGACATCCGCCGCAACTACGACTTCAAGAAGGTTGCCATTGTCCGTGAGTATTCGCCGGAGTCCTTCCCCGTGCACTGTTCGGCCAGCCAGGTGGGCCAGGTGGTGCTGAACATCCTGCTCAACGCCGTGCACGCCATGTTCTGCGCGGGCACGGCGCGGGAAGAGCCGAGGCTTGCCATCTCGCTTCGCCCCGAGGGCGAGGCCATGCGCCTGGAGATACGCGACAACGGCCCCGGCATGGACGAGAACGTGCGCAGGCGCATCTTCGAGCCCTTCTTCACCACCAAGCGCACCGGCGAAGGCACCGGGCTCGGCATGTTCGTGGCCTACAACATCATCACCAACACCCACGGCGGCTCCCTGACCGTGGAGTCTTCTCCGGGCCAGGGCGCGGCGTTCGTCATCGTGCTGCCGCGCGAGATGCCCGACACTCCCTGCTGAGAAGTCTTCCGGCCATCCCGCTGCCGGGAAGGATGCACGTCCTGCAGAGTCCAGGAGACTCTTCCTGCTGAGCAGCCTTCCGGCCATCCCGCTCCCGCTACGCGCAAGGCCTTCCGCGCACGAGGGCCGCGACGCTGCGTCGCGTCCTGGTGCCGCCGTGGCGTCGTGCCGCGTCTTCGTGCCGTGGCCTGGTGCCGTGGCGTCGTGCTGTGGCTTTGTGTCTCGTCCTGGTGCCGCGTCCTGGAGCCGCGTCTTCGTGCCGTGACCTCCCCGCCGGGTCGCCATCTCGTGCAGGCTGCGCCGTCATGACGCGTTCAAGCCCTCTTCTCTCTTGATCTCCGCACCCGCCAGGCGTAGAGAATGAGACAGTGTCTTGTGTCCAAGCCGTTCGTGAACGGCGCGCGCAGACCGGTTCGTGCCCCCCGCCCGGGCGTGTCCCGGGCGGCCCGTACGCCCGCCGCAACCTACCAACCAGAGGAGCGCTCCATGAAAAACAGGAACAGGCTGAAGGGAGCCGTTCTGGGCGCGGTGCTGACGTTGTTGTT
>JARKQJ010000021.1 GCA_029973955.1 Paludibaculum sp. | reverse complement strand
GCCCGAGTTCGGCCCCCAGGGCAGGCTGGACCTGGTTCCCCTGCCGCACCCCTTCCTCGATTTCGTCTACTACCCCTTCGAGCGCATCGGCATGTTCAAGGAGTGGGGCCTGGCCGGAGGCATCGCGAGCCTCGTGCTGCTTGCCCCGGCGCTGTGGTTCGGCGGGCGCGGGGTGAACTGGCGCGGCCTCACGCGCTCGCTTTCTCCCCTGGGCTGGACCGCCCTGGCCTTCCTGGCCTTCTACGTTGTCTCGCGCGCGCTGGCCTTCAAGCTCTTCGTGCCGGACCGCTACGTGCAGTATCCCGTGAACCTCCTCTACGCGCTGCTTCTGGCCGCGTGCGCCGCGTCCGCCGTGGCCAGGCTCGGGCGCGGTCCGCGCCTCGGGGCCGCGCTGCTGGCCCTGGCCCTGCTCCTGGGCGCGCTTCGCTTGAACGGGGTGTCGCTCTACGACTACTCGTCCCAGGCCCCGCTCTACGCCGCCGTGGAGGCGGCCACGCCCAAGGACGCCGTGATCGCGGGCCACCCCGAGACCATGGACAACGTGATGACCTTCGCCCACCGCAACGCCTACGCCACCTTCGAGTTGGCCCACCCCTGGAGCCGGGGATATTGGGTGGAATTCGAAAAACGCCTGGACGCGTTCTTTGCCGCATACTACGCTCGGGATGAGGCAGCGGTGATCGATTTCGCCAGGCGGTCCGGCGTGGATTTCCTGCTCGTGGAGCCGGACCGGCTCGCCCCCGCCGCGCTTTCGAAGAGCGCCTTCTTCGAACCCTTCGGGTCTCGCATCAGGCAGCTCACGCAAGCAGGTGGCGGGTTCGCCGTGCTTGGCGGCGGATTCACACGCGTCGAGCTCCCCCAGGGGGCTTTCCTCATTGATCTGCGCCCGCTGAAGGCGGCTGGCGAAGGCAGCTAACTCCGCGACAACTACCGGCTTTTTTTCAAGGAACGGTTGTCATGCGCAGGACTCTATTGTAACACGAATCAATATGACGAAAAAAAGAAAGCTTTCCATTATTATTCCTATGTACAACGAGGAGGACAACATCCTCCCGCTGCACGCGAAGCTCTCGCAGGCCCTGGGCTCGCTCGGGCATCCCTACGAGATCATCATCGTCAATGACGGCTCCGTGGACGCCACCGCGCAGCGCCTGGAAGAGGCCGCCAGCATCGACGAGCACGTGAAGGTCATCCACCTGCGCCGCAACTTCGGCCAGACCCCGGCCATGATGGCCGGAATAGACGTCGCCAGCGGGGACATCCTGATCCCCATGGACGGCGACCTCCAGAACGACCCCGCCGACATCCCCAAGCTGCTGGCCAAGCTCGACGAGGGCTATGACGTGGTCTCGGGCTGGCGCAAGGACAGGCAGGACCACCCCCTGAAGCGCAACCTGCCCAGCAAGGCGTCGAACTTCGTCATCTCGCGCATCTCCGGCGTGCACCTGCACGACTATGGCTGCTCGCTCAAGGCCTACCGCAAGGA
>JARKQJ010000013.1 GCA_029973955.1 Paludibaculum sp. | reverse complement strand
GGCGAAGAGCTGAAGGGTTTCACGCGCATTTTCGACCAGGAGAAGTATCGCCTGGACCTCATCTTCAAGACGCTGGCGGAAGCGGGCATCTCGCTGGAGAGCCTGAACGCCGCGGTCGGCCGCGGCGGCCTGATGAAGCCTATGACAAGCGGTACATACGAAGTCAACGAGCAGATGGTGGACGACCTGGAGCACCGGCCGGCGGGCGAGCACGCCTCCAACCTCGGCGCGGCGCTGGCGTTCGACCTGGCGAAAAAGCTGGGCATCCCGGCCTTCATCGTCGATCCGGTGTCGGTGGACGAGATGGAGGACGTGGCCCGCATCTCCGGGTTGCCGGAGCTGCCGCGCATCAGCCTCGTCCACGCTCTCAACCATAAGGCGGTGGCCCGCAAGGTGTCCGCGGAGAAGGGCCGGCGCTACGAGGAACTGAACCTGGTGGTCGCCCACCTAGGCTCGGGGATTTCCGTCGCCGCCCACTGCAAGGGGCGGATGATCGACGTGAGCAACGGCAAGGACGAGGGGGCGTTCTCCCCCGACCGCTGCGGCGGGGTGCCGGTGTCGCCGCTGATGAAGCTGTGCTATTCGGGCAGGTATACCGCCCAGGAGCTGGCGGCGAAGATGATGGGCTCGGGTGGCATGTTCGCCTATATCGGCACGCGGGATGTGCGCGAGGCCGAGAAGCTGGCCGCCGCGGGCGATAAAACGGCCGATTTGGTGCTGGACGCGATGGCTTACCAGGTGGCGAAGGAGATCGCGGCGATGGCAGCCGTGCTGGAAGGGGACGTGGATTACGTCGTCCTGACGGGCGGGATCGCGTATTCGCAGCGGATCACGGACGCCGTGGCCCGCAGGGTGAAGTTCATCGCCCAGGTGGTGGTGTCGCCCGGCGAGGAGGAGATGGAGGCGCTGGCGGCGGGGGCGCTCAGGGTCTTGCGGGGCGAAGAGAAGGCGAAGGTATATCAGTAGCCGATACAAGGCGGCTGTCTAAAAAGTCCATCTGCGGCGTTGCTCCCCCCGGGCGCTATGCCGTCCTGGCGCGCCCGGGACTAGGCCCATCCGGGGCCGTCGTCGGCTGCCATCCTCAGCGTACGTCCCGTGTACGCTTCCGGTGTCAGCCTCCGGTGCGCCTTGCATCTGGAGCTTTTTAGACTAGCCGCGGCATTCCGGGAGTTTGACCAGGGAGGAACGCCGGTGTTACGAAACTTCGAAGAGGTTCTGGCCTGGGCTAGGCGGCCGGGGCAGATCGCCATCAGCGTGGCGGTCGCCCAGGACAAGGATGTGCTGCAGGCGGTGAAGCTGGCCCAGGACAACGGCCTGGCCCGCCCGCTGCTGGTGGGCGACGCCGACGCGATCAGGCCGCTGCTGGCCGAGGTGGGCCTGCCGGCCGATACGGCGGTGGTGGACGAGAAGGATATGGGACAGGCGGCGCTGACGGCGGTGTCGCTGGTGAGCAGGGGCGAGGCCCAGGTGGTGATGAAGGGCCTCATCAACACGAGCGATTTCCTCCGCGCCGTGCTGGACGCCGGGGTCGGCCTGCGCACCGGGCGGCTGCTGAGCCACCTGGCGGTGTACGAGATACCCGGGGAGCCGAGGCTTGTCTTCCATACCGATGGGGGGATGAATATCGCCCCGTCGCTGGCGGAGAAGAAGGATATCCTCGTGAACGCCATGCTGGCGATGCGCGCCCTGGGGATCGGGCATCCGAACGTGGCGGTGGTGACGGCCAACGAGCAGGTCAACCCGAAGATGCCGGCGACGGTGGACGCCCAGGCGCTGGCCGCGATGGCGGCGGCCGGCGAGCTGCCGCCGGGCACGGTGGAGGGCCCGATCGCCTTCGATGTGGCGGTCAATCCGGAGGCGGCCCGTCATAAAGGTTTGACGAGCCGGGTTTCCGGGCAGGTGGATCTTTTCCTGATGCCGAATATTGAGACAGGTAACGCCCTGGGCAAGGCCATGCTTTATTACGGCAAGGCGAAGATGGCCGGCATCGTGCTTGGGGCGAGAAACCCGATCGTGCTGACTTCCCGCGCGGAGACGCCGGAAGGCAAGCTTTATTCGATTGCCCTGGCCTGCCTGGTGGCGGGCGGGACGGAAAGGCGGTGAGCGAATGGCGAAAGTGGTTGTTCTCGGGGAATACTGCAAGAGCTGCGGCCTGTGTGTGGCGGCCTGCCCCCGGAAGGTGCTGGCCATCGGCGACAGGCCCAATTCCAAGGGCTATTACGTGGTGGTGCCGGCCGACCCTGACAAGTGTATCGGCTGCGGGCTGTGCGGAACGGTCTGCCCCGATCTGGCCCTGGAGATTTACAAGGATAAGTAAGCGGCGGGAGGAGTGATGCGCGTGTCCAAGGAACTGATGAAGGGGAACGAGGCGATCGGCGAAGCTGCCATCCGCGCCGGCTGCAAGCTGTTTTTCGGCTACCCGATAACCCCTTCGACGGAGATTGTCGAATATCTGGCGAAGTATCTCCCCAAGGCGGGCGGCACCGTCCTCCAGGGGGAGGACGAGGTCGCGTCGATAAATATGTGCTACGGCGCCGCCACGACGGGGACGCGGGTGATGACCGCCTCCTCCAGCCCGGGGTTCAGCCTCAAGCAGGAGGGGATGTCGTACCTGGCCGCGGCCGAACTGCCGGTGGTCATCGTGAACATAAGCCGCACCGGCCCCGGCCTGGGCGGCCTGGGACCGTCGCAGGCGGATTATTTCCAGTGCACCAAGGGCGGCGGCCACGGCGGCTACCGCCAGATCGTGCTGGCGCCGTCCAAGGGCCAGGAGCTGTACGATTTCACGCTGGAGGCGTTCGACCTGGCGGATAAGTACCGCACGCCGGTGGTCGTG
>JARKQJ010000278.1 GCA_029973955.1 Paludibaculum sp. | reverse complement strand
TCCTGCGTGGGTTGACGGGGTATCAGGTGTTGAATTTGCTGGATGGGATCCGGTTCAATAATTCGACGTTCCGCTCGGGGCCGAACCAGTATCTGGCGTACGTCGAGCCGGGCCAGATCCAGCGGGTGGAAGCTGTGTTGGGGCCGACCGGGGTGTCTTGGGGCAGCGACTCTTTGGGTGGAACGATCAACCTGTTGACGGTGCAGCCTTCGTTTGTGGAGGAGCGGGAGAAGGCGACGGTGCACGGCCAGGCGCAGGTGAGCGGCGCGACGGCGGATGCGTCGATGGTGGGGGCAGGGCATGTGGCTGTGTCCACCGAGCGGTTCTTCATCCTGGGCGGGCTATCCGGGAGGAAGCACAACGATCTGCGGGCAGGCGGTGGGATGGATTCGCGGAATGCCTTCTCCCGGTTCTTCGGGTTGAGCAAAGAGACGGTTCAGGGGATGGTGGGAGACCGGCAGCAGGATTCGGGCTTCCAGCAGTACGGGGTGGAGGGGCGGATTTCGGCGCGGCTGAAGCCCGACCAGTTGCTGACGCTGAACTATCAACGGGGCGTGCAGAGCAACGTCCGGGGGTACAAGGATCTGCTGGGCGGGCTGGGGCGGTTGATTTCGACATTTGAGCCGCAGGATTTGAACTGGGCCTATGGGCGGTATGAGAAGTTGGGGTGGGGATGGCTGGACTCGCTCAGCGGAACGTTTTCGGTCAACAGCCAGACGGATGGGGGGCGGCGGCAGAACCTTTCTTACACGGATTCGCTGACGACGGACTGGGCGAAGGTCGACGTATACGGGTATAGCGGGCAGGCGACGATGCACAGGGGCGCGCGGCTGAGCGCGTCGTTTGGAGGGGAGATCTACGACGAGCGGATCGGGTCGACGAGAACGGTGCTGAATCCGGTGAATGGGGTGACGACGCGTCCGCGGCCGCTGTATCCCGACGGGTCGAAGTACTCGAATGTGGGGATCTTCGGGCAGGGCAGCTACCAGATTTCGAGCCGGCTGCGGGCGGCGGGCGGGGTGCGGTGGACGGGGGTGCGGTTCGCCACGGTGGCGGACCCGCGGTATCAGGTGCCGGAAGCATCGCAGTGGTACCGGGACGTGACGTTCCAGAGCAGCCTGCAATGGCAGGCGACCGGGGCGCTGGCGTTCAGCGGGGTAGTGAGCCGGGGCTTCCGGGCGCCGAATCTGAACGATCTGGGAGCGCTGGGATTGAACGACCTGGGCTTTGAGATTCCCGTGCTGGACGCGATTCCGGCCGGGGCGCTGCTTTCGACGGATGCGGGCGAGGGCGCTCTTTCGAAGGGCGTGAAGGCCGGGGCGCTGACCCCGGAGTCGATGATGAACTACGAGTTCGGAATGCGGGTGAAGACAGGGCGGTTCTACGGGCGGGCGCAGTTCTTCGATATGGAGTTGTCCGATCCGATCACGCGGCGGACGCTGCTGTTTCCGGCGGCGCAGGTGCCGCAGCAACTGGCCGGGCTGAAGGTGACGCCGATCACGCCGACGGCGGCGCAGCTGGCGCAGGGCGTGGTGACGGTGGCGACGGAGGCGGACCCGCGGGCGGTGAAGGCGTTTGTGAACGACGGACAATCGCGCTACTACGGCGTGGAGACGCTGGGCCGTATGGCACTGACTTCGCGGCTGTCGATGGAGGGCAACTACAGCTACATTCTGGGGCGAGACTTGAATCCGAACCGGAACATCCGGCGGTTGCCGCCGGTGATGGGCGCGGTGAGGATGCGGTACGTGCAGCCGGGGCGGCGGCCGTGGGTGGAGGTGGCGTTGAACATGGCGGCGGCGCAGGCGCGATTGAGCGGGGGAGACAGGGACGATGAGCGGATTGGGGCGTCGTTCCGGCGGTCTGACATCGCCTCGTTCTTCCGCGGCGCGCGGGCGGCGGAGTTCATGAATCAGGCGGGGGTGTTTCTGCCGACGGGCGAGACGCTGGCGCAGATCCAGAACCGGGTGTTGCCGATTGGATCGACGATCAATGGCGTGAAGGTGGTGGACGATGGCACACGGGTGCCGATGTATCTATCCACGGCGGGGTGGACGACGGTGAGCGTGCGGAGCGGGCTGCCGCTGGGAGAGAGGTGGCAGGTGAACGCGGCGCTGGAGAATCTGTTCGACAGGAACTACCGGCTGCACGGGTCGGGTGTGGACGCTCCGGGATTTAGCGCGTGGGTGGGCGTGCGGTACAGCTTCTGATCCGGCTCCGGGGACTGCCTAGACGAACCAGTAGCCGTTGACGAAGAGCAGGGTACAGAGCATGAGCAGCATGGCGGACCATAGGAGCAGAGGGTAGCGGGCGGCAGGCCAGCGAAGGGTGACGGCGGCGGCCGCGACGGAGTAGTAAGGGACGACGGTGGTGAGGTAGCGGGGGGTGGAGTCCAGGCGAGTGGTGCTGAAGTAGAGCACGGGCCAGACGACCATGAGGGCGATCCAGGCGGGGCGGGCGCGCAGGAAGACGGCAAGAGCGGCCATGAGGATGGAAAAGATGGCGGCGCCGTGGAAGAGGTAGCGGTAGAACCAGGGGAGCCAGTTGTTGTGGAAGCCGCTTTCGAAGGCATGCCAGGGCGAGGCTAGTTCGCGGCCCCAGTTCTGCTGGACTTTGGCGAAGATGAACGGGTCGTGGAAGTTGTACCAGAGGTAGAGGGTGAAGAGTCCGGCTCCGAGGATGGGGAAGGCGAGATAAGGCAGTTGGCGCCAGGGGCGGAGTTTGCTCCATGGGAAGAAGAAGTAAATGATGAGTGGGAGAAAGAGGAGGAAGCCGGAGTTGCGGGTGAGGGCGGCGGCCATGCCCCAGAGGCCGGCGGTGAGCCAGCGATCCTGCTCGGCGTCGTCGAGGCAGGCGGCGACGGCGCAGAAGAAGACGCCTTCCGAGTAGAAGATGGAAAGGAAGAAGTTGACGGGGGAGAAGAGGACGAGGATGACGGCGAGGTCGGCTGTGTCGATGGAATCCCAGCGGCGGCGGGTAATGCGCCAGAGGCGGAGACAGCCGTAGAAGAGGGCGGCGTTCGAAAGCAGGACGCCGACAGGCATGGGCGGGATGGCTTTGCCGAGCGAACAGAGCCAGACGAGGGCGGGGTAGAGCGGCATGAAGGGGATATTGGATCCCTGGGAATCGATGAAGTATCCGCGCTCAAGGACGGACATGAACCAGCCCGTGTCCCAGCGCATAAAGGCGTCCCAGAGGTTGGCGGGCGTGCCCATGCTGGGGCCGGGCGGAATGATGAGTGACGAGAAGCCGGCCAGCATGGCGACGATGAGGCGGGAGGCGAGGAGCCAGAAGAGGATGCGACGCCAGGGCGGAGAGTCGAGGGTGCTGGGCTCGAGGGGCGCGATGGGCTCCAGGCGCTTTTTCATCTTGAGTATTTTACAGTGTGCCTGACAGCCACTTTCGGCGTAGCCACGCGGGCAGGATTGAGCGATGATGGCGCTAATGAGGCTGCGGATGCCAGAGGATGACGGCGATGAGATGCGGCCGGTGGAGTTCTGGCAGGAGGAGGAGCGGGTGGCGGTGGGGGAGATGCGACGGCAGTTGGTGAAGTGGCTGGTGGTGTTTGTGGCGCTGGTGTGTGGGGCGATCTTCGTGATCTGGTGGGCGGGATCGACCATCCATTTTGGAGCGGCGCGGGCAGAGGGGCGGGGTGCGGCGAGCTATCGCCTGTTCGGCGTGGTGACGGACGCGGAGACGGGCGAGGCCGTGCCGTTCGCGCGAATTGCCGATGATGGGCAGGGTCCGCCACCGCACTTCCAGGCCATGGCGGACCACATGGGGCATTACGAACTGAACACGATGGCGGAGCGGCACATGGTGGTGGTGACCGGGCTGGGGTATGCGCCGGCGCGGGTACGGGTGGGCAGGGCCTGGTATTCGTGGATGCCTTCCGGCGAGGAGCGGGTGGACGTGCATTTGAAGAAGGACTGACGCGATGGACTGGAGAGTTTGGGGTGCAGGGCTGTTGGTGGGTTGGGGCGTGCTGGCGTGGATGGCGAACCGCAGCGCGTACTTCCCGATGGAGTACCCGGACGGGGATTGGGGCGAGCAGAAGCGGATCGGCGCGGAGGAGGTATGGATCGACGCGGGCGGTGTGCGGCTGAACGGATGGTGGAAGGCGCGGCAGGGGGCGCAGTGCGCGGTGCTGTTCCTGCACGGCAACGCAGGCAATGTGTCGCACCGGGCAGGGGCGATGGAGGACTTTTCCGCGGCGGGCGCGGCGGTTCTGGTGATCGATTACCGGGGGTATGGAAAGAGCGCAGGCTGGCCGACGGAGCGGGGGTTGTACGCGGATGCGGAGGCGGCGTACGAGTGGCTGCGAAGGCAGGGCTGGCCGGAGGACCGGATCGTCGTGGTGGGCGAGTCCTTGGGGACGACTGTGGCTGTGGACCTGGCGTCCAGGAGACGAGTGGCAGCGCTGGTGCTGGAGGCGCCGTTTCCGAGTGCGCGGGCGGTGGCGAGGCGGATTCTGCCGTGGATCGGGCCAGCGGTGGTGTGGGGGTTCGATGCGAAGTCGAAGATAGGCGCTGTGCGGGCTCCACTGCTGGTGATTCACGGGAAGCAGGACGAGGTGATCGACTACGAGTTGGGGGTGGAGGTATTCCGGGCGGCTCGCGAACCCAAGGAGATGTGGACCGTGGCGCGCGGGCATCACAATGACCTGCACGTGGTGGAACCAGCGGAATTCCAGAGGCGGCTGCGTGATCTAATGATGGCATCATGCAACGCCGCAACTTCCTCGCCGCCCCGCTGATGACATCGGCCCTGATGCAGGGTCAAACGAAGCCGAAGACGCCGCCGATGGCGGAGAAGATCAAGGCGTTTGGGATGGAGTGGGCGGTGATCAGCGCCGCGGACTGGAAGGTGGAAGGCAACGAAGTTCAGTTGGTGACCGCGCGCCCGCAGCAGGCCGATCCGCGCCGGCCGATTCAGTTTGCGCTGGCGGAGACGGAACCGTTGGAGAAGTTCACGCTGGAAGTGGAAGTGCGGCGGTCGAAGCCGAAGGGGTCACTGATTCTCGTGTACGCATGGCAGAGGGACGGGTACTTCAACTACGTGCATCTGTCGGACGATGCTCCGAGCAAGGTGGAGGTGCACAACGGGATCTTCCACTGTTATGGCGGAGACAGAGTGCGCATCAGCCCGAAAGACGGGCCAGCGGGCATCCTGAATGACGAGTGGCACAAGGTAAAGGTGGTCTTCGACGGGAAGAAGGGCCTGGTGGAGGCGTGGGTGAACGGCCAGACGTCGGGGGCGCTGAAGGGCGCGGACCTGAGCCTGACCTCGGGGCGGATCGGATTCGGCAGCTTCTTCAATACGGCGGGATTCCGGAACTGGAAGCTCACCAGGTAACCTGCTCGCCGCCAAGGAATACGAAGCCGAGGACGGCGCGGTTGGTTCTATCGAAATTGACGGGGAGAAGCCGGCCTTCGAATTCGCGCTGGATCTGAAGCGTGGGAAGAACCGAGACGGGATCGCGGACATTGAGGCTGCGAAGCAGGTCGGCGACGTTGCCGGCGACAGGCACGAATTCGTCGCGGCCCTGGGCGCGGATGCGGAGTTCCGGACCGATGACTGTGTCCTTGGGAACGGCGATGCAGGCCGTGCCTTGGGCGGGAGCGGCGCAGTAGGCCTCGGGGCTGGTTTCGAAGGCTTTGGTGGCCAGGTCGAGCGCGCCGGTGGAGGGCGCGGCGAGGAGGGCGATGCGGCGGTCGTCGGTGGTGGAAAAGGTGCGAAAGAAGAAACGGAAGTGGGCGGCCTGCGGCGGGAGATGGAGGAGGGGATGATCGGGTGCGGGGCCGCGGGTGATGACTGACTTGACGTTGGACTCGGAGAAGTCAGGAGTGACGGTGACTCCGCCGGAGGGTGCGGGCTGGAGAAGGTAGAAGGATGTGAGGTAGCCGACGGCGGCACCCTGCTGGCGAATGGGTTCGACGGCGCGCAGGCGGAAGCGGGCGTCGATGTCGATGAAGCCGCGGAGGGCATATTCGCCGTAGAGGAGGCGGTAGGCGTGCGGGGTGGGGAGAGTGAGGTGATCGAGAAGGCGGCGCTCCAGGTGGGGAGCGTCGGTGGAAGTGAGGCAGCCGGCCTGCTGCTGGGCGAGGAGGGAAGGCTGGAGGGAGCCGGTGTACCAGTTGGCCTCGATGACGCCGACGGCGGGTTGGAGGGCGGGCGCTCCACCGCCAGCCCCTTCCAGCATGGTGCCGGGAACAGGCGAGAGGGAGGCTGCGTCGGCGCGGACGAGGGCATCGCGGCCTTTCCAGCGGAGTTGGATACCCGGCTTGTCGAGCAGGCAGGCGGGGTTCTTCGTGGAGGGGGTGCGGGCGCGGCGAAGCTGGAAGGAGGGGGCGTCCGGGTGGGGCCGCGGAGGGATGAGGCGATGGCCGTTCTGCTGAGGGACCAGGCGCCAGGCGACTGGCCGGCGGGCGGAGCAGCCAAGAAGGAGGAGTGAGGCGGCGAGAGCGACGAGGAGAGAGCGCGGCATTCCCGGAGTTAGACTCCGGCCTGGTGCGATCCGGTTCCACGGAGATTGGAATTCGGGGCTGTAGTCTGAAACGCAACGGCGGACTACCTGCTGGCGTCGACGGCATGCCCGTGGACACAGAGCGGAGATGTGAATAGCCCGGCGCGGAAGCGATTCCCGGAGAAGTGAGCGGGCGAGGCTTGATAAGCTGGAAGCAAGCTGGCCTGGATATGTTCCTCAAAATTCTTTCTCATCCGATCTTTCTGGACCTGAACTACCACATGCCGATGGTGGTGGACCTGTCGCACCCGCTGGTGCTGCTGACGGGTGAGAACGGCTGTGGGAAATCGACGCTGCTGCATTCGATCCACTACGCGCTGCAGGGCAAGGAAGTGGAGGGCTTCGTCTACAAGTGGGACCAGAAGCCGGAGGTGCCGAAGGCATTTCTGTTCGACGCCGAGCAGCACAACCCGCGGATGCACCTGGAACTGTTCGAGAACAACCCGCAGATGAAAGAGTTCGTGCAGATGGCGAGCCACGGGCAGGTGATGCTGTCGATGTTCCGGGAGACGTTCCCGACGCTGCCGGAGGGGAGCGTGCTGCTGCTGGACGAGCCGGAGATGGCACTGTCGGCATCGAACCAGCGGCGGATTGTGAAGATGCTGATGGAACTGGTGGACCAGAAGAAGTTCCGGATCATCTGCGCGACGCATTCACAGATTCTGATGGACGATCCGGCGACGTATGTGATCAACCTGGACCGGCACATCAACCGCAACGTGCTGCCCGACGACATGGGCATCGAGGGCGCGAGCACGATTCAATAGCGCTTTCGCGCCAGCCGGCGGGACGTGCGCGCTAGCATGGAGTGGAATGAAGCGGGAGACGCTGCTGGATTACTTCCGCTCCGTGGTGGAGCGGGAAGGCGAGTACCTTGTCTACGATGACGGCTACCGGCCGCGCAGTTACAGCTACGACAACCTGAAGCGGGCGGCACACAACCTGGCGGCGAAGCTGGAGCGGCACGGGATTGGACGGGGCGACCGGGTGATCCTGTGGAGCGAGAACCGGCCGGCGTGGGTGGCTGCTTTCTGGGGCTGTGTGCTGAGAGGCGTGGCGGTGGCGCCGATCGACGAGCGGCATTCGGTGGAGTTTCTGGAGCGCGTGGAGCGGATCACGGCGCCGAAGGCGATTCTGGCGGGCGACGACGTGGCACTGCCGGAGCGAAGCGGGCGGGCGCCGGTGTGGCGGCTGTCGGAGCTGGACTGGACGACGGCGGATGCGGAGTTTGAAGAGGCGCAAGTGACCGCGGAGGACACGGTTCAGATCCTCTTCACTTCAGGCGCTACGGCGGAGCCGAAGGGCGTAGTGATCACGCATGCCAACATTTTGGCGAATGTGGTGCCGGTGGAGCGGGAGATCCTCAAGTACATCAAGTATGCGAAGCCGTTTTCGCCGATCCGCTTCCTGAACCTGCTGCCGTTGAGCCACATGTTCGGGCAGGCGATGGCCATCTTCATCCCGCCGGTGCTGGGCGGTACGGTGGTGTTCCAGCGGAGCCAGGATCCGAGGGAGATCATCCGGCAGATCAAGTCGCGGCGGATCTCGGTGCTGGTGTCGGTGCCGAAGATTCTGGAGGTTCTGAAGGAGTATCTGAGCCTGGCCGCGCCGGAGACGGCGGCGGCGGCTCCGGCGGGCGAGAAGTTCTGGAAGCGCTGGTGGCGATACCGCCGGGCGCATTCGATGTTTGGCTTCAAGTTCTGGAGCTTCATCGTGGGCGGGGCGGCTTTGGACGGGAAGCTGGAAGAGTACTGGGGCAACCTAGGCTGGGCCGTGATCCAGGGGTATGGCCTGACGGAAGCGGCGCCGATCGTGACGTTGAACCACCCGTTCCATGCCAAGCGGGGCACGGTGGGCAAGCCGATTGCGGGTGTGCAGATCCGGATCGCCGAGGATGGGGAAGTGCTGGTGCGCGGCGGGAATGTGACGTCGGGCTACTACAACAACCCGGAGGCGACGGCGGAGGCGTTTGAAAACGGCTGGTTCCACACGGGCGACATTGGCGCGCTGGATGAATCCGGGCGGCTGTCGATCAAGGGCCGCAAGAAGGAGATGATCGTCCTGCCGGACGGGCGGAACGTGTTTCCGGAAGACGTCGAGCGGGTGCTGAACGGCATTCGCGGCGTGAAGGAATCCGCCGCGGTGGGGCTCAAAGCGGAAGGCGGCGAACAGGTGCAGGCCGTGCTGGTGCTGGACGAAGGGATGCGGGCGGAAGAGGTGATCCGGCAGGCGAATCAGCTACTGGAAGAGCACCAGAAGGTGCGCGGATTCACGACATGGGCCGAGCCGGAGCTGCCGCGCACGGAGGGGACGAAGAAGCTGAAGCGGCGGGAGATCCGCGGCCGGCTGAGCGGAGAGGTGAGGTCGGCGCCGAAGAGTGGGGGACATGGGGTGGAGGCGGTACTGGCGAAGTGGAGTGCGGGCCGGGAGCTAAAGCCCGGCACATCGCTGGCGGAACTGGGATTGTCGTCACTGGACCGGGTGGAGCTGATGGTGGCACTGGAGCACGAGTTTGGGGTTCCGGTGGACGAGACGGCGTTTTCCGAGGCGCAGACGTTGGCGGATCTGCAGAAACTGCAGACGGCGCCTTTGGCGGCCGAGCCGTCCTTTGAGTTCCCGCGCTGGAGCCGCCGGAAGTGGGCGCTGTGGTCCCGGATTGTCCATTTGAACGTGTGGGTGCTCAACCTGGCGCGGATCTTCGCCTGGGTGAAAGTGGAAGGGCAGGAGAATCTGAAGGGCCTGGAAGGGCCAGTTCTCTTTGCCTCGAATCATCAGGGTTATTTCGACACGCCCGTTCTTTTCATGGCCATGCCATGGAAATGGCGGCATCTGCTCGCTCCCATGATGCGGAAAGAGTTTTTCGAGGCACACTACGACCCGAAGAAGTTCGGCTGGTTTGCGTGGTTTACGAGCAGCCTGAATTACTATCTTTCCTGCCTGATGTTCAACGCAGTGCCGATTCCGCAGCGGGAGACGGGAACGAGGCAGGCGCTGCGATACATCGGAGAGCTGGTGGAAGAGGGCTGGTGCCCGCTGATCTTCCCCGAAGGCAAGCATAGCCTGGACGATACGGTGGGGCGATTCCTGCCGGGCGCGGCGATGATGGCCGCGCGGCTGAAGGTGCCGGTGGTGCCGCTGCGGATCCGTGGATCCAACCAGGTGCTGCACCCGGGCTGGCTGTTCCCCCGGCCGGGAATTGTACGCGTGAAGATCGGAAAGCCCGTGCAATTAGAAGGCGAAGACTATTCATCATTGTCTGCAGAACTTGAAGCGATCATCCGATCTATGTAATATTCCAGGCAATACGATGCAATGGGCTTCCGCACTCTTTATGGTTCTTTGGCTGGGAGCCGGGTTGCGGTTGAGTGGGCAGCCAGCGGCCGCTCACTCGGTAGCCCAGGCTTATGAAGCCGGAGTGAAAGCCGAAAACGCCGGCAAGCTGGATGAGGCGGTGGCGGCATATACGGAAGTGATCCGCAGCAACCCCAAGAGCTCAGGCGCCTTACGGCGGAGAGGCGCGATCTACCTCAAGAAAGGGGAAGCGCGGCTGGCGGCGCAGGATCTGGAGCAGGCGCTGCTAATCTCGATGAGCGATGCGGACACCTGGAAGCTGTTGGGCGATGCGCGGTTGGCGTTACGCGAGTATCCCGAAGCACGGGCCGCTTATGAACGCGCCTTGAGCGCGCAGGGAGAGACGGCCGCGGCCTATCGCGGTCTGGCTGAAGCCTTTGCCGGCATGGGGGAGCAGGATAGGGCGCTGAAGGCTTTCGGCGATTGCATCCGGATGAGGCTGGACAACCCGCAGAGCTATATGGCGCGGGCGCGATTCTATGAGAAGGTGGGGAGGCATCAGGATGCCATCGAGGATTACACGCAGGCGGTGCAGTTCCAGCCCGACCTGGCGGAAGGCTACTACGGGCGTGGATACAGTTACGGCCAGGTGGCGAAGTTTGAACTGGCGGAGAGAGACATATCGATTGCCTTAAAGCTGCGGCCGGACGCGCAATGGCCGTTGCGGGCACAGGCCTTGCTCTATCACGGGGCGGCGCTGGATGTTCTGGACAAACAGACGGAGGCATTGGCAAACTACACGGCTGCGCTGGAAGCCGATCCGAAGCTGGTGCGGGCCTACCTGGCGCGGTCGAATCTGCTGGCGAGGCAGGGGAAACTCAATGAAGCGCTCGCGGACCGGGAGACGGCAGTGAAACTGGAGCCGGGCAATCCGGTGGTGTATCTGGCGCGCGGCGGCAGTTATCACGAATTGGGGCGGCACGAAGAGGGCCTGGCGGACAGGACGAAGGCGATTGAACTAGACCCGAAGAACGCACAGACCTGGTACTCCAGAGGCAGCGCTTACTTCCTTCTGAAGAAATACGAATTGGCCAAGCTGGACCTTGAGCAGGCAAAGAGCCTGGATCCGGGCAACCGGGAGTATGCGGATGTCCTGGATAGGACTTTGGAGGAGATGCGGGCGCAGAATGCGGTTCGCAGCGCAGACCTGATGAAGGCGGTGACGCGGGCTGGAGCCGGGGAAGCGGGGAAGATACCTCGCGAAGTGGCGCCGGCAGCACTAAAGCCGGCCGTGAAGGAAGAACCGGCGGTGGCCCAGGCGCCGCCGGCGGCCGTTCCCAAACTCGAACCCGCGGCACCCAAACCAGCCGTTCCAGCCGCGGCAGGAGGCAAGTCGGCGGAAGGCCATCACATGGCTGGACGAGCGCTCCTCCAGCAGGGCCGGTTCGAAGAGGCGATAGCGGAGTTGAACACCGCCCTGGAGATGAACCCGAAGCTGGCGCTGGCCTGGAATGCGCGCGGCTACTCGAAGATGAGGCTGGGGCGGTATATGGACGCGGTAATGGACTTCGACAAGGCTCTGGAGTTGAATCCAGGCTACGCGAACGCGAAGCAAAACAAGGAAGCGGCGTTCAGGATGATGAATCCGAAGCCGTAGCGCGTTTGAAGACCTCCATGGTGAAAGGCCCGGCCGCACTGGCGCCACCATCGAGATGGAGGACTTGCCCCGTCATGTAAGCGGCTTCCGGCGAGCAGAGGTAGAGTGCGGCAGCGGCGACCTCTTCCGCCGCGGCGAGACGCCCGAGCGGAATGGTCCGCTGGCGTTCGGCCAGGCGTTCGGGGCCATAGAGGTGTTCCATCATGTCGTTCCAGACGGGTCCGGGTGCGATGCAGTTCACCGAGATCTTGTGCCGGGCGAGTTCGACGGCCATGACGCGCGTGAGCGCCTCGACGCCGGCTTTGACGGGCGAGTAGGCGGTGAAGCCGAACTGCCCGAAATTGGCGGCGATGGTGGAGATGTTGATAATGCGCCCGCCGCCGGTCTGCGCCATAATGCGCGCGGCGGCCTGGCCGCAGAAGAAGGCGCCGCTCAGGTGGATGGCAACCAGCTGATTCCAGGTCTCTTCCCTGAATTCGAGGAATGGCTCCATCTTGACAATACCGGCGTTGGAGACGAGGACATCGAGAGAGCCGCAGCGATCGCAAGCGAACTGCATGAGCTGCGCGGCGGTCTCCCTGGATGACAGATCTCCAAGAAAGACATGAGCTTGCGGCCCACAGAGCTGGCGGACCTCTTCAGCGCGGGCAGAATCCTGGCCGTGGACGACGACGCGGTAGCCGGCACGGGCGAACTGGACGGCCATTTCGCGGCCGAGGCCGCGGGTGGAACCGGTGATGACGGCGGTACGTGGTTTGCTTTCCATGGGTTTGTATTGGAGCTAGAGAGCCTGGGCTGCCTCAGTTTCCGTCTCGCCACCGCGATCTTTGGTGTCACGGATCCACTGATCGAGGCGCGAGGAATACTGGCGAACGAGCTTCTGGTGCGCAGGATCCGCTGCCAGGTTATTGATTTCGTTGGGGTCTTTCTGGAGGTCGTAGAATTCGGCCACGGGCTTGCGATCCGCCATGAAGAGCGACTGAGCGGCATTCAGGCGGCCTTCCGCGAACAGCTCCTTCATGACGGTGAGTGTCGGATATTCCTTTGTAATGTATGCGTTGGGCTGCGTGTAGGGCCGCTCCGGCATGAAGTTGCGGATGTAAGAGTATCGGGCGTCGCGGACGGAGCGGATGCGGTCCCGGGTTTCGTCGCAGCGATCGCGGGCAGTGACGACGAAGGGCCGGGGCCTGGAGCGCGAGTCGAACAGGGGCTGGCCGTGGAAGGGTTCGGGCAACGGGATACCGGCGGCAGCGAGGATGGAAGCGGTGACGTCGAGCGAGAGGACGGGGTCCTGGCGGACGGTACCCGGCTTGGAGACGCCAGGGCCGCTGGCGATCAGGGGGACATGCGTGCCGGCGTCATAACACCACTGTTTTCCGCGGATTAGGCAGCGGCCGTTGTCGCCCATGAAGAAAATCAGGGTGTTGTCGAGCACGCCGTCCTTCTTGAGGGTGTCGAGCAGGACGCCGACCTGGCGGTCGAGGAGATTGACGCAGTTCAGATACGTGGCGAATTCGTCGCGAACGACGGGGTGATCGGGCCAATAGGGGGGCAATTCGACCTTGGCGGGGTCGATCAGGGCGGACTGGCGGCGGGCCTCCTGCATGGCAGGCCCCTTGTGGGTGGCCTGGAAGTTCACCTGTGCGAAGAAAGGCTGGCCCGTAGCGCGTTGATTCCAATGGGTTCCCTGGAAGGGCGGGGTATCGAGGGCGAAGTTGAAGTCGGTCTTGCCCATGCCTCGTACGCCGGGGGCGAACTGAAGGACGTTGGCGGTGAAGTAGCCGGTGTCCTGAAGGCGGTGGCTGAGGAGGCGGGCCCCGGAGGGGAGATGGTAGCCGTCTTTGCGGTGACTGCGGTGGTGGTGAGTGCCGGTGGTGGTCTGGTAGAGGCCGACATTGAAGGCGGAGCGACTGGCGGAGCACACCGGGCCGGTGGTGTGGCAATTGGCGAAGCGGACGCCGCCGGCGGCCAGGCGGTCCAGGTTGGGGGTACTCACCAAGGGATAGGAGTAACAGGAGAGCTGGGGCCCGAGGTCCTCGGCGAGGATCCAGAGCAGATTGGGGCGGCCGGCGGCGGAGCCGGAGAGGGCACGAACAAATGCGGGTGCGCAGGAGATTGTTTTCAGCGCGGAGCGGCGTAACATTTGGCAACCATCATATCGCCCCCTGAGGATGGAGTAGTCCGAATCACCGGGTGCCGGAGCCGTGCAGTTTGGTATCCTGACATTTAAGTCTTCAGGGTCCTTTGGACGACGCGCGCGCACTGATTCGCGCCTCCACGTAGAGAGATTGGATTCTGAGGTCTCGCTCGCGTTCAGCGCAAAACAGTTGGCAAAAACTTGGGAGAGAGAACATGAAGAAGCGTTTGTTGATTTTAGCGCTCATCCTCGTGGTGTGCGCACTTAGCAGTTGGGCTCAGGGTGTGGCGGGCATGGCTGGCGTAGCTGGTGTGGTCCGCGATGCCTCTGGCGCGGCAGTACCGGGCGCCAGCGTGGTGATTGTCAATGAAGCGAAGGGTATTCGGCGCGCAATGGAGAGCAACGAATCGGGCGTATTCAATGCGCCGTCGCTGGTTCCGGCCACCGGGTACTCCATTCTGATCTCGCGGCAGGGTTTTGCCAACTGGGAAGTGAAGAACTTCCAGTTGCAGGTCGGCCAGACGCAGAGCTTCCAGGTGACGTTGAACGTGGCATCCACGAGCACGACGGTGGAAGTGGACGCAACGGCGCCATTGATTTCCGATTCGAACGTGGGCGTGGCGCAGATCGTGGGCCAGACGCAGATCGACAACCTGCCGATCAACGGCCGCCGCGTGGACTCGTTCGTGCTATTGAGCCCGGGCGTGACGGATGACGGCACGTTCGGTCTGGTGAGCTTCCGCGGCATCGCGTCGGGGAACGCCTTTCTGACGGACGGGAACGACACGACGAACAGCTTCTACAACGAGAACGCCGGCCGCACGCGCATTTCGACGCAGATCTCCCAGGATGCGGTGCAGGAGTTCCAGGTGGTCTCGAATGGCTTTTCGGCTGAGTTCGGCCGCGCGATGGGCGGCGTGATCAACACCGTGACGAGGAGTGGAACCAACGATCTACACGGCACGGGTTACTGGTTCTTCCGCAACCGGACGCTGAACGCGACGGACCGTTACGCCAACGGGCTGAACGCTCCGGAATGGCGGCACCAGGCGGGCGGCAGCCTGGGCGGCGCCATCAAGAAGGACAAGCTGTTCTATTTCGGCAACGCCGAACTGGTGAAGCGCAACTTCCCCGGCCAGAATCGGATCGTCAACAACAGCCTGACGGACCCGACGGGCAATTTCATTCCCGCCTCCACCTGCACGGCGACGGCGGCGCAGTGCACCGCGGCGATCAATTTCATCCAGCGGCAAATGAACGTGCTGGTGCCCCGTACCGTGAGCAGCTACATGGGCTTTGCGAAGCTCGACTGGCGGCCTTCCGATAAGAACTCCTTCAGCGTGAGCTTCAACGCGATGCACTGGCGTTCGCCGTACGGCATCCAGACTCAGGCCGTGCTGACCAACGGCAACATGTTGGGCAACAACGGCAATTCGACGGTGGAAACGCGCTACGGCCGGGCCGCCTGGACGTCGATCCTCACGCCGAGCCTGGTGAACGAACTACGCTACGGCTGGTTCAAAGACCGGCTGTCGGATCCGGCGGCGGGCGACCTGTGGCCGGCGGAAACGGGCGGCCTGTACCTGACGGTGGCCGGTTCCACGGTGGGCGCGGCGCAGGCCTATCCGCGCACCTATCCGAGCGAACAGCGGCACCAGATTGTGGACAACGTGAGCTGGACGAAGGGCAAGCACTCGGCCAAGTTCGGCTTCGACTTCCAGACGACCGGCGACTGGATGAACCAGCTGTACAACGGCAACGGCGGCTACAGTTACTCCAACATCACCGCCTTCGCGAAGGACTTCACCGGCAATACGACAGGAGCAAAGAACTACTCGACCTTCTCGCAGGCCTTCGGCAACCCGATCCACAGCCTGCGGACGTCGGACATCAACCTGTTCGCACAGGATATGTGGCGCGTGAACAAGAAGCTGACGCTGAACTACGGCGTCCGCTGGGAGCGTTCGTTCCTGCCGCAGCCCTCGATGACGAACACGAACTGGACGCAGACGGGCCGCGTGCCGCAGACGAATCAGAACTTCGCGCCGCGCTTCAGCCTGGCCTACAATCTGAACGACAAGACGATTCTGCGCGCAGGCTACGGCATCTTCTGGGCGCGCATCCACGGCAACTTAATGGACACCCTGTGGCTGGGCAACGCACTGTACCAGACGAGCATTTCGATTAACAGCACGCAGGCCGGGTCGCCAATCTTCCCCAACGTGCTTTCGAGCGCGGCGGGCCTGCCGGGCGGGTCGGTGCAGCTCACCTTCGCGGGTGAGGACTTCCACAACCCCTACACGCAGCAGGGCAACATCAGCCTGGAGCGGCAGTTCGGCCGCGACTGGGGCGTGACGGCCAGCTACATGTGGAGCCGGGGCATCGGCCTCTTCACGCAGCGCGACCTGAACCTGGGCCCGCTGGGTCCGACGGTGAGCTATAAGATCATGGACGCGGCCGGCAACCAGACCGGCACGTTTGACACGCCGGTGTACCTGTTCAACAACCGCGTGGACACCCGCTACAGCAAGATCCTGCAGGTGGAAAACGGCGGCCAGAGCTGGTACAACGGCCTGGCGCTGCAGGTGCAGAAGCGCATGTCGCATGGCCTGACGCTGCAGATGTCCTACACCTGGTCGCATGCCATCGACAACGCGAACATGCAGGGTGCGAGCTGGAACATCGGCTCGAACTACAACAACGCGACCTACAACGGCAACTGGGCGTTCGACAAGGGCAGCTCGTCGCTCGACCAGCGGCATCGCACGGTGATCAACTGGCTGTGGGCGCCGAAGTTCACGGAAAGCAACTCGGCCGCGGCGAAGTACCTGATCAACGGCTGGACGCTTTCGACGATCACGACGATGGCTTCCGCCAAACCGTGGACGCCGACGGTTTCGTTCTCGGGTTCCACCAGTAGCCAGTTCCCTGGTATCAACCTGGCCTACACGACGCTAAATGGCGCCGGCGGCTGGACTCGCGTTCCGTTCCTTCCGGTAGGCTACCTGGACGTGGACCAGATTTACCGCGTGGACGCCCGCATCGGCCGTGACCTGCCGTTCTCCGAACGGGTGAAGGCCAGCCTGATGTTCGAAGCGTTCAACGCCTTCAACACGCAGTACAACACAGCGATCAACACCTCGATGTATCAGGCGGCAGCCGGCGTGCTGAAGCCGTTCGCGAACGTTGGCACCGGCACGCAGTCGCAGGGCTTCCCCGACGGGACGAACGCGCGGCGCATGCAGGTGGCTCTGCGCATCGTTTTCTAACGAGGCAGCAGACGCGCTATACTAGTTGCTTGGCGAACCCGCGCCCGATTCCGGGCGCGGGTTTCCTTTTGAGGATTTCCGTATGATCATTCTGTTCACCATCATTCACGTGATTGTGTGCCTGTTCCTGGTGATTGTCGTCCTGCTGCAGAGCGGCAAGGCGGCAGACCTGGCGGGCGCGTTTGGGGGCATGGGCTCCCAGACGGCATTCGGACCGCGAGGCGCGGCCACGGTGCTCTCCAAGGCGACCACGATCGCGGCTGGCCTCTTCATGGTGACTTCCCTTTCCCTGGCAGTGCTTTACACGCGCGCAGGCGGCGGCAATGTTGGCAGCTCGGTGCTGGATACGGCCCCGGCAGCGGCCCAGAAGGCGCCGGCGCCGGCGAAGTCCGCTCCGGCGGCTCCGGAGCAGAAGGGCCCCATCAAGATGGAAATCCAGACCCCGGATGGAAAGACCGTCGCGACGAGGGAGATCCCGCTGCCGAAGCCGGAAGGCAAGCAGCCGGCGACGACGGCTCCGGCGCCAAAGAAGTAAGTCGACGGCGCGCAGTCTGGCGACGTATAATAGGATTTGCCACTCGGATTCAGACTCCGGTTTGGGTCCGCAAATGCGGTCGTGGCGGAACTGGCAGACGCACTAGCTTGAGGTGCTAGCGGGAGCAATCCCGTGGAGGTTCAAGTCCTCTCGACCGCACCACTTCGACGAACAGGCGGCCTTTCGAGGCCGCCTTTCGCATTGGAGCCAAGCCCCTGGCCGAAAGCCCCGCCTTGAGTTCCCGCTGCCTGGCCGGGCCTACTCTTTCTCCTTCTGCAGCCGCACCACTACCGCGTCCATCGTTCCGTCCGGCGCCTTCTTCCCCTCTACCACGACCATCGAACCTTCTTTCACGTCCTCCGGCTTGATCTTCTTATCTCCTGCCAACCAGGCCGTTTTCTTCGAGCACGTGAAGTGCATCTCATTGCCATCGTGCAGTTCCAGAGTCAACGCCTTTGCCGACACGCTCCGCGCCGTCCCCGGAAACGCCGGCAGCATCGATCCCTCCGGCGCACCCATTCTCCGCTCCGGCTTGATGCCGTAATACTGCCCCATCAACCCGCCCGCCAACGTCAATGCCAAGAGAAGAGTTCGCATCGCGCCTCCTCTCCCATTATTCCTCCGCCATCCTGTCCGGCGCGTCGAAGAAACGGTAGAGTGTCGGCAGCACCACCAGCGTCAGAAGCGTGGAGGTAATCAACCCGCCGATCACCACGATCGCCAGCGGCCGCTGGACCTCGCTGCCGGGTCCCGTCGCAAACAGAAACGGCACCAGCCCCAACGCCGCCACCGTGGCTGTCATCATCACCGGCCGGAACCGCAGCCGGGCGCCTTCCACAATCGCCGCATGGCGCTCCACCTTCCCTTCCCGCAGGTTCCGGATATAGGACACCAGCACCACCCCGTTTAAAACCGCGATCCCCCACAGAGCGATGAAGCCCACCGATGCCGGCACCGACAGATACTCGCCGCTCAGCCATAGGGCAAACACGCCCCCAATCGACGCAAATGGCAGCACTAGGATGATCAGCGCGGAGATCCGCAGCGACCGGAAGAGCAGGAACAGCAGAAAGTAGATCAGTCCCACCGTCACGGGCACGATCACCATCAGGTGTTTCATCGCCCGCTCCATGTTCTGGAACTGTCCGCCCCAGGTGATGTAGTAGCCCGGCGGCAGGTCCACCTTCTTCATCTTCCGCTGCAACTCCGCCACAAACCCGCCCAGATCGCGATCCTTCACGTTCAGCCCCACGACAATCCGCCGCTTCGCCATCTCGCGGTTGATCATCGCCGGTCCTTCCGCCAGCCCGATCTGTGCCACGTTCTCCAGCAGCACCTTCCCACCCGACGGTGTATTCATCTCGATGTGCCGGATCTCCTCCAGGCTGTCTCTCAACTGCGGCGGGAATCGCACCGCAGCCTGGAACCGCCGCTCGCCCTCAAAGATCTCCGTCACGTCTTTGCCGCCGATCGCAGTCTCGATCACGTCGTGCACGTCGCTGGCATTCAACCCGTGCCTCGCAATCGCATACCGGTCCACCTCCACATTGAGGTACTGTTGCCCACCCAGTTTCTCGATCTTCGTATCCCGCAATCCCCGCACTGTCCCGGCCACGCGCGCAATCTCGTTCGCCTTCTGGATCAGCAACTGCAAATCGTCCCCGAACAGCTTCACCGCCACATCGGCGCGCACGCCCGTCACCATCTCGTCCACACGATCGGAAATCGGCTGCGCGATCACCAGGTTCACTCCAGGGATATGCGCCAACCGTTTCCGCATCTCATCGCCGATCGCCTCCTGCGTCCAGCCCGCCGGCCGCTGGTCCATCGGCGCCAGCGTGGCGATCACCTCCGCCTCGTCCGGCGTCACCGGATCCGCCGGCGACCCGCCGCGCCCGATCCTCGACACCACCCTGGTCACTCCAGGGATCTCGCTGACAATCTTCATCGCCTCCATCTCCATCCGGATCGACTCTTCGATCGAGATGTTCGGCACCCGGTGCATGTTCGGCGACAACGATCCTTCCTTCATCTCCGGAATGAACGACGTTCCCAGATAAGGGAACAGCAGTGCCGCCGACGCCAGCAGAGCCACGGCCCCGGCCATCGTCGTCTTCCAATGGCGCAGCGACCACTCCAGCAGCTTCAGATACGGCTTCTTCAGCCCGGCCACCAGCCACGTATCGTGCTCCCGGCCGCCCTTCAACATGTACGACGACAGCACCGGCGTCAAAGTCAGCGACAGAATCAGCGAGATTCCCAGCGCGATGGCGATGGTGTACGCCAGCGGCGCGAACATTTTCCCTTCCATCCCCTCCAGCGTCATGAGCGGCAGAAACACGATGATAATCACCCCAATGCCGAAGATCACCGGAACGCCTACTTCCATCACCGCTTCGTGCACCGTCCGCACGCGGCTCTCATGCACCGGCCTCCCCAGCCGTGTGAAGGCGTTCTCCACCACCACCACAGATCCATCCACAATCAGCCCGATCGCAATCGCCAGCCCGCCCAGCGACATCAGATTCGCCGACATCCCGTAGTGATTCATGATAATGAACGTCACCACCGGCGTCAGCAGGAGCGTCGCGATCACAATCAGACTCGAACGCAGATCTCCCAGGAACAGGAATAGCACCACGACCACCAGCACGACGCCTTCCAGGAGCACCTTCTGCACCGTATTCAGCGCCGCATCCACCAGCGCGGAGCGGTCGTAATACGGCACGAGTTGCATGCCCCCGGGCAGCATCTTCTTTTCGTTGATCTCACGCACCCGCGCCTTAACGCGCGTAACCACCTGCTTTGCATTGCCCCCCGCCATCATGAACACCGTGCCGCCGGCGGCCTCCGTATATCCGCCCTGGATCATGGCGCCGTAGCGCACCTCTTCGCCCAGTTTCACTTCCGCCACGTCCCGCACATACACCGGCGTCCCGCGCTCTTCCTTCAAGATGATCATGCCGATGTCGTCCAGCGTCCTGATCAGCCCCACGCCGCGCACCAGGTACTGCTCCGCGTTCTTCGACACCACGCCGCCGCCCGAATTCGCGTTGTTCTTCGAGAGAGCGTCGCACACCTGCTGCAGCGTGATTCCGTACTGCCGCAGCCGCGCCGGGTCCGTCAGCACCTGGTACTGCCGGATGTATCCGCCCGTCGAATTGATCTCGGCCACGCCCGGAATCGACCGCAGCAGCGGCCGCACCACCCAGTCCTGTACCGTTCGCCGCTCCACCAACTCTTCCTTGGTCAACGCCCGCTTGCCGTCCGTCGGCTTCTCGATCGTGTAGTGATACACCTCGCTCATGGCTGTCGCCACCGGGCCCAGCACCGGCGTCACCCCTGCCGGCATGCTCCCGCGCACCTCCGACAGCCTCTCCATCACCACCTGCCTCGCGAAGTACACCTCGGTTTTGTCCGTGAAGACGATGGTGACCAGCGACAGGCCCGGCTTGTTCAGAGATCGCATCTCCTCCATGCCCGGCAACCCTGTCATCGAGATCTCAATTGGAACCGTAATGAATCGCTCCACCTCTTCCGGACTCCGCCCCGGCGCTACCGTCGCCACCTGCACCTGCACGTTGGTCACGTCCGGGAATGCGTCTACCGACAGTTTGCGCGTCGCATCCAGCCCAAACAGCAGCAGAATCACCGCCAGCACGGCAATCACAATGCGCTGCCGCAGCGCCGCATGTACCAGGTGGTGCAACATCCGCGTTACTCCGATTGCAAGCTGGCCCGCTTGCGCTCCGTATTCAAGTGGAAACCGCCCTTCACTGCGATCCGCTCACCCTCTTTCAATCCAGCCTCCACCACGCGCTTCTCTCCAAACTCACCACCCAACGTCACCCGCCGGATCCCGAACGTCCAGTTCCCCAGATCCACAAACACGCAGTCGTCGTTCCCCTCCCGCACCACGGCCGCCGTGGGAATTACCATGCGCCGCTCCGGCTTCTCTTCCAGCCTGATGTCGGCCAGCATCGCCGGCTTGTACTCCAGCCGTCCATTGTCCAGGTCCATCCGCACCCGCACGGTGTGCGTCTCCACATTCACCGTTGCTGAAACGAACGTCAGCTTCCCCCGCACTGTCCGCTCCAGCGCCGGGATCGATGCCTCCAGTGTCTTGCCCACCTTCAGCGTCTTCGACTCCTGCTCCGGCACATCCGCTACCAGCCATACCCGGGTCAGATCCGCCAGCACGTAAAGCGCATCGGCCGGCTGCACCACCTGGCCCTGCGTCGCTTTTCGTTCCAGCACCACGCCATCGATACTCGCCGTCACTTGCGTGCGCGAATCCACGGTCTTTGTCGCCTCCACACGCGCCACTGCCTCGTCCGGCATCCCCAACACGCGTAACCGCTCACGCCATGTCTTTACTTCCGCGGCCGCCTGTGCGAAATCCGCCTCCCGCCGCTGCAATTCCGCGGATCCAATGACGCCGGCATCCAGTAGTTGCTTCGCGCGGCCCACGGCCCGTTCCGCCTGCTGCGCCTGCGACATCGCGCGCAAATAGGCAAACTGGCCTTCGCTCAACTCCGTGCTGTTCAGCAGAGCCAAAACGTCACCCTTCTTCACCGTCTGCCCTTCCACAGCGCGCAGTTCCGCAATCCGGCCCGTCACAGGCGATCCCACCCGCTCCAGCCGCGTCTCATCCGCCTCCACCCGTCCCGCCACCATCAGTGTTCCGCTCACCTCCGCCCACTCCGGCCCACCCACCTCAATATTGTCCCGAAGCTCCTTTGCCACCTTCACTTCCTGCGGATCCTGGCTCGCTCCGTGGCTCTCCGCCGCCTTCTTCTCTGGCGCCGGCGCCGGCTCCGCCTCGCTCTTCTTGCAGCCCGCCAGCATCACTGCCAGCCCGGCCACCAGGACCCAGTTCAATGCATTCCTCTTCATGGCTTCACTCCACTCATCCCCACCGCCCGCAGTTGCTCCAATTCAATCCACGCCGACTGCCTGTCGTACTGCGCGTTCAGGAAGTCCAGCCGCGCCCCGCGCAGCACCCTTTGCGCGTCCAGCACCTCGAGAATGCCCCGCTCCCCGAACCTGTGCGCTGCTTCCGCCGCTTCCAGCGCCGCTTCGGCCTGCTTCAGCACGCCCTCCTCATAGACCGCCAATTGCTGGTTCGCCACCATATACCGCCGAAATGCCGCCTCCAGCGCAGCCTGGATCCCCAGCTTTCGCACCTCCGCCTCTGACCGCATCTGCCGCAACGCCGCCGCCGCCTCTGCGATTGGACCCTCGCGCTTGTTCCACACCGGCACCGGCATCGATACCCCCACGCGGTAGGTGGCCACCTCCGGCTGATGCTCGTACTCGCTGCGCAGCACCGGCTGGGGCGTTCGCTGCGCCTCTTCGCTCTTCAAGCGCATCTCCGCCCGCCGGATCTCCGCTTCCACCTGCCTCATCGCCGGATGCTGTTTCAACGCCTCCGCCCGCATCTCCTGCAGCCCTCCTGCCGGTGGCAGCTTCTCCAATTCGCCCACTACATCAATCTCCATATCCGCCGGCAGGTTCACCGCCGCGCGCAATGCCGCCAGCGCCGTCAATAACCGCAGCTCCGCGCCTTGCGCCGACGTCCTCGCAATCGCCACCTCCGCCTCAGTCCGCCGCAACTCCAGCCGCGCCGCCTCACCTACCTCCACCTGCACCGCGATTCTTCTCCGCAGGTCCTCCACCAGGCGCCGATTCTCGTTCGCCAGCACCACCTCACCCTTCCGCCGCAGTGCTTCGTTGAATGCCTGCCGCACGGCGCCGCGCACCGCCAGCTTCGCCTCAGCCAGAATCCACTCGCTGCTTGCCCGCCCCAACTCCGCCGTTTGAATCCGGCTCTGCCTCACCCCCTTGGTTTCCAGCGTCTGCGCAAAACTATAGACCTGAATCATCCCGGGTACCGTTCCGGGCAGCCTTGCCCGCTGCTGTCCGCCCAACCAGCCTGCTTCCGGATTCGGATACGCCTTCGCCGTCGTCACCCCCGCCCTGGCACCTTCTATCTGCGCGCCCGCCACCTGCAGCTGAGGATGGTTCTCTTCCGCCAGCTTCAGCGCCTGCTCCAGCGTCAGCCGCTCCGCGCCACACGCCACGCCCGCCAGGAACAACGTCAGGACTATGACACTCTTCGCCACGCTGCTCTCTGCTTGCAATCGCCTCGCCGTCTCCAAATCCCTCGCTTTTGGTGCGTTTCTCCACATGAGTTGTTCGATTTGCGTCGCTGCCCGGGCCGGGCTGTCCCATATGGGACAGGTCGTATTGAAAATCCCGCGCTTCCACGTCAGGCCATCGAATTGCATCTCGAATTGCGGCCATGGGTGTCACGAGTTCCACGTCCGCGCTGCAGCAACTCCAAATGCGGGCCGAAAAGCTGGCGTGCCACAATGTGGATGCAATGGCAGCAGGTCCAATGCCTTGGCTCCAATCCTCGCGTGCCCGCGCCGCCGCCCTGGCTGGCTCGGTACTCCTCCTGACCATCGCCCATTGGACCATCCCCTTCTCTCTGATCCACGCCCACAACTTCATCCAGCACCTCAACTTCCTCCCGATCATCTGCGCCGGCCTCTTCTTCGGTTGGCGCGGCGCCGCGCTCACCACGCTCGCCGCTGCCGTTCTCCAGTTCCCCCACCTCTGGAGAACTTGGGATTTGGCCCCGGTCTACGTCTCCGACATGATCCTGGAGTTGCCTGTCTTCGGCCTTGGCGGCATCGTTGCCGGACTCCTCGCTGAACGCGAACGCCGCCAGCGGCTCCACCTCGAACAGACGAAGCTCGAACTCGAACAGGTTTATCAGGAACTACAGCAGAACTTTGAACGCCTGAAACGCGCGGAACGCCTCTACGCCGCCGGACAGCTCTCCGCAGGCCTCGCCCACGAGATCCGGAATCCTCTCGCATCCATCTCCGGCGCCGCCGGCATCCTCCGCCGCGGTCACGCCTCCATGGAGAATCTCCGCGAGTGCATCGACATCATTGAAAAGGAGTCCCAGCGCCTCAATCGCCTGCTCACGTCTTTCCTCGATTTCGCGCGTCCCCGTGCCCCCCGCATCCAGCCCGTCGATCTCCCCTCCCTCCTCGACTCCGTCCTCTCCCTCGCTCAACACGCCGCCGGCGCCTCTCACATCGACCTCCGGCTCTCCCTCGCCCAGCCTCTGCCCGAAATCCACTGCGACCCCGAACAGCTCAAGCAGGTGCTGCTCAATCTCGTCATCAACGCCGTTCAGGCCACCCCCGGCCGCGGCACCGTCACCCTCGCTGCTACCTCATCCAGTTCCACGGTGCTCATCTCCGTCATCGACGAGGGCAGCGGAATCCCACCTGCTGAGCGCGACCGCATCTTCGATCCCTTCTACACCACCAAGGAGAACGGCACGGGCCTCGGCCTCGCCGTCGCCGCCAAGATCGTCGAACAGCACGGCGGCTCACTCACCGCCGAAGACAACTCCCCGCGCGGCATCGCCTTCCGCGTCGAACTCCCCATCCACGCCACACTCCCATGAACCGCCCTCTCATCCTCGTCGTTGACGACGACTCCAGCCTCCGCCGCATCGTCAAAATGCAGCTCGAAGAGGCTGGCTACTCCGTTGCCCTCGCCGCCAACGGCGACGAAGCGCTCCAGATCCTCGACGAACGCCACCCGAAACTCGTCATCACCGACCTCCGCATGCCCGGCCGCGATGGCATGGCCCTCCTCCGGCACATCCGCGCCGAACACGCCGACACCACGGTCATCATCATCACCGCCTTCGGCACCGTCGAAACCGCGGTGGAGGCCATGAAGGCCGGCGCCTACGACTACGTCACCAAACCCATCGATTACGACGCCCTCACCCTCGTCGTGAATCGCGCCACGGAGCGCCAGAACCTGCTCGAAGAGGTCCGCAACCTGCGCGCGGCCCTCGACGCCCGCTACGGCTTCGAAGCCATCATCGGACGATCCAAGCCGCTCCTCCGCGTTCTCGAAATGGCCTCGCGCGTCGCCCAGCGCGACTCCACCGTCCTCATCCACGGCGAAACCGGTACCGGCAAGGAACTGCTGGCCCGCGCCATCCACCACAACAGTCCTCGCGGATCTCAGCCCTTCGTCACCATTAATTGCGGCGCCATACCCCGCGATCTCCTCGAAGCCGAGCTCTTCGGCTTCACCCGCGGGGCCTTCACCGGCGCCCACGCGGCGAAGCCCGGCAAAGTGGAACTCGCCGATGGCGGCACTCTCTTTCTCGACGAGATCGGCGAACTCCCCGCCGAACTCCAGGTCAAGCTCCTCCGTCTCCTGCAGCAGGGCGAACTGGAAAAGATCGGCGCCACCACCAGTTCTTCTGTCAACGTCCGCGTCATCGCCGCCACGCATCGGAACCTCGCTGCCATGATCGAGGACGGAGCCTTCCGAGAGGATCTCTATTACCGGCTCGCCGTAGTCCCCCTGGAACTCCCTCCGCTCCGCGAACGAAGCGACGATATCCCGGAACTCACCCAGCACCTCTTCTCCAAAACCAAGGCCCGCCACAACCTACCCAACCTCCGCCTCTCTTCCACCGTTATCAACGCCTTCTGTTCCTACCGCTGGCCCGGCAATGTCCGCGAGTTGGAAAACGTCATCGAGCGCATGGTGGTCCTCTCCGCCGGCGATGAGATCTCCGGCCCCGATCTGCCCGACAACATCCACGCCACCGCTCCTCAGCGCGAATCTCTCCTGGTGGAACTCCCCGAACAGGGCATCAGCCTCGAAGGCGTCGAACGCGAACTCCTCCTGCGCGCCCTTGAGAAGTTCAACTGGAATCAGTCCCAGGCCGCCCGCTTCCTCGACATCTCCCGCCGCACGCTCATCTACCGTATGGAAAAGCACGGCCTGCACCGCGACTGAGAGAAGACCACTTCCTCGAGATAGTGGCCACCCCACGCTGAGCTACGCTACTTGCCCGCGCCCTTTTCGATGAATTTCAAAACCGCGGCCGCCGCCTCATCGGCCATCGAATTCCACGGCTTGCCTTTGAAGGTCCTGGCATACACACGGTCTTTGCACACCACGGTTCCCGCCGTCGACTTCATCTCGACTTCCAGAGGCGCCGATCCCGGTGTCGCAGCGCGCGCACCGTCCACACCGGCGCCACCCTGCAGTTCGGAGACGTAGCCCGATCCACCCAGCACGTACTCGGCCTGCGTCTTCTCCGGCGCTACCGTGCATCGCCCAGACTTTGTACTCTTCTCGGCGATTCTCTCGGAGACGATGTGCGCGTCTGTTCCCGCAAATACCTTGATCTGCTCCACGTAAATCCTGCATGGAGTCATCGCACAGATCATTGCGGAGAAGATGACACCCGCCAGCAACGCTTTCCTTTTCGGGAGCCCCTCAGAAATAGGGAACAGCAGATAGAAATCCAGCGCAATCCTCAATATAGTGATGTGAGCTAACCGAGGCACTCCAATGACTCCCACGCGCCGCAGCTTCCTCCAATCCACTCCCCTCCAGGCCGCCGCCCTCACCGCCGCCTCGCAGGCCCGCATCCTTGGCGCCAACGATCGCATCCGCCTCGCCGGCCTCGGCACTGGCGGGCGCTGCCGCTATATCCTGGAGAACGCTCTCAAGATCGGCAACTGCGACCTCCTTGCCGTCTGCGACATCAACGCCGCCCGCCGCGCCGACGCCCGCGCCAAACTCGCCCCTCAGGCCCAGGAGTATCTCGACTACCGCGACGTTCTCGCCCGACAAGACATCGACGCCGTCGTCATCGGCTCTCCCGACCACTGGCATGTCCCCATGTCGATCGACGCCGTTCGTGCCGGCAAGGATGTCTACGTCGAAAAGCCCGTCTCCCACACCATCGAAGAGGGCGCCCAGCTCATCCAGGCCGTGGAGCAGTCCGGCCGCATCCTCCAGGTCGGCTACCAGCAGCGCAGTTGGGATCACTTCCAACTCGCGCACGATCTGGTCCGCTCCGGCCGCCTCGGCCAGATCACCCTTGTCGAGTCCCACTGGTATCAGGACTACATCCGCAACTTCGGCAAGCTCAGCCCCGTCGACATCGCCGGAGTCGATTGGAAACGCTTCCTCGGCAACGCAAAAGACCAGCCCTTCGACGAACGCCGCCTCCAGCAGTGGCGCTGGTATTGGGACTTCGGCGGCGGCGCCGTCACCGATCTCCACTCCCACTGGGGCGACGTCGTCCACTGGTACATGCAGGAGGACCGTCCGCTCTCCGCGACTGCTTCCGGCGCGAAGCTCTATCACAAATACTGGGATTGTCCCGACACCCTCATCTCCGCGTGGCAGTATCCCAGTTACCAGCTCTCCTTCAACAGCACGCTGATCGGGCACCTCGAAGGCGGCACCCTCGTCTTCCGCGGAACGAACGGTATGCTCCGCATCACGCGCGACGGCTTCGCCCTGTACCCCGAAGGGGTCCTCGCCGCTGAAAAGACCAACTATCCCGAGCCCCTCATTTCCGTACGCTCCACGGGAGACGGCACGCCCGCGCACGTCCGCAACTTCCTCGATTGCGTCCGAAGCCGCAAGACTCCTAACGCGAACGTCCGCAACTCCGTCGCCTCCGCCAACGCCGCTCATCTGGCCAATCTCGCGTACCGCAACGGTGGCGCCGCCCGCTCCGCATAGCTGCTCCGGATGCGCCATGCAGGAAACGCGCGCCGGCAAGCGATAGAATTCCGCCATGCCATCCAGTCGCCTCACCTCTTCCCGGCGCGCCCTGCTGCAATCCACCACCGCCCTCTTCACCACCAATCTCTTCACCACCCGCCTCCGCGGCGCCAACGACCGGATCGCTCTCGGTTTCATCGGAGTCGGCGGGCGTGCCGGCGACGGCCTCATCGTGGACTTCCTTCAACACGACGATTGCCAGTGCGCCGCCGTCTGCGATCCCTTCCGTGACAGGCGCGAAAAGCGCTCGCAACAGATCGCGGCGGCCTACGCGAAGCAGGGTAAAGCCGCCACGCCCGCGGCCATGTTCGCCGATTTCCGCGAACTCCTCCAGCGCAAGGAGATCGATGCCGTCGTGATCGCCACGCCGGACCACTGGCACGTCCCCATCTGCATCGCCGCCGCCCGCGCCGGCAAGGACGTTTACGTCGAAAAGCCGCTCAGCCCCTCCCTGAAGTGGAATTTCAAGGCTCGCGAAGTCATCCGCAAGACCGGCCGCGTCTTCCAGTACGGCACCCAACAGCGCGGCGCCGCCCACGGACGCTGTGCCTGCCAGGTCGTCCGTTCGGGCCGCCTCGGCAAACTCACTTCCAT